>CACGKI010000008.1 GCA_902573565.1 uncultured Prochlorococcus sp.
CTTTAATTCCTGGGTATACACATATGCAAAGAGCACAACCATTATCTTTAGCTCATCATTTATTGGCTTATTTAGAAATGCTCCAAAGAGATCGCGAAAGATTTAAAGAAGTTAGATCAAGAGTGAATACTTGCCCATTAGGAGCTGCAGCGTTAGCAGGTACAAAAATTGAAATCAATAGGAACTTTACTGCTTCAGAACTGGGCTTTGAAAAGATTTATAAAAATAGTATTGATGCAGTAAGCGATAGAGATTTTTGCATAGAGTTTGTTTCTGCATCTGCTTTGTTAATGTCTCATTTGAGTAAATTTTCAGAGGAAATAATTTTATGGGTAACTGATGAATTTTCTTTTGCGAAATTAACAGATAAATGCGCTACTGGTAGTAGCTTAATGCCTCAGAAAAAAAATCCTGATGTTCCAGAATTGATAAGAGGTAAAACGGGTAGAGTTTATGGACATCTTCAAGCTTTGTTAACTATGGTTAAAGGAGTACCACTTGCATATAATAAGGATTATCAAGAGGATAAAGAGCCAATATTTGATACTGCAGAGACAATATCTTCTTGTATTAAAGCAATGACTATATTAATTAACGAAGGTATAGAAATTAACATTAAAAATTTATCTGCTTCAGTGGAAAATGACTACTCTAATGCTACTGATTTAGCGGATTACTTAGTTGGTAAAAAGGTTCCCTTTAGAACTGCCTATCAAGTTGTTGGTGAAATTGTTAAATATTGCTTAGAGAGAAAAATATTATTTAAGGATCTTAGAATTGATGAATTTAAAAAATTCCATCCAGAATTTGATGAGGATGTTTTTTTTGATCTTGAACCATTCAATGTTGTTAAGTCAAGAACTAGTGAAGGTGGCACAGGTTTTAGCCAAGTAGAAAAGGAAGTAAATAATTGGCAAAAAAAATTGTTAGTTTGAATCTCAACTATTTTTTACAACAAGGGTATACTTTAAAGTAGAATACTAAAGCAAAGTTATAGAACTGCATTCATGTAGTTTTTTTAATTAGTTAAATTTTTATTTGTTGAGTTTAAAGTGAGTATTTTTGTTGGCAATTTGCCCTTCCGCGCAGAGAGAGAGGATGTCTTACAGTTGTTTGCCCCTTTTGGTGAAGTTTTAAATTGTTCTCTTCCTTTAGAAAGAGATACAGGAAGAAAAAGAGGTTTCGCATTTGTGGAAATGGCAGATGAAGCAATCGAGTCAACAGCTATTGATGGTTTGCAAGGTACAGAGCTTATGGGTAGGCCATTAAGAATTAATAAAGCTGAGCCAAGAGGTTCAGGTGGATCTCGTAGAGGAGGACGAGGCGGCTATGGTGGCGGTGGCTATGGTGGTGGTAATTCTGAGACTAATAACTCTTACACTAATAAATCTTCAGGAGCAGAAGGTTGGGAAGATAGAAGTTATGGAAGCTCTTCCGAAAACGAGGAATATGAAAGTGGTAGGAGCAGGAGAAAAAGAGGCGTTCCCAATGAAAACAGTTCATCAAAAGAAGAAAACTAGTAACCCATTTCTTGAAGCCTAGTTGTCATTTTAAGAAGATATTCAATATCTAGTTCTTTTTTTAAAGATTTCATTGAAATTTGATTTCTCCAAATTTTTGCTTTAGGAATTCCTTCAATTAAATTTATGAGATGTTTACATATATCCCAAGATTTTCCTCCATTAGCTAAGTGCTCTTCTATATATGGAATTAGAGAGAAGATGATGCCTGAGGCAGATTTCGGTTTCGTATGTATTCCATAAATTTTTTGATCAATTTCAGACCACCTTAATGGATGTTTATATACTGATCGCCCAATCATTACACCATCAAAATCATTTAAGGCTTTTAATGATTCATTGATATTTGTAAGACCCCCATTGATTTCAATTAATAATGTTGGATTTAATTTTTTTAATTTTTTTACCACATCGTACTTGAGCGGAGGAATTGTTCTATTTTGTTTTGGATTTAGACCTTTTAATATTGCTTTTCTTGCATGAACTGTAAATCTGTCTGCACCTGCATTTGCTACACACCTTACAAAATTATTCAAATTAGTCAAACTATCATCTTCGTCTACACCTATTCTGTGTTTAATCGTAACCGGTAAGTCGCAGTTATTTTTTAAGGATTCTATGCATTTCGCTACTTTCTTAGGATCTTTCATAAGTGAAGCGCCAAAATTTCCAGAACAGACTCTTGGACTTGGACAGCCAACATTAAAGTTTATTTCGTCATAACCCCAATCCTCCGCCATTCGTGCAGCCTCTTTAAGGATTTGAGGTTCGTCGCCACCAAATTGAATGGATATCGGGTGTTCTTCATCATTAAAATCTAAAAATTTTTCTTTTTTATCCGTATAAAATAAACTCTTGGCCACAATCATTTCCGTATATAAAAGAGCTTCCGAACTTATTTTTCTCATTATCATTCTGAAATGTTTATCAGTACAATCCATCATTGGAGCAATACTTAATTTATGAATATTTTTAATAGAATCAGGATGTATGGAACTCATTACTTTTTATGTGAGTAAGTATATGAATCAATTTTTATCAAGAAGAACTTTTATTCTAATTCCTACTATGTCAATACTAAAAACATTTCTTAAGCCTATGCAAGTTTTAGCTTCTTCACTTGCTTCTAAAGAGGAGTGGAATTTATCAAAAGAAGAATGGAAATCCAGGCTAAGTCCAGAATCCTTTTATATTTTAAGGGAGGAAGGCACTGAAAGAGCTTTCAGTAGCGAATTAAATAATGAGAAAAGAAAAGGGGTTTTTCACTGTGCAGGATGTGATTTGCCACTATTTCTCTCAGATAAAAAGTTTGATAGTGGTACTGGATGGCCAAGTTTTTGGGATCCAATTCAAGGATCAGTTGCAACAAAGGTTGATTTTAAGTTAATTGTTCCAAGAACCGAATATCACTGCTCTAGATGCGGAGGTCATCAAGGACATGTTTTTAATGATGGGCCACTTCCTACAGGCAAAAGATACTGTAATAATGGATTAGCATTAAGATTTGTTCCTGAGTAAAAGTTTGTGCGGCCTTCCGCAACTTGTTTTGTGCATCACTTTATTGGAAAATAGTTTTATTAAATTTTTAGAAAAATGATTGAAAATCAATCAGACAATATTGATATTAAAGAAAATGATGTTTCTAATCAGGATAATACCCCTGATAGTAGTTCATCTGCTGAAGATAAAATAATCGAAAATGATGAACTATCTTCACTAAAAACAGAAGAAATAAATACCGAAGAATTAAAAAATACTATCTCCAATAATGATGCAAGGTTAGAACAGTTAGAAAAAGAGCACGAAACATTAAAAAATCAATATGTAAGAATTTCAGCAGATTTTGATAATTTTAGAAAAAGGCAGACTAGAGATCAGGATGATTTAAAAGTCCAACTTGTTTCTAAAACTTTAACTGCAATACTCCCAATCGTTGATAATTTTGAAAGAGCAAGACAACAACTAAAACCAGAAAGTGAAGAAGCTCAGGCCCTTCATAGAAGTTATCAAGGATTGTATAAACAATTGGTAGAAGTTTTAAAACAACAAGGAGTTGCACCGATGAGAGTTGTTGGCCAACAATTTGATCCAAATCTCCATGAAGCTGTATTAAGAGAGCCGAGTGAAGAGTTTAAAGAAGATTTGATTGTAGAAGAATTGCAGCGAGGATATCATTTAGAGGGAAAGGTTTTGAGACACGCTTTGGTTAAAGTTTCCATGGGCCCTGGCACACAAAATTCACAAGACGAAGTAGAAAAGGATACAGTTGAAGAAGGTATTGATTCAGAGGAAAATACTTCTGAAGATGTATAAATTCCAATTTTTTACTTGAGCGTTGTTTAATGGCTGATTTTTATCAAATACTTGGAGTTTCACGAGATGCTGATGCTGATACCTTAAAAAGGGCTTATAGAAAATTAGCAAGACAATATCATCCTGACGTTAATAAAGAACCTGGTGCTGAAGATAAATTTAAAGAAATTGGTAAAGCTTATGAAGCATTAGCCGATCCTGAAACTAGAGCTAGATATGATCAGTTTGGAGAGGCTGGTCTTGGAGGTGCTGCTGGAATGCCTGATATGGGCGATATGGGTGGGTTTGCAGATTTATTTGAAACCTTTTTTAATGGATTTGGAGGGCAAACTCCTCAGGGAGGAAGAACTCAAAGAAGAGGTCCTCAACAAGGAGATGATTTAAGATATGACCTTAATGTTGATTTTAAAGATGCAATATTTGGCCAACAAAAAGAAATTACAATTCCTCATCTTGAGACATGTGAAGTTTGTAGGGGAACAGGTGCTAAACCAGGAACCGGACCAAAAACTTGCACAACTTGTGGAGGAAGTGGACAAGTTAGAAGAGCTACGAGAACACCATTTGGCAATTTCACACAAGTAGCTGAATGTCCTTCATGTAATGGAACTGGTCAAATAATCTCAGATCCATGTACAAGTTGCGGTGGTAATGGCGTAAAGCAAGTCAGAAAAAAATTACGAATTAATATTCCTGCAGGAGTTGATACTGGTACTAAATTAAGAGTTTCCGGAGAGGGAAATGTTGGTTTGAAAGGAGGCCCACCTGGAGATCTTTATGTTTTTATCAAGGTTAAGAATGATTCGAGATTAAAAAGAGATGGCGTTACTATTTACTCAGAAATAGTTGTGAGTTATTTACAGGCAATTTTAGGAGATACTGTTGAAATTACTACAGTTGATGGCAAAGTTAATTTAAAAATTCCTAGTGGTACGCAACCAAATACAACTCTTTCCCTTGAGAATAAAGGGGTACCTAGACTTGGTAATCCAGTTGCCAGAGGAAATCATGAAGTTCTAGTAAAGGTAAAATTGCCAACTCGTATAACTGATGAAGAGAGAAATCTTTTAGAGGGTTTAGCTTCTCAGTATTCAGATAAAAATATCAATTCCAGTAGTGGACTATTTAGTAAATTATTTGGTAAAGAATCTTAATGACTTCGTTAAAGTATTTGGATCTGAAATCTGTTCCATGTCCTTTAAATGTAGTCAAAATTAAATTGGCTTTAGAGAAGTTATCCAAAAATGAACAACTTATTGTTGAATTAGATAAAGGTGAACCAGAAGAAATGGTATTAAAAAATTTAAAAGAGATGGGATGTTTGTATGAACAAATCAAAGAACATGACAAATTTTTAAAAATAAAAATTCTGAATGAAAACTAATAGTAAACATTTAGGTTTAGTTACGAAAAAATTTAATGAATTTTTCTTTGTTGACTTAAAAAATAAAGAAAATTTGGTAAATAGCGAAAGATTTTTATGTAAGGTAAGAAAGTCTATAAATTTCAAAGATCAATTTATTTATGTTGGAGATGAAGTAGAAATTGATAATATTGATTTAACAAGCAGACGGGCAGTAATAGCAAGTCTAAAAAAAAGACAAAATTTATTAAATAGACCATCAGTTGCAAATATTTCTAATATTTTCATTACTTTTTCAGTTGAAGAGCCAAAGTTAAATTTATCCCAAGTTAATAGATTTTTGATATCAGCAGAATCTATAGGGGTAGAAGTGTCATTAGTTTTGACAAAGTGTGATTTAATATCAGATAAAAAACAGACTTTTTTAATTGATAAATTTAAGAAATGGGGTTATCAACCAATTACTTTAAATTTACATAAATCTGATCACTTTGAAGATTTATTAGGTCAGTTAAAGAAAAAAAAGTGTTCGATTTTTATGGGCCCATCAGGTGTTGGTAAAACTACTTTGCTTAACATGATAATTCCTGGTCTTCAAAAGATTACTTCTCCAGTTTCCAATAAAATTAAGAGAGGTAAAAATACAACTCGAAATGTTGAGTTATTTTCTTTATCAAATCAAAGTTATATTGTGGACACACCTGGTTTTAATATGCAACCTCTAGAGGTTGATGTTAGGTTGTTGCCAAATCTCTACCCGGAAATATATAAACAAGTAATCGATGAGGGAATTAGGTGTAAATTTCGGGACTGCTTACATTTGCATGATGAGGGCTGTAATTTAAATAAATCTTTTGAAAGATATTCTTTTTATAAAGAAATGATCGAGTCTTCTAAGAGTCACTATTATCAAAACCAGGAAGATTAAGGTTTAATCCGCCAGTTAAGTCATTCATTCTTTCTTTCATAGTGGTAGTAGATAATTCATGAGCTTTTTGAATAGCTTGTAATATATTTTGCTCTATTTTTTCTTTATCTGAATTTAAGATATTTTCTTGAACTTCTACTTTTAAAGGAACTTGGTTGCCACTTATCCAGACTTTTACCATTTCATCATCACTCTTCCCTTCAATCTCCATATTTTCAAGTTCATCTTGTAACTTTTGAGCATCTTGTTGAATTTGTTTAGCCTTTTTAAAAGCTTCTGTAAGTTGTCCAAAATTTGGAAGTCCAAAACCCGCCATTTTAAAAAAAAGTTTCTTTAATTAGGATAGTCAAAACCAATCATTCTTACTTCCGGTTGCAGATAAATCCCTTTGTTTTGTAGTATTTTTTGTTGAATTATAGTTATTAATTCATAAATATCTCTTGAACTTGCTGCAGAATTGTTAATTATAAAATTTGAATGCATTGTAGAAATTTCTGCTCCCCCAATTTTAAATCCCTTTAAACCCATATCATCAATTAATTTCGCTGCATAATTATTTTCGGGATTTTTAAAAACACTACCAAAACTTGGTAGATGATATGGTTGCGTTTCCGTTTTTAACTTAAGGTTATTTTTTGTTGTTTGAATTAATTGTTCTAGATTTCCATTAGGCTCAAAATGTAGCTTTGCACTAATAATTGCTAAATTACTACTTTGAAAAGAGCTAAATCTATACTCAAAATCGATATCTTTTTTTTCAAGTTCAACTTTTTCATGAGTCTTGTTATTAATAACTTTCACAGAAATAAGATTTTTTGCTAATGATAAATTGCCTGTACCAGCATTCATATAAATTGCTCCTCCCACAGTCCCTGGAATCCCGACAGCCCATTCTCCTCCTTGTAATCCATTTTTGGCGAGAGAATTAGATAGTGTTGGGAGCATAACACCTGCTTCTGCTTCAACGATTCCTGAATATGGATTTATCGTTAATGTCTTCATTTTTTTTGTACATATAACTAAACCTTTTATGAAAATATTATTTATTAAAAGATTTGAACCTGCACCAATTATTTGCAATCTTTGCTTATTTAAATTTGCCCATTTTACTAGAAATGAAAATTCGTCAGTATTTCTTGGTTCAGCAAAATATTCAGCTACACCTCCAACTTTTATAGTTGTATAACTACTTAAATTACAGTTTTCAGTAAAAATTTTTTTATTCATAATTAATTAAATATCTTAATTAATTGTTTTACTTAAAATTGACCAGAAATTATGGCAATCCCCAGCCCCCATATTTAAAATTAAGTCTCCTTTTTGGGTTAATTCGTAAAACTTTTTCAAAATTTCATGATAATTATTTATGTAACTAACATTTTTGTTCTTTTTATAAATAAGTTCAGTGATAATTTTCGAATTAATATTACATTTATTCTCTTCTCCTGCTCCATAAATACTAGTCACATAAATAACATCTGCTTTTGATAATTCTTCGGCAAATTCTTCTTTGAATTGCTTGACTCTAGAATATCTATGGGGTTGAAATATCGCGATTAATCTACGTCTTTGAGATTTTTTATTTTTTTCTTGTTTAATAAATAATCTTCCTAATTTAATCGTTGCTTTTATTTCTTTTGGGTGATGTGCATAATCATCATAAAAATCCCTATCATCTATTTTGCCCCTGAATTCAAATCTTTTTTTTGGCAGTTTAAGGTATTTAATATTTTCCTTAATTTTATTAAAATCTACACCTATCATTCTTGAAGCTGCTATGGCAGCTGTGATATTAGATAAGTTGTGTAATCCTGGAATTGGAATATTTAAACTAGTAATAAAATTTCCATTTTCATAATATTTACCAATTGTATGACTTTTATATATCTCAGTCGGGATTAAAGCATGAGCTACTTTGTTTTGTGTAGTGTTTGACCACTGACTATCAGAATTAAAATTATTTCTTGATATTGGACAATCAAAATTAAGTAATAATTTTTTAGAATTTGAAGCGAAGTCTTTAAAAGAAGATATAACTTCATCTAAATCAGAAAAATGATCGCAATGATCAAAATCGATGTTATTAATTATTCCAATATCAGATTTGTAATTAATTATTGTCCCATCAGATTCATCAACTTCCGCTACTAAGAATTTAGTATTTTCTAAATAACAATTAGAGTTATATATAGGAATTATTCCTCCAGTTATTGAAGAAGAATTATGAGTACATAATTCAAGAAGTGTCGAAAGAAATGTACTTGTTGATGTTTTTCCATGGCTACCTGCTACAGCCAATGCAGTGTAAGTTTGCATTAACATCGCAAGTATCTCTGATCGATGTTTTATTGTTAAATTTTTTTTTCTACAGTAAGAAAATTCTTCATTTTCTGCCTTGATCGCGGAGCTTACAACAAAATTAATTAATTTGTTGTTAAATTTTGAAGTTACAAATTCAATATTTTGTCGAATTTGAGAAGTAAAGATTACTGCACCTAATTGTTCTAGTTGATTAGTTTCATCGTTTTTAATTAAATCAGATCCTGATACTGAATAACCTTTTTTCATCAAACCCTTTGCAATTGCTGACATTCCAATGCCTCCAATTCCGATAAAGTGAAAATGACTTTTAGGTAATAATTTTTTATCCAATTTTTATCTTTTACTTAAGTCAAAATAACTGTTAACCAAAATTTTGGTATTTTTTCTTAAAAAAAAATGATTTTTCTCCCGAAATTAATACAAAACTATACTTATTTGCTTAACAATTCAAAAATTCTTACGTTATTGCACAAAATTCAGTATGATCGGCAATTAGGATATTCATTCGGAAATTTTTAGTTATGACTTTGCGTGTTGCAATTAACGGCTTTGGCAGAATTGGTAGAAACTTTATGCGTTGCTGGCTCAGTAGGGGTGCTTACACCAATATTGAAGTTGTTGGTATTAACGTTACTTCAGACCCTAAAACTAATGCTCATCTTCTAAAATACGACTCTGTTCTTGGTCAACTCGGTGGTGTTGATATTCAATATACTGATGATACTTTTGTTATCAATAACAAAACAATTAAGTGTTTTTCTGATAGAAATCCAATGAATCTTCCTTGGAAAGATTGGGGCGTAGATTTAGTAATTGAATCAACTGGGGTATTTAATACAGATATTGGGGCTAGTAAGCATTTAGAAGTTGGAGCAAAAAAAGTAATTTTAACTGCTCCTGGTAAAGGTGCTGGTGTTGGTACTTATGTAGTTGGCGTTAATGCTGATAAATATAATCATAAAGATTATGATATTTTGAGCAATGCAAGCTGTACAACAAACTGCTTAGCTCCAGTAGTGAAAGTTTTAGATCAAACTTTTGGAATCAATAAGGGTTTGATGACTACAATCCATAGTTATACTGGAGATCAAAGAATTTTAGACAATAGTCATAGAGATTTAAGAAGGGCTAGGGCCGCCGCTACAAATATAGTCCCAACCTCTACAGGAGCTGCTAAAGCAGTGGCGTTAGTTTATCCAGAAATGAAAGGGAAATTGACAGGAATCGCAATGAGAGTGCCTACCCCTAACGTTTCAGCAGTAGATTTCGTTTTCGAATCTTCTAAATCTGTTACTAGTGAAGAGGTAAATAATGCTCTTAAAGAAGCTTCTTTAGAATCAATGAAGGGCATAATTAAGTACGGTGATGAGCCATTAGTTTCAAGTGATTATGCAGGTACTAATGAATCTTCGATTGTAGACAGCGATCTTACAATGTGTATTGGAGATAATCTTGTTAAGGTTCTTGCATGGTATGACAACGAGTGGGGTTACAGTCAAAGAGTGGTTGATTTAGCAGAGATCGTAGCTAAAAACTGGGAATAACTAGAAATGCCTGAAAGGTTTATTTTTCAATAATTTATTTTTATCATTATCTTTAAATTCTATTGCTGGTTCACCTTTCGCAAAATAACCAATTTCGCTAATATTTTTATCTAATTTACATAAATTTTTTGCCCATTTTTTGGGCAATGAGAAAACTAATTCGTAATCTTCACCTCCAAAAAAATAATATTCATCCCATTTATCCCCTTTAGGCCAATCTTTATGTTTGGGAATTTTTGCATAATTCATAATTGCTTTACATTCGCTAGCGATCGCTAAATCTTGAACTGCTTGAAATAGACCATCACTGCTATCAGTGCATCCTATTCTCTTTATTTTTTTATTGGAACGAGTTTTTATGAGATTTTTTAGGAAATATGGGTAAATTTTAGGGCGACAAAAATGTTCAATAGACTTTCTTACTAATCTTTTCTTTAGAGAAATATTTTCATTAAGGCTGGTTTTATTTTGAATCAGAAATCCTAGTTTGCTCAGACCATGAATTCCTGTGGTTAAGATTGTTTCTCCTGGTTTACATGCATATCTTCGTAATTCAATCTCTCCTTGAATACCAAAGGCTGTAATTGAGATAATTTTTTCATTTCCTATTGAGCAATCTCCTCCAAGAATTATACCGCCATATTCTTTTAAAGCTTTATTTATTCCTTTATATAATTCTTCAACCCATATCCACTCAGTTTCAGCAGGTAGTATCAGACTTACTGTAATTCCAATAGTTTTTTTACTACCACTTGATAGTAAGTCAGAGATGTTGCTGACAACTGATTTCCATCCAAGATCTTTAGGGCAAATAATAATGTCATTGAAATGGACATTTTCTACCATTGAATCATTATTAATAAGCAAATTGTTATTTTTAGTTTGTATTAGAGCGCAATCATCTTTAATTTGATTTTTAGGCATAAATTTTGCAAGCCTATTAATTAATTCTCTTTCTCCTATATCTTCTAATATTTCTTTATGCATTTAATTTAAGGTTTTCAATTCCTTCTAAAACATCAATGGAGATAATTTTGTCATCTTTGGTTAAGTTCTCTAATACATCAAACCCATCTACAACGTAACCAAAAGCAGCATTTCTTCCATCAATTAAATTACGACCAGCTGGATTTAATTCTGCTTCATATAAAAAGAAGAAAAATTGCGATGAGCCATCATCAACTGCGGTGTTTGAATGAGACCAACCTAAAGTGCCAAGTGTCGCAAAAGGCAAAGTCGGTGTTTCTGTGTAAAGAGCTAAATCTTCAAATGTTTGATTATAAAAAGTATCCTTCTCATCAGGAATTCTTATTTCGAGAGGTACATGTCGTTCTTCGTTGGTTTCAGGATCTACATAACCAATATCTTCGCCAATTGGATCACCTGTTTGCAGTACAAAAAATTCCTCTGCTCTGTTAATTGCTAAATCTTTATAGAAATTTTTTGAAGATAAATCTATAAATGCTCCGGCTGTAAGGGGAGCGTTATATCCATCTACTATAGCCTTCATATCCCCTTTGGAAGTTTTAATATTGACTTTTGCTCGGCCCAGTAATCTGGGTAGATTATCAAACTCATGAGGTATATCGTAAGGGAATTGACTAGGAAGGAAATATTCTTCTAATCCTCCTATTTTATCTAAAGCCTCTTTTCGGGTTGATATAAACGAATATTTATCTTTTGACTTAGCAAAATCTTGCAGGCTATCAAAATTTTCTTTTAGCTCAAAAAATGTTTTTTCAGCTATTTTCTGCTTGTCATTTGGTAATTCTTGGATAATTCGACTTTGGTATTTTTTTAGCAAAGATTGACATTTTGTAACAGTTTTTGTAAGGGCTGGCCATCTTCCTCCTCTAACGAGGTCACTAGTTTCTTCCAATTTGTGTTGAATTTCTTGCAGCTCAACTTGCTTGATAGGAAGTGCGTTTCTGAGGATTGCGTTAGGATCTTTTACTGCATTTCCAGTAGGTAAATCAGCTAGAACTTGGGTAGGTTTGAATACAAAAAATTGTAAAATTATGATGAATACACTTATGAAAAGTTTGTTCTGATTTGATAAGAATTTTTGCATAGCACTCTTGCAGGTTTATGATCCTTGGGGATGTAATACAGGAATGATTTCCAGTAACGATTTTCGCACAGGTACCACCATCGAACTAGATGGACAAGTTTGGCGGGTTGTAGAATTTCTACATGTCAAGCCTGGTAAGGGTTCTGCTTTCGTGCGAACAAAATTAAAATCAGTTCAAAGCGGCAATGTGGTTGAAAAAACTTTTCGTGCCGGAGAATCAGTACAACAGGCTATCCTTGAGAAGTCTAACCTGCAACACACTTATGTGGAGTCTGGGGATTACGTTTTTATGGATATGACAAGTTTTGAAGAGACAAGACTTTCTGTTGAACAGATCGGTAAAGGTTCAAAATATTTGAAAGAGGGAATGGAAGTTAATGTTATTTTCCATAATGGAAAAGTCTTAGAAGTTGAACTTCCTATATCGATTACTTTAAAAGTTACGGAAACTGATCCTGGAGTTAAAGGCGACACTGCTAGTGGGGGCACAAAACCAGCTATTCTAGAAACAGGTGCTCAAGTTATGGTTCCTTTATTTATTTCTGTAGGAGAAATGATTAAAGTTGATACACGTAACGATAGTTATCTGGGACGTGAAAATTAATTGTTATGAACTTAGATCATGAAGACTTAAATCGCTTAATAGAAAAAATTTCCAAAAGCGATATCCAAGAATTCTCTCTAGAGGGAGAAGACTTTAAATTAGAAATTAAACGCAACTTATTAGATCAGAACCGACTTTCTAATAGTTTAGCTTCAAATAATTCTTTTGAAAATCAGACAAAGGCTAGCCAAACATCTATAAATGATAATGTTCAAATAATAAATGAGCCTGAAGAGCCTCAGGTAGCGCCTCCAGCCCTTTCAGATCTTATTGATATTACTTCTCCTATGGTTGGGACGTTTTACAGAGCTGCAGCGCCTGGAGAAGATCCATTTGTTGAAATAGGAAATAATATTAAAGTCGGTCAAACTATTTGTATTTTGGAAGCTATGAAATTAATGAATGAAATTGAATCTGAATTTAATGCTGAAATAGTAGAGATTTTGGTTGAAAATGGTACCCCAGTTGAATTTGGTCAAGTTTTAATGCGTGTTAAACAGTCTTGAATTTTTAGTCATTTCGATTGCAGTCTTTATAGCCTCAACCATGCTTTGACACTGAGCTATTCCTTTGCCAGCAATATCGAACCCTGTTCCATGGTCTGGAGATGTTCTTATAAAAGGTAAACCTATTGTTGTATTAACCGAGTAATTAAGAGCTATAACCTTCATTGGTATTAAACCTTGATCATGATACATAGCAAGAATGCCATCATGTTTTTCAACATTTATTTCTCTCCAAGCTTTGGCGGAAGAATTCCAACAACTATCTGGCGACAAAGGACCAAATAATCTTACATTTTTATTCTTTTCGTTCCATGTAATTACCGCATTATTAAGCCAATTTATTTCTTCGTTACCCAAAATACCTTCTTCTCCAGCATGGGGGTTTAATCCGGCAACTTTTAAAGTGGGGTTTTCGACATAAGTACTACAAAATTCTCTTAAGAGATCCAGTTTTTTATGTATTAATTGTGCATTTAACTTCTTTGGTATTTCGCAAAGTGCTATGTGGGTTGTTGCTAATAAGGTGTTGAATCTCCAACCAGTGATTGGTGATTTTGCTGTAAATAACATGCCAACATTTTTTACTCCACATGCTTTCGCTAATACTTCTGTCTGTCCAGAAAAGTTATGTCCTGCTAATGTCCATGATTTCTTGCATATTGGACCAGTTACAAGTGCTGAATTAGGGGTTTTTTTGACAATTTCAATTGCTTTTTTTAGGTAATAGAAACTTGAATTACCATAACTCAACTTAGATTCATCATTAATTGGCGAAAATTCGACATCATGAATTTGTAAATCATTAGGATTTGCTAGATTTTCTAACCCTAATGATCTAAGTCTTAAATAATTATTTTGGAGATTTTTTTTTGAACCAACTAATATAAAATCAATATTTTCTTCTATCTCACTAGAACAAAGAGCTTTTAGAATTATTTCAGGTCCTACCCCAGACTCATCTCCGACGCTTAGTACTATTTTTAGTTTATTATTAGTATTTCCAAAGTTCATAAAAGTTTTAGTTGTTTTTTTCAATTATTCAAAAAGCAATTTTTTAATCCTTCTTTGTAGCTTCTATAAATTAGTTTATATCCAAGGTTTTCGCATAATAGTTTATTAGAGACTCTTCTGTTTTCCATCCAAAAAGATTGAGCAATGGGTGATAATTCCTTTTTTACATCTTCAAATAATCTCGGCTTTGGCATTTTCAATCCTAAAAGATCATAACAATATTGAAAAACTTCTATTTGAGAACAAGGTTCATCATCTGCAATATTAATAATTTGATGAAATTTCAAAGAATCTTTATTTTGTAATAGGTAGATAATTGCATTAGTTATATCAGCTACATGAATTCTTGAAAATACTTGATCTTTTTTAGAGATTACGCGAACTTTGTGATTTTTGATTGCTTCAAAAGTGGATCTTCCTGGTCCATAAATCCCGGGTAACCTAAATATTTGTACGGGTAAACCAGATTGAATCCATTCTTTTTCGCAGTTTAATCTATTATGACTTCTTTTTTGAAAAGGGTTAGGTTCATCACTTTCAGATACCCAATCACCTTTGGTGTTTCCATAGACTCCTGTAGTAGATAAATATCCAATCCATTCAAGGGATAAACTTTGAAGTCTACTTTTTAGATTACCTAATACTGGATCTTTACCATTTTTGTCAGGAGGTATGCAACTAAGAATATGCGTGACTCCATCAAAAATTTTATTATTCGGTATCTGACCTTTTTCACTGTCAAAAATAAAACTATTTGGATCTTTATTTTCAGATCTCGAACTTGTCAAAGTGGTACACCCAAATTGTTTTATAGTTTTTGCAAAGAAATTACCACTAAATCCACATCCAAAGATTAAAAATTTATTCTTTTCTCCTAGTGAACTTGCGAAATAATTCATAAGGTATTAAAGTAGTACATATGTATTATTTATGATGAAGACAGCTGTTAGGCCTGATTTAAAATCACAATCTTTTTGCAATAGTAAAAGATATGCTCTATTGAGAAAAAAAGAAATCAGAGAATTTGACTTTAGATTCTACCAAAAATTATTTGTTGTTCTAATTTCTTTATCTACAATTTTAATATTCCCAGATTCTCCAAAAGAATTGGAAAGTATATGCCACAGATATAACCCTAGCAAATTTTGTATTGTCTGGTAGTCAAGCTGCTTTATATTCTGATTCATCTTTTTCGTAATATTGATTATTTTCTTTAAATTTTGGATTTGCCCATTGTAATAATCTTATAGCTAATCTTAGATCTCCTTCTAACCAAGCTCTTATAGCCATTGCTCTTCTGGGATCATAAAATTTTTGTTTTCTATACCAATACAAAGCATTAGCATCTGATTTATCCCCATTACAAGAAAGACATGCAGGCACACAGTTTTCTGTGGTGCTTAAGCCCCCTTGGCTTCGTGGTAAAACATGATCTATTGATTCGGATGGTTTTCCGCAATATATACAACTTTTTCCCGTAAATCTGTGAATTGACTTTCGCCATTGCCTCAATCTGAACTTAGGACATAAATCCTCTAGAAACACCGCATCATTAATATGCATTCAGATTATTTAATTAAATAAATAATGGCTTGAAAATATCAAAAGTCAATATTGATTAATGATTTTCTATCTCAAATTCGCTAGTAAAAATATTATTTAGTGTTGTTAGATACAAAAAACTTATTAGAAATTTTTAAAAGTATCGCTCTTCAAAAGATTTTGTTAGTAGCTATATCTTTCAAGTGTCTCTTCTGAAAATTCTTCATTAGATTCTTCTAATTTTCTCAGTTTGTTTTCTCTATCTTTAGCTTCTTTTTCCTTTCGTTTTTTTTCTTTTTGTAATTCTCTCTGAAGTTTTCTATCTGGATGCAGATTATTTAAGTATTCAATGCAGTAACTATATTTTTCACGTTCTCTTATGACTGTTTCTGTAATTTGTGATGCTGCTTGTTTAGGTGAAACTTTAAAAAATCCACCTTTTTGTTTTTTTATATATGTATATGCTGCTTCCCAACTACTTCTGTGATCATTTCCGCTATCTCGCATATTACAGAAAATTTCGGCACCAAATGAACTTGCTTTTACTTTTGATGTTGTATGGGTTAAAAGCGTGAAAATTCCTAAAGTTAATAATAATATTTTTTTTTGCCTGAATCTTTGCATTAAACTTTTTTCACCTATCTAAAAATATCTTTTATTAACAATATGTCTATAGAAATTTAAGATTTAATTATTCCAAATAAGTTTAAGCATTTCACAACTAAGGGAAGAATTAACAGCACAGTAATTAACCTAACTGCATGTAGAGTTGCCACTGCAGCGCCTACTCCATATTCTGATCCAACGAGACTCATACCGCTAATCCCTCCTGGTGCAGCCCCCAGAATAGTTGTAATTACATCTATATTTAGTAATCTGCTTGTCCATAATCCTATTGCTAACCCTGTAATAACTAAAGTAAAAGTTATTAAAATAGCAGGCTTCCATAAGCTTTGCAGGTCAACTAAAGAGTCTTTAGTTAATGATGTGCCGATAACTGTCCCAATTCCAATTTCTAATATTGTTCTTGTTCCATTTGGCCACTCTGCTAAATCAACTTTTCCACTAATGCTAAGTATGCTTGCTCCTATTAAAGCACCAGCAAGAGGAGCTGCAGGAATGCCTGTTTTTAGAGCTAAACCTCCAAAAACCCCCCCTGCAATTAAATAATAGATAAGATTTATGTTTGGCATAAATTTGAAAGATGTTTGGACATAATATTAGAGAAAAATTTTATTGCTTGGGTTTATAGTCAAATAATATTTTTTGTTTTCCTCTCATAATGTCCCCTTTTGTTGGCATAATATTTGTTAAAGCAGGAATTTTTATGTCTTCGCAAATTTCATACAGAGCTAATAAAAGCCGAATAAAGAAAAAACTTTCTTTTTTTGAGGGAGGTCATCAGCTTGAAAAATTAGAGTTTGCTCTTGCAATAGCTCAAACTAAGGGGGATGAGAAAAAATCAATAATCCTTAGAAAAAAGATTGTTGAATTAGGCGGAAATGTTGAAGAGCCTGGAACTTAACTTATTTTCCCTCAAGACATCTAGATACCACAACTAATGCTTCGCCAGCTTGATGTGCTGTAATTTTACCGAGGCTAAGAAGTGTATTACTTATAGCTGAAACTACCGTAATTATATCTCTATCATTAACATATCCTAAATGTCCGACTCTAAATATTTTCCCCTTCAAATGGTCTTGACCACCAGCAAGAAGAATATCAAAATTATTTTTTACTTTTTTTCTAAATTCTTCAGCATCTATTCCTTCGGTTTTTATTGCAGTAATTGATGGGCTTAAATATTTTTCATCAGCAAATAATTTTAAATTTAAAGCTTTTACAGCATTGCTCATCGCTAATTTATGTTTATTGTGTCTGAGGAAAATGTTATTTAAGCCTTCCTCTTTCATCATTTTTAAAGCTTCATCTAAAGCAAAAATTAAATTTACTGCTGGAGTATATGGATTACTGTTGCTTAAAAGACTCTTTCTGTAGGATTTTAAATTTAAATAAAATTTTGGTAAATTGGATTTCTCTGCAGCTTCCCATGCTTTTTTGCTCATTGATATAAAACTAAGCCCTGGAGGTATCATATATCCCTTTTGTGATCCTGATGCAACGATATCTAATTCCCATTTATCTACTGGTACATTACATGCCCCAAGACTTGTAACGCAGTCAACAATTGATAAAGCTGTGTTGTGTTCGCGAATATATGCACTTATAGTTTCAAGATCATTAATTACCCCTGTTGAAGTTTCAGAATGAGTCAAAATAACTGCCTTTATTTCTTTTTGTTTATCTTCCTCTAGTACTTTTTTGAATTTTTCTGGGTCAAGCGGAGTCCCCCATTCTGAATCAATTTTTATGACTTCTAAGCCAAATTCTTTAGCAACTTTTACCCATCTTTCTCCAAATTTACCATTCTCTCCACAAATTACTTTATCTCCTTTACTTAAGGTATTTATTATTCCAGCTTCCATTGCGGCAGTACCACTACCAGTAATTGTTAAAACTTCATTTTGAGTTTGATGAAGCCATTGTAAGCTTTTGGTAGTGCTTTCTACGAGATCTTGGAATTCTTTACTACGATGGCCTATTGGATGCTTACTTAATGCTTGTAAAACTTTTTCTGGAACTGGTGTAGGTCCTGGAATCATCAATGATAATTTTTGTTGTATGGCCACTTTTTGTTAAATAGGTCATTCTTAGATTAGTTCTCATTATATATTTTTCAATTACTTGATTTGAAAAAAGGATTTTCTTTACCTTTGTGGGTTGCTGGAGCTGCTAGATCAGCTTTAAAAAAACTAATAGGGCTGCCATTTGAGAATTATGAACTAATAAAAGTACCTAACGAAAAAAAAGAAATAAAAATCGAGATTCATTCTGTTGGTCTACTTAAAGATGACTCGCATGCACTAGCAATTTCCTTTGCCAAGTCTGGCTTAGATCTTGATATTACACAAAACTTAGAAATATGGACAATAACCTCTTTAGAAAAAAATACTTTTAATAATCCTGTTCAAACAAATCTAATAAATATTATTGCAGGATCTGGTGTTGGCAAAAAAGAGGGAACATCAGAAATATGCATTTCTGATTTTGCAAAAGAAGTTTTATATGAAAATTTATTAGATATTATTCCTAAGGGTTTTAACTTGAAATTAGAAATTATTTTTCCAAATGGGGAGTTTTTAGCAGAAAGAACTAGTAATAAGTCATTTGGTATCGTTGATGGATTATCTATTATTGGAACTTCTGCCGAGACTTATTCGAGTGCTTCACCTGATCAATTAGAAGAGGCTAAAACTAAGCTATCAAAGTTAATTCGAAATGATTTTAAAGGGAAAGTTGTTTTTGTTATTGGTGAAAATGGGTTAAATTTGGCAAAAACTTATAATGTTGATTTGCCAATTATAAAAATTGGTAATTGGATAGGCCCATTATTAGTTGACGCTGCAATAAAAAAAGTTAAAACTGTAATTCTTTTTGGTTATCATGGAAAACTAATTAAATTAGCAGGTGGTATTTTTCATACACATAATCATTTAGCTGATGGAAGAATTGAAATTCTTGTTAATTTAGCCGTTCAAGAAAAGTTCCCAACTGAAATATTAGTTAAATTATCTGAGTTGAATACTCTTGAGGACGGATTATTACTACTTGAAAGATTTAATAAATCTTTAGCTAATAAATTATTTATGAATTTATCAAATACGATTGAAAAGCGTTCTTTTGCATATGTAAATAGGTATGTAAAAACGGATATTGAAATCGCATCAATCATTTTTGATAGAAAAAGGAAAATAAGGTGGTCTGGAAATAATGGTAATAATTATTTTTCATATTTTAAGTGAGGTTAATTTTTGATTCATTATGCTTTTGTAAATAAATTGAGCTAACTTTTATACATGAGTCAAACAATTTTAAAAAAAGAGCGAAATCCTTCAATATTGATATTAGATTTCGGATCTCAATATTCTGAATTGATCGCAAGAAGAATTAGAGAAACCAATGTTTTTTCTCTTGTAGTAAGTAACTGTATTTCAATTGAGGATATTAATGAAATTAATCCTAAAGGGATCATTTTGAGTGGAGGCCCAAATTCTGTATATGAATACAATGCTCCCAAATGTGATGAAAAAATTTTTAATTTAGGAATTCCTATTCTTGGCATATGCTATGGAATGCAATTAATGGTCAAAGAACTTGGAGGATCTGTGATTTCAGCAACTAAAAAAGCTGAATATGGTAGAGCACCAATAAATATAGATCAAGAATCTGACCTACTTTCTGATGTAAGAGATAAATCTATTATGTGGATGAGTCATGGCGATTCAATTAATTGTTTGCCTGATGGATTTAATAAAATTGCTCATACTGAGAACACAATTCATGCAGCAATTTCAAATGATAAAAATAAATTATTTGGTGTACAATTTCATCCTGAAGTTATTCATTCAGAGTTTGGGATGACGGTAATTAAAAATTTTGTTTATAAAATTTCTAGTTGTGCGCCAGATTGGACAACTGAAACCTATATAGAAGAAACTATTCCCAGGATAAGGGAGCAAGTTGGAAATAAAAAAGTTTTGCTTGCCTTGTCAGGAGGAGTTGATTCTTCAACTCTTGCTTTTCTTCTCAATAAAGCAATTGGAAATCAGCTGACATGCATGTTTATAGACCAAGGTTTTATGAGAAAAGGTGAACCAGAATTTTTAATGAATTTTTTTGATAAGAAATTTCATATAAAGGTTGAGTATATTAATGCAAGGGAAAGGTTTATTGCCAAATTAAATGGTATTACTGATCCAGAACAAAAAAGGAAAATTATTGGGGAAGAATTTATTAGAGTATTTGAAGAAGAAAGTAATAGATTGGGACCTTTTCAGTACCTAGCTCAAGGTACTCTTTATCCTGATGTTATTGAAAGTGCTGGTACTAATATCGATCCTAAGACTGGTGAAAGAATAGCTGTAAAAATAAAGAGTCATCACAATGTAGGTGGATTACCAAAAGATTTACAATTTAAATTGGTTGAGCCATTAAGAAAACTTTTTAAAGATGAAGTCCGAAAATTAGGAGCTGCTCTAGGTTTGCCGGATGAAATTATAAAAAGGCATCCATTTCCAGGTCCAGGTTTAGCGATAAGAATTTTGGGAGAGGTGAATAATGAAAAACTTGATTGTCTAAGAGATGCAGACTGGATAGTAAGGGACGAAATAAAAAAAGCAGGTCTTTACAATGATATTTGGCAAGCTTTTGCAGTATTGTTGCCTGTAAAAACTGTAGGAGTTATGGGTGATAAAAGGACCTATGCATGGCCAATAGTTTTACGATGTGTATCTAGTGAAGATGGTATGACAGCAGATTGGTCAAAAATTCCTTTTCAGATTTTGGAGAGGATTGCCAATAGAATCGTAAATGAGGTGGTTTCAGTTAATAGAGTTGTTTATGATATTACAAGTAAACCTCCTGGAACTATAGAGTGGGAATAAAAGGACTTTAAGAACCCAGTTATAATTTGTTTTAATTCGTATGAGCGAAATTATTAAATTAAGTAGATCTACTGTTGAAAAATATCTTAGTTGTCCAAGATGCTGTGTGCTTGACAAAAAATATAAAATCAAACCACCATCATTGCCATTTACTTTAAATATCGCTGTAGATAATTTGTGTAAAAATGAGTTTGATTACTACAGGAAAATTCAGGAGCCGCACCCTTTATTTATTGAATATGATATTGATGCTGTTCCTTTTAAACACAAAGATTTAGAACGTTGGAGAAGTAATTTTGAAGGGATAAGATATAAGTCAATTGAAAATAACTATGATTTTGGTGGGGCTGTGGATGATATTTGGCAGAAAAAAAATGGTGATCTTCTTATCGTTGATGTAAAAGCAACATCTAGAAATAATTTTGATTGGTCTGAGACTTTTAATAAATACGACTATGCAAAAGCTTATAAGAGACAATTAGAAATGTATCAGTGGTTATTTAAAAAAAACGGTTTTCAAGTAGCTAAAGAAGCTTATCTTTTATATTTTAATGGAAAGAAAAATGAAGAGTTATTTAATAATCAATTAAATTTTGACGCACATTTAATTAAATTAGATTGTTCTACTGCATGGGTGGAAAATAAGATTATTGATACGGTCAATTTATTACGTTCGGATAATTTCCCTAAACCCTCCTTAAATTGTGAATACTGTAATTATTTAAAGAAGCGTTGGCAGTTATCAAAAACTTAATTTTCATAGGATAATTTTTTCATATTTCTGGAAAAATAGTGAATAAAAGATAATCTTTAATAAGATCATAATTTAGACTTTTGATAAAATCGAAAAATTCTGAAAGAAAGATAACTAATCATCTTCAACAAGATGTAGTCAAAGTTTCTGGTAAAACAATTTTTATTAATCCTTTTTTGTATTGGCGGAGATTTGACGAAAATACTAATAGATGGCTTAGAGAACCTGGTCAAATGTCAGAGGATCAAATTTCACCCAATAGGAATCGTTTTTATCCAGAAATAGAGTGGGCTGATTTAAGTAATGAGCAAAAACTTATAAAAGATGCAACAGTTGAGATGTTTTTAAAAACTCTTGAATTGATAAGTACATTTCATCCTTATCTTAGTTCCGGTCAATTATTAGAAGTGGAAAGAAAAATGGCGATTATAAAAAAGATTCCTTTCGAAAAGTGGGTAACTAAGTCTTTCGCGAAAAAAGCAAGATTATTAGAAAATGAAAAAAGAAAATTTCAAAGAGAAAGATTTTTTAGTAGCTGGAAAGAATGGTTTAGTCTTGTAAATACTCAACAAGCCATTTTGCCATTAATCGTTACGATATTTATTTCTTCATTTATTGGATGGTCTTTAGGAATATCCAAGAATAGCTGTAATCCTTATTTTGAACAAAATATAGATCAATTAAATTAATTTTTTTGATTTTTTTTGTATCTAAGTGAATAAACTTTTGAAAAAATAAAACTTTTTATTTAAGATTATATTAGTTATAAAAATTGCTTAAAAATTAGAAGTTTTATGAGTGAAAATTTAAATTCAAATAATATTGAAAATGATGAGTTTAATATTAATAATGAAGATAGTGATTATGAAGATTTAATCGCTCGACTCAAAGAGATAAAATCTGCCATTGCTTTATTGGAAAAAACGATAATTAAATAAATTTTTATATTTTTGATAAAAACAAGTCCTAATAAAAAACTTATTTCATTAAAGAGACAACCTTTAGTCTTACTTATTATTTCTTCTATTTCTTTTTTATTGATTTTATTTAGGTTAATTTTTTTACAACTTTTAAATTATGAATCTTTTAAGGAGATGTCAGATGAGAATAGGATCAGACTTATTGCTTCGCAGCCGATACGAGGAAGAATATTAGATAAAAATGGTTATGTTTTAGCAGATAGTAGAGTTAAATATTCTTTAATAATAAAGCCTCAATCTGTTAATAAAAGTAATTGGCAAAAACATAAATCCACTATTTCTAACTTGTTAAATATTGATATTAATGAGATCCAAAAAAAATATTCTTATGGTCTAAAAAATCAAAAACTTTCAGTAACTATTCTTGATGATTTAAGTGTAGATCAATTAATAAAATTCAAGGAAAATGAACGTAATTTAATTAGTTTTGAAATAGCTACCAAATTAATAAGAAATTATCCTTATAAATCCCTTGCTGCTCATGTAATTGGTTATACACAGCCAATTACCGAATCAGAATATAAATTTTTAGCTAAGAAGGGTTATAAATTAAATGACTTAATAGGCAGAACAGGAATCGAATATGTTTATGAAGATTTTATAAGAGGTGAATGGGGTGGAGAAATGGTTGAAGTAAATTCATTAGGAAAATTCCAAAGATCATTGGGCATAAGACCTCCAGTTCAGGGTAATGATATTGAACTAACAATTGACCTAAATCTTCAATTAGTTGCTGAAGAAGTTCTTAAAGACAAAAAAGCTGGGGCGATAATAGTGATGGATCCCAGAGATGGTGCAATAAGAGCGATGGTAAGTAGGCCTAATTTTGATTTGAATTTCTTTTCAAAGGATTTTAAGCCTGAAAATGAATATAATAGTCTATTTAATTCTTCTGAAAAACCACTTTTTAATAGGGCATTAAATGCTTACGATCCAGGAAGCGTCTGGAAAATTGTAACTGCTTTAGCAGGCTTAGAAAGTGGCAAATTTCCTAGAGATACCATGTTAGATACGAAACCATGTATAACTTATGGGAATCATTGTTTTAGAGAGCATAACGATTTAGGCTTTGGTGTAATTGGTTATGAAGATGCTTTAAGAGTTTCTAGTAATACATTTTTTTATCAAATAGGTTATGGAGTAGGAGTTGATGAAATTCATAAGATTTCCCGAAAGCTTGGTTTTAATTCTTTATCTGGAATTGAAATTTCTGAACAAGAAAATATAGGATTAGTAGCTAGTAGTGAATGGGCTAAAGAGGGTAGAGGATGGGGGCAACCTGGACGAACCCCTTGGGTTCCAGAAGATATCGCGAGTATGTCTATTGGACAATTTGTTGTTCAAGTTACCCCTATTCAATTAGCTAGAGCATATGCTGCAATTGCAAATGGAGGTTATTTAGTTACTCCTTATTTAGTTAAAAAAGATGAAGAAAATCTTTCAGATAACAAACTTAGTAAAATCGATATTGATTCAAATAATATTCAGTTGATAAAAAGTGGTCTCCGGAAAGTAGTTGAGTCTGGTACAGGAGTATCAATTAATTATGGAGTTTCAAATTTACCTCCAGTCTCAGGCAAAACTGGAACTGCTGAAGATGGTGAAGGTGGCTTAGATCACGCTTGGTTTGTTTGCTTCACTCCTTCGGAGAAGAGTGAATTACTTATAGTTGCTTTTGCACAAAATACTCCTGGTGGAGGATCGGTGCACGCGCTTCCTATGGCTAAACAAATTTTAAAAGTTTGGAATGAAAAAAAATAATCAGACTTTTTTTGTTTTAAAGTTTATGTTTTTAATTTTTTCATTTGCAAAAGTCTTTGAATAATATCTTCAATAGTTTTTGTATCTATAGGTTTACTATATGAAGACAAAAGTTGTCTCCCTAATACTTGACTTCCTAAATGTACTAATTGAATGCGTAATGAGGTCAGCAGTTCTAACCCTATACCGCCAGAAAACGTTGCAATTGCAATCGGTTGACCATTAAATAAATTTCTAAAGTCATCTCCGGAAATAGAGAGCCATGCTATGAAGTTGGAGAGAATGGGAGGTATAGATCCATTATATTCAGGCGCACAAATCACCCATCTTTCAATCTTAAAAAGCTTTTTTTTTAATTCTTCTATTTCTTTTGGAATATTTTCTTTGCTGTGAATTCTTGGATTAAATAATGGAATATCAAGAGTGGTAAGATCTAAAATTTCAGAACTTATTTTAAGTTCATTACTTTGTTCAAAGAATTTCTCAGAAAGTTCTAGATTTTTCCCACAACTAGCAGAAATAATTATTAGATCCTTTGATTCAGTCATAAATAAGATAAATAAATTTAATAGTTAGCACCAGTTTTACGGTGATGAACGGCTGTTAGGCAATCGGATTTTAGTATATTACCGTGTAGTACTTCAGCATATATTACCCAATGATCTCCACATTCCATACGTTCTTTTACTGACGCATCCAACCATGCTAAAGAGTTAGGAATTATTATCTGTTCATTAGGAGTTAATTCAATATTTAAACCTTCGAATCTATCTTCACCTGGTGAAAAAGGTTTTGTGAATCTTTTCAAAGGTTCTTTAAAATCTTTTTCACTTAAAATATTTAATGCAAATGAATCTCCCACTTGAAGTAGAGACTCTACCGATCTATCTTTTGCTACTGCAATACTTAATCCCGGTGGAGAAAAACTTGCTTGACTAACCCAGGATGCAAGCATTGCTCCTCTGATATTATTCTCATCTTTTCCTTTAGAGGCAGTTAGAACACATAGTGAGCCAATAACTCTCCCGAGAGCTTGTAACTTTGGATCTGTTCTACTTGTAATCATTCCAGTATCTGATTTTCTCGGTTTTTTCTTAGCTTTCTTGATAATTTTTCTCCCAAAGTGAGTTCCAATTTCTTCTAGCTCTTTAATTTTTGGTTTATTTGGACTGAATTTAATTCTTATAGGATCAAAACTAAACTGAAAACCGCCGTCTTTTAATTTTGATTCAAGTAAATCTATCGCTTCACCGCTCCAGCCAAAACTACCAAAAATCCCAACAGGTTTATCTCTATTGCCTTCTGATAACAATGTCCCTAGTGCACTTACTATGGGTGTTGGGGCATGCCCCCCAAGTGTGGGAGATCCTATTAAATATCCATCAGCATTTTGGATGGATTTTATAAGTACATCATTTGATGTAAATTCACAATTAATACTTTCTACTTCAACTGAAGTTCTATTTATCCCTTTGGCCAAAGCATCCCCTATAGAGGCTGTATTTCCATAAGCACTTGCATAAATTAGAGCGATTTTAGGATTATTTGTTGCGAGATTTTCACCCCATCGAATGTAGTCATTTAAAAAGCTTTTTAAGCTATATTCGATGGCTGGACCGTGCAATGGTGCAATAGTTTTAATGTCATAATCTACAATTTTTTCAGTTATTGATACCACTTGGTTAGACATTGGTGCCATCAAACAATCATAAAAGTGTTTTCTATCAATTTCTGTACTAATTCGATTTGTCTCAGACCAATATTCAGATGCAATGTGTGCAGAAAAAAGTTTTTCACTTAGAAGTATTTCTTGATTACGTTCATAAATTATTAATCCTCCAGGCCAACGTGCAGTTGGGATAGGAATTAAATCTAGCGAAATGTTGTCTAATTCTAAATTAAGCTCTTTCTTGATTATGTTAATTTCAGGTAATTGAATATCAACGAATTCTTTTAAGTTTGGATTTCTTTGATTCCAAAGTTCACTAATAAGTTTAAATCCAGGATTTGAGCAAATTATAGTTAAGTCTTTAAATTGCTTACTAATTTTTTTTATGGTTTCTATGATTTGGGGATTTATATGTCCAGAGATGACGTTAATCTTTTTTAATTTATATTGATTAAAAAAGTTAGATATTATCTCATTAAATGAATTTAAATATTGCTTTTCAGGTGGATGAATAATAAAAAGTTCTTCATTATTTCTTATTAAAAAAGTGTTAAAAGACGTTCCTTTTTCGAGATTAAATTCAAGTTCAAATCTTTCTTTATTATGATCAAGAAATCTGATGCAAGTGAAATTTTCAGCAATTTCAAATTTTGATAAGTTTTGATTTTCTGCAAGTAAGCTTATATTAATCTCTGACATCTTGAGGGCTATTAATTAATAGTGATTTGCAACTTTTCTATGATGAACTGCTGTTTTGCATGATAAGTCAGAGACTTTACCATTTTCAACAGTTCCGTAAATTATCCAATGGTCTGGAGTCTCCAGTCTGGAACTAACTTTACAATCTAAAAAGGCGAGTGAATCTGAGAGGACTGGTCCTCCTTCTGCGATGTTGCTTATTATATCTACATCTGCAAATCTATCAGCTCCAGGAGCAAATCTTTTTAAAAAATGTCTGAACATTTTTTGATAGTTATCTTCTCTCAAGATATTCACAACAAAACCTTTGCCAACTTGCATATATGATTCAATAGCTCTATCTTTTGCTACTGCTACAGTAATACCTGGTGGAGAAAAACTTGCTTGACTAACCCAACTCGCTACCATCGCACTTTGTCTGAATGTCGAACCTTCTCCTTGGCTCGCTGTAACTACATATAATCCGCCACTTAACCTACCTAAAGCTTTATCTAAATTTGAATCGAGGCTCTTCATAGAAGCAATATTTTTCTTTTTATTGATCAATTGACCCAAGTCAGTTCCAGCTTCTTCGAATTGTTGATAAACAATGGGATCTGGAATGTTTTTAACTCTTAATGGAGAGAAAGCTTCTTTTTGACCAAGTTCTCTTAATTTATTTGCTAAAGAATCTATTGGTTCATCATTTCCACCAAATGCATCATAGACAGCAGTGAATTGTTTTGATTTTAGTGCTGCAAATAAAGTGCCAAGAGATTCTTTTAATTCATTATCTGAATCTACTGGCCATGTGGGGATGACTACTGCTTTTGATTCCGAAATTAAACTTGTTAATTCTTGGGGGTCAGAAGATCTTAAATCAAGTAATTGAACCTGTGCATCTGCTTTACTTATTCCATGAGATATCGCTTGACTTAGTCGATCACAATAACCATAGTCGCTTATATAGCATACTGATACAAAATCATTACCTTTGCTTTTTTTGCTACTCCATTCTAGATATTTCCCCTTCCAAAAATTTACTTGATTATGAAGCAAAGGCCCATGACCTACGGCTATTGTTCTTAATTCAGGTAGCTTATCTATTCTTTTAATTGCCTGCAAAACGCTTCTAGCATTTGGACCCATTAGGCAATCGTAATAAAAACGAAAATCATCATATATTTCTTTTTGATCAGTATCATAAAATTCATCAGAACAATAATGGAGTCCAAATGCATCGCATGTGTATAGAACATTAGTGCTGTGGTCATATGAAAAAATTGTATCTGGCCAATGTAAATTTGGTGCGCTTATAAATTCAATATTGTGTTCCAAACCGCTATTAGGATTAGTTCCGAGATTTAAAAACTCTCCACTCTTAACCTCTAGACGCTTAAAGGGAATATGTATTTGGTCTTCAATAAATTTAAGGGCTAATTTGGAACCTACTATTGTGATATTTTGGTTTAATTCTAAAAGATTACCTATTAAACCTGAGTGATCAGGTTCTGTATGGCTTGTAATTAAATAATCCACTTCTTCTGGATTGACATTTTTAAGTAATTCTTCAAACCATAATTCTTCGAACTTTGCGTGACTAGTATCAATAATTGCTAGTTTTTGACCTTTAATTATAAAACTATTGTAAGTAGTACCATTTCTTAAGCCAAATTCAATATCAAATCTATTACGATCCCAATCCAAAGATCTTATGGCACATGAATCATCAGCGAAATCTTGAGATTGAACTGTCAACTTGTTATTTATTTGTGCCAATTTAGAATTACTTGTCTGGGCAGAGGCTATCATAGGACAAATCGCGTTATAGAATAACTTTAGTTATGTAGAATATAAATCCGCGTGTTTATTTTTGCGAAATAACCGAAATTACGCTTTTCTTTAATTTTTGTTCTTTTTATTCTGGATAAATGACATCTCAACTAATGAAAAAAATAGTTACTGGAGATGAAATAAGAAATGCTTTTTTAAAATTTTACAGTGAAAAATTACATAAAATCATTCCAAGTGCATCTTTAATTCCAGATGATCCTACGGTTATGCTCACAATTGCTGGAATGCTACCTTTTAAGCCAGTTTTTTTAGGTTTAAAAGACAGACCATCAAAAAGGGCTACATCTAGCCAAAAGTGTATCAGAACAAATGATATAGAAAACGTTGGAGTTACAGCTAGGCACCACACTTTTTTTGAGATGCTTGGTAATTTCTCTTTTGGAGATTATTTTAAACGAGAGGCTATTCAATGGGCTTGGGAATTAGTTACTAATATTTACCAACTTTCTGCTGAAAATATAATTGTGAGTGTCTTTCATGAAGACGGAGAGTCTGCAAAAATTTGGAGAGATGAAATTGGCATTCATCCAGATAGGATAGTGAAACTAGGTGAGAAAGATAATTTTTGGTCTTCTGGAAACACAGGTCCATGTGGACCTTGTTCAGAACTTTATTATGATTTTTATCCTGAAAAAGGTCTGCAGAATATTGATTTAGAAGATGGGGATCGTTTTATTGAATTTTATAATCTTGTTTTTATGCAGTATAATCGCGACCCTAATGGGAAATTGACAGATTTAAAATTCAAAAATATTGATACAGGAATGGGCCTAGAAAGAATGGCTCAAATATTGCAAAAAAAGCAAAATAATTATGAGACAGATTTAATTTTTCCTATCATCCAAAAAACTTGTGAGATTGCAAATATTGATTATTTTTCTTCAAATGATAAAAACAAAATTTCTTTAAAAATTATTGGAGATCATACAAGAGCTGTTATTCATTTAATTTCCGATGGAGTAGCGGCAAGTAATCTCGGTAGGGGATACATATTAAGAAGGCTTATTAGAAGAATGGTCAGACATGGGAGATTATTAGGCATAACAAATGAATTTTTACCACATATTGCTAATGTCGGGATCAATTTAATGCAAAATAATTATCCTGATTTAAAAAATAATAATGATTTTATTTTGAATGAGATAAAAATTGAAGAAGTAAGGTTTAGGGAAACTCTTGAAAGGGGAGAGAAATTGCTAGATGAGTTAATTTCTTCAGGGCAGAAATTAATTTCTGGTTTTAAAGCTTTTGAACTTTATGATACTTATGGATTTCCTCTAGAACTTACTGTAGAAATAGCTGAAGAAAACAGTATCAGTGTTGATGTAAAGGGTTTTGAGGAAGAAATGAATGCGCAAAAAGAGAGAGCTAAAGCTGCTTCAAGTAATATTGATTTGACATTAGAGGGATCATTAGAGCGAGAAATAGATCTTTTTAATAAAACTGTTTTTAATGGCTATGATTCACTTATTTCGGAAGCTGAAATAAAGGGTATATTCTTGGATTCAACATTAGTGAAGCAAGCAAGTAAAAGTCAGAAAGTTTTAATTGTTCTTGATCAGACAACTTTTTATGGAGAATCTGGCGGCCAAGTTGGTGATATTGGAACGATATTTTCAAAAGATGTAGAGGTCTTAGTTGATAATGTTGTTCGAAAGAAAAATGTTTTTTTACATTATGGAACGATTAAGAAAGGCATATTAACTATTGGACAAAAAGTTAAGACTAATGTTAAATCCTCCAATAGAGCTAAGGCTGCTGCAAATCATACAGCTACCCATTTATTGCAATCTGCTCTCAAATCAATTGTTGATGAGAGTGTTGGACAAAAAGGTTCACTAGTAGCTTTTAATAAATTAAGATTTGACTTTAATTCTTCTCATGCTATTTCTAAAGATCAAATTTCTAAGATTGAGAGTCTAGTTAACTCTTGGATTATGGAAAATCATATCCTACAGATAAAAAATATGTCTAAGAGCGAGGCTCTTGAGAAGGGTGCAGTGGCAATGTTTGGAGAAAAATATGATGATGAGGTCCGCGTTGTTAATGTGCCAGGAGTTTCAATGGAACTTTGTGGCGGCACACATGTTAAAACTACATCCGAATTAGGTTCTTTCAAAATAATTAGTGAGGAAGGAATCTCAGCTGGAGTAAGAAGAATCGAAGCATTATCAGGTCAATCAGCATTCGAATATTTCAGTGATAGAAATGCTTTGGTAAATCAACTAAGTGATTTGTTAAAAGCAAATCCTAATCAACTTTTTGAAAGGGTTAATAATTTGCAAGCAGAGCTTGCTAATAAGAATAAAGAGATAAAAAAAATGAAGGATGAAATCGCATATTTTAAATATTCTTCATTAAAATCATCCGCAGAAATAGTAAATTCTTTTTCAATTTTAGTAAATCAAATTGATGGCTTAGATGGAAATTCTTTGCAATCTGCAGCTCTTAATTTAACTTCTCATTTAGGCAATAAATCAATAGTGATTCTTGGGGGCATACCAAATCCAGAAAGCAGAAAGTTGTTATTTGTAGTTTCTTTAGGTGATTATCCAGTAAAAATAGGATTGCATGCAGGTAAATTAATTAATGAGATTGCAAGAATTTGTTCTGGAGGCGGAGGAGGTAAGCCTAACTTTGCTCAAGCAGGTGCTAAAGATATTAATAAGTTGAGTAGTGCTTTAGATTATGCTAAAAATTATTTACAAAAAACACTAGAGGGTTATTCTGACAAATAACTACTTTTTCTGAGGCTCATTTCGATTTGATCAATTAATTTCCTTGCTTCTTCAATAGTTAATTTTTTTTGATCAATTGCTAATTCAGTATTAATTCTTATAGTTTCAACCAAAGAAGCTGAACTGTAATCCAATAATTGTAAGATTTCAGATTTACTGTCCTCTTTAATAATATTTTTGACTTTATATGAATTATCTTGATTTATATCTATATGAACAACGTTTGTATTGCCAAATAAATTGTGCAAGTTTCCCAATGCTTCTTGATAGGCTCCAGTCATAAAAATACCAATTAGGTAATCTTTACCTTTATCTGGCTTATGTAAATTGAGTAATGATTTCATTTTTCCATTATCAATAAAATTATTTAGTTTCCCATCTGAATCACAAGTTAAATCTGCAAAGTTGCCTTTGCAGAACGGTTCTTCTAAGTGCCTATGTATTGGTGCTATTGGAAAAATCTGATTGATTGCCCAGCTATCGGGGATAGATTTAAAGATCGATAAATTCGCATAATAAGTTGATGCAAGAGTTTCTGTAATTTCAGATAAATCAGGGTGATTGATTTCATTATTATTCAGATTATTAGAAATTTCTTTTGCACAAGCCCAGGTCAGTTCTTCTGCATAAGCTCGTTCTGCTAAACTTAAAAATCCTAATCTAAAAGAAACTAAGCAATCTTCTTTAAATTTTTTTGCATCATTCCATAGTTCAATTATTTGAGATAAATTTATTTTTTTATTTTTAAGTTTTTTTAATTCATAGAAAGTTTCAAGTAGATTAGAAATGATTAATGATTGTTTGTTTTCATTATTAATTTTTAAATTGGAGCTGACATGGCTTGTTCCTAAAACATTAAAAATCAAAACTGAACAATGACTAATTATTGCTCTTCCACTTTCTGAGATAATTATTGGATGCTTGATATTATTTAATTCACATGAATCTTTGATAGTTGCAATTACATCGTTAGCATAATTTTGAAGAGAATAATTAGTAGAGGTATTGGAGGAGGTTTTAGTTCCATCAAAATCTATTCCTAATCCTCCCCCTACGTCGATATATTGCATTGGGGCTCCTAGTTTGCATAGTTCTACATATATTTGACTAGCTTCTTGTAATGCGTCTTTGATCACAGCAATATCACTTATTTGACTTCCTATATGAAAATGGAGCAATTTCATTTCGTTTATAAGATTTGCTTCTTTAAGTTCTTTTATGGTCGACATAATTTCTGGGATTGATAATCCAAATTTGGAATTATCTCCAATAGATTCGCCCCACCTACCACTACTTTTACTTGATAACTTTGCTCTAATTCCTATCAGTGGAGTCGCGTTAAGCTCTTGAACTGCTTGAATAATTCTTTTTACCTCATCGCGTTGTTCAATAACTATTATTGGATTTTTACCGAGTTTTCTGGCTAAAGTAGCAATCTCAATATATTTTTTATCTTTATATCCGTTGCATATCAATAATGAATTTTGGTTTTCAAGAAGTGCAAGGCCAATTAATAGTTCTGATTTACTTCCTACTTCTAAACCAAAATTCCATTCGCTACCAAACTCTATTATCTTTTCCAATACATTTTTTTGTTGGTTACATTTGACAGGAAAAACGCCTTGATAAATATTCTCATATTTGTAGGTTCTTATTGCTTTTAAAAAAGCATCATGTAGTGCATTTATTCGATCTTTCAAGATATCATTAAATCTAATGATTAATGGAGGATTTATTTCTCTACTTTTAAGTTCTTTGACAAGCTTGAAAAGATCAATCTTATTTTCAGATTTTATACCTTTATTGACTGATATATTTCCTTTGGAATTTATCGAGAAATATTTATCCCCCCATTTATCTATGTTGTAAGTCGAAATACTATCTTCAATAGTCCAAATATTTTTAAATTTTTTCGGCTCAAAATTGGTCAATTTATCTCTTAGTGATTAATAAATGTTTTTGAAAATAATTCAAAACAATATCTTTTATTTTAATGATTACTTGCCAAGTTACCACCCAAAAGTTGAATATACATAGAGTGATTATTAATTAAATGACCAAAGAGAGAACGTTTATTGCAATCAAACCAGACGGAGTTCAAAGAGGATATATTTCTGAGATTATTGGCAGATTTGAAAAAAAAGGATTTAAGTTGGTTGGTTTAAAACAATTAATTCCATCAAAAGATCTTGCCCAAAAGCATTATGGAGTACATAAAGAAAGACCTTTTTTTGGCGAATTAGTTGATTTTATTTCAAGTGGTCCAGTTGTTGCAATGGTTTGGGAAGGAGATGGAGTTATTTTGAGTGCTAGAAAATTAATCGGTGCAACAAAGCCTCTTGAAGCAGAGCCCGGAACAATTAGAGGTGATCTTGCTATTGATATTGGGAGGAATATAATTCATGGCTCTGATGGTGAAGAAACATCAGAATTTGAAATTAATCTATGGTTTAATGAAGAGGAATTATGTGAGTGGGAAACTTCTGATTCGAAATGGCGATCTGAAAATTAATATTTAAATCTCAAATCTATCTAAACTAAATTTTTCTAAAAAGTTTTTTTCTATTTCTTTGAGACTTTTATTTTGAACTATTTTTAAAAGAAGATCACTTGTTATTGCAGAAAATAAAACTCCATTTCTGTAATGTCCTGTAGCTATAAAAAGGTTTTCAATTTTTGATTTTCCAATTATTGGTTTAAGATCTGGAGTGCAAGGTCTAAATCCCCACCAATGTTCCATTTGTGGCCAATTAATAGCTTCTGGTAATAATGAGTTAATGCCTTCTTGCAGTTGTTTGATCCCATTAGGAGTATTACCCTGATTAAATTTTGAATCTTTTTCAACTGTCGCTCCAACTATAATAAGTCCATCATCGCGAGGAACCAGATAAGTTTTTGGACCAAAAATAACTCTTTTCAAAAAATTTGTTGGTCCTTGTATTGATAGCATTTGTCCCTTTACAGGAAAGACTGGAATCTTATTAAAAATTTTTTTACTCCAAGCACCACTGCAAATAATTGCTTTCTCGCAGTTAATCTTTTTTAGTTCCCCAGTAGCACATAAAACTGTTGCACCAGTAATTTTGTTCTTTTCTAATGTCAAATCCTTTACTTCTGATCCTTCTTGAAATTCGACTCCATGCAAGGAGCATGCTCTCTCAAGAGCACGCATTAGTCTTCTTCGGTTATCTATTTGACCATCTTGTTCAAAAAGTAAACCATGTTTCCAAATAGAATTAATTCCATTAATTTCTGTTTGAAGATCTTTGTGATTTAAATATTTTCCATATTCATAAGTGGGAAACTCTTCAAGATCTTCTTTATTTGTAAAAGGAACTACTATGCCACATTTTTTTAAACCGCATTTGATATTACTATCTTGTTCAATATTTTTTATCCACTTTGGAATTAGACTTTGACTTGCTTGGCCAAATTTTAGTAATTCATCTTCGAGTCCCTCGGCATGAGTAGCTAACATTCCTGCAGCAACAAATCCTGCTGATTCATTTCTGTTTTTGCTTAAAACTAAAACTTTGAAGTTATTTCGTGAAAATTCATAAGCAATAGATAAACCTATAAGCCCACCGCCAATAATTAATATTGAATTTTTTGTTTCTTGTGTCATTTAATAATTAATATTTTTATTTGTGTTTTGGTCCTCTTTTCCTTTATATCCAATAATATTAATAAAGAGACTTTTGATAATGAACAATTTAGAATCTTGGGAAGCTGTGATTGGTTTGGAAACTCATGTACAGCTTAATACGAAAAGTAAAATATTCACATCTGCGTCGACAGCTTTTGGGGATGCTCCTAATACGCATATAGATCCTGTAGTTTGTGGGTTACCAGGAACTCTGCCAGTTTTGAATGAGACTGTTCTTGAGTATGCTGTAAAAACTTCTTTAGCATTAAATTTACATGTTGCAGAACATTGTAAATTTGATAGAAAACAATATTTTTATCCTGATCTTCCAAAAAATTATCAAATTTCACAATTTGATGAGCCACTTGCAGAAAATGGCTGGCTAGAAGTTGAAATAATTGAAAAGGGTAAAGAACCTTATATCAAAAAGATTGGTATAGAAAGGCTACATATGGAAGAAGACGCGGGGAAACTAGTCCATTCAGGTAGTGACAGATTGGCTGGTTCTAAGTATTCTTTAGTTGATTACAATCGTGCAGGAATAGCACTTTGTGAGATTGTAAGTAAGCCAGATATTAGATCAGGTAAAGAGGCATCTGAATATGCTTCAGAGATTAGAAGAACAGTTAGATATCTAGGAGTATCAGACGGAAATATGCAAGAGGGTTCTTTGCGATGTGATGTCAATATTTCAGTTAGAAAAGGACCTAATGCTCCTTTTGGTACCAAAGTGGAAATAAAGAATATGAATTCATTTTCTGCAATTCAAAAGGCTTGTGATTATGAAATAGCCAGACAAATAGAAGTTTATGAAAATGGAGGAAAAATTTTCCAAGAAACAAGGTTATGGGATGAAGCTAAGCAATTAACAAAAAGTATGAGAATGAAAGAAGGGAGCAGTGACTATAGATATTTTCCTGATCCTGACTTAGGACCAATTGAAATTACAAAAGCCCAAAAAGAAATATGGTTAAAAGAACTTCCAGAACTACCTTCAAAGAAAAGAAATAAATACGTAAGTGAATTTGGGTTATCTGCATATGATGCAAGGGTAATTTCTGATGAAATTAACATGGCAAACTTTTTTGAAGAAACAGTAGCTAATGGTGTCGATGCCAAACTAGCCTCAAATTGGGTAACAAGTGATATTGTTGGTTATTTAAAAGCAAATAAACTTAGTTTTATTGAATTAAAACTTAGTCCTGAAAATCTTGCTGAAATGATTAGCATGATTTCAAATAACACTATCAGTGGAAAAATTGCAAAAGAAATTTTACCTGAACTAATTCAAAAAAATATCTCTCCGAAAAAATTAGTTGAAGAAAAAGGGTTAGCTATGATATCTGATTCTTCAAGTATTTTACCAATAATTGATGAACTTATAACTGAACATCCAAATGAGTTTCAAGCATTTAGAAATGGTAAAACCAAATTACTTGGTTTTTTTGTTGGTCAACTAATGAAAAGAACAAAAGGTAAAGCCGACCCTAAACTTGCAAATAAACTTCTTGCAGAAAAATTGAAAAGCTAAAGCTTCAAAGAAGCTCTTTTACTGTATCGATCCATTTATTTTGATCATCTGAATTATCTAAAATAATGTCTGAAAATTTTCTTTTTTCTTCAAAATTTAGTTGAAAATTTATAATCTCATATGCTTCTTTTTCGTTAATTTTATCTCGTGTCATAAGTCTTTGTTTTTGAGTTTCTACAGGACATTTAACTAACCATATTTCAGTGCAAATATCTTTAAAATTTGCCTCAAATAGTAAAGGAATAACCAATAATATAGTGTCATTATTTTCGTATTGACTGCATTCTTCTATCATTCTTTCTTTAATCAAAGGATGAAGCAATGCTTCAATCCATTCTTTAATTTCTGAATTGTTAAAAATAATTTTTTTTAAAAGTGTTCTATTTATTGCTTTTTCTGTATTGTTCTTATTATCAATAATTTGGTTTCCAAAATATTCCAAAATCTTTTTATATCCATATGTGTTTGGTTTAATTAATTCTCTTGATAAATTATCTGCATCTAATATTGGAATGTTTTTATGTTTTCTAATGTAATTTGTTATTGTTGATTTCCCACTGGCAATACCTCCCGTTAAACCAATCCTTCTTTGGTTATTTTTTAATTTTTGAACAATATCCATATATTTAATAATAATCTAATTATCTGTTTCTTTAGTATTCAAGAGAAGTTAGTATGAATTAAAATATAAAAAAAGATTGAGCCAGTCTGATCCCATTTGGTCGTTTGTTGATGAAGGTAATGAAACACCTGAAGGGTTTCTTTTTGCTGGAATATCTGCTGGATTAAAAGCTTCTAATAAAAAAGATTTAGCACTTATATTTGCTCCTAAAGGAAGCATTTTTAGTGGGATGTTTACTCAATCAATAGTTCGGGCTTCTTGTGTTGATATTTGTGAAGAAAGGATTAAAAAATCTTCAGGTTTTGTACGAGCAATTCTTATTAACTCTGGTCAAGCAAATGCATGTACAGGAAATCTTGGAATGCAACATTTTCAAATTGCTACAGCAGAGATTGCAGAACTTTTAGGAATAAGTGAAGAAGAAGTCTTAATGTGTTCAACGGGTGTAATTGGTGTTCCCATAAAGATAAATGATTTAGTAAAAAATTTACCTAATTTAGTTAGCGATTTAAAAGTTAATAATTTTCAAAATGCAGCAGAAGCAATTTTAACAACTGATTTGACTTTGAAAAAAGTTTTAATAGAGACGATTATTCAAGGTAGAAAGATAAAAATAGCAGGATTTGCAAAAGGTTCAGGAATGATTTACCCCAATATGGCTACAATGCTTGCTTTCCTAACCTGTGATGCGAGTATACAAAAAGAGGAATGGGATAAAATGATTGCTGTTGCGGTTAAAAAATCTTTTAATGCAATATCAGTTGATGGAGAGACAAGCACAAACGATTCTTTTGTTGGAATAAATGCAGGAGAGAAAATTGAAAAAAGGTTTTTCCCAATTATTCAAAAAGGGATTGATATTGTATGTCAAAATTTGGCAAAAAATATTGCAAGGGATGGAGAGGGAGCAAATTGTTTATTAGAAGTTTTGGTTAAAGGAGCAAAAAACACAGATGAAGCAATTATGCTCGCGAAATCTATCTGTAATTCTTCTTTAGTAAAAACTGCCATACATGGCTGTGATCCGAATTGGGGAAGAATAATTTCTGCTGCAGGTAACTCTGGAGTTAAATTTAACTTAAATGACATTGATTTGTTTATAGGTAATGCTCAGATTTTGGAAAAGGGCAAGTTAAATAAATATGATCCACAAAAAGTCTCAGATTATATTAAGTCTAGAATGAAAGGTAGATATTTAGTTGACGATATTGTAGAAATTATGATTAATCTAAATTCTGGCGAATCGAAAGGTATTGCTTGGGGGTGCGATCTTTCTAAAAAGTATGTTGAAATAAATAGCGAATATACTACCTAACCTCAAATCCATTCCCAGGTAATTGTTTTAAGAGATGGTTTTTTATGATACCACTTTTGTACCACTAAATTAGTAACGTAAATTATTTAAATTTACCAGAAATCATAAATGAACTGATAATTTCGTTTTCATATAATTTCTCAAATTTTTCCTGAGTTAATGCTTTTAAACTTTTCTCCAATTTTGTGTTTAGCGAATAAGCTTTGATGTTGTATTGATGTTCATTTTTTGGTGGGCAAGGACCAAAATATTTTTTACTTCTATCACTGTTTTTCCCTGCAACTCCAATGCCAACTTTTCCATATTTAACTTCTTTTAAATACTTTGTTTCAGGAGGAATATCTGACAATATCCAATGTACCCAAGTTTTTCCAACGACTTTTTTTGCATCAGGATCATCCATTATTAGGACGATTGATTGCGCATTTTGAGGGACATTTGAAAAATTTATTGGTATGGATATGTCTTTCCCACCGTTGTACTTACATCCATATTTTTTAGGTATTGTCTCTCCATCTTTAAATGCAGGTGAACTGATCTCGATTGCGGAGGTACTAATGGGTAATAAAGATATCAAAATTAATAATAAAAACTTCAACATAATGAAATTATTTTTTATTATTTTTGCACGAATTTGAATATTTAGAAAAGTAATCTAAATTTTTTTTCAGAACAGTATCATTTTTTCTATAAAATCCTTAACTGGCATATGTGTCGATAAAGTAACATTTCATTCGAACTTTTCACGATAGTAGAATTTATGTCATATTTTATTTATGTGTGTAGGAGTGGTTTTATTGAATTAATGGAAACAAGGAAACATTTGATTCAATAAAATCAATTTGACCTCTAGAAATAGAGGTCTTTTTTATTCTCAAAAAAAGTTAGAAAATATCATCACCTACTGCCAATTTTATTAACTATCTATTTTTATAATCCCAAAGTCTAGATTTTAATCATTAATAATTTTTTATCCTAATAACTTTATATTCAAAATAAAGCAGATTTACAAATTACTAAAATTTAAGTAAATCCATAGGTAGATAATCATTTATATAAAGGAACAAAATTGTTAAGGTTCCAATTACAGAGCCTATAAAACCCCCAAAAAAATTAACTAATACTCCAGATTGTGTAATAATTTTTTCTTCGGTTTTCTCTTCTTCAAAATCAGGGTTATCAACTACTTTTAAGCGCTGATTGGTTTTTGGTTGTTTAAGTTGTTGGTGTCGGATAAGGGCTTCGAAATCAGGCATGGAATTTGTGATGCAATTGAACAATAAGCAGACCAGCCCGTCATTCGACGAGGATCTGATCTGCCTAAATCGTCTACAGCTTCAAATACAGCATTACCCGAGGCTTCTGCTTTATCAAACGCTGAAAGTAATGGTATAAATGTATCAAAAACATATAAACCAAAGTTTTCTAGAGCTGCTTTGGCTTGTTGCGCTGCTTTTTGCTGTCTAAAATCAACTTTAACTATCACTACTGCATGGTTAACTTTTAAGTTGCTTAATAAATTAGCCAGTTCAACAGTTAACTCTACTGATCTTGCTTTTGCAGTTGTAGGTAAGATAACTAAATCTGAACCGTATGCTAAGTGTTTAAGTTCTTCTGTATCACTACTAGCCTGTCCATCAGTTATTACGATTTCTGATGATCTTGATGCTTTAGCAGCTGAACTGACGGGGAAAACTGGGAATGGAAGATTGCCTCTTGATGAGTATGCTAAAGCAGATCTATTCTTGTCGGCATCGACTATGCAAACTTTTTTACCTTCAGAATGCCAAACACTAGCAAGGTGAATACTTGTGCAGGTTTTGGCTACTCCCCCTTTCTGTCCGCAAACGGTAATGAACAATTTTTTATTTTTATTTCTCTTACTTTGGAGAATAATTTCTTAATGTCAAGAGAAAGAGAATGTTAATGCTTTAAAACTTATTTTTTGAAATATTTTTAAGACGTTAATATTTTTAGATATCCTGATAAAGTTCTTTATTTAACATAGGCTAGTGAAGAAAAGAATTGGATTAGGTACTTGGTCTTGGGGGAATAAGTTTTTTTGGAATTACAAATCTACAAATGATGATGATTTACGTGAGACATATGATGAAGCGATACGAAGAGGTTTTGATCTAATTGATACTGCAGATTCTTACGGTACCGGGAATCTTCAGGGTAGAAGTGAATCATTAATAGGAAAATTTTTACTTAATACTCCCTCTTCAAAGAAAAAAAGAATTCAAGTAGCAACCAAACTTGCACCTTATCCCTGGAGAATCGGTGAAAGAGGTTTTAATAAACCTTTTTTGAAAAGTTTAGAGAGACTTAATAATAAATTAGACATAGTGCAATTACATTGGTCAACTGCAAAATATAATCCATGGCAGGAATTAGGGCTATTGAATAATCTTTGCGACTTAAAAGCTCAAGGCTTTGATTTTCAAATCGGCTTATCAAATATAGGTCCTCAAAGGTTAAAAAAATTAATTAATTTTTTGGCAAAAAGAGATCAAAAGCTAAAAAGCGTTCAGATACAGTTTTCTTTACTTGCTCCCGATTTAAAAAAACAATATCAGGTAAAAGAAGTTTGTGAAGAAAATAATATTGATTTCATTGCTTATAGTCCATTGTCCTTTGGAATACTTTGTATTGATCCAGATAAAGAAGAAAATAAAGAAAAAAGTTTTATTCGTAATGCTTTGTTTGAAAACTATAAAAAACCAACATATGAATTGAGGAGGTGTTTAAAAAGGATTGCGAATAAAAGATCAGTTTCTCAAGCTCAAGTAGCAATTAATTGGTGTTGTTATCAAGGAACTATTCCACTAGTTGGAATGAGAAAAAAATCTCAAGTTATTGATGTATCCAATGTATTCAAATGGAATTTAAATGAAAATGAATTTAAGGTACTTCAGGAAGTTTCAAAAAAATGTTTCAAAAAAATGCCGAAAAATCCTTTTTCGAGTATTTAAATTAAATTTTTAAATTGATATCTTCTTACTTTTTTTTATTTGATACCCACTATTCCATAGTTCAGTTGGAAATTTTTCTCCAGTGAATCTAATAACTTTAGGTTTGAGATTTATTATCAAGTCATTTAGTTTTTTATTAGGGTGCATTTTGAAAGATTGTAGTTTTAAATAAGATAAATTAATTTCAAACTTATTTTTTAAGTATTTATACTTACAAAATAAAAAAAATTCTTTTTAATACAAGTAATTGCAGCAATTTTTACACACCAATTAATTATCTACTACAACTTCTTAGTTAACTTAAAAAAGTGGAGTCCTTCCAGACTCCGCGTATCATTTGGTTGATAAGGCTGATATGACCCCATCTCCTTTAGGATCAAGCAGCAACTGGTGCTGTTTGACGGGAGAAACTAACGATTTTGTTAGCGTTTGTGTTTTTGCTCTAACCGAGCCAGCTTCAGTCACCTTCCTTATGCCCCGTCGAAACCATTACAACCCCAAAAGTGGAGTTGAGCGGAATCGAACCGCTGTCCGAAACATCGGTTGAGATCACCTAGTCCAATTGGACATTTATATTCTGACAGGCAAAATGAGTATTGAATAGTTTTTTTATTAAGTTTTATCGTATATGAATGTAGTTGCATCAGTACCAGAGGGACTGGAGAAATCTTTAGCTGAGGAAATTTCAAATTTAGGTGGATTTAATATTAATACTTATAGAAGATTTATTAATTTTGAATGTGATATTGAAACTTTTTATAGAGTTCATTTTTACTCTAGGTTAGCTTTTCGTTTTTATAGAGAAATTGCAAGTTTTAATTGCTACGACAAGCAATCTTTATATGAGGGAGTCAGAGATTCATTTGATTGGTTAAATTGGTTGCACTTTGAAAAAACGTTTAATGTTCAAGTAACTGGAAAAACATCTTCTTTAAGTCATACACATTTCACTGCACTTGAAGTAAAAAATTCTATAACTGATTTGCAAAAGGCAGTCTGGAATAAAAGATCAAATATTTCTTTAGATAATCCTGATTTTATAATTCATCTGCATTTGAATAATAATAAAGCTATTCTCAGTTTTCAAAGTAGTCTGGAAAGCTTACATAAACGAGGATATAGACCTGCAGTTGGAAATGCTCCATTAAAAGAAAATTTAGCTTCTGGATTGATAAATATGACTCAATGGAATGGCAAAGTCCCTTTAATTGATTTTATGTGCGGCTCAGGAACTTTTTTAATTGAGGCTGTTAATCAATTGCTTGAAGTCCCTATAAATATTGATCAAGTATATCTTTTTGAGAATTGGTTGGACTTTAAGAAAGACATCTATATTAAAGAAAAAAATAAGGCAAAAAATAAAATTATAAGTTACGAAAAAGTACCAACAATCATAGGCTGCGAAATTAATAAAAAAGTTTTTGAGCAGGCGAATGTGAACATATCATTGGCTGGACTTGAAAATTATATTGAACTTATAAATAGTGATTTTTTAGAACTCCAATTAAAATGCACACCAGGGATCATTTTATGTAATCCTCCATACGGTAAAAAATTGGGTGATGAAAATGAATTGATTCGCTTATATGAAAAAATGGGAATATTCCTAAAAAATAATTTTTCCGGTTGGGAATTTTGGCTGCTAAGTGGAAATCCAAAACTAACAAAATATTTGAAAATGAAATCTTCATTGAAAATTCCTGTTAGTAATGGGGGGATAGATTGTAGATGGATAAAGTATTTAATAAGGTAGTTTATTTTTTACCTAAAACGGCCTTTGTTGTCTTGCCTAGACCCTCTAATGTTTGAGGAAGATAAGGTCCTTTGGCTAATTTTCCTCCAAGCTTCAAACTTAAGCCTGCAAGAAATAAATCGATGAATATTATCAGTAATAAATTATATTCCATATTCCAGTTATTATATTTTGTTAGTAAAAGATAAAAAATAATATGGATGCAAATTAGAACTAATAATAGTAATGTGCTACCAATTGCCAAAAATATTCCTCCACTAATTAATCTTCTTTTTTCTCTATCTACTTCTTGTAAAGCTATTCTTACATGCAAATCCATTACTGAACTTGCAATAGCTGAAATTCTTGAAGCGGTATTTGCAAAGTTTTTCTTTTTTGGTTTTTCCATATTATTTTCTGCCATTGTTTAGGAAAGTGCCTATTAGTAAGCCAATACCAGCGGCAATAGCTATAGATAAAAGTGGTTTTTTTCTTATTGGATTTTCTATTTTTGGTCTAAGAGTATTGTTAAGTTCCTCTAATAACTCTTCTAATTGACTCTCGATAGGTTCAACTTTTTCTGATATCTCCCAATTTTTTTCTCGTATTGAATCAATGATTTCAAATAGTTGGCTTTTTATTCCAATTGCTGAGGTTCCACTGTGGCTCGCTATTACTTCAACTAAATCATCAATACTTCCTTTAGTGGCTTCAAGGGTTTGTTGTGCAATAGTAGGCCATTTTTCTTTTATTAAAGGGATTAAACTGTCAATTTTTTCCAGTAACCATTTTTCTGAGATAACTTCTTGTTCAGGAAGATCAGAGTTATCATTTTTTTCTTCTACTTCTTTGGGAGGATGGTAAGTCTCCATTATTAAAACTTATTTATTTTAAGATTAGACCCTATTTTCTTAATTTGGAACCCTTATCTAAAGAATTGTGCACTTTATGTAGAATAAAAACATATAAAAGTTTATTTACATTTAATTTATCTACTCAGTTCTGCGAGAAGGTTTTGTTAAGCTATTACTGAAATTATTAAATGAGTTTAAATTTCATCATGGATATTACATTTGCATCATTAATTTTTGCATCTCGCACAATCCCTACAGATTTTGGATTAATAGCTGCAGCAATAGCTGGAGCTGGAAGTTTGCTATTTATTGCTTTAAGATTTGTTCCTGATGCAAGTAATTAAATAAGGGGAACCATCTTTAAGAAAATATATTTTTATCTCAACTTTGTTTTGAAAATAGAATCCATCTATTTATCAACTAGATTATGAATAAATGGGTTTTGCTCGAACATAAAGTTTATACAGCGAACTCTTTTGATATTCATTATGATTTTCTTGTTGACAATGGAATAGATTGTTTGACCTGGAAAGTTTTAAAACTACCTTTATTAAATAAAGCTTCTATAGAAATTTTTAAACAGCCAAATCATAGACTTGTATGGCTTTTCAGGATAGAGTATGAACTTTCTGGAAATCGAGGTTTTGTCAAAAGAATCGATCATGGAATATTTAAAAACGTTTCTGATAAATTGGACTCTGATTATTGTCGATTAATTTTGGATGGTAAACTCCTTTGTGGATTGTTAGAAATTTCTGGTAATTCTTGTAGATTGACCAAAAATTATTAATATTCATTTATCAATAAACGTAATATTTCTATTGAGAATTCTTGCAAATTAGTTATTCTTATTTAGCTATTGAGACTTCAGATTGGTACATATCAATCAGGTCGAGTTTGAAAATTTTAAATCTTTTGGGGGAAGCGTAAAAATTCCTCTTGAAGAGGGTTTTACAGTGGTTACAGGGCCTAACGGCTCTGGGAAAAGTAATATTTTAGATGGAATTTTGTTCTGTTTAGGTTTAGCTAATAGTAGAGGGATGAGGGCAGAAAGATTACCAGATCTAATTAATAACTCCAAAGTTAAGGAGGGTAAGTCATCCGAAACATCTGTATCGGTGACATTTAATATTCAAGATTGGTCTCCCAGGGAAGACCTTCCTCCCTTGGAATTAGAAGAAGAAGAAATTGCCCTAAATAAAGGTCAAAAAGAATGGGTAGTTTCTAGAAAATTACGGCTTATGCCAGGTGGGTCTTATGCTTCTACTTATACTTCTGATGGAAAGCAATGTACCTTACAACAAATACAGAGATTATTAAGAGATATAAGTGTTGATCCAGAGGGGAGCAATGTTGTTATGCAGGGTGATGTAACAAGAATAGTATCTATGAATAATAAGGAGAGGAGAAATCTTATTGATGAGTTAGCAGGAGTCGCACTTTTTGATACAAGAATAGAACAAACTAATGCAAAATTAAATGATGTTTTTGAAAGACAAGAAAGATGTGAAATTTTAGAAAATGAGTTGCAATCAGGTAAAAATAAGCTTGAAAAAGAATGTGAAAAAGCAAAGCGATATAAAGAGTTAAAGGCAAAACTACTTCAAATAACGGAATTAGAGAAAGTTCTGATTTTTGATAAACAAGTTAGACATGTTGAATCTATAGAAAAAAAAGAAAGTGAAATTGAAAAAAATAAAATATTATTTAATAAACAAAAAGAATCTATTAATAAAGAAATATCAGTCTTAGAAGATGCTTTGAAAATACTAGTTGATGAGCTTAAGGACAAAGGAGAGGATAAATTGATAAAAGTGAATTCTGATATTGGAAGTATTAATTCTAGCTTGAGAGAACTCGATAGGACATCAAGTTTAAATAAAGAAGAGGGTATTAAATTACAAAAGCAGAGAAATGAAATTGCAATTTCTAAGAGGAATATCGAGTCAGAAAAGATGAGACAAGAAAATTTTGATGATAATTTTTTAAATCAATTGAACTTGCAAATTGATGATCTCACTTTAAAACATAAATTATCCAGACAAAAACTTTCAGATGCTGCTGGAGAATCTGGTGAATTCTCAAAACAAAGTATCAAATTAAATGCTGAGCTTGAAAGTATAAAAAATCAAATTAATCCTTTGGAAATAAAAAAAAGGAAAGTTGAAGAAGAAACTATTCAAAATAATATTCAAAAAGATGAAATATTGTCTCAGATCGATGCCTTAGAGTTAGAAAAGCAGAAACTTCTTGAGGGGAATCAAAGAAAAAAAGAGACATCTGATACAAAGAATAAAAACTTATCAAGTAATAGCTCAGAAATTAATTCTCTAAAAAATGAAATTGATTTATTAATTAAAACTAAAGCAAGGTTAACCAACGAGCAATTAAGGCTTGAAAAGGATTTATCTAGATTTGAAAGCAGGAAGGAAGCTTTAAATGAATCTAGAGGTTCATATGCTCTCAGAATTCTCTTAGAAGCAGGGTTAGATGGTATTCATGGTTATGTAGCTCAACTTGGAGAGGTCAGTGAAAAGAATAGATATGCATTAGAAATTGCTGCTGGAAATAGACTTGGACAAATTGTTGTGGATAATGATCATATTGCTGCTAAAGCAATTGAAATCCTTAAAAAGAAGAAAGCGGGAAGATTAACTTTTTTACCTTTAAATAGAATTAAAAGTCAAAAGAAGAATTATGCAGTTTCAAGATTTGAAAATAATAGTGAGATTGGATTTATTGATAAAGCCATTAATCTAATTACTTTTGATGCAGTCTATTCAGATGTTTTTCACTATGTCTTTGGAGATACTTTGGTTTTTTCAGATTTAGCCTCAGCGAGGTTATCTAAGCAAAAAATTAGGTTAGTTACCTTAGGTGGTGAATTATTAGAAGCAAGTGGTGCTATTACAGGAGGCAGTAAATTAAATAAAGATTTAGCTTATAGGTTTGGTATTAATAATGAAATTGATGATTCTAGCCCTATAAAAGAAAGATTATTAGTTATCGAAGAAGCTTTAAAAGAGTCAAATAATGATTTAATCATAAAAAATAATAAACTTAGTAAATTAAGTTATCACCGCAGTCAAATAATTGAGGATTGTGCTTCATTTAATAAAGAAATTGAAGTCAATCAAGATTCTATTAAGGCTGTCATGCAAAGAATTGAGGATTGTAAATCAAGATTAAATAAACTTGATCCTGCAAATAATTTATTAGTTAAAGAGTTAGATCATTTAAAAAATGAATTGAAGCCTCATTATGATAAGTATGATCAATTGCAAAACATTCAAAAGGCTAATTATGAAAAAAATAAAAAATCATCATTAGTATCTTTTAATAATGATTTTAATAATCTTGATAAAAAACTTGAATTACTTATTCAGGAGAGAGATACATTACTAGATAAAAAGAATCAATTTGCTTTAAATAAAGAGCGTATCAATAATTCATTAAAAATTACTGTACTACAAGAAAAAAACTTGCAGGAATCAATTAAAGAACTTGCAATTGCTCATAATGAATGGATAGAAAAAAGGGATAAATTTAAAAAAGAGCTTTTAGATCTCGATAATCAAAAAAATTCTTTAGAGATGGATTTAGGTTTATTGAGAAGGAAAAGAGATGAATTAAACTCTTCAATTTCAAATAAAAGGCAAGAATATAATAATTATCTGTTGAAGCTTGAATATCTTGAAAGAGATATGCATTCTCTTAAAGAAGAGATGAGGACCGAGAAAATAAAATTAGAAAATTATAAAAAAGACTTACCTAATCCTTCCCCGCAGTTTGGAGAATATGAAGGGAAGAGTCTTGAATTTTTGCAATCAGAAATCTCGACTATAAATGCAAAACTTCAAAGCTTAGAACCTGTTAATATGTTGGCTCTTGATGAATTAGAAGAACTAATTGAGAGATTAAATGGTTTGCGAGAAAAATTAGAGATTCTATCTAGTGAAAGATCTGAATTATTGCTGAGAATAGAAACTGTATCTACTATGCGACAGGAGGCTTTTATGCAAGCATTTAAAGAAGTTGATAAACACTTTAGAGAAATTTTTGCAAACTTATCTGATGGAGATGGTTTTCTTCAACTTGAAAATCCTAATTCTCCTTTAGAAGGAGGATTAACTTTAGTGGCTCATCCTAAGGGGAAAAATGTCAGAAGATTAGCCTCTATGTCAGGCGGTGAAAAATCATTAACTGCTTTAAGTTTTTTATTTGCTTTGCAAAAGTATAAACCTTCACCTTTTTATGCATTAGATGAGGTTGATAGTTTCTTAGATGGTATAAATGTTGAAAGATTGTCAAAATTAATATCTAATCAGTCATCAAATGCGCAATTTATAGTCGTGAGTCATAGAAGGCCTATGATTAGTGCGTCTGAACGAACAATCGGCGTTGCGCAAGCAAGAGGTGCCAATACTCAAGTTCTTGGGTTACCAAATGCTGCATAAACACACTTTTTTAAATTTATACGTCAGAATGATAAAAAGGTATTTATGAGTTTGTCTAACACATCTGCTAATAAGAATCGCCCTAACTCGGTTCCTAGCGAACGTCTATGGTTAAGGTCAGAATTAATGGGAACGCAAGTTATAACTACTGATACTGGGAGGCGTCTAGGCGTAGTTGGTGAAGTTGTTGTTGATATTGATAGAAGAGAGGTAGTCGCTTTGGGATTAAGAGATAATCCACTTACAAGATTTTTACCAGGATTGCCAAAATGGATGCCTTTAGAAAGTATAAAGCAAGTTGGAGATGTCATATTAGTCGACTCCCTAGATTCTTTGAGTGATAGTTTTTCTCCAGAAAGATATGGGAAAGTAATTAATTGTCAGGTGATTACAGAATCCGGACAACTTTTAGGAAGAGTTCTTGGCTTTTCTTTTGATATTGAGACTGGGGATTTGATTTCTCTTGTTATGGGTGCTGTTGGTGTTCCGCTTTTAGGGGAGGGAGTTTTAAGTACTTGGGAAATTCCTGTTGAGGAAATCGTAAGTAGTGGTACAGATAGGATTATCGTTTATGAAGGCGCTGAAGAGAAATTGAAGCAATTAAGTAGTGGTTTACTTGAGAAACTTGGAGTAGGGGGTTCTTCATGGGATGAAAGGGAAGCAAATGGATACTCAGCAAATCTTGTACCTGTTGAGAATCAGTTACTTTCAGGTTCAGAATCAGAACAGCAAAACAATTTGGTTGAGGAATATGAAGAGGTTGTTGAACAAGATGATTATGAAGATGATTATGAAGATGATTATGAAGATGAACTCGAATATGTTGAAATAAAAGGTTCTTCAGAAGAAATGAATAACAGAAAAAAGCAATATATGGATAATGATTATTCTGATCAAATTGAGACTCAATATAGTGTTAATCAAATAGATGAAAAAAACAATAATGATTTGCAGCAAAAGAGACAATCAACTACGAATTTAGCTTCGAAAAGACCAAGTCAAAATGCAATTGAAACTTTAGATATTGAACCAGTAGATGAACAAAATTTAATTCAAGATAATAAAAAATCAGAAGAGTTTGAAATTGATGATCCCTGGTAATTGTTAAAGGTTCTTTATTGAATTAAAGATTATATAAGCAAGTTTTCCTGCAGCACCTTTATCGCCTCTTTCTTTGTGTAGGTTATCCCTAATACTTTTTAATTGAACTTCATTCTTAATAAGAAATAACACTTCTCTTGCAATTTTTTTAGGCGAAATATTACCGATCCTTTCAGGGACAATCATTCTTTTAGCTTTAATATTTGGCCAAGCAAAATACTTCTTTTTTTGAAAATAAAATTTTTTAATTACAAATGTTAGGAATCTATTTATGAATGAAATTTTCCCAATTACCCCAAAAATACCATCCCAGGCATTCATCATGTTTAAATGTTGAGTTGGTAGAACAATTAACATTGGAAGAGCTATTGCTGCTAATTCTGCAGTATTTGCTCCTACAGTTGTAATTGCAAGATCACATTCTTTTAATATTTCATAGCAAGGATGTTGTTTAAGAAGGTAAATTTTTGTACTTTTTGATGTTTCCATTACATAATCAAAATGAGAGTCTTTGAAGTTTTTAATTTTTTTGATTTTTGACGAGTAATATTTAGCAATTGGATTTTTATTGCTTTGAAAGAATAAATATTCACTTTTATCAGTAGTTGGAGCAATGGGAATAATAAAATTTATATTTTGATTTTCTTTAGCAATATGATCTGCAACTTCCAAGAAGAAAGGAATTCCAACAGAAAGCTTTGCTTTTTTAGAACCAGGCAACAATGCAATGTAGTGTTTTTCTTTATTTCTTAATGATATTTCACTATTAAGTTTGATATCTGCCATCAAGTCACCAATGACTTTGCATTTATATTTATATCTTTTAGGTATTAAATCTTTTACTTTTGCATTCATAGCAGCAATTGTATTGGTCCATTGAGGCCATCTTGAAACCCATTCGGCATATGTGATATTTAAATAACCTAATCTTTTAGCCAATAAAATGCTCCAAAATTGATCCCCCCCAAGGAAAATAACCACTCCTTTTTTTGGCCATTTTGCAAAAGAATGTGGCTTTATTAATAATTTCCAAAAACTTTTGGATTTTGTAATTAATTCGAATTTATTCCATGAATTTGCAACTACAAATTCTTTACCAGTGGCATTTGGGCAAGGAACTAGGACTAACCTAAGAATGAAATTAAGTTTATCGTCATTACATAGTGATTTATTTATTTTGTTAAGCTCATCCACTACAGGATTTACCCATGTAGTTAATTCTCCAGGACCATTGGAAACTATAACTACTGCAACTGATTTTTTTTTCATTGCAGTCAAACTAGAATACATTAAATGCGGACGGCGAGACTTGAACTCGCAAGGCCGAAGCCACACGCTCCTTAGACGTGCGCGTCTACCAATTCCGCCACGTCCGCAAAGGGTTCTTAGCAACCGGGGGATACCTAAACCTTAAAAATATCATACATTATTAGCTGAAATATGGATGTAGTTCTAAAAGAGTATTTTTGAATTTTATGAATAAAATTTTCTATTGCATAAAACAAATATTTATACATATATAACCTTCTAGGTTGTATTGTAAAAAAGTCCTCTGATCACTAAAAAAATTTTGTTAAAAACTTTGGCAAAGAATTTTAAGTCATTTTCATTTCTTCAATTTAATTTAAATTTTTATAATGGTTGAAAAAGTTTTAATTGCTAATCGTGGAGAAATAGCTTTACGAATTGTCAGAAGTTGTAGAGAACTAGGTATTGCAACAGTTGCAGTTTTTAGCACCGTAGACAAAAAAGCATTGCATGTTCAGCTTGCTGATGAAGCTGTTTGCGTTGGAGATTCGTTAAGTAATAAGAGTTATTTAAATATTCCAAATATACTTGCTGCCGCTACATCTAGAGGAGTTGATGCGATTCATCCTGGTTATGGATTTCTTGCTGAAAATGATAAATTTGCTGAGATGTGTAACGACCACGGCATAGTTTTTATTGGTCCATCTCCAAAAGCTATTAGATCTATGGGAGATAAATCTACAGCAAAAGAAACTATGGAAGCAGTAGGAGTGCCAACTGTACCTGGTAGTAAAGGCTTGTTATCAAATGTTAATGAGGCTTATAAATTGGCAGAAGATATAGGTTATCCGGTAATTATCAAAGCAACTGCTGGAGGAGGTGGAAGAGGAATGAGGTTAGTTGAAAACGCTGATAATCTTGAAAAAATGTTTAAAGCAGCTCAGGGTGAAGCAGAGGCGGCTTTTGGAAATGATGGATTATATATGGAGAAATTTATAAAGAAGCCAAGACATGTAGAAATTCAGATTTTGGCTGATAGGTCGGGTAATGTCGTTCATTTAGGAGAGCGAGATTGTTCAGTTCAAAGGAGACATCAGAAATTATTGGAAGAGTCACCTAGTCCTGCAATTAACACTAAACTGAGAAAAAAAATGGGAAATGCCGCTATTGCTGCTGCAAAAAGTATCGGCTATGAAGGAGCTGGTACAGTTGAATTTTTAGTTGATGATGATAATAATTTTTATTTCATGGAGATGAATACTAGGATTCAGGTTGAACATCCTGTTACTGAAATGGTTACGGGAGTTGATTTAATAGCTGAGCAGATTAAGATAGCAAGCGGAGCAAATCTGGAATTTAACCAGGATGATATCCATTTAAATGGTCATGCCATTGAATGTAGAATCAATGCTGAAGATCCTTCTCATAATTTCAGACCATCACCTGGAAAAATAACTGGGTGGCTTCCCCCTGGTGGCCCTGGTGTAAGGGTCGATAGTCATGTCTATACAGGTTATGAAATACCTCCATTTTATGACTCCTTAATTGGTAAATTAATTGTTTGGGGCAAAGACCGTAATACTGCGATTAAACGTATGAATAGGGCTTTAAATGAATGCGCAGTAACTGGTATTCCTACAACAATTAATTTTCATCTAACATTACTCAATAAAGCTAAATTTAAGGAAGGTAAGATACATACGAAATATGTAGAGGAAGAATTATTGCCAAATTACTGAGAAATAATTAAATAATCTCTATGAAATATAGGTATGTAAAGCCAGCTTTATAAGCCCTTGTTGACCTACTAAAATCTCTCTTAAAAAGCTTATAACTCCAATCCAAATTACTGGTGCAACATCAACTCCTCCTATTGGAGGAATTAATTTTTTTGTTAAATCAAGAATAGAGTTAGATGGTATTGAAATTAATAACCATAAACCTTTACTTAAATCAATTTTTGGGTACCAGGAAAGAATTAATCTTATTAAAAAAACTATAGTTAGATATGATAATAAAATGCCTAAACTAACATCTATTACTTTGAGAAAGTTTTCAAGCAAGGAAATCACAATTATTTAACTCATCTTAATAAATAACCCATTAAATCGTATTTAATTCGTATTATAAATTGAGAATTTAATATTTAAAAAGTGTTTCAAATCTCAAATTTATCTCTAGTTGCAGATTTTTCTGCTGACGTTGCAAATAATTCTGCTGTTGGAATGATAGGCAGTTTTATTGCGGCCGCTTTACTTATCGTTATTCCTGCTTCAGCATTTCTGATTTTTGTTAGCCAGAAAGATTCTCTCGATCGTACTTCTACTGGCAGACGCTAGTTTTTGTAGAAGTTTTAAGTACACTATATACATAGGGTGATTTAAGTCCCCCTTTAAAAACTAATTTTGGAGAAAGAATGTGGTCAATGCTAGTCTCAATTGGGCCAGTATTGTTGGTATAGTTCTTGCGGTCTGCGGAGGTGGCCTTTATTTCTTAAGGTCTTTTAAACCTGCACTAGCAAGAGATTATGATGTTTTCTTCGCAGCTATAGGACTGTTGTGCGGAGGGATATTATTTTTTCAAGGCTGGAGGTTAGATCCTATCCTCCAGTTTGGACAGTTTTTGTTGGCAGGAACTACAGTTTTCTTCGCATATGAAAGTGTGCGATTGAGAGGAGTTGCTACTGATCAAGCTAGAAGGTCATCATATTTTGATGATGACTCTGTTTCTGATGTGCCCAGAAATCCTAGAGGTCGATTTAATGATGAGTACGATAGGTTTGAAGAAGCTGAAAGACCATCAAGAAGATTTAAACCTCAAGAAGATGATTTCGAAGACGAGTATATGGAGGGGAGATCTCGTAGAAGGAATGTTTCAAGAGCTATACCTTCAGCTGCTGCAAGTAGAAGCAGACCATCTACAAGAGAAGTAAATCAATTTGAGAATGACGAATCTAATAGAAGAAGACAGACTCTTGAAGATAGAAATAGTAATCAATCAGAAAGAAATAACTTTGGTCAGAGACGAAACTTATCTCGTAATGAAGTTAAAACAGGATCAAGACCCAGAATGAATCGGGCAGTATCTAGAAAAGATAATATTTCTGATCCTGAAGAATCATCTTCATTAAGAAAGAAACCTACAAGATCTCCTATTAGGCAGCAAACTGCAACACAGCAAATAGAAGATGCATCATTCAAAGATTCTAATCCAGTAAAAAAACCTCGTGAGACTCGTAGAGCGAGCTCTTCAGGGAGATCAGTTTCAAACAAACAAAATGGTAGATATACCGTTGGAACAAATAAAAAGAGACCTAGAGATAACAGTTCTAGATTTGATGATTAATTATAAAATTCCTGCCCATTTTAAAAACGATTGCTGACTAAATAATTCAATTAGTATTATTGATAGGAATCCGATCATTGCAAATCTTCCATTAGTTATTTCAGAATAACTACTCCATCCAAATTTATATTTATCTTCAATATCAACTGATTTTTCATATAGTTTGTTGTCATCAGTTTGTTCATTGATGTAATTTGCATCTTTCTGCTGTTCTATAAAACTCTCATTCTCTAAGTTAGTGACTTCTGAGTTAGTTTGTTCTTCTTTAGAATTCATTTTTTTTGCTAATCCTTAAAATTATACTTATCAGAAGCAAATAATTTCCAGTCACCTTGTCCATTTAATTCTAAAATATTTTCATGAAAATCTTTTAAACTAGGTCTATGTCCTACACTAATAATAGAAAGTTCTCGTTCTTTCAATAATCTATATAGTTTTTTTTCAGTATCAATATCTAAAGCACTTGTTGCTTCATCAAGTACTGCAAATCTTGGAGAATTTAGTAAGAGTCTCGCAAAAGCTAATCTTTGTTGCTCGCCTAGAGAAAGAATTCGTGGCCAATCTTGTTTGATATCAAGATTAGGATACCGATCTACTAAGGTTTTTAAATTTACTTCATGAAGTACAGAAGTGAGATGTTCATCACTAAATTTCTTAACTTCTGTGGGATAACATAATTGTTCTCTTAAAGAACCAAGTAACATATAAGGCTTTTGAGGTATGAATAATAAGTCCCCAATTTTTGGTTTTTTTATTACTCCATGATCGGGCTCCCATAAACCACTAATCATTCTTAATAAAGAGGTTTTTCCGCATCCAGAAGGTCCCACAACCAAAAGTGATTGATTATTGTCGATGCTTAAATTTAAATTCTTTATTACTGTTTTATTTGATCCTGGTGGGCAAAGGTCAGCATTATTAATCAAAATTGAAGGATAATCTGAAACAAAGTTTTGATTGCTTTTAGGGTTAGTTTGACTTATTGATTCGACTTTTGATTGAAATCCCTCTAATCTGCCTATCCCAGCAGTAAATTTTGCAAGTTCTTCTATCTGATTAACAATGAAGAATAGAGAACCTTCTACCATTCCGAATGCAAAGCTTGCCTGAATAAAGCGCCCATAATCAATATCACCCTTAAAGTAAGGGATTGCCATTATTAAATATGGAAAGAAATTTCCAGCATAATTAATGGATCTTCTCATGACATCAATTATTACTCTCCATATAATTAGTAAATTAAAGTTTCTCACCACTTCTCCTAATCGCCTTTCAGTTTCACTTCGCTCAGGATTCTCTCCTGAGTAAAAAGCTATCGATTCAGCATTATCTCTAATATGTACCAAACCATATCTAAAATCTGCTTCGTATCTGAGTTGATCAAAGTCTATCTTTACAAGATTTTTACCAGCAATTAAAAGGATAGAAGTTGCGAATGCAGCATAACCAAATAATGAAAAAGTAAGTGTTGTACTGATACTCCATAAAATAAGGATATTCAGTGAGAATGTTAGTAGGGCATCAAAAATACCTAATGTAAAAGTTAAACTTTGACCGGTAAAGGCTCTGGTATCATCTGTGATCCTTTGATCAGGATTATCTACATCAGTTTGCTCTTCATCATTTGGATTTAATTGGTAATAAGCTTTATTAGTCATATAGTCTTTTACTAAACTTTTAGAAAGCCATTCTCTCCAGATTATTCCTAATTTATATGTAAAAAATATTTGAGAAACACGTATTGGTAGCGCGACAGCAAAACAACAAGCGTAAATCCCCAATATCCGATAAAATCCGTCTTCTTGTTTTTCTACTAAGGCATTTGTTAAATCTCTTGCTATGAATCCTATTCCTGCGTTTATTCCATTTACAGCTAAAAGCATTAATACTATTATCGCTAGGAATAACCAATGCAACCATCTACGGTTTTTTAATTGACGCCTTAAGCTAAAAAAGCTCCCTGATCCAATTAAAAATAAGGCTGAGAAAAGCAATCCCCAGCTGCCAGCCCAAATTGAGTTAACAGTATTGACTACACCTCCAAAATATTTTTCGAGAAAAATAGGTTGAAAGCTTTCAAAAAAACTGATTATTCCTGTAATACCAACAAGTACTACTCCGCCAACACAAAATAAAAGAGAAATTAAAAGCCATATGAATTGAAATCCATTACATTGATCTATTGGAAGAAAAAATGGCTGAGATAATTTCCTTAATTTTTGTAATTGGTATAGAAATTTGGATTTATTTTTAACTGCTTTATTCATCACTCGACAAGTTTTATAAAATAAATTATAACTTTTAGAAGTCTATTGACCAAAGCCAATAAATGAAAGTGCCCAGTCAGGTAAATTTATGTAATTCAAGATTGTTGCATCAAATTCATGAACTTTTGAAAAAGATTTATCTAATACCCACCATAGTAGAAAAGGCAAATTAAATAAAATTTGTAATTGCCATTTATAAGTTAAAATGCTCCAGATTTTTATTAACTTATTTTTGAGTGAATCATCTAACTCTTCCCAATTTTTTGAGATTAAATTAAATAAATTTTTAGATTGTGTATTTAAGGAATCCGGGGTATTCATTTTGTTTTTACTTATTTATAACCCATAAACATTTCTTTCGAGAGTTTTAACCTGGTGGCCAATTCATTTGTCTTCCAGATAAAAAATGAATATGTAAATGAAAAACAGTTTGTCCCGATTCTGCTCCAGTATTAATTACAGTTCTCCAATTAGATAAATTTTTTGATTTAGCTATTTTGCTACCCACAAACAGTAAATGCCCTAATAAATTTGCATCTTCTTCAATACATTCTAATAAACTTATAATTGGCTTTTTAGGAATTACTAAAAAATGTACTGGAGCTTGTGCCTGTATATCATTAAATGCAATACAAAACTGATCATCATAAAGCTTATCGCAGGGAATTTCTTCATTAATTATTTTTTGAAATATTGTAGTTTCAGTCATTAAATTAATTAATAGAAATAACGTCTTTTTTGTTAAAACCCTCTTTTATTAGTTCTTTGTTCAAATCATCTTTTGATGTAACTCTATCAACAAATAATATTCCATTTAGGTGATCCATTTCGTGTTGAATACACCTTGCTAGAAGTCCATCTGCTTTCATTTTACGTGGTCTTCCCATGTCATCTCTAAATTTTAATTTTATAGTCGATGGCCTCACTACGTTCAAATAGACACCAGGTATACTCAAGCATCCCTCTTCGTAGGAATTCAGTGTTGAGCCATAGTCCGTAATTTCCGGATTGATTAATATTAAAGGTTCCGCTGCTGAATCTTCAAAATTTACATCTATAACAAGAAGCTCTTTGTTGATACCAATTTGAGGTGCAGCAAGTCCAATTCCTTTAGCTGCATACATGCTTTGAAGCATCTCTCTAGCAAGTTTTCTAATTGATTCATCAACCTTAGTTATTCTTTTGGAATTTTGTCTTAGTACATCATCACCAAGTTTATAAATATCAAGAGATGGTTTACCTGTTTGATCTTTTGCAATTTTTTCCAAGTTTCCATTTGTTCTTGACTTTTTAGCAAGTTGTGAAAAATGGTTTGCCACGTTAAAAAAAGTTTTTAATAGAGAGTTGAGCTATAAAAATATTAGCACTTTAATTTACTTTCTTTATATTTTTTAAATGAGTAATAACGATAAGTTAAAAGTTAGGCAAAATGTATCAAGAGAAAAAGCTTTTAAGGAATTAACAATTATTAGGGATACCATTTTTTGGATTGATGTTGTTGCTGAAGGTCAAAATGAAAATGCCATTTATGCAAGGCCATTTAATGAAAAAGATGCATTGCCTCAAAAATTAACTAGTAAAAAATATAATATTAAAAATAATTTTCACGGATATGGTGGTAAATCTTATAAGTGTATAAATTTTAAAAATAATTTTTATTTGATATGGATAGATAAGTTATCAAAGTCAGTGTGGTTTCAAATTTTTAAGGAGGCAGCGCTAAATGATAGCAGCCAAAATAAATATCTTGACTCAGTTCAAGAACCTAGACAACTATCTAAATCAATTGATGTAAATTTCGATTCTTCATTTGTTATTTCTAAAAAAAATTTATTGTATGGTATTTGCGAAATTAATAATAGAGATTATTTATTTTCTTTAAACTTAAAAAAAACTAAACAAGATATTCATCTAATAAAAAAATTTAAAAATTTTGCTGGCGAATTATCTTCTAATACTTCTGCTAACTTACTTTCTTGGATAGAGTGGGATTCTCCCTACATGCCCTGGGAGAGAAATGATTTGTTTTTTGCTCAATTAGATTCAGCTGGAGAGCTACGAAAAATAAAAAAATTCTCTAATAAGCGGATAAATACCAAAATTAACGTTTCTTTTTTTCAACCCTATTGGATAAGTGAAACCACTTTAGTATGTTCTGAAGATAGTTCTGGATGGTGGAACTTATTGTTTTTAGATGTTAGTGAAATTGAGAATATTTTTATTAAGAAAAGAGTAGAGAGAAATCTGATTGAATATGGAGCACCGCAATGGGTCTCCGGAATAACATTCTTTTCAGGGACTATAAAAAATTTATTTTGCCTAGCAAAAAAAGAAAATAATTTAGTAGTTGAACAATATAAAGATCTGCAATTCGTTAAAGAATTTTTCACTCCTTTTACCTCAATAAGTGATTTCGGTGTTTTTCGGAAAAAAGTTCTTTTTAAAGGTTATGGATCTGATTTTTTGGGAATGTTACTTGAAATTGATTTTGCAGAAAAAATTACGTCAAATTTTTCTGAGCAGATACATATTGATCATATAAAAGAATGTTCCAAACCTGAAACATTTTGGTTTAAAGGTTTTCAAGATCAATCTACTCATTCTTTTCTTTATAAACCGCTTATTGAAAATTTTAGCAAGCCACCGCTTCTTGTTAGGGCTCACAGCGGACCAACTTCATTTTTTGATGGATCATATAATTATGAAGTTCAATATTGGACCTCGAAGGGATTTTTTGTTGCTGAAGTTAATTATGGGGGATCATCAGGATTTGGCAAAGCATATAGAGAGAGGTTGAATTATAAGTGGGGTATTGTTGATTCATATGATTGCAAAGCACTGGCTCTTGAATTAACTAAATCAAATCTAGTTGATAGTGATAAAGTAGTAATTTCTGGTAATAGTGCTGGTGGGTTAACTGCCCTAAATTGTTTATTATATGGGTCTATTTTTGCAGCTGCAATTTCTAAATATCCTGTTATTGATTTGAAGGATATGCACTACAACACTCATAGATTTGAAAAAGATTATTTAAGTTCTTTGGTTGGAAATTATGCAAAAAATCATGATGACTATATAAATAGATCACCGATAAATCATATTAGTAAAATTAAAAAACCTATCTTATTGTTTCATGGAAAAAAAGATACAGTTATTTCTTATAAACAAACTTTAAAGATTCAAGAAATTTTGATTCAGAATAATAAATATTCAGAAGTTATTTTATTTGAGAATGAAGGGCATGGGTTTAAAAAAGTAGGAACTAAAGAAGTAGTAATGCAAAAATCTCAGGATTTTTTAAAAAATGCTTTGAATATTTAAGAATTGATCTTTAGAAAATCAATAGTATCTTTTAATTTTTCTATAAATATATCAATTTCTTCCTTATTGGTTGTGAAATTCATACTAATTCTTGCTGTTGATTTAATTCCAATGTACCTGTGAAGAGGTTGACAACAATGATGCCCACTTCTGATGCAAATCCCTTTTGAGTCCAGAATTTCTGCAATATCGTTTGAATGAATATTTTTTACATAAAAGGTGGCAAGTGAAGCTCTGTCTGGATCTATCTTCGGCGATGGACCTATAATTTGAATATTTTCTATTTCATTTAATTTTTCAAATAAATATTTAGTAATAGTCTGCTCATATTCATGAATTTCATTCAATCCAATAGTGTTTATATAATTAATTGCTTCTGCAAGACCTATTGCCTCTGCAATAGCTGGAGTTCCAGCTTCAAATTTATGAGGTAGCTCTGCCCAAGTACTTGTCTCTTCAAAAACATCTTCAATCATTTCGCCACCTCCAAAGAGAGGAGGAATCTTTTCTAGGATTTCTTGTCTTGACCAGAGGAAACCAATACCTGTAGGACCGCAAAGTTTATGTCCCGATCCTGCTAAAAAATCTATATCAAGATCAATAACATCTAGCTTTTGATGCGCCAAACTTTGACATGCGTCTATTAAAACTAAAGAACCTTTTTGTTTTGCTAATTTAGTTATCTCTTTGATTGGATTACAGCAACCTAAAGTATTACTAACATGTACTAGGCTAACCAGCTTAGTTCTAGAGGATAGTTTTGATTTAAAATCATCTATATCTAATTTCCCATTTTTATCTATGCCTATAAATTTTAATTTGCATTTATTTTTTGCTGCAACCATTTGCCATGGCACGATATTACTATGATGCTCCATTATTGATAAGAGAATCTCATCGTTTTCTCTTAATGAAGATTCACCCCATGATCTGGCCGCTAGATTGATTGCTTCAGTAGCATTTCTTGTGAAAATAATTTCTTTTGTTGAATTAGCTTTTATATAATTGCAAATTAAATATCTTGCATTTTCAAATTCTTCTGTTGCTTTTGCACTTAATTGATGTGCACCTCTGTGAACATTGGCATTAAAATTTTTATAATATTCATCAATTTTGTTTAAGACTTGTATTGGTTTTTGAGTTGTTGCAGCATGGTCTAAATAAATGATTTGCTCATTACTTTTTAAGTTCTTATTTAAAAGAGGAAAGTCTTTCTTAGTTAATTCAGGAAAATTTTGAATCGTTTCCATTAATTCTCATTTAAAATTTTATCAAGCAAATTCCATCTATCTTTAGTAACGGGAATAAATGAAATTATTTCTTGAAAGTAAGAACTTAATTGTAGTTTACTCGCTTCTGCTAATGTGATCCCTCTTGTTCGCATATAAAAAAGTTCTTCTTCATTTAGTTGAGAAATTGTAGCTCCATGTTTGCATTTGACATCATCAGCAATTATTTCTAATTGAGGTTTGGTATCTATTTGTGCTAAATCTGATAAAAGTAAATTTCTGCTTAATTGGGAAGCATCAGTTTTCTGAGCAATTTTCGGAACTATTATTGAACCTTCAAAGATTGCATGTGATTTATCGTCAGCAAGTGATTTGTTGATTTGATCTAGAAATCCATTTGGGCCATTAAAATTTATTTTTGTATACGTAGAAATTTGTTCATCTTTTTTTGTTATTTGCATACTTTTGATATTGGTTTTAGCGTTTCCTTCAGATTGCTTAATATTAATTTCAAATCTTGCATAATTAAATTTGAAATGTAAAGATCCCAGATTGTATTCGCTATTTTTTTGTTGAATTACATTGAGAGAATTTAATAAATTTGATCCGTTTTTACCGTAAGAAACAACACCATGATTCAGGGAACTATTTTCCTCTAAAAAAAAGAACGTTGATTGAGATAATGAAGATTCTTCTTTGCCAAGATTTACTTGTAATAATTCAATATCACAATTCTTTTCTAAAAATATTACTAGCGTTTTTGCGTTTAAAGAGTTACTTGATGCATGACTAAAGATTTCAATAGGAGGGATTTTTGATCCATTTATTTTTAATCCCAAGATATTCTTTTTACAACTTAAAGAGAGATTTAATAGGTCACTCCAATTTTCGTTTTGATCAAAACAGGATATCTGTTCTTTGATATATTTATCTAATTCAACCTCACTTAATTGCTGTATTGAATAATTTTCTTCAATAAATTGAATTTGACAGTTTTCGCCAATTATTAATCTAATAGTATTCTGAGAATTTTTCGGATAGGGTGTATCAAATTTCAGATCTTTTTTATTAACCGAGTAGTCTAAAAAGTTTGAGAATTTTGATTTATTTGAAAGTCTCCATAGTTCACTTTTAGGATTAGGGAGGGGGCTTGATTTTAATTTATCAAGACAGATTTTTTGTATTTCTGTTTGATTTTCAACTAATTGATTGGTTTTTATTTTTTCAATTATTTCCATTTATTTAAGTCTCTTTTACAAAGTTATCAGTCCATTCATAACCTTTTTTTTCAAGTTCCAATGCAAGAGCACTACCACCAGTTTTTATGATTTTTCCGTCTGCCATAACATGGACATAATTTGGTTCAATTTCATCTAGTAATCTTTGGTAGTGAGTAATTAATATAATTCCAGTTTGTGTATTAGATATTTTTTTAATGCCTGATGCGACTATCCTAAGAGCATCAATATCTAGACCAGAATCGGTCTCATCTAAGATTGCTATCTTGGGCTCAAGTAAAGCCATTTGCAAAATTTCATTTCTTTTCTTTTCGCCTCCAGAAAATCCCTGATTTACACTCCTTGATAGAAATGCCTGATCCATTTTCACAAGTTCTAACTTTTCTTTAACTAATTCCTCAAAATCAAAAGTGTCTAATTCTTCTTTCTTAAGGAATTTTCTTCTGGCATTCGTCGAAACTCTGAGAAATTCAAGATTACTAACGCCCGGAATTTCTATTGGATATTGGAAACCAAGGAAAATTCCTGATTGAGATCTTTCTTCAGGTTCTAGAGAGTTTATATTTTCACCTGAAAATTTTATATTGCCATTTGTAATGTTATAAGAGGGGTGGCCTGCAATGATTTTAGAAAGAGTACTTTTCCCACAGCCATTTCTTCCCATGATGGCATGGATTTCTCCGGGATAAACAGTAAGTGAAACCCCCTTTAGAATTGGAAGATTATTAGTAGATGCAAAGAGATTCTCAACTTCTAATATTGGATATGATTCTTTCATTTGACTTTGCATTTCAGTTTAGAAATTGATTAACTAACCTACCGATCCTTCGAGTTTAAGTGCCAGTAACTTATCTGCTTCAGCAGCAAATTCCATAGGTAATTGATTAAATACATCTCTGCAGAAACCACTGACCATCATAGATATTGCCTCCTCAAATTCTATACCTCTACTTTGAAGATAAAAAAGTTGATCTTCAGAGATCCTACATGTGCTTGCTTCATGCTCAATTTCAGAATTGGGTTGTTGAGATTTGATGTAAGGGAATGTATTTGCAGCAGCTTGATCCCCTATTAACATTGAATCACATTGACTGTAATTTCTTGATCCTTTAGCTTTTGTACCCATTTTGACAAGCCCTCTATAGCTATTTATTGAATTACCCGCACTGATGCCTTTGCTTACTATAGTTGATTTGGTTTTGGGACCAATGTGTATCATTTTTGTCCCGGTATCTGCTTTCTGAAGGTTATTGGTGAGGGCTACTGAATAAAATTCTCCGACAGATTCTTCCCCTAAAAGCAGACAACTAGGATATTTCCATGTAATTGCGGACCCTGTTTCAACTTGAGACCAGCTAATTTTACTTCTTTTACCTAAACATTTTCCTCTTTTAGTGACAAAGTTAAAAATTCCCCCAACACCTTCTTCATCTCCCGCATACCAATTTTGAACTGTTGAATATTTTATTGATGCATCGTCTAGAGCTATTAGTTCGACAACGGCAGCATGTAGAGTATTTGTATCAAACATTGGCGCTGTACAACCTTCTAGATAACTTACAGAGCTTGATTCTTCAGCAATGATAAGTGTTCTCTCAAATTGTCCAGAATCTCCACTATTAATCCTGAAGTAGGAAGATAGGTCCATGGGACATGTAACACCTTTTGGGATATAAACAAAAGAACCATCACTAAAAACAGCAGAATTTAGTGCTGCAAAATAATTATCACTAGCTGGAACCACTGTACCTAAATATCTTTCAATCAAATCGGAGTGATTTTTTACTGCTTCACTGATTGAGCAGAATATAACGCCATGTTCAGCAAGTTCTTCTCTAAAAGTTGTGGCTATAGAAACACTATCAAAGACTGCATCTACTGCTACATTTGTGAGTTTTTTTTGCTCAGTAAGGGGTATTCCTAATTTGTCAAAAGTCTCAAGAAGTTTTGGATCAACTTCATCCAAACTAGAAATTTTCTCTTTTTGTTTGGGAGCAGAGTAATAAATTATATCTTGATAATCGATTTGTCCGTATCCTAATCCTGCCCAATCAGGTTCATCCATTTTTTGCCATTTTTTGAAGGCTTTTAATCTAAAATCAAGAAGGAATTTTGGCTCTTCTTTTTTTTGTGAAATTAATCTGATAATATCTTCATTTAGTCCTTTTTCTATTTTTTCTGTTTCAATATCAGTAACGAAACCATATTTGTAAGGCTCTTTTACTACATCTTTAACTAAATTTTCTTTGACCATGTTATCCAAAAATAACTCATTACAATTTGATTTATATACTCTAACGAAAGATACCCCCAATATTGCGTTTTTTTCCTTTATTAAAGCTAAAAATTAATGTCTTCTCATCTTGATCCCTTGTCAAATCCATTAAAAATGCAAACTATCCAAGAAATTGATAATCTTGATCTCCCAATAATGCAGAAACATCATTTAAGAATACTTGCTCATTGCTTAGAGATTTTAAAAATTATCAATTCAGACAATAGTTTTGAATATCAAAACAAAAATCCCTTGAGAGAATGGTGTGATAATCAATCCAGAAAATTTGATGATAAAAAATTTAGTGATCTTTTTTATGAGCAGTTAGAATCAACCTCGAAAAAATTAAGTACTTATTCAAAAAAAATAGGTAAAAGTATTGAGGATTTAGAGATCGATGATTTAGTACTTTTAGTTGAACAACGCTGAATTCCTTTTAATTGATCCCGAAGAAAAAATATATTTTTGTTGAGTCGTTAACAAATTTAGGTAATAAAATTTAAAAAAAAAGAAAATTAATTTACATTTAAAAAAGATCTTGAAATTAATTAATTGCTTTTATAGCAACTGTTTTGAAGAGAAATACCAATTTTGAGAATCTTTAAGTAGTCAGAGGATCCTGACGACACGGCAAAAAGACACACAATTCTAAAAAAAAAAGAACATACTGATCCCAAGCAAAAATGGAGAACTTAAAGTGGCTGATGGGATCATGAATAAAGATCAACTACTCTCACTTACCCTCAGACAATTACGTCAAGAAGCAAGTAAATTATCGGTTCCGCTATACAGTCGTAAAACAAAAGCTGTTTTAGTCGATTTAATACTCAAATATCAAGAAAAATCTACAAAAAAAACATATACAAAACTTACCAAGTCAATACCTGAAGAAACTTTTGAGTCCAATGATTTCAACAGTAGTGAAGAAGTTAAAACCAATGTAGTTTTTCTACCCCGAGATCCAGATTGGGCTTACGTTTTCTGGCAAATTTCTGATGCAGATAGAGAAAAAGCACAATCTTTGGGAGCGAATAAATTATGTTTACGATTATTTGATGCATCTGGTTCTGAAGGAAGCAATTTGAATCAAGGAACACTAAGGGAGATAGCAGTTGATAGTTACAGTACTGAGTGGTACTTGCCAATTCCACTTGCAGATAGAGACTATAAAGTCGAATTAGGTTATAAATATGGGTTTAACTGGATGTCATTGGCATTTTCTTCTGTGAGCCATGTTCCTGGGTCTCATCCTTCTGAGCAAATTCTTGATAAATTTGTACCTTTTAATTTAGATTCTACTTCTGATTCAATCTCAGATATTTCTAATCCTGTTGTTTCAGAACAAAATGGTATGCACGAAAGATTATACCAAGCAGCAACTAACATTCCTCTCAGAAGAAAAGTTGGTTCTGAAGAATTTATGGAAAATGTGAATTCAACAAACCGCAATGATAACCTTACAGACTCCGGTGCTGGTAAATGGTCATCAGGTTTAAATGATTCTGGAAGCGGAATTGTAAAAAATAGATCTTTTTGGCTCGTTGCTGATGCTGAATTAATTGTTTATGGAGCCACAGAGCCTTCTGCAAAACTAACAATAGGTGGAGAAGATGTACCTCTTGCTGCAGATGGTACTTTTAGAATTCAAGTTCCATTTAGAGACGGGACTCAAAAATACGATATTAAAGCTGTTGATTTATCTGGTGATCAAGAAAAAAGTATATCAATGAAATTTGATAGAACTACACCACTTGACGATACTAATGAAAAAGATAATGCTGAGACTGAGTGGTTTTAATACATTGAATTAATGTTAAAAAAAATTGTAGCTTTTACTCCATTATTTGGGGCATTAACGTTTCCACTGATAGTTCCAATAACAATTTCTAAATTTGGTGTTAACTATGGAATTCTTAGTGCATTATTAATTTCTTCATTATGGTTTATCGCTATGTTAAGAACTTCCGAAATGCCTCATTAATTTAGTTAGATTTTTGGAAGTTTCTTAAAAATATGACTCAAGTTAGTGTAATTAATATAAATTCTCCTTTTCTAGATCAAAAACCAGGTACTTCAGGTTTACGAAAAAGTACATTAAAGTTTCAGGAAGAACATTATCTAGAAGTTTTTATTGAAGCAATCTTACAATCATTGGAAGATTTAAAAGGTTCAACATTAGTAGTTGGTGGTGATGGAAGATATGGCAATATTGAAGCAATAGAAAAAATTGTCCAAATATGCATTGCCCATAAAGTTCAAAAGGTTATTGTTCCAAAATACGGTTTATTATCTACTCCTGCGACATCACATTTAATTAGAAAAGAAAAAGCTATTGGTGGAATTATTCTTTCTGCAAGTCATAATCCTGGTGGAATTGATGGCGACTTTGGAGTGAAATTGAATATCTCTAATGGTGGCCCGGCTCCTGAGATAATTACTAATAAGATTTTCAAGGCTTCACAATTACTAACTAGTTATAAAATTTGTAAAATTCAATTACCTGATTTTAGTGCATATGGAACTTATCCTTACGGTGAAACTACCTTAGAAATTATTGATGGATTAACAGATTATTCTAATTTGATGGAGAAAATTTTTGATTTTGATCAAATTAGTGATTTTTTAAAAAAAGATTTCTCGTTAATTTTTGATGCAATGAATGCGGTTACAGGCCCATATGCAAAAAATATTTTTATTGAAAAAATGGGTCTTGCTCATGATTGTGTCATGAATGGTAACCCATTAAAAGATTTTGGAGGCTTGCATCCTGATCCTAATCTTACTTACGCATCCCACTTGGCTGATTTGTTACTCAATAAAAAATCTTATAGTTTTGGTGCTGCATGCGATGGAGATGGAGATAGGAATATGATTTTAGGAAGTGGATGTTTTGTAAATCCTAGTGATAGCCTTGCTGTTATCACTGCTAACACACAATGTGTCCCTGGTTATAAACATGGTATTACGGGTGTGGCTCGATCCATGCCAACCAGCTCAGCGGTTGATAATGTTGCTCGAGCATTAAATATACCTTGTTTCGAGACACCTACTGGTTGGAAGTTTTTTGGAAATCTTTTAGATTCTAATTTAATTACTTTATGTGGAGAAGAAAGTTTCGGAACAGGTAGTAATCATGTGAGAGAGAAAGATGGACTATGGGCAGTTTTGTATTGGTTACAAGTTTTATCTGAGAAAAAATGTTCGGTAAGTGATTTGATGCAGAATCATTGGAAACAATTTGGTAGGAATTATTATTCAAGACATGATTATGAGGCAATTCCCTCAAATATTGCAAATCAAATCTTTGGTAACCTAACTTCTATGCTCGACAATTTAAAAGGAAATAGATTTGCTGGCCATCAAATTAAAGTTGCAGATAACTTTTCATATTTAGATCCCGTTGATAATTCCAAAAGTGAAAATCAAGGTTTAAGACTGGTTCTTGATGATAATTCACGAGTAGTTGTGCGCCTTTCTGGAACTGGAACTAAGGGTGCAACATTAAGACTTTACTTTGAGAAATTTTTCGATCCTCAACAGAATCTTTCGTTAAATCCCCAGATCGCTTTGAAACCTCTAATAGATGATTTAGATGCTTTATTGAACATTTCAAAACTTACTCAAATGGAAACTCCTACAGTAATTACATAGAATTCAAGGAGATGATTGTTTTATTTTATTTATATGCCTTCAGAAAATTTATTTACTAATAATTCTCAAATAGAAAATAATGCACCTTTGGCAGATAAATTAAGACCAAAGAATTTGGAAGATTTTTTTGGTCAACAACCAATCCTGAATGAGAATTCGCTTTTAAGAAGTGCAATATTAAAAGATAAGATTAGTAATTTTATTTTTTCTGGCCCTCCTGGCGTTGGAAAAACTACTCTTATTGAAATTATTTCTTTTAATACGCGGTCAAAATTAATTAAGTTAAATGCAGTATTATCAAGTGTTAAAGAATTAAGAAATGAAATCGCTAATGCAAAAGATAGATTAATAAATTCAAAAAGAAAAACAATTTTATTTATCGATGAGGTTCATAGATTTACATCAGTTCAGCAAGACGCTTTATTACCTTCAATAGAAAATGGAACTATAACTTTTATTGGTGCTACAACTGAAAACCCTTTCTTTGCTGTTAATAAAGCGCTTGTTAGCAGGTCTCGTATTTTTACATTACTTCCTTTGGCAGAAAATGATTTGCAGAAAATAATACAAAAAGTCATTACTCACTATTCAAAACAAAAAGATTCAAAAAAGGTTTATTTAACTCAAGATGCTATAAGTCATTTAATTAAATTTTCTGGCGGAGATGCAAGGACATTAATCAATGCGCTAGAGATGGCCATTGAAACAACTGCTGAAAATGATGCTAAAGAAATCAACATTAATCTCTCAATAGCAGAGGATGCACTACAAAAGAAAAATATTGTTTACGATAAAAATGGTCAAAATCATTACGATGTAATAAGTGCCTTTATCAAATCCATAAGAGGTTCTGATCCAGATGCAACTTTATTCTGGCTTGCGAATATGCTGGAGGCTGGTGAAGATCCTAATTTTATTTTTAGAAGACTACTTATATCTGCTAGTGAAGATATTGGAATAGCTGATCCTAATGCGATAGTAGTTGTACAATCCTGTTGTGATGCTTTTGATAGAGTTGGTTTTCCAGAAGGATTATATTTTTTAACGCAGGCTTCTTTATATTTAGCTATTTCTCCAAAAAGTAATAGTACGAAAAGTATTTTTAAAGCAATTGAAAAAATTAAATCTACCAATTCTTTTGATGTTCCACTTCATTTAAAAAATAATTCTAATAGTTATGTTAATCCTCATAATTATCCAGGTAATTGGGTCGTACAAGAATATCTTCCTAAATCTTTAAGAGGTTTAAAAATATGGGAACCAAATAATAATGGATGGGAAAAAACTCAATATGAAGAACTGCTCAGAAGAAAAGAAAATTAAAAATTTTTCGAACAACAAATAATCTCAGGATTTAAAGAAGTTTTTTCTTCGTAGGCTAATGCGATAGTCCAATTATGGAAGTTAATCTGTGAATAATTTAAATGTATATTTTTCTTCCTGTGAATTAACTCTTTTGGCTTGTCAAAAAATTGCCAATGGTTAATGTCTTTAGCTATTTTTCCATGATCCCATTTTATAGCTGCTTCAACTGCACACCATTGATTTAATATCATATTTTTTGTTAAATAATTATTATGGTTTGATTTATTGGTTTGAAAAAAATATTTTTTTGCAAATTTTATATGGTTAAAATCTCTATCTGTTCTCTCAATATCAATCCCTATTTTGCCTTTATGCCAGACTATAGTAATGGCATCTTTACAATGACTTAAGCTAATATTACCCATGCCAGAGGGTAAACTTGGAGGCTCTCCAGGATCAGCATTAATTGGAATTTCTAGGGGGTCTAAATCAAAAAGTGTTGACAGTGATTGTCGCAAATAAGCTCTTGTTTCTAAGAAAATCTTTGATCTTGAATTTGTTAGGTTTTTTGCAGTTTTAATTTCTTCTGCAGTTGCGACATCTTGCACACCTTTAATCTCATAAAACCAAATTTTTGGTATTTTATATTCATACTCATTTAATAATTTCAATGGCTCTTAAGGTTGGCGACAAAGCACCAGAATTTAAATTAAAAGATTCTTTTGGGAAAGAAGTTTCTCTTAGTGATTTTAAAGGTAAAAGAATAATACTATATTTTTATCCAAAAGATAATACTCCAGGATGCACTAAAGAAGCATGTAATTTTAAAGAGAATTGGGATTTACTCCAAAAAAATAATATTGTGGTCCTTGGTATTAGTAAAGATAATGCATCCTCTCATCAGAAGTTTATAGAAAAATTTAATTTACCTTTTATTCTTTTAACTGATCCTGAACCTTTTAAAGTTTCTTCTGATTACGATAGCTATGGACTGAAAAAATTTATGGGAAAAGAATATATGGGAATGATGAGAAATACATTTTTAATTGATACTGATGGTAACATCGAAAAAATTTACTTAAAGGTAAAAGCAGCAATAATGGCTGATCATATAATTGCAGACCTTGGATTAAGCTAATTTTTTATGGACAAGTGGTGAATTATCATCCCCTCCATAACTAAATTTGGAGCATTTATAATATCTTCTTTTTTAGTTTTTATAGATTTTGTGAGTAATTGAGAGTCTCCTCCACAGATTATTAAAATATCCTTTTCGGGATTAAATAAACTATTAATCACGCCAGTAAGAGAGTTGATTACTCCTTTTAAGATTGCTTCTTCTGTATTAATTAAAAAATCTTTGATCGGAATATCATATTTTTGGGGAACTTTAAGATTTTTTGTATTTTGTTCCATTGATTTCAATTGTGTTAGAAAACCTGGAAGAAGTTGACCTCCAATAATAGATCCATTTGAATTCAATTTTGTTATTGATAATATTGTTCCAAAATCTGCAATTAGCAAATCTTTTTTGAAAGGGTTTTCAATAATTTTTAAAGCGGCAATACAGGCAAGAGCTCTATCAACTCCAAAATAATCAGGAAGATTCGATAATTGGATATCTTTAGTTTTTATTTCATTTTCTTTTTTCAGCAAAAAATTTGGTAGTTTTCCTACAGAAGCCCAAATTAATTGATCAAGATCTATATTTTCGGGAACTTTTTGATCTTTTTGGGTATGGAAGAATTTAGATTGATTTTTAGAATATTTAGCCCAATGAAGCCTACTATTGCCTACTAATAGAAAATTTATATCTGAGACCATTGTTCTATGATCAATTTAATTATTAGTATGTATTCCACATTCTTGTTTAATCCCCCCAAATCTTGTATTTCTGCCTTTTGTTTCAATACCATCGGGACTGCTTGAATGCCAATCTCCTACAGAAGAATAACCTTTGATGAAAAGTGGATGGGCAGGTAAATTATTCTCTTCCATATAATAAAAAATATCTTTATTTGTCCAACTTAATAAAGGTCTTAAAGAGAGTCTTTGACGAATTACGTCTATGAATTTCATTTTGTTTCTGTTTTCTGTTTGACTTGATCTAACACCGCTTGCCCAGCAGAAAATATCATATTTTTTTAGACCATTTTCTAAAGGTTTTATCTTTCTCAATTCATGATACTTATCTAAATCACTCTCTTTTTTTGTTTCCCAAAGTTTTCCGTATTTGGCCTCCATTCTTGCTGGAGATAATTCACTTTGCAGAACTTCAACTTCTAAGGATAAATTATCAATAAGCTTTTCAGCATAATGGTATGTTTCGGGAGGAAGGTAACCTGTATCTATCCAAAATATTTTGATTTTTTTTTGTAGAGATAATTTACTTACCATATCTAAAAGGACTGATGACTGTATACCAAAACTTGTTGTAATAGCAAATTGATTATCAAACTTTTCATAACCCCATTTGAGCATTTCTTGAGGCTTAATATCTATAAGCTCTTGATTATATTTCCTCAAGTTTCTTTGAATATCTTTGTGGATTTTTTCAATCATTCTTCAGTTTGATTATGAGTTTAATTTTATTTCGCTCAATTTAAAAATTATTCGTATAGTTTAATAATACATTCACGCATAACAATATTTCTCTAATGAAATCAATACAAAAACCAATAGTAATAGTTGGAGCAGGTTTTGCAGGTATGACATTTGCTTTGAATTTAAAGAATCTTAATCCTTCTTTACCGATTCTTGTGGTTGACTCTGAAACTAACTTTATATTTAAACCTTTAATGTACGAAGTTTTAAGTAAAGAAATAAGAAGTTGGGAAGCCACCCCAAAACTTGCAAATATTTTTTCTGACGCAGGTATAACTTTTTTAAGAAATTGTTTAACTAAGA
>CACGKI010000009.1 GCA_902573565.1 uncultured Prochlorococcus sp.
AAATTCTTCCAAAAAAAGAAAAATAGAGCTTCAATCTTACAAAATAATATTTATTCTAAAGGATGTAGATCCAAAAGATCCTACAGAAGAATTAAGTTCCATATTGAGTAATTCTGATGTAAATTTTGAAATAGAAAAGATTGAACGTATATTAGATTCAAAAAATAAAAGCATGAATAAAAATTAACTAAAAATATTCAAAAAATAAATGAAAATAACAACAAAAACTGAAGCATTAAATATTGTTGAGACCTCATATTTAGCATCTCTTTCGTCTTTATTATGGGTTGCACTATATTATTTGCCAATTGGGGGAGCATTATTAAGATTAATTTTACCTCTCCCAATGATCCTATTGCACTTGCGAAGAGGAACCAAAACTGCATTGGAAGGACTCCTAATCCAATTTCTACTTTTATTCATAATTATGGGTCCTGTTAGAGGAACTTTATTTTTATTTCCTTATGGGATCTTGGCTTTTTGGTTGGGCTGGTCTTGGTTTAAAGAAAAAAGCTGGAGACTCAGTTTAACTGTAGGAGTTTTTATTGGAACCCTTGGCTTCTTCGTTAGAGTAATAGCTTTATCTACGTTGGTTGGTGATAATCTTTGGGTGTTAATTACTAGAGCAAGTTATGGTCTATTAGAAAAGTTCATTGGATTATTAAATTTACCTTTTTCCCCTTCAATTTTGAGTATCCAATTAGGTGCAATTTTATTAATAATTTTTCAAGAAATAGTTTATGTTTTAACTGTGCATGTAGTTGCCTATTCTCTATTTCCTAGATTTAAATTAACTATCCCAGATCCTCCAAGATTTTTAAATAGCTTGGTTGATTTGAATAATTGAAAAAAATAATGAGTAATTTAGATTTGGGGATAAATTTTTTTGGTAATGAATCCACCATAAAAAGAAAACTTAATAAGATAGAAATACTAAAAAAGAATATTAGTAATTTTAAAATATTTCTTATTATTGCAGGTACAAACACATCTCAAATTCCTGGGATATCTGCTGCAGGTATTAATCCAAAATCAAGGCGAATAACTGCCCTCGCAGATGCCGAATTTTTGCTTAAAGGTGCTTCAACAGAACATAAATATAAGTTACCTCCACTAAATGCAGGAGTAACTCCCGCCCTGATAAGTCATGTTTGTTCAAAGCTTATAAATATTTATCCAGTTATTGTTCCTCTGGGAATAATAGTAAAGCCTTATTTTAATCATTTGGTTGTAGAAGATAGAGATTTAGGCCCATCAAATTGTATTACTACTGGAAAATCTATGTCCAAAGAGAGAGTTATGAATCTCTATGAAAGAGGTCTTGCGATAGGAAAATCTTCAAAACAACCAATCTTGATTTCTGAATCTGTACCAGGTGGTACAACAACTGCTCAGGCAGTAATGGAAGCTTTTGGCTTGCCGGTGTCTAATTTAGTAGGGAGTAGTTTATTTAAGGCACCAAGAGAACTAAGAAGAAAAGTAGTACAAGAAGGACTTTCAAATGCAAATCTTAAGAATGATTTTGACTCTTTTGATATTGTTGCATCAGTAGGAGATCCCTTCCAAGCTTTCTCAATGGGCTTATTAATTGGTGCTAGATTAGCAAATCAACCTGTCATATTGTCTGGTGGTAGTCAAATGATGGCTGTTATTTTGCTTGTTTTAGAATTATTAGGTGCAAAAAATAAACATGACTTTATTGAGGATGTTTTTATTGCTACAACTGGCTGGCTTGTAAAAGATAATTCTTTAAATGATTTATTAAATTTAATTAATGAGAAACATGAGATAAACATATTAGGTTTAGCAAGTCCTTTGAATTTTAAATCGTCAATATACAAAGAATTAAAAGATTATGAATTAGGACATGTAAAAGAGGGAGTAGGTGCTGGTGGAATATCAATTCTTGCTTTTTTGAATGGGTTTAAAAATCACGAAATAGTTTCATTGTGTCAACAAAATCTGGAAATGATGAAGGGTCTAGGCCAAATTTCATTAGAGAAGGATTTCTGAATGTTTTCAAAATTTTCAAACAGAAGAAAATTTTTAAATTATGGTAAGCTTTCGTTTTTATTTCTCTTAAATTCTTGTAGTAATCTTTCTAAAAAAGTAATAATTGGACTACAAAATTCTTTTTATCCAAAATCTTTTAAAGATACGATTCCAAAAGATTGGAAGCAGGAAAAAATTAATTTTGGAAGTATCCAGCCACAAAAATATAGAAACATAATTTCAAATGCTGACTTTGTATTAATAAATGATGGATGGATTAATAATATAAATTTTGCTGAATTTGAAAAAATAAATCAATATCCATTAATCAAAAATCTTGATAAAAGATCGATAGATTTTTTAGGAAGTTTTAATGAAAATCAAAGAAGTAAATTATTTCCTGTTGGAGTAATACCTTACACAATTATTATTAAAAATAATAAAGAACTAATAAATTCAGCCAGAAATTCTTGGGATTTCCTTCTTTCTAAAAAATTAACGGGGAAAATTATTTTTCCACAAAGTCCCAGAATAATATTGTCAATTGCTAAAAAAATTAATTCACATAACTCTTTAAAAAAACTTAAAAGTCAAGCAATGTTATTTGACGATAAAAATATGCTCAATTGGTTGATTAATTCAGATGCTTGTGTAGCAATAGTGCCTTATAGTCTCTGTTCAAAATATTTAAAAATAGATCCAAGGCTTTCTTTAGTTTTCCCAAGTCAAGGAGTCCCTTTAATGTGGCATTTTCTCCTTAGTCGATCAAATCTAAATAATGAAATATTAATAAAATGGATTAAATCTTTCGAAAATAAATCAATAGTAGATAAATTGGTAAATGAAGGTTGGTATCTACCATTCAATAGTGATTATTTGCAAAATAAATATAAATCTGAGTTGTCCTTAATCTCAAGTCCTTCTAAGAAATGTTGGGAAAATAGTTGGTCTTTCCCTGTCTTAACTAATGAACAAAGAATTAATCTTGAAAATTCTTGGCATAAATCTTTAACCCCATAATCTTTTTTTCGGAGCATCAATTAATAAGTTATGGGTTTGCTTTAGTAAATTTGGTATGTCTAATTTACTAGGACATTTTGGAACACATTCATTACACTCTTGACAAAATGAAGAATTTTTTTCTTCCCACCAGTGGCCAGCTTTTCCTATTAAATTGTATCTTTCTTTTGAAAATTCTAATTGACCATAACCAATAGAGATATTTCTTAAACGTAGTATTTCTGGAATAGGTATTTCATTTGGGCATGGTAGACAACTTCTGCATTGTTCACATTTTGTTGAGCTTAATCTTTCATTAGCTACCTCCTCAATTTTATTTAGGGCTCTTATTTCAGGTGTTGTCAGCCTTTCGCAAGAGTTTCTAAGTTTATTTGCAAATTCAAAATCTTTTTTGCTTGTCGCCCCCAGGGACAATGTTGTAATGCCTTTTGCCAAAAGGAATCGATACGCTAATTCTAATGGATGAAAAGGCTTAGAGGCCTCTAACAAAAGATCACTTGGAGAATATAATCTACCGCCTTTATCAGCGGGAGATATTGCTAATACTCCCATACCTTTTTTTATAGCTTGCTCTGCCAAAGTAATTTTAGATTGATCTAAAAAATGTAAATGTAGACTACAAAAACTAAAAATTTCGCAGTTAATTGCTTCTTTAATTAGTGAATAACTTCCGTGTGAACTAAACCCAACTTGATCAACTAGTTTCTTCTCAATTATCCATGATATGAATTTCTTACCCTCTCCCTCTAGAACCCAATCTAGATGTTGTTTTAAGTTGAGTCCATGAATTGCAAGATTATTAATTTTCTCACGTTTTAAATTTTTAAGAGAATTTTTAAAATTATTTTTTAAAAAGTTAAAATCACCTTTTGGTAAAACTTTGGTAGTAATCACCCAGTGTTTTTCAGGTATGTTTTCTTCTAAAGCTATTTTTTTTATTGACTTTCCAGTAAGTGATTCAGCATCACCATAAGAAGGTGCTGTTTCTATGTGGTTAATTCCTACATAATATGCATTTTTTATTATGCTGTACATCTTTTCGAGACTTTCAGTTGCTCGCATTGTCCCTAAAGTAAATAAGCTCACTTTCGCCCCTTTACCAAATGATCTTTTTTGCGAATTAATAATCATCTAAGTATGATCGATTTCTTTTTATTTACTCTTTAATTTATTTATAGTTGAAAATGATCTAAAGTAAATTAAAGTAAATACAAAATTTTGCAAAAATATTTTTCTTAAATCTATGTTCACAGGAATAATCCAATCAATTGGAAAATTAAAACAAAAAAAAAATATTTTAGAAATTGAAATCCTAAATCACTTATTTGATATGGCAATCGGTGACAGCATAGCTGTTGATGGAATTTGTTTGACAGTTAAAGAGATTTTTCAAAATAAATTTACTGTTGATGTTAGTGAGGAGACATTAAAAAAAACAACTTTAGGAGTAAAGTCGGACCTTAATCAGATTGTTAATTTGGAGCCCGCTCTTAGGGTGTCTGACCGTTTAGGAGGCCATATAGTCAGCGGACATGTTGATGGCCTTGGAATAGTTGAGAATATAGAAAAATTAGAGAAATCTTGGCTCTTATCAATAAAGTGGAAAAACAATAATTTTTCAAAATATGTAGTTAATAAAGGGAGTATTTGTGTAAACGGTATAAGTCTTACGATTGCAAAATATGAGCAGGAAGGAGAAATATTTACTATTGCGATAATTCCTCATACCTGGCATAACACAAATCTGAATAAATTAAATGTCGGCGACAGCGTAAACCTTGAGGCAGATGCTCTAATTAAATACGTAGAGAAATTACTTTTATTTAATAAAAATAGTAATCAAGATTTATCTCCAAATAATATTTCTTCGGAGTGGCTTAAAGAAAACGGTTGGTAAAATATATTTTTTTAATTTAATGGAATCAGATAAATTGTTTTTGATTCTTTTTTAAGATCGATTTTAAATTCCTGACCAGGTTCTAGACCTAATTTTTTGGTGTAGGCATGACCAATTAATAGGTTCCCATTGCCATGAACTTTAGTTTTAAATTCTGTCTGTCTGCCTCTTGAAGCTCTATTACCATTTTTCCACTGACGACCATTTCCTATTTTGTAACCCTTAGCTTCGATAAGCGCCCTGTAAAAACTTTTTCTTAAGATTCTTCCGCTAGGACCTACGTAACCACAACCTTTTGCTATCTCATCTTCAGATTTTTTACTTAATAATTTTGCTTTTTCAAGAAGTTCTTTTCCTTCTAGCATTATCTGACAAATTTCTAACTATATATTCTTACTAAAAAGGAGAACTGTGGCAATAAAAATTAATAAAAAATATATTTAATTTTTAAAATTAAGTTTTTATAAAAGATACAAAATAATAAATAAAATAACCCATATTCCATCGACAAAATGCCAGTACAATTCAACAGCTTCCAATGGGAACATATTTTGACTAGTTAATCTTCCACCATTGATTCTCGATTGCCAAGCTATAATTAAAATCATTAAAGTGCCTAAAGTGACATGTAATCCATGAAAACCAGTAAGAGCATAAAAAGTACTTGCAAATAAATTATCGGTTAATCCAAAAGGTAAATGAAAATATTCAAATAATTGACATATTAAAAATATAATTCCAAGCAAAGCAGTAAAAAATAACCATTTTTGGGAATCAGAGTTTTTATCTTTTAAAAGTGCTTTACCTGCTTTATGGAAAGTTGCACTACTAACAAGTAATAAAATTGTGTTGAGTGTAGGTATTGGAAGTTCTAATTCATAAATAGCACCATCAGGTAATGGATTTACTGCTTTATAAGTTAGATAAGCAGCAAAGAATCCAGCAAAAGTCATTCCGTCCGCAATTAGGAAAGTTATAAGACCAAACATTCTAAAGTCTTCATGTGTTTCATTGACTTCAGAATTATTTTTTTGAATTTCTTTTGAGCTATCTAGAGTTGTCATATGTTTTTATTTTTGTTCAGAAATTTCTTTACCATAACCATAAGGTTCTTCAACTAATGGAGCTTCTCCTTCCCAATTTTCAACTGGAGGTGGAGAAGATGTTAACCATTCAGGTGTAAGAGCATTCCAAGGGTTATCTCCAGCATCTTTTCCATTTCTCACACTAAGTAAAACATTAATTAAAAAAGGAATTGTGCTTATAGCCATTAAAAGAGCCCCAAGGCTACTGATTTGATTAACGAACTGGAATTGAGGATCATATTCAGCGACTCTTCTCGGCATTCCATTTAAACCTAGCCAATGTTGAGGAGCAAAGCACAAATTAAATCCAATAAAGGTAATGATAAAATGTAAAATTCCTAATTTTTCATTTAGCATTTTCCCAGTTACTTTGGGGAACCAATGATATATAGATGAGAAAATAATAAAAACAGTCCCGCCATAAACTATGTAATGAAAATGGGCTACTACGAAATAGGTATCATGTACGTGAATATCAAAAGGGACCTGTGCCAAAGCAACTCCTGTAATACCTCCAAAAACAAAATTTATAATAAATCCGCAAGAGAATAACATTGCACTATTGATTGAGATTTTACCTCCCCATAATGTTGCAACCCAATTGAAAAATTTTATCCCTGTGGGAACAGCAATAAATGCTGTCGCGATAGTAAAGAACAATCTCATCCAAGGGGGCGTTCCACTAGTAAACATGTGATGAGCCCAAACAACTAAACCTAAAACAACTATCCCCATTATTGAAAAAACCATTGTTGTATATCCAAAAAGTGGTTTTCTAGCATGTACAGGAAGTATTTCACTTACTAAACCAAAGGCAGGAAGTACCATAATGTATACAGCTGGATGAGAATAAAACCAAAATAAATGCTGATAAACTACTACATTTCCACCTAAAACAGGGTTAAAAAAACCTGTATTAGCGATGATATCGAAGCTAAGTAGAATTAAAGTGCCAGCTAATACAGGAGTTGACAAAACAACTAATAGACTTGTTCCAAGCATTGCCCAACAATACATTGGCAATTGCATAAGTTTTAATCCTGGCCTTCTTAATTTGATAATGGTCGCTATAAAGTTGATTCCACCAAATATAGAACTGCCTCCAAGTAATAGAACACTCAGAATCCAAATAATTTGTCCCGATTGAGGAGTAGTTATGCTTAAAGGTGGATAAGCAGTCCATCCAGCTTGAGCAGCACCATCAACAAAATAGCTAGCTACCAGCATCAAACCTGAAGGAGGAATTAACCAAAAAGCTACTGCATTTAATCTTGGGAATGCCATATCTCTCGCACCTACATAAAATGGAATTAAATAATTTCCAAAAGCACCGTTAACTACAGGAACTATCCAAAGGAATATCATTATTGTTCCGTGTAAAGTTAAAACTTGGTTATAAACATCTCTTGGCATAAAATCAGACATTGGGCTGGCCAGTTCAATTCTTATAGCGCTCGCTAAGGTTCCTCCTATTAAATAGAAGAGAAAACCGCAAACCAAGTATTGAATCCCAATTACTTTATGATCAAGGCTAAAACTAAAGTATCTAAGCCAGCCTTTGGGTTGAAGACTTTCATTATTAGTTTTTTGTGGATCAATTGATATTGTCATAAATTTACCTCGGGTTTTTTATTTTTGTTAAACCATTCGTTGTAATCAGATTCTTCTTCAACAACTATCGAGGCTCTCATTCCTCCATGATATGGGCCACATAATTCTGCACAAATTATCGGATATTTTCCTACTTTTGTAGGAGTGAAATTTAGAATAGTCGGTTGTCCAGGAATAATATCCTGCTTAATTCTGAACTCTGGTACCCAAAAAGCATGAATTACATCTTTGGATTCCATTTTCATTGATACTTTTTGATCAACAGGAACGTGAAGTTCTCCTGATATGAAATTGCCCTTGGGATAATTGAATAGAAATGCAAATTGCATAGCCGAAACTTCAATTGATAAATTATTTATAGCTATTTCATTATCCGAAGTTTGACTTATTCCAGCCCATATTTTTTCAGTATTAGAACTCATCATTTCATGGTTATGATTTAGTTCTTTCATCCCTCCCATTCGATCGTAGATGTTGTAGCTATATAGACCTATTAATAAAACAATTATTGAAGGGATAATTGTCCACACAATTTCTAAGCTTAAATTTCCCTCTAAAGCTATACCATCGCCTATCTGATCATTTCTTTTCCTAAATTTAAATAAGCTATAAATAACTGCTATTGACATTCCTATAAAAATAATTAATCCAATAATGAAAAGAATTTTAAAAAGTTCATCGTAAATTGGTGCATTAATACTTGCTTCCGCTGGGAGCAAATTTACATTAAAACCAATCCAAAAAGATATAGCAAAAACGAGAGAAATAATTAGTATTAAATAAATGTTTTTATTTAACAATTGATTCCTTAAAAATTTGTATTTATATCCTCAAGATATTCAATTTTTTTAATCCTGCATCCTTTGTTAAAAGAAAAACATTTAAATTCACAACTTCTTAAGATTTATGAAATAAAAGGCGTATTATTAATAACTTTTTAGAGTTAATTGTCAGGGAAAAAAGATTAAATTAGTAAATTATTTTTTAAATTAAAGATATTAATTTTTAATTAATGTTTGGATTTTGAATCTAATTTATTATGCAAAATAATAGGTTTTATCCATTTGATTAATAACCAATTATATAAATCAAAATATCTGACAGTTTTTAAAAGGTTGGGAAGTCATAGTGTACTCGCACTCATCGCACTAATCGTAATTGGAGGTGCTACTAGAGTCATGGAGGCAGGACTTGCCTGCCCAGACTGGCCATTGTGTTATGGATCTTTTTTGCCTTTTAATCATATGAACTTAAGAGTATTTCTAGAGTGGTTTCATCGTCTAGATGCTTTTCTGGTTGGAATATTAATTCTTTTTAAATTTACCCTTTCAATAATCTGGAAAAATGAAATTCCAAATTGGTTACCTAAAACTTATTCATTATTACTTTTTCTCGTTATTGTCCAAGGATCTTTTGGAGCTTTAACAGTAATAAACCTGCTTGATTCATATACTGTCACTGGCCATCTTTTAATAGCTTTTCTACTTCTCATCACAACAATTTCAATAAATCAAAATTTAGAAAATGACGACATAGAAGAGCCATTAATTTGGTGGAGATTATTATTGTTTGTTCCTCTTTTACTTACTCTGATTCAATCTTTTATTGGTGTAAGGCTTTCATCTACTTGGTCAGCACATATTTGCTTATCTTTTAATAAACAATGTCTAATTCTAAATACTCATAAATTATTTGCTTTTCCAATTGCTTTTTCAATTCTATTAATTATTGCTACTGCAATTTATAAGAGAAATTTACTTAATGAAAATTGGAAATATCTCTCAGCACTTATTTTTCTCTTGTTTTCCCAAATTGCTTTGGGTTTTTTAAGTCTTAAAACAAACTTAAATGAACCTATTTTTATTATCGGTCATCAACTTAACGCCTCTTTATTTATTGCGATATTAACAACATTAATTTTTAGAAATCCTTTTACCAAAAAAGGTCTAAACCACTCCCTAAATTCTCAAATGGTTGGTGTCAATTCATGAACAGTAGTAACTTAGAAAACTTGAAATATAAATCTTCAATTAGGGATGAAGTTGTACCTTCAAGAAAAAGATTAACTTTGCCACCTTGGCTTGAAGTAGCAAAACCTAGATTAATCCCACTTTTACTGGCAACAACTTTAGGAGGAATGGCTTTAACAGAGGAATGGCCTTTGTCTTCACCGAAGCTTATCTGCACTTTAGGAGGCGGCGCTTTGGCAGCAGCAGCAGCAGGAGCTCTTAATTGCTTGTGGGAAATGGAATTAGATAAAAGGATGACAAGAACTAGCAAAAGAGCCTTGCCAGCAGGAAAATTGTCATCTGAGACTGTATTTTTAGCTGCCGTATCATGTACCTTGGCAGCTTCGATGCTTTTAGTAAGTGGTGTAAATTATTTGGCTGCGGGATTAACTCTTCTAGGCTTATTTAGCTATGTAATTATATATACAGTTATTTTGAAACCTCGTACAACCAAAAATATTGTTTTTGGAGGAGTTGCTGGCGCGATACCACCTTTAGTTGGTGCATCTGCTGCCACAGGGCATGTAGGCCTAAGTGGTTGGTGGTTGTTTGGTTTAGTAATGTTATGGACTCCAGCTCATTTTTGGGCACTTGCAATTTTATTGAAGGACGATTACGCATCTGTTGGTATTCCTATGCTTCCTTCTGTTAAGGGATCTGTTTTTACTGCTAAAGCGATTTCTCGTTACGGATGGGCAACAGTTTTGATGAGTATTATGGGAGTCTTCGCTTTACCTGAAGGGGGTCTCTTATACGGAATTATGTTATTGCCATTTAATGGAAGACTTTTGCAATTAATAAATGAATTAAAGAAATCTCCTGATGATCTTTCAAGAGCAAAGTCTCTTTTTAGGTGGTCTATTCTCTATATGTTTGGTATTTGTCTTTTGTTATTAATTTCCAGAACCCAACTATCCGTAGAATTTGAGCAGCAATCTATGCAAATATTTTTATCTATAGTATCCCTGCTTAGTAATTAAATTAAATGTAAAATGTTTTATAAGTAATAGAAAGTTTGATGAATTATATAAAAGTTAAAGGGCTCTCAAAATCTTATTCAGAAATCAAGGCTTTAAAAAATTTATCAATGGAAATTGAAGCTGGAACATTATTCGGAATACTAGGTCCAAATGGTGCTGGCAAATCAACACTTATAAAAATACTCGCTACTTTAATAGAGCCTGATAGTGGAGAAGTTTTAATAAATAATATTAATCTGATAAAAAATTCAAGGAAAATTAGAGAATTAATTGGTTATGTTGCCCAGGACATTGCACTTGATAAAATATTAACTGGAAGAGAGCTTTTGGATTTTCAAGCAGATTTATATCACATCAACAAAAACAAAAAATTTGAAAGAATAAATAAATTAATAGATCAATTAGAAATGAATGATTGGATTGATCGTAAGTGCGGAACTTATTCGGGGGGAATGAAAAGAAGGATAGATCTTGCAGCTGGATTATTACATTTACCCCAAGTATTAATATTGGATGAACCTACAGTTGGTTTAGATATTGAAAGTAGAAATATCATATGGCAACTTTTGAAAGATTTGAGAAATAATGGAATGACTATTATTTTGAGCAGTCACTATCTTGATGAAATAGATAAATTAGCAGATAAATTAGTGATAATTGATGATGGAAGAGTTATAGCACAAGGGGCTCCTACAGAACTGAAAAATAAATTAGGAGGAGATAGAGTAACTTTGAAAGTAAGAGAATTTAGTAATCAGGAAGAAGCAAAAAATATATGCCAAATTTTATCTTCTATAGATGGAATTAGTCAGATTATCATAAATGAAGCTCAAGGTTTCTCGATAAATTTTGTAGCAGATAAGGAAAAAGATTTACTTACGAAGCTCAAAGTGGAATTGGCCTTCTCAAAGTTTGAAATTTTTTCTCTTACCCAAAGTCAGCCCAGCTTAGATGATGTATATCTTCAGGCAACGGGGAAAACATTATTGGATGCCGAAATTTCTATGGCAGGGAAAAGAGACCTTAAAAAAGAATCAAAGCAATCAATGCGATAAAAAAATTTTGGTTAACTAACTATAATGAGAATTAATTACTGCTAATTATGGAATTACAAAAATATAATTTATTTTTTTTATATCAAGAAACATTTGCCTTAACAAAGAGATTATTTATTCAATTAAAAAGAAGACCATCAACTCTTTTAGCTGGAATCTTACAACCTATAATTTGGCTTTTTTTATTTGGGGCATTATTCTCTAAAGCTCCTGAAGGTTTTTTACCAGGAGTTGATTCTTATGGGAATTTTTTAGGAGCAGGGCTTATTGTTTTTACTGCTTTTAGCGGAGCCTTAAATTCTGGTCTTCCTTTAATGTTTGATAGAGAGTTTGGATTCCTTAATAGATTACTTGTGGCTCCTTTAACCAGTAGATTATCCATAGTTTTATCTTCTTTTTTTTACATAACAATCCTGAGCTTTGTTCAGAGTATTGTAATAATGGTTGTTTCATACACTTTGGGATATGGATGGCCCAACTTATATGGTTTAGGAATTGTATTTACGACACTAATTCTATTAGTTCTTTTTGTGACATCAATAAGTTTATGTTTAGCGTTTGTTTTGCCCGGACATATTGAATTAATCGCTCTTATATTTGTGATAAATTTACCTCTTCTTTTTGCAAGCACCGCCTTAGCTCCAATCTCTTTCATGCCAAATTGGCTTGGGTGGTTAGCTTCATTAAATCCATTAACTTTTGCGATTGAACCTATTAGGACTGCTTATACACAAACTATGAATTTAGAATTAGTGGCTTTACATGCCCCATATGGTGATTTAACTTGTAAGAGTTGTATATCAATTTTATTTTCTTTAACAGTTTTTTCCTTGATTATCATAAGGCCTCTGTTAAATAGAAAGCTAAATTAATAAATTTATGCTCTTAAAAAATCATCTAATAGAAGTTTTTAAAAAAGCCTCTTCAGAAAATAATATTTTGCTTAAAGAAAATATTGTTCTTAAGTGGGTGCATAGATTTGGTTTTGATTCTTTAAATGATTTATTAATACATAGCCCAGCACAAAGGGAAAATCATGAAGAAGAAAATCAAGAACAAATAACTTTAATTGATGAAAATCATGAAGAAGAAAATCAAGAACAAATAACTTTAATTGATGAAAATCATGAAGAAGAAAATCAAGAACAAATTATGCTTGAAGCTTTAAAAACTATAGAAAATTCAGAAGAAACAAATAGTGAATCAAATTACTTAAAAATTTCTAACAACAATCAAGTAGTCAATATTAAAAAAGATTCTAATCAAATAAATCAATATATTAAAAACCCAAAATTACCACTACCTAATATTAAAAATTTAAGAAAATGGATTAATAAAGATAAAAAAGCTAGTTAGCTTTTTACATCATACCTGGCATACCCATGCCGCCCATACCTGGCATACCCATGCCGCCCATACCTGGCATACCCATACCGCCCATACCTGGCATACCCATGCCGCCCATACCTGGCATGCCCATACCACCCATGCCTCCCATGGGGTCTCCACCTGGTCCTCCAGGAGCTGGGGCTTCAGGCTCTGGAATGTCGGCCATCGCAACTTCTGTTGTGAGGAGCATAGCTGCAATAGATACTGAATCTTGAAGAGCTAATCTTATTACTTTAGTTGGATCTAATATTCCTGAATCTTTTAAATCCTCATATTTCCCTGAATTAGCATTGAAGCCTTTGTTAAGTCTTTTAATTTCAGCGACAACTACATCACCATTAAAACCAGCATTTTTTGCAATTTGTTTAGTAGGTTCCAAAAGGGCTTCTTTTACTATATTTATCCCTGTTCTTAAATCATCGGAAGATTTTTGACTTAAATTTAAAAGTTCATCTGATATTTCAATTAAAGTTTGTCCTCCTCCAGAAACTACACCCTCTTCAATAGCAGCTTTCGTAGCATTAAGGGAATCTTCGATTCTTAACTTTTTGTACTTCATCTCTGTTTCTGTTGCAGCTCCAACTTTGATAAGTGCTACTCCTCCAGCTAGTTTTGCAATCCTTTCATTAATTTTGTCCTGATCATACTCTGAGTCTGTTATTTCAACTTCTCTCTTTAATTTTTCTACTCGTGCTTTAACCAAATCTTTAGTGTCTTCGAAGGCAACAATTGTCGTTTTGTCCTTCGTGATAGTTATTTTTTTTGCTTTGCCTAAATCATTAATCGATACTTTATCAAGTGTCATCGATTTATCTTCACTAATTAACTTAGCTCCAGTAAGAATAGCAATATCTTCAAGGGCAGCTTTTCTTCTCTCGCCAAATAACGGAGCTCTTACAGAAGCTACATTTAACACTCCACTATTCTTATTCAAAACCAAGGTGGTTAAAGCCTCTCCTTCGATATCTTCAGCAAGAATTAGAAAAGGTGAGCCTGATTTCTGAATTTCTTCAAGTATTGGAACCAGATCAACTAAAGTTGAAATTTTTTGATCAGTTATTAATATTTTAGGGTTTTCAAGTTCACAAACTTGTCTTTCTTGGTCTGTTACGAAATATGGAGAACTATAGCCTCTATCAAAAGACATTCCTTCAGTTATATCTAATTCTGTATCTAGTGATTGAGATTCTTCGACAGTTATTACACCATCTGAAGTAACAATATCCATTGCCTTCGAAATTATAGATCCAATTTCTTCATCACCCCCAGCACTCACTGTTGCAACTTTTTGGATATCAGAACCACTTAATGAAATACTTTTGGAACTTAATTTTTCTAAAACATGAGCTAGGCCTACTTCCATACCTTTTTTTAACTCCATAGGACTGGCACCAGAAGCAATATTTTTTAATCCCTCCTGAACCATCTTTTGAGTCAAAATAGTTGCTGTTGTTGTTCCATCACCAGCACTCTCTTTGGTCTTAGATGCAACTTGTTCTATTAATTTCGCGCCTAAATTAGAAATAGGGTTTTCAATTTCAATCTCTTTAGCAACAGTGGATCCATCTCTTACTATATCTGGCGAACCAAATTTTCTCTCAATTACTACGTTTTTTGCCTTCGGTCCAATAGTAACCTTTACTGCATTAGCTACGAAATTTACACCTTTTTCTAACGCTTCTCTTGATTCATTAGAAAAACTCAACTGTTTTGCCATGTTTACTGGGTCATTTCTCTTACTCTAATCTCCCATAGAATCATTTTTAAAGGATATTTAATTAAGTGGGGAAAGCCGAATTTCTTTTAATTAGACATACAAATTAACTCAAATAAGAGTATCTTAAAGTTATGGAAGGAACAAATAATCTTATTTTTACTCTTACAGCAATCCTCGCGATTGCTATGACACTGATATACTTTCCTTTAAGATTTTTCTTGACATTAACTGCTAGAAGTCGAAGATTAAAACTCTTACAAAAAATTAGAAGGTTAAGAGATGAATTGGGCCAACCTTACGAAAGTACATAACTAAATACTCATACCCCCGTCTATACTGATTGTTTGCCCTGTAATGTAACTTCCAGCATTACTTGAAACTAGAAATGACACTAAGTTTGCAATTTGAGTACAACTTCCTAATTTTCCTAAAGGAATAACTTTTAGAATCTCTTCTGTATTAAGTTTTTCAGTCATCTCTGTTTCTATAAAACCTGGAGCTATTGCATTAACGTTTATACCTCTTGAGGCAAATTCTTTAGCGCAAGTTTTGGTAAATCCAATAACTCCAGCTTTGGCTGCAGAATAATTTGCCTGACCAGGATTACCAATAATTCCAACAACAGATGAAATATTTACGATACTACCACTTCTTTTTTTCATCATAAATTTTGAAGCATATTTTGTACAAAGAAAAACCCCTTTTAAGTTTGTATTTAGTACGTCATCCCATTGTTCCGATTTCATTCTCATCAATAGTCCATCTCTAGTAATGCCAGCATTATTAATGAGGATATCAATGGTGCCATTAATTTTGATGATTTCTTCAAAAGCTGAACATACAGAATCCTCTTTTGAAACATCAAACTTTAATTTATGAGCTTTACCTCCCGAATTTTTTATTGAATTCACAACTTCTTCAGCTTTTTCATCAGAAGAAGAGTAATTAATAAAAACTTCTGCTCCTAAGCGGCTTAGTTCTAAAGCAATCTCTTTACCAATTCCTCTGCTAGCTCCAGTGATTAAAGCAACTTTGCCTGATAATGAATCTGTATTGGACATTATGAAATTTTATAATTTTCAATCGTAGTACTATTTGTGTAAAGATATTGCTTTTATTTATAATTGTCTAGAAAATATTAAGACCTTCTATTGTGCACTTTTTAATACCAGCTGCAGGGAGCGGTAGCAGAATGAAAGCTGGAAAAAATAAATTACTCATTGATTTAGAGGGAGAGTCTTTGATTTATTGGACACTTAAATCTGTATTTTCTGCAAGCTCAACAAATTGGGTTGGAATAATTGGGCAACCAAATGATAAAAATTTATTATTAAATTCAGCAAAGGATTTTGCACATAAAGTTCATTGGATTAATGGTGGAGACACCAGACAAAAGTCAGTTTTTAATGGTTTAAAAGCATTACCAAAGGATGCTGAAAAAGTTTTAATACATGATGGTGCTAGATGTTTAGTTAATCCTGAATTGATAGATCTTTGTGCCAAGCAATTAGATGAAAATGAAGCTGTAATTTTGGCTACTAAGGTAACTGACACTATAAAGATTATTGATAATGAAGGTTTTATTAAAGAAACACCAGATAGAAATTATTTATGGGCAGCGCAAACTCCTCAGGGCTTTTTAGTAGATAGATTAAAAAAAGCTCATAAGATGGCAATTGATAAAAACTGGAAAGTCACAGATGATGCCTCTCTATTCGAAATGCTTAATTGGAAAGTGAAGATTATTGAAGGAACTTATTCAAATATAAAAATTACATCCCCTATAGATTTGAAAATAGCAAAACTTTTTGTGAAGAACCCCTAGTTAAAAAGTTGTATCGATACTAAGAATGCCATCATCACCATTTAAGGTAGCTTCGTATCCTAAAGGAATGCAAGCATTTCCCGATATGTGGCCTATTGGGAGGTCAAAAAGAATAGGAAAATCAAACTCTTGGAGCCTTTCAACAATGCAGTTTTTTAGTAAATCTTTCCATTCAAGGTCGCAGGAATCATTAGAAAAACTTCCGAATCCAATACCAGCAATTTCAGAAAGCGTTTTAGTCATTCTGAGGTAAGTCAACATGCGATCAATTTTATAAATATCTTCATTAATATCTTCAAAAATTATTATTTTCCCTTTGCAATCTGGAAAGTGATTAGTACCAATTAAAAAAGTAGCAATAGTTAAGTTAGAAACGATAATTTCTCCTTTAGCTTTTCCAGCTCTTAAAGGCATTCCTCTTATGTCCTCAACATATCCCTCAAAAAGTAAATTTCTTAATCTCTCAAGACTCCACTCTGGCTCTTTGAAAAGGCCAGTAACCATTGGCCCATGAATAGAACCTATAAATCCTTGAGAATATTTAGATAGTAATAAAGAACATGTATCTGAGAATCCAAGCATTAAACCATGCTGCCAAGAAGGTTCTTTTTCTAAAAGTCTTGCTGAACCCCAGCCTCCTTTTGCAAAAATGATTAGCTTACTATTTTGTGCTTTTTCTAGAACTTCAAATCTAGTTTGATCATCACCTGCAAAATAACCAAATTTTTTTGATAGAGAATTATTTTCATTTATTTTCAAGCCCCAGTTTTTTAAGATTTCTATGCCTTTTTGAAAATTTTCATCTTCATCAATAAAGGAGCCTGGAGCTAAGATATCTATTAGATCCCCTTTTTTTAATCTAAAAACCATATTTAGAATTTATGAGGCAATAATTATTCCTAATAAAAGCACTCCTCCATAAATTGATTGATTTTTGAAGTGATTACCAATATTTTTTATTGATTGCTTTTCCTCAGGAAATACTTTTAGTATATCTCTCTGCATTAAGATTGACGTTGTAAGCCAAATTGGCCAATAAATAAAATCTATTTGATTAATAAATCCGCATAATGCGAGAAAACAAGAAGTTAAAAAATAACAAATTTGAATAGTTATTCTTGTATTGTTTTGGAGGTTAACAGCGGAACTATTTATTCCAATTTTGATATCATATTTTTTATCTGCTAAAGCATAAATCGTGTCAAAGCCAAAAGTCCAAAAAATGGTAGCTAGCCAGCAAAATAATAAAACAATACTATTTAAATCGCCTTCATTTGCAGCCCAGGGAATTAAGACAGCAAAACCCCAGCATATGGATAAGATTAATTGAGGATATTTAAACCATCTTTTGGCAGAAGGATAAATTAAAATAATAGGTAAAGCTATAAAAGCTAGTGAAATGGAAAGGATTCTTCCAGGCTGAGGTAGCGACAAAGTTAAAAAGAAGCTACATAAAATTAAAAAGAAAAGAATTGAATAAGCTGTTTTAAGACCGATTTTATTTGCAGCTAGAGGTCTATTTTTTGTCCTAACAACTTTTTGATCAATTTTTTTGTCCCAAATATCATTAACTACGCAGCCTAATCCACTTACTATTAGTCCTCCCAGTATTATTCGTAGCAACATTAAAAATGTTGGATTAGCATCTGGGGTTAAATATAAACTCCATCCAGCAGGAATAAGCAAGATCATTCTTCCAGTCGGCTTATTCCACCTTAATAATTCAAAAAAAGTACTTAATTTAATTTGTCGATTTTTATTTTGCATATGACCTATTGTATATTTCATAACTTTAAATAATCTTACTAGGATTAAATGATTTCTATTATTTAATAATCAATCTTGGGTATATTTATTAATGGATTAAAGATATCTTCATCTTATAAAAAGAAATGATACAGAAACCAGATTTAAGATATTTTCAAGAAAAGCAAATTTTAGTAGCTTCTATAGATATTGGAACTAACTCTACACATCTCTTGGTAGCAGAAATTAATCCAGAGTTAAAATCATTTTCAATAAAATTCACTGATAAATCAACCACTCGTCTTGGAGAAAGAGATGAGGAGGGTAATCTTACCGAAGAATCAATCCTGAGAGCACTAGTTACCCTTAAGCGATTTAAGGAATATTGTAAAAGTAATGGAGTAAAAAAAATAATAACAGCAGCTACAAGTGCAGTTAGGGAAGCTCCAAACGGTCAAGATTTTATTAGAAGAGTTCTTGATGAAACTGATATTCAAATAGAAATGATAAGTGGATCTGAGGAAGCCAGATTAATTTACCTTGGTGTTCTTTCTGGTATGGCTTTTGAAGATCAGTCTTTTGTCATCATAGATATTGGAGGAGGATCTACAGAGTTAATACTTGCTGATAAAAAGGATGCTATAGCTCTTACTAGTTCGAGAATTGGTGCAGTAAAACTTAAAAATGATTTTTTAAATAAAGAGTCTATAAATTCAGAAAGATCGAGTTTTCTAACAACTTTTATTAAAGGATCTTTAGAACCATCTGTTCGAAAAATAAAGAGCAGATCTAACGGAGATAAGACTTTATCTATGATTGCGACCAGTGGGACTGCAACCTCATTAGGAAATTTGATTTCAGATGATTTGGGAGAATCTAAACAAAAGTTGCATGGTTATAAATTTAAAAGGGAAAATTTGCAAAATGTATTGGAAAAACTAATTAAATTACCAGTTTCGGAAATCAAGAAAATACCTTCATTAAGTGAGAGAAGAGCAGAAATAATTGTTCCAGGAGCATTGATATTAAACACCGCAATGGAGATGTTGAACTTCAATGAATTAACTATAAGTGAGAGGGCGCTTAGAGAGGGTTTAGTTGTTGATTGGATGCTTCGTAAAGGAATAATAAAAAACGAGTTAAATATTCAAAGTAATATTAGAAAAACAACCATAGTTCATCAGGCCAGAAAGTTTGGCGTAGATAGTACAAGAGCTGAGAAAGTTATCAATATTGCCTTTCAAATCTACGATCAGACTAAAAATATCTTTTATAGCGAAAATGACCCTAAAGCCAAAGAACTTCTTTGGGCAGCTTCTAATCTTTATAGTTGTGGGAAATACGTGAATGTTGGTTCATATCACAAACACTCTTGGTACTTAATAAAAAATTGTGAGTTGTTGGGATATTCTGAAGCAGAAACAAATATTATTGCTTCAATTGCTAGATACCATAGAAAGACTCTACCAAAGAAAAGACATGAGTCTTGGCAAAATTTAATATCCAAAGAAGATAAAACATTAGTTCTTGAAATGTCATTGATTTTGAGACTTGCAGCATCTCTTGATCAAAGACCTGATAAGGTAATCTCCTCAGTTCAAATAAAATTGCAGGGAAATATTCTTACATTTGAACTTTTACCTTTAAATAGAAACCATGATCTTCTTCTTGAAAAATGGAACTTAGGATTATGCCGTAATGTAATAAAAGAACTAAAGAATTTGGATTTAAAAGTTATTTAGTCTTTTTAATAAGTTCTTGTTTTGGAGTTTGATTCTGAGAAGAGTCTGAAAATAAATTGAAAATTAAGGATGAGGCGATTAGTCCGAGAAAGCCTGAAATTAAAATAAATATCCAAAACCATACTGAACTTGGATCCTTAGATTGTCTAGTTTTATTAGTTTTTTTAGCAACTTCTTCAACTATTTCTTCAATTTTTATTTCTTGCCTTTCTGTCTTGAATTCATTCATTATAAATTCTGTATCAAGTTTCAGCTTCTGTGAAATTCTACGAACCATTGCTTTGACAAATACTTTTTCAGGTAGTTCTTCTTCATTACCTTCTTCAATGGCTCTAAGTTGATGAGATCCTATTTTTAAATCAGAAGCTAATTTTTCAACAGATTGCTCTCTACTTAATCTTGCCTCTTTAATAAAATTTCCAATTCTCTTTAAAGAGGATTGTTCTCTTTTGGTATTGTCTTCTGGGTTAGATTTTATTTCTTTCAAAGTTTATAAATTTTTCCTAATTATAGTAATTAATATTTTTCTATCAACTTAAAGATTATTTATTCCTAAAGAGATGCCTATAAGATGGATTATAAAGATTAGATCTTTTTCGAGAATTACTTATTGCTGGGCTAATTATGTAAATGGTTGTTCTTATTAGTTTTTTCTCAATAGAAAATTTTTCCATATCTTTTAATTCTATTAATGATGTCCAACCATCATCCCAAGATACTCTAAATCCAACAATCACTTTAGTCTCTGGAGGGTAAAACTCTAGTAGAGTTTCTTGAGACCTTTTCACATGCCTAGCACTTAGATAAAGACATATAGAGGAATTGTGTTTCGCAAGATCTTTCAGAGATTCTTTTTCGGGCATCCCTGTTCTCCCTCCCGCTCTAGTAAGAATTATTGTTTGCGTTACGTCAGGAATGGTTAACTCAGCTTCATGATATGCTGCAGCAACTTGAAAAGCACTTACTCCAGGAATTACCTCGATTTCAATGTTTTCGTTTTTTAAAATTTCGATTTGCTCTCTAATTGCTCCAAAAAGGCAAGGGTCTCCATCATGCAACCTTGCAACAGTTTTCCCTGCCTGAAATTTTTCTATCATAATTGAGGTGATTTGCTCTAAGTTGAGCGAACTCGTTTTTATTTTTTCAGAACCTTCTCTAGAAAAATCTAAAATCTTTTCAGGAATTAGAGAATCAGTCCAAATAATGACATCTGCAATTTTGATCTTTTTTAATGCTTTTAAAGTTAATAATTCTGGATCGCCTGGACCAACACCAATAAAGGATATTTTTTTATCCATTCTTTCTATTTTTTCCATTATATGTTCTCAATCTTAAAAAAAATATTCCAATTAATCCAGAAGAAAATAGAAAAATACTTATAAATTGAGCTATTCTAATACCGCCATCACAGAAAGGCGGAAGCCCACCAATGCATAGCGGGTCAGTTCTTAAACCTTCAATCCAGAATCTTCCAAAGCTATAACTTATTAAATAAAGACAGCTAATAAAGCCAGGCCTGAAAAAATCTGTTTTATTTTGTTTATTAAAGGTAATAATAAGGACGATGAAAATTAAAAGATTCCACAATGACTCATAGAGAAATGTAGGATGAAAAAATTCATAATTAATAAATTCTAAAGGCCTATTTTGGATGGGTATAAATAATTTCCAAGGCAAATTTGTAGGAACTCCAAAGGCTTCATTATTAAAAAAATTTCCCCACCTGCCTATTGATTGTCCAAGAATAATCGAGGGTATTAATATATCTAAAAAAGTTTTTAAATTAATTTTTTTCGACTTACAGAAATAGATAATAGATATTAATCCTCCAATTAGACCGCCATGGATTGCTATGCCTCCTTCCCAAACTGCAAGAAAAGAAGGTATTTGAATACTGTTATTAAATAGTTCAAAAGAAGTAAAAAAGTTCTCTCCGCTATATTGCTTCCATTCAAAAATTACGTAATAAGCTCTAGCTCCAATTATTGAAGAGATTATTAATGATGGAAGTATTTCACTAATGTACTCTGGGTTAATGTTTCTTGCATTTGCCAGTTTTTTAGAGACGAATAGGCCTATTAAAACTGAAACCGAAATAAGCAGTCCATACCATCTAATAGTTATAAATCCTAAATTTAAAAAAGTTTCTCCTGGAGATTGTATAAAAGCTTGAAATGTAAGCATTTAAAGAAAGTTAGATACCCTCTGCTGCTTGCACTTTCTCTACTTGTTTTTTCTTTAATACTAAAAGTATTTGTGTTAGGCCTACACCAATGAAGAATGCAATCAATCCAATAACTCTATAAGGGCTCTGAAGAACAACCTCAGCATCTAATTGTCCAAAACCGCCAACGTTGGGATCATTAGTAAGAGGGTCACCTGCATTAATTTTGTCTTGTGCTTTTACGATAAGTTGGGGACCAACAGGCACTGCTTCAGTAGTTATCTCACCATTATCATTTTCTATATTGACCTTATAGCTACCATCTTCAATTGTTTCTATTGAATTTATAGTTCCTGAGGTGGAAGAAGTGAAAACTACATTATTGCTTTTGTCTCCAGTTGGGTATACCTGGCCTCTACCTCTATTGCCTCCGATATGTAACGAGTATTTTCCATAGTGATATTCTTTATTAGTGGATGGATCAGGGGAAAGTACAGGGAAAACTATTTCTTTATTAGTATCGCCAGGTAAAGGTCCTACAATGATGATATTATCTTTCTCTTCACTGTAATTACTGAAATAAACCCCTTCTGTCTCCTCTTTGATTTCTTCGGTCCATCTTTCTTGTGGAGCAAGTTTAAAGCCATCTGGCAGCATTACAACAGCACCAACTTGTAATGGGACTTCAGAACCATCAGCACCGATCTCTTTTAAATCATTTTTATAGGGTATTTTTACTACAGCTTTGAAAACACTGTCTGCTCCAACAGATTGGGGAACCTCTGCAATTGTAGGCATCTGGGCTAGATGACAATTTGCACAGACTATCTTTCCTGTAGCTTCTCTTGGGGATTCATAGTTTTGCTGAGCCCAAAATGGATAAGCAAAAGTGATCTTTGGGTAATATACAATGCTCGAAATGAAAAGCAGAGTACAGATAAATAAACTTGTTTTTTTCATAATTTGATTTTTAAGATCTTTCATTTTTTTATGCCCACCATGGATTTTCATTAGTTCTAAAGTCAGTTTCTGACCATTGTTTGACGAGTACAGCATCATCTTCAATATCTACATGCGCTAGCGCTAAAGATAAAGGAGCAGGCCCTCTTACTACCTTCCCATTAGTATCGTACTGACTGCCATGACAAGGACATATGAATTTGTTGGCACCACTATCCCATGGGACAACGCAACCTAAATGAGTACAAATTGCATTTAAACCAAATTCTCCTATTTCCCCACCCTCATTAACTATTAAATAAGTTGGATCTCCCTTTAGACCCTGCACTAGACTTCTGTCTCCTGCTTGATGGGTAGCTAACCAACCTGTCTTTGTTATTGGATTCCCTAATTCATCTTTAGCAGAAGTACCACCTCCACCGCCGCCTGCTCTTAAAGGCATGAAATAATTCGCTACAGGATAAAGGGCTCCTAACGCTACACCAGTTGCAGTACCAAATGTAAGAAGATTCATAAATTGCCTTCGACCCATTGAAGGGACATCATTGGAACTTAATTGAGTCATTCGCTACTTGGTTCTGTTATTTATTAGTTATTATGAATCAGATTGTTCAATTTCTGTTGCAAATAGATAGGACTTTTAATAATTTAAAGTAAATGTTTAGGAAGTCTTAATTAATTTATTTAAATGAACCCATTGCTAGTAGATGAAGTTATACATTATTTGATTCATCGCTGGGGAAAAAAATATGATTTTAGACTCTTTAGAAGAGGAAAATTTGTTTATTTTCAGATGATGTGGGGATTTCTTGGACAGGAATCATTCCCTCTAAGTGAAGATGAATATAAAAAATCGATAGCTGATAAAATCGAGATTTTAAATAGATGTGGATATTCAGAAGAAGTAAGGGAATGGCTAAAGAAAGTCAATGCTAAGCCAAGGTTAGGTAGAGCTGTCAGCTTGCAATTAAATCTTAATGAGAAGATGAAAGAGTTTTTGACTTAAGATTTTCTGATAAGTAAGTTAATCCCGTACCAACAAAAAATAAAAACACAATTGATATAGATAGTAATGACATAGTCAATGGGTCTGTTGAAGGGGTAATCACGGCAGATAATATTGCGGAGGAAATTACAACGATCTTCCAATTCGAAATCATTTTTTCTGTTGTAATTATTCCAAGAGAACCAAGAATAAATTGTAATACTGGTAATTGAAAAGCTATTGCAGTGCTAGACATTAATAAGAGAACAAAATCAAAATATCTTTCTATAGACCAAGTTGGTTCAACAATATCAGCACCGAAACTAATGAAGAAATTTATTGCTGCAGGGACTAATATCCACCAGGAAAAAATTAATCCTAAAAAAAACAGAAGACCCGAACCTAAAACTGCGGGCAAGATAAGGCTTTTTTCTTGTTTTGTTAAACCAGGAGAAATAAATAATATTATTTGATAAAAAATATAAGGCATAGAAACTATTAATCCGCTGTAACCAGCAACTTTAATAGCGACAAATAAAAACTCTCCTGGAGCAAGTTGCAGTAAATGAATATCACCAGCTGGGATTTCTAAAAATGATATTAATGGCTTAATTATGAGAAAACTAAAGAATATTGAAATAAGTATTGAGTAAATTGAGTTTAGTATCCTTTGACGAAGCTCCTCTAAATGATCACTAAAAGTCATTGAATCTGATAATTTATTTTCACTTTCACCTGTACCTCTCATTATTATTTGATAAAGATTTTGTAAGAAAAAGGTTTAAAATTATTATTGTCAAAGTCCAATTTGTTTGTCGATAAATTTAATTATTTGCTTAATTTAGGATTAGTTGGATCTGGTAATAAGAAAGGAGGAGCATCATTTAGGGATGATTCGCCATAAGTTTCATATTCTCTATACCCACCCATTTTCCCATTAGTTTTCATTAAAGCGCTTACGAAGGCAAGAAGTAAGAAAACAGTAGGAGCTCCAATTATTAATGCAGCACCAAATAGATATCCAACAATAAATTCTGGAAAACTATGATTTCCTAAAAATTCATGAGTGCCCAAAAGAAAATCAAACATTTAAATTTAAAAATTTTTTTTATTATAAACTAAATTACTGTTTTAAGATTTTTTTTAATGTAATCTTCTCCTCTTGTAGGATTTCCCCAAATAATTTCTCCATTTTTAAAGGAAACGCAACCCGGTCCTCCTTTTTTGATTTTTTGCAAATCTTTAATCTTCACTAAATTAATTGGAACTTTAATGTTTCTTTTTGCCTTACTAAATAAAGCCGCTAAATCTGCAGCTATTTGAAGATCTTGCTCAGATGCTTCTTGAGATGAAGACTTCAAAACTACATGACTACCTGGTGATTCTTGAGCATGAAACCATAAATCGCCTTTTTTTGAGGACTTAAAGCTTATTAAGTCATTTTGCCTCATATTTCTCCCTACCTGAAGCTTCAATCCTGTGGGAGTATTAACTTGAATTGGTGAAGATTCTATCTCATATGTACTTTTCTTATCTTCTCTTTGCCTCTTAATATTGATATTAAACTCGTTACAAATTTCTTCCATAATTTCTTCTAGTAGTTTGATTCGCATAAAAAGTTTTTCATGATTTAAAGAATTTAAATTTTCTAGAAGCGTAGTGAATTCATCTAATCTTTCTATATTTGTTTTGTAAATACTTAATCTTTGTTTTACTAATTCTTTAGATCTCTTAAGTTTTTTTGACTTTTTATATAGTTTTTGTCCTTTAATAATATCTCGTTTTTTAATTTCATTTGAAGAGAATATATTATCAGCTTTTTCTTTATACACCTCGTAGTTTTCTGATTTTGTCAAAAGATCATATTGAATATTTAAATTCTTTTTCTCAATATTGATCTGTTTAAAAATTATCCCTTCAATTTTCTTTCCCAACAATTCAAGTTTTTTTTGCTGCAGATGATAATCATAATAATTTTCTATACCGGTGCATAAATCTATCTTTTCTTCGCAATTAATTTCTTTATCGAAAAACCAAACGCAATAAAAATCTTTATTAAATATAGAAAAGTTAAAGTTATTGTTTTTAAACCTATTTATCCAAATCTTCCAATTTTTAAATATCTCCTTTAAGTCTGAATCGCCAATGAAATCGATATTTTTTTCCATTATTTCCGAATTGCAAGTTTTGCTAACAACCTCTAGTTGTTTTGTAAGGATAGGACTTACTCCTTGATAGGTATTTATTAAACAGTATTTCAAAGACTCAGGAACAATTGAAATTGAGTCTTTCCATGATTGAAAAGACTCATCTTCTCTAGGTCGTTTTTTGAGATTAACTGGTGGGCCGGAGTAAATTGATCCTGTTGAAATTGTTCTAAAACTAGATTGACTTGATTTAATTTGTTTACCAACTGCAATTATTTTATGTTTGTTATCCAAATAAAAAATATTACTATGTTTCCCCATTAACTCAAAAATTAAATACTTACTAATTTCATCTCCAGGTTTTTTTGCAAAGCCAAATTTTATAACTCTCTCGAAATCATCTTGATCAACCGAAATTAAAGCCATATATTTTAGTCCGTATCTTATTTGTTTAGAAAGTGTACTTTCTCTTCCAATTTTTTCCGGCTTATTTATCTTTAATATTCTGGGGGATTCACCATTCCATGAAACCTCTAACCAAGTTTGAGAATCAATTCCTCTAAAACATAATTGAATTGTATTAGGCTCTGGTTGTTGGGCAGTTTCAAACTTTGAAGGTAAAATAATCTTTGATAAATAATGCAAAACAGATCTAATCGATGTAATATCCATTATTTGAGGAACACCTTTTTGCATTATTTCTTTTTAATTCACAAGACATTTATTTTACTGTAAAAAATTTAATATGAACAATCAAAAAAAGCTAATTATTCTTACTGGCCCAAGTGGGGTGGGTAAAGGGACAGTCGTTAAAGAAATATTAGGTAAAGAAAAAAATTTTTGGCTTTCAATATCTGCAACTACTAGAGAACCTAGAGAGGGAGAGAAAGACGGGGAAAATTACTACTTTTTAAATCAAGAAAAGTTTAAAGAAATGATTGAAAAAAACCTGTTCCTTGAATGGGCTCAATTCGCTGGTAACTACTATGGAACGCCTTTATCTTCTGTTAATGAGAAAATAAAAAAGGGATTTACTGTACTACTTGAAATTGAAGTAGAGGGTGCTAGACAAATAAAAAATAAGTTTCCTAATTCACTATCAATCTTTTTACTTCCTCCGGATAAAGAAGAGTTAGAGAGAAGAATAAGAAATAGAGGTACAGAAAAAGAAGAGGCAATTAAAAAAAGACTCTCAAGGGCTAATTATGAGATTTCAGTATCAAATCAATTTGATTTTGCGTTAATAAATCAAAATGTTGATGAAACAGCAAAAAAAATAATCAAGTTAATAAAAACTTGATTATTTTATCTTTTATTAGCTCATTGGATGGAATAATAAATCTGGGAAAAACCTATTAAATTCAATAATTATTCCAGCTGTAAGGCTTAGCCAAATTGCAGCTACCACTGGTGCAGATCTGACAAATTTTGTATTTAGAATTTTGAACATTTGTTTTATGAAAGTTTTTTAAAGATGTTTAGTTTAACGTGGACCATTAAGTGTAATGTTATTATCTTTCTCTCTTAAATCTCCATTTCTACCTTGTTTGTTAGCAAGAAGAGGCCATTGCGCTCCTTTTATAAGACATTTTCTGGCTAAGTCTAGGTCAATAATGATCTCAAGATCTGCTGGATTCTTAGTCTTTTTTGACTCAATCAGATACTCTCTTCCTGACCAACCTATAATTCCAGCAATGTAAATGAATAATACTCCGGGGATAAGTAAATCTCCTTCATGACCCCTATTTAAAAGGGCTCCCCATGGCTCAAGAGGAGGTCCAATTATTAAATGTGGCAGACCATCATCTCCGCATGATGCTTTTCCATATCTTTCAAATCTTGCGATGTCTTTTTGAGTAGTTGCAGAATTTGCTCTATCAATGAATTTAGGATTTTCAGAGCATTTTGTAAGAGCTGAAGCAGTATATTCTGTGCTAGCTCTATCTGCGTTTAGGGCAGGCCCATTTGCAGCTAGAGCAATTGGAGTAATTCCTAGAAACAGAAAAACTGAGGTTATGATTGAAAAAAAGAATTTCATAAGTTGCAATCTTTAATTCCTTATAGTGTATTAATTAAGAAATTAATATTAAAATAGAACAAGTTGAATCAAAAATGTATAAAGTTTTAGCTATTGAAACAAGTTGTGATGAGACATCTGTCTCAATAGTTTCTAATGTTGGCGATACTTTCAGAATACATTCAAATATAATTGCCTCTCAAATTGAAGATCATTCAAAATGGGGAGGAGTTGTTCCTGAACTTGCAGCTAGAAAGCATTTAGAGTTATTACCTTTTGTTTTAGATAAGGCTTTAGAAGAATCAAAAATCAAAATTGAGGAAGTTGATTATATTGCAGCAACTGTAGCTCCTGGATTAGTTGGTTGTTTACGAGTTGGTTCTGTAACTGCAAGATCACTGTGCATGTTACATTCAAAACCATTTTTGGGAATTCATCATTTGGAGGGGCATTTATCTTCAATTCTATTTTCAGAAAACTATCCAAAGAAATCTTTTCTTACATTACTTGTTAGCGGTGGGCATACTGAATTGATAAAGGTTGATGATAGAAGGGGAATGCAGAGACTTGGGAAAAGTTTTGATGATGCTGCTGGAGAAGCCTTTGATAAAGTTGGAAGACTATTAGGTCTTAGTTATCCAGGAGGACCGGCAATTGAAAAGATTGCTAAAAATGGGGACTCAATGAAATTTAATTTACCAAAATGTAGGATTTCTGATAAAAAAGGTGGATTTCTTAAATATGATTTTTCTTTTAGTGGTCTAAAAACCGCTGTTTTAAGATTAGTTGAGAGAATAAATTTGGATGGGGAGACCGTTCCAATTGCTGATCTTGCTGCAAGTTTTGAGAGAGTAGTTGCAGAGGTCTTGGTAGAGAGAACAATAAAATGTGCAGAGGACCATAGTTTGGATAATGTTGTTGTAGTTGGGGGAGTGGCTGCTAATAATACATTAAGAAAAATGATGATTAGTGAAGCTAGTAAAAAATCTATTAAAGTTCATTTAGCTCCCCTTAATCTTTGTACAGATAATGCGGCAATGATTGGAGCGGCAGCGTTGTTCAGAATCAACTTTAAGGATCATTTCAGTTCCCTTAAATTAGGTGTCTCAGGAAGACTATCAATTGAACAAGCAAATACCCTTTATGAAGAAACCCCCCCTTTTTAACTTCAATGAATAAACAAACTAAAATCGAGATTAAAGAGACAAAAAACTTCGTTGATAAAAAGGAACTGAATTTGTGGAAAAGAGGATTTACCCCTCAAGCAGAAATATGGAATGGAAGGATGGCAACTGTTGGTATAGGAATTATTTTTATAATTATTGCTTTAATAAGCCAATTTTCTTAATAGAAATTAAATTCATTTGACTTAAAACTAGTTTTGAAAAAATTAATACAAATTACTCTTTTCAGCTGATTAATTAAATTAAAAAGTATTGTATTTATTGGACTTCAGATAAGATTGTTGATTTAATCAAAATAATAAATAAATTTACTATATATAATTTTTTATGACCCCTGAAAGGCTCGGATTACTTTGGGGAATAACTGTATTCGCAGGTGCTTGTGCGCGATTATTTTCTTCTTTGACAGGATTCCCGAGTGTTGTTATTTTATTACTTTCTGGATTACTTATAGGAAGATCAGGTTTAGGACTGGTTGAGCCTTTAGATCTTGGCCAAGGGCTTGAAACTATTGTAGGGCTTCTAGTTTGTTTGGTTCTATTTGAAGGGGGACTAAATTTAAAACTGCCTGAGGGGAATGTAAGAAATACTGTTTTAAAAATTTCATTGGTAAGACTTTTTATTTCATTATCAGCAGGAATTTTTATTGCTCATTGGCTGGCTGGACTATCATGGCAAGTTGCAGGAATATATAGTGCCATCGTTCTAGCTACTGGACCTACAGTTGTCTCTCCATTAGTTGAGCAAATAAAATTAGCTTCCCCTCTCTCGGAAGTTTTAAAAGCTGAGGGCTTGTTGCTTGAACCAATTGGTGCTGTATTGGCATTACTGCTTTTAGAACTGACTTTAGGGGATTTACGTGGGATCAAAGATGTATTTATAGCATTAATGCAAAGATTAGGGGGAGGAGTCTTAATCGGTTTAAGTGCAGGATGGTTATTATCAGAAATTTTAAAAAAAATAAAAAATGAAGCCTCATTTGGTATAGAGCTTCAAGTTACCCTTGGATTTATTTTCCTTTTGTATGGAATTTGCGAATATTTTTTGCCAGAGTCAGGCTTGCCGGCTTCTGTCGCGGCGGGTTTTATTGTAGGCAAAAGAGAAGTTATAGATAAGGAGAGATTGGATAATCTAATAGGTGAATTAGCTCAATTAGCAATAACAGTTCTTTTCCCTCTTTTAGCCGCTGACGTTTCTTGGGGTGAATTGAGTCCACTTGGCTGGGGAGGGGTTGTTTGCGTTTTTATGTTGATGGTTATTGTTCGCCCTATCTCTATATGGATAGCAACAATGGGTAGAGAATTGAACTTAAAAGAAAAAATATTTTTAGCCTGGTTAGCTCCAAGAGGTATTGTTACTGCAGCGGTAGCTTCTCTTTTTTCTATCAGATTAGAGCAGGCTGGTATCCTTGGTGCTGGCCGTCTCCAAGGTTTAGTTTTTCTTACTATTTTGATGACAGTAGGAATCCAAGGTCTTTCAGCTAAGCCTTTGGCTAGCAGGCTTGAATTAGAAAAAAAATAATTTAGGTTGATTTAAGACATCTTTCAATTCGAGACCTATCAGTTTTAATCTCTGAGAAAAGTTCCCAACTTTGAATTAAATCTGGCCCACTGAGGGATCCAAAAAAGGCTACTCTCAATGATTTCATTAATATCCCTTTTTTAATATTATGGATTTTTGAGATTTCGTTTATTATTTCTTTGGCTTTCTCTTTATCTAGTTCTGTAGTATTTGTCTCAGTTAAATAATTTAAGATTAGTTTTAGAGATGCTTTGCTATCATTGTTTTCAAGAAAATCTTGACCTTCTTTTTGGATTTTAGGCATTAAGAAAAATGGTTCTGATTGATCAATGGCATCTTTTAAAAGAGTCATAGAGTCTCTAATCAAAATTGCTAATTTATATGCCCATTCTTGAGATGGCGGTACCCAACCATTATCATCCCAGTATTTTTTAATGATCTCACTTAACTTTATTGATTCCATATTTTTTATATATTGAGAATTAATCCAGTTGAGTTTTTCCCAACTGAATTTAGCCCCAGCTTTATTAATGTCTGATAAGTCAAAAATTTCAGATATCTCATCAAGTGAAAGTATTTCTCTGTCGGCAGATTTTGGAGACCAACCTAAAAAGGCCATATAGTTCGATAAGGCCTCAGGTAAATATCCCATATCTCTAAATTCGTCGATTGAAGTAACGCAATCTCTTTTAGATAATTTTTTCCCTTCACTATTTAGTATTAGGGGGGTATGTGAAAAAGTCGGCAAATTAAAATTTAATGCTTTATAAATTAATATTTGTTTTGCAGTATTTGAGATATGGTCTTCACCCCTTACAACATGAGTAATATTCATGAAATTATCATCAACTACAACTGCAAGATTATACAAAGGATCTCCAATCTCATATCCCTTTGCCCTTCTTGACAAAACTAAATCACCACCCAAGTCCTTCCCTTGCCATGTGATTTCACCTCTAATCTGATCTACCCATTTAATTTCAATTTTTTCATCTATCTTAAACCTTATTACTGAAGTCCTCCCTTGGGATATGAATGTTTCTATTTCTTCTTTTGAAAGACTTCTGTGTCTATTATCATGCTTTGGAGGTAAGCCTTTCTTTTTTTGTTCTTCTCTTAATTCAGAAATCTCATCTTCTGTTGTAAAGCATCTATATGCAGCTCCACATTCCAATAGCTTTTTGATGTAAATTTTGTGAATCGAAATTCGTTCACTTTGCTTTATAGGCTCTTCATCCCATTTAAGTCCAAGCCATTTCAAGCCATCTAATATATTTTTTGTATATTCAGATTTAGATCGAAGAAAATCTGTATCTTCTATCCTGATGAGAAACTTTCCGCCTATATTTTTCGCATATAACCAGTTGAATAATGCTGTTCGCGCTGTCCCAATATGAAATAAACCCGTTGGACTAGGGGCTAGTCGTAATCGTTTTTCCAAATTTCTTTTAGAAAAAACGGGACCGACGGGATTCGAACCCGCAACTTCCGCCGTGACAGGGCGGTGCTCTAACCAGTTGAACTACGGTCCCAGAGTTTTGTCCTAAATTTATTTAGAACTTCATTCTTAAAATTATCAGATCATAATACTTAATTTATGGTGTTGTAATAAAAAAAATTTTTTAATTTGAGGATTTACAGAAATAGTTAGTTTTAAAACTGCCTTACTAATAAACAATTATTTATTTTTGAGGTCTAAAACCAGCAGGTTCTATCAATCTAACTTGGTTGCCTCTAGCGGTGAATTCTCTACCTTGGTCACTTTGTACGACAACTCTCCCACCAGACTTAACTCTGATGACTCTTGCACGAACCCATCCTAAAGCTGCTGATTCGAGGACTTTAACTACGTCCCCAGGTTGAAGATCTAACTCCATCTTATGAAAATGATTTACATAATGTTGATAAACGCGTCGTGGAGGACTTGAACCCCCGACATCAGGTTTTGGAGACCTGCGTTCTACCAACTGAACTAACGACGCATTTAAATGATTATAAGCGTCTTTGTGACCAATAAGTTGATTAATTTACAACTTTATCGATCAAAGCGTTGTTTTACGCGAGTAGCTTTTCCTACTCTATCTCTCAGATAGAATAACTTAGCTCTTCTTACTTTACCTCTACGTTCAACTTTTAGAGAGGCAACCTGTGGACTATGTAGCATAAATACTCTTTCAACACCTATACCCTGAAAAATTCTTCTAACTGTAATAGTCTGGTTGATACCTCCATGCCTTTTTGCTATGACAACACCTTCATAAGGTTGGACTCTTTCTTTATTACCTTCTGTAATTTTTACTCCAACTTTGACAGTGTCCCCAACATAAATTTCAGGTACTTCTTTTTTTAATTGTTCATTCTCAAATTCCTTAATAAGATTGGAAGCGCTCAAGGTTGGCGTAGTTTTAGAAACCGTTTCTTTCTCTTTTTGTTCAACTGCTACATCAACTGATGCGTCAGCTTTAGTACCGGTTTCTAATTCCTTCTCTTGTTTCTCTTTGGCCATTTTTGTCTTTATTGTCCTACAAGTTCTATATCTTAACCTTTTGACTCGCCTTTAGTAACCTTTTTGGGAAATGAAATTGTTTTTGAAAACATTTGGAATCCTGTTATGAGCATCCATAAAACTCCAAGTGAATTTAATATGACATATATCAGTTCTCCGTTATCCCCAAGCCATTCGCCCTCATGTAGAGACATTAACCAATGAACTTGTTCTCTGGAGTAACCTAATAAATCTTTTGAAACCCTATAAAGAAGACCGGTAATTGAAGATATAAATAATGGAAGAAAAACCCAGGGCGCCAAAGCCTTATGAAATTGCCTAGAATTAAATAAAATTTTCATTTTTGTTTCTTTCCCATTGTTATTGATAGATTTAAAATAGCCAAGAAAATAATGGCTATTTTGAAGATATTTACTTACTACTATTATTTATTCCAATGAGACATTTTGCAGATCTTTTGTTAAATAAAAATAATTCCAAGGCTAATGATCAAGTTCCTTTTATTCAGAGGAGAAGAGGAATTGAAATAAAGTCTTCACGGGAAATAAATTTGATGAAAAAATCTAGCAGGATTGTAGCGACTGTTTTGAGGGAGATTAATGACTTAATTAAGCCTGGAATGAGTACAAAAGATTTAGATGATTTCGCAGAAAAGAGGATAAGAAGCTTTGGAGCTGTACCTAGTTTTAAGGGCTACCATGGTTTCCCTTCTAGTATCTGTTCTAGTATTAATAATGAGGTTGTTCATGGGATACCAAATAAAAATAAAATAATTAAAAATGGTGACTTGGTTAAAATTGATACCGGGGCATATTTAGATGGTTTCCATGGGGATAGTTGTATATCAATTTGTGTGGGAGAAGTTAGTTCAAAGGCTCAAAACCTAAGTGATGTAGCTTATAAAGCTTTATATGCGGGACTTTCGAAAATCAAGGCAGGGAATACACTTTTAGATGTGGCTGGAGAAATTGAAGACATTGTTGTAAAAAATGGCTTTAGTGTTGTAGAAGACTATACAGGTCATGGAGTTGGAAGAAATCTTCATGAAGAGCCATCGGTATTTAATTTTCGGACCAAAGAATTGCCCAACGTCATCCTTCGTGAAGGAATGACATTAGCTGTCGAACCTATTGTTAATGAAGGAAGTAAATTTTGCAAAACATTAAATGATAAATGGACCGTAATAACAAAAGATGGAAAACTATCGGCCCAATGGGAACATACAATAGTGGTTTTAAATGATGGTATTGAAATATTGACAGATCGAGATTTCTAGACACTAAGATTTGTACTTATAGATAATTTTGCAATATAAATAATTAAAGAATTCTTTCAATGGAAAAAGTATATAGGTTAACGGGTTTGGACTGATTATTACTAAATAATTTTTTGAATTAGCTAAATCATAAATTTTTTCAGAAACAAATTTGGGACTCATTATTCCGATAGGATTTAGTTCTGATTTAAAAGGTCCTAAGATGATTTTTTTTATTATTAATTTTTTTTTGGTATCTTTGTCAAGAAGATTTTTTTTGAAAGAAACTAATTGACCAATAAGGGATTTACTAATCTCATATGACGGATTTAGGGCTGGTAATATTTCTGCTTCGGATGTGTTTATCCAAATCTCTTTTTTTATTAGTGAATCATTTGTTAGAGCAATATCTTCAAATAAATTTATAAATTTGAATTTACTTAATGCATTTATTTCTATTGAGTTTTCATAATTGGCATTTTCTCTGCTCAAATCATATATACCATGGTTCAAAATTAAAATATCTATCTTTTCTAATTGTTTTTTTAATGAAGACTCCTTTCCACATTCCCATTTAATCCATTCATTTGGAGATTCAAGATTTATTTCATAATTAGTTTTACTATGAGTAAATCCAATCACTTTATATCCTTTTTGACGAAACAACTTTGTTAATTCTTTCCCTAGCGCACCTGACGCTCCAGTAATCCCTATAGTTTTTTCGTTTTTTGTTGAATTTATCATTTTCTTGATTTTGATGAGATACCAAAGAATTAAGTTAATTTACCAAAAAATATTATCTATTTATTTATTTATTTGATTAAAACTCATAAATAAATATTTGTTTAGTTCTAAAAAAAATATTATCTTAAACCTATTGATAAATAATTTATTCGTTATGAGCGATATATTATTAATTGGTTCCTGTGAACCATTTAGTGGTAAGTCTGCAATGGTTCTTGGGATAGCAAAAAGACTTCTACAGGAGAAAAAAAAAGTACGCATAGGAAAACCCCTAGCAACATGTATTGAACTTACTAATCTTCCATCAATGTCGTATGAAGGATTAATAGATGATGATGTTAAGTTTATTGGATCTACATTAAATATTAAAGAGGAGAATTTAATTTCTTCAGTAGGATTATTAGATAATATATCAGCTGAAAAAAGGATCTTCAATAAAGACTTATTCCCAGGAAAAGGTTTTGATCAGATTGAAGGATTGGTTAATGATGATTTTGAAGGGCTAAATATTTTAGAGGCAGCTGGAAATCTTCATGAAGGTATGATTTATGGCTTAAGTCTCCCCCAACTGGCAAAAAATTTAGATGCGAAAGTTTTAATTGTGAATTTATGGGAAGATTGTAAAAGCGTAGATGCATTACTTGATGCAAAAAGACAATTAGGTGAGAACTTGGCTGGAGTGGTATTGAACGGAGTTTTGCCGCAAGAAGTCGAAAAAGTTAAAAATGAAATAGTTCCTTCACTTAAAGATTTGGATATTGAAGTGTTTGGGGTGATGCCAAAATCACCGCTTCTTAGAAGTGTCACTGTCGGTGAGCTTATAAGAAGACTAGATGCCCAAGTAATTTGTTGCCCTGAAAAAGATCAATTACTTGTCGAAACATTAAGTATTGGGGCAATGGGGGTAAATTCTGCAATGGAATTTTTCAGGAGAAGACGAAATATGGCTGTAGTTACTGGAGCTGATAGAACTGATATTCAACTTGCTGCTTTGGAGGCTTCGACTCAATGCTTGATTTTAACTGGTTTAGGAGACCCTTTGTCACAATTGATTCATAGAGCTGAAGAATTGGAGGTGCCAATTTTAAAGGTAGAATTAGATACTCTTTCCTCCGTAGAAATTATTGAACAAGCTTTTGGTCATGTCAGAATACATGAATCAATTAAAGCTTCTTATGCTATCCAATTAGTTCAAGAGCATGTAAATCTAGAAAGAGTTCTCGAAAAGATAGATTTTCCCTGCAATTTTTCAGATAAATGCTAATTTCAAATATAGGAACTATATTATTTTGAGTCGCTCTTTAGATCTACCAGCAACTGAAGGCGTTGATGCCTTAGCTCAAGAACTTGCAAAACTCCAAGATAATGGGAAAAGGAGAATTGCTTTTTTGGGTAGCAGACATGTACCAGTTGTCGATATCCACTTAATTGAGTTGATAGCAAGGTCGTTAGCAGAGGAAGGACATAACATCCTTACTTCTGGTTCTCAAGGTGTCAATGCAGCTGTTATTCGAGCTGTACTAGATATTAATCCATCCTTATTAACTGTTTTATTACCACAAAGTCTTGATAGACAAATACCCGAAATAAAGGATCAACTTGAAAGGGTTTTGCATTTGGTTGAAAAAAGTGAAAATGACGAATTACCTTTGCCACTTGCAAGTAGTCTTTGTAATCAAGAAATTATTACTAGGTGCGATCAATTAATATGCTTTGCCTTTCATGATAGTGAAACTTTGCTAAATAGTTGTAGATGTGCTGAAGAAATGGGCAAAGTAGTTAGTTTGTTATTTTTTGATTAAATTAATTCATTTCCCCTTATTAATATATGATTTATGCTAATAATATTTAGCGGTTAATAAATTACCATGGCAGAAAGTTTTTCGTTTGATGTAGTTTCTGATTTTGATAGGCAAGAATTAGTTAATACTTTGGATCAAGTAAAAAGGGAAATTTCTCAGCGTTATGATCTGAAGAATTCAGATACTTCAGTTGATTTAGAAAAAGAAAATATTTTTATATTCACTAATAGCGAACTTACTTTAAATGCTGTTAATGACATAATTAGACAAAAGGCAATAAAAAGAAACTTATCATTAAAAATATTTGACTACGGTGACATTGAAATGGTGAGTGGCAATAGAGTAAAACAAACAATTTTATTAAAACAAGGAATTAAACAAGAAATTGCAAAAAAAATCAGTAAAAACATTAGAGATCAAATAAAAAAAATTAATGTCAGCATCAATGGAGAAACACTCAGAGTTGCAAGTAAGAGTAAAAATGATCTTCAAATGGCAATTAAGCTTGTTAGTGAGTTAGAGGAGTCTTTGAACATTCCCCTAAAAGCTAATAACTTTAGATAGGATCTTTAGAAAGATTAAATAAAAATATGGCAGATTATCAAGAATCTCTCATTAAATCATTGATTAAGAAAGTAAAAGAATATCCTCGGTTTTCAAAAGAAGAAATAGAGAAATTCTGTTGGATGGCTGTTCATGAGCATAAGCATGGTGTTTTACCCTCTGAATATGATATTAGGGAGATAGATGAGGACCTTTATTTGAGAATCTTACAAGAATTTAAATCAAATATTTAAATAAAATAGTAATTTTTTTTTATAATTATTAAAAAAATATATTAATTAAATGCCTCTTTAATGCACTAATTAATTTGTTTAAATATGATAAATAAAAAGAAAAAAAATTAATGTCAACTTCCTTTAAAAATGTCACTCCTACCGGTCCTGGTGGCACTGCAACATTACTTATAGTACTTTCTTTTACTGGCTTTCTTTTACTGACACAGGCTCTATTTGTTGTACCTTCTGGACAGGTTGCAGTGATCACAACATTAGGCAAGGTAAGTGGTCCTTCCAGGAGAGCTGGTCTAAACTTCAAACTCCCATTTGTCCAGTCTGTTTATCCATTTGATATAAAAACTCAAGTTCAGCCAGAAAAATTTGAAACTTTAACTAAGGATCTTCAGGTTATTAGGGCTACAGCTACTGTTAAGTATTCAGTCAAGCCTAATGAGGCAGGAAGAATTTTCGCAACTATTGCCAGCAGAAATAGTGATGTTTATCAAAAAATAGTTCAGCCATCTTTACTAAAAGCTCTCAAGTCAGTCTTTTCTCAATATGAACTAGAAACAATTGCTACTGAGTTTGCAGTCATTTCTGAAAAAGTGGGAGATACCGTTGCGCAAGAATTAAATTCTTTCGATTATGTAGATGTTAAAAGTCTAGATTTGACTGGATTAGAGATTGCTGAAGAATATAGGGCTGCTATTGAACAAAAGCAAATAGCAGGTCAGCAATTACTAAGAGCAAAAACAGAAGTGGAAATTGCAGAGCAAGAAGCACTTAGATATGAAACATTAAATAGAAGCCTTGATGATCAGGTACTTTTCAAATTATTCCTTGATAAATGGGATGGTAGTACACAGGTGGTTCCTGGGTTGCCAGGTTCAGAAGGTGGTAGTCCACCAGTAATAGTTGGTGGTAGAAGATAATTTATTTTTCTCTATTATCAAATTAATTATATTTTCCTGTATAGAAATATCTATTTTATTATTTTTTTATAGCGTTAAAAGATTGGTCAAATGCTTCTATAGTTTTATCAATCTCTTCATCACTGTGTGCGAGTGATGTGAAGCCAGCCTCAAAAGGACTTGGAGCCAGGTAAACCCCTCTTAGGAGCATCTCTCTATGTAACCTACCAAAAAGATCAGCATTATTTGTTTTTGCTTCATCAAAGTTCCTAACTGGTCCATCACATAAGAAAAATCCAAACATAGCGCTTACATTTCCACCATTAATAGCGATGCCATTATTTTCTGCAGATTGAATAATACCTTCAATTAATCTAGAAGTTAATGAATCCAGTTTCTCATATGTACCTTCTTGTTTGAGAAGCTCAAGAGTTTTTATTCCCGCAGTCATTGCGAGTGGATTTCCGCTTAATGTACCTGCCTGGTATACCGGTCCAGAAGGAGCTACCATTGACATTATTTCTTTTTTGCCTCCATAGGCCCCAACCGGTAAGCCTCCACCAATTACTTTGCCAAGTGTAGTTAAATCAGGAGTAACCCCAAATTTTTCTTGGGCTCCTCCGTAACTGATTCTGAACCCAGTCATCACTTCGTCAAAAACTAATAATGATCCATTCTCAGTGGTTAATTCTCTTAATCCCTCTAGGAATCCAGGCTCAGGGGTAATAAATCCAGCATTTCCAACAATCGGCTCAAGGATTACACCAGAAATAGCGTCAGGATTTTCAGAAAATAATTTTTTTACTGCTTCAAGATCATTGTAAGGAGCAGTAAGTGTGTTAGCAGTTGTTGAACGTGGAACTCCTGGAGAATCGGGCAATCCTAAAGTAGCAACTCCTGATCCTGCTTTCACCAAAAACATATCTGCATGACCGTGATAACAACCATCAAATTTAATAACTTTATCTCTTCCTGTAAATGCTCTCATAAGTCTTAAAACAGCCATGCAGGCCTCAGTGCCGCTATTAACAAACCTAACCATTTCTACAGATGGAACAGCATCTATAACCATCTCTGCAAGCTTATTCTCTAAAACACATGGAGCACCAAAGCTAGTACCTTTTTCGATCGCTTCCTGTAATGCGGTAGTGACTTCAGGGTGGGCATGACCACAAATAGCAGGCCCCCAACTTCCTATGTAGTCAATATATCTATTTCCATCGATATCCCAAGCAAAGGGGCCTTTAACTCTATCAAAAACTATTGGCTTTCCACCGACAGATTTAAAAGCTCTTACTGGGGAACTAACTCCTCCAGGCATTAATTCTTGGGCAGCCGAAAAAACTGCTTCTGATTGGGGGTAATTTAATGTGTCAGTCACAGTTTAAGTAAATGAAGCTTTGATAAAAATTTTGTCATGTTCTAACTTAGAAATAAGTAAAAATTTTGTCAATCAGAATGAAATTCTACATTATGATATTTTTATTGCGATAGTTTGGTTTGTAAATTATTAATTTATAGGAAATCATAATACTTATTCATACTAATCAGGATAACTCTTTATTTATAAACGTTTTCAGGCATTAAAAAAAAAATATTCATTTTGTTTATATTTCGAAAAAATTATCCTCATCATCATAAAAATCTTCATTTATGTCATTCAAGTCAAGATTAATCATTACAGGGGCGTGATCACTTGGTCGCGAATTCGCCCTAGGTAAGCTGTCTATCACACAGCTTTTAAGTTTTGATGATAATTGCTTACTAATGTATATATGGTCAATTCTCCAACCTTTATTTAATTCGTATGAGTTATTACGGTAATCCCACCAACTCCAATGCCCAGTGTTTTTTTCAAAAATCCTGAAAGAATCAATTAATCTTCCTTTCAGAACATTATTTAATGCATTTCTTTCTAATTCAGATGCCATTAATCCTCCTTCATATTTATTTGGATCATGGATATCTATATCAGATGGAGCAATATTAAAATCGCCCATCAGACAAATTAATTCTCCTTTCTTTTCTTGATCATCTATAAAAGAAGCTAAACAACTTAACCAGTTAATCTTGTATTCGAATTTATCAGATTCTAGTGAAGATCCATTTGGAACGTAAACATTTATGATCTTGATACCATTAATATCAGCAGATATTAGTCTTTTTTGATCCAAGAAAATTTCAATATTTTGATCAGAGTCATTACAACCGTAAAATCCCCTTTTAATATTTTTAGCTTTTGTTTTAGAAATTATTGCAACACCATTATATGACTTTTGTCCGTAAACCTCTACTGAATAACCTAATTTTTCGAAGGGTTCAAAAGGGAAACTATCATCCATCACTTTTGTTTCTTGCAAGCATAAAATATCTGGATTCACTTGATTAAGCCAATCTATTATTTGTGAAAGTCTTGTTCTAATAGAGTTAACATTCCAAGTTGCTATTAACAAATTTCTACTATCTTATGTAAGATTAATTTAGCAGGAAATTTTTTGAACCAAAGAATTTTGAAATCAAATAGAATGAAAAATTATTTTTGTAAAATTCTTTCCCAACCAATACAATTTGCTATATTTTTTATTTCCTTGATTTCTCTTAAAGCTAGTACCCTAAATGCAGAATATTTATCAAAAGAATTTGAAATGGATTCCTCAACTAAAAAAGCAGAAGATGGTTCAGTGCTACCAACTAATCCATTTGAAATTGTAGAAATGATTAGGAGAAATAATGTTATGAGAGATGCGACCAATCCCTCTGATGCTATCGACGATGCGTTAGAGTCATTCAAAAGTTTCGAGAAAAATCAAGAAATTTAATACGCTGAATTGTCATTTTGAATTTTTAATATGTTAAAAAATCCCATTCCAAAAGTTACGAACCAACTTCAATACAGAGCAATTGGTATTGTAAGTGGTAAATTTATCCCTAATGATAGTGGACAATTGAATAGAGGCTTCATATCGGATAACAAAGGTGAAAAAATTGAAACTGTAGTACTTGGAAAAGCATTATCTCTTATTAAAAAACATATAGATTTAGATAAAAGTTATTTTTGGGTTGTTTATCCAAAGAATAAAAATACTCAAAATTTGCATTTGCAAGTAACTGGTATATGGGATCCCTATCAACTTAATAATTTTTCGGATGATTCTTCAAAAACAAACTTTTTGAAATTATTGGAGAAATTAGGTTTAAAAGATAATTATTTTTCTATTAGAGGTAAATTGGTTTTTGTAAATACTCAAAAAAAAGAGGTTGTTATTAAAATTTGTTCTGCTTCAAAGCGACATAATTTAAAAAATAAAAATTTTAAATTAGTCATTAAAGGAGAGATCTCCCTCGAACTTCTTAATAGTTTTGTAAGTTTAGACGTTATCAGAAATGGTAATTCTTTGAAATTATTAAATTGCGAAGTTATTGAAAAAAATCTCTCTAAAAATAATTAGCATTAAATTTTGATTTTCATTGAAATTCTTACTTATCCATAAATCTTTGTTCTATGGAAGATATTTTAATTGAATGTTCTCCAGGGATCTCTGGAGATATGTTGTTAGGAGCTTTTTATGACTTAGGTGTTCCTAGAAAGGTAATTGAACAGCCCCTTTTTGATCTTGGACTTAAAGCTTCATATAATCTGAAGTTTAAAGAATCTAAAAGTTGTTCAATTCGAGGTCTCAAGGCGAAAGTAGAGATTAATGATTGCAGTCAAATTAACAGAAATTGGAGAAGTATTAAAGAACTTATTCTAAATGGACACTTAGAAGATAAATTAAAACAAAGAATTTATGAAGTATTTGAGTCTTTAGCAAATGCTGAAGGAAAAGTTCATGGCATCAAATCTGAGGATGTTCATTTTCATGAAATTGGAGCTATAGATTCATTAGTGGACATTATTGGAGTATGTGCTGCATTGAATTACTTAAATCCAAAGAGAGTATATTGTAATGAACCAATGTTGGGAAAAGGTTTTGTCCAAACTGATCATGGAAAATTATCTGTACCACCTCCTGCTGTAATAGAGCTAATAAGACAAAAAAATATAAAAGTTTTGTCAAGTTTTGACTCAATAGAAGGTGAATTATCCACACCTACTGGAATTGCCTTACTTTCTAATTTAGTGGACTATTTTCAGCTCCCTTATAAATATTCTATTGATTCTTATGGAGTAGGCATCGGAAACTTACAATTTCCATTCCCTAATTTGGTTAGAGTTTATAAAATTTCTCCATCTGAAGACTCTTCTTTTACTCAACAAATCAATCCAAATTATGAAGAAATATCTGTTCAAGAGGCATGGATTGATGACCAAACGCCTGAAGACATATCTAATTTTGTAGAAAAACTAAGAATTGAGGGTGCTTACGACGTTTCTTATCATGCTATTAATATGAAAAAAAATAGAATTGGATTTTCTATTCAAGTAATCTTGCCAATAGATAAAAAAGAATATTTTAGACGATTATGGTTTGACTATTCCAATACTATTGGAGTTCGCGAAAGGATCCAATCTAGGTGGATATTACTAAGAAGGAAAGGAGAATGTTCAACGATTTTGGGAAATATTAAAGTTAAACAGACTTTGAAACCAGATGGATCAATATCTATGAAACCAGAAAATGACGAAGTCTTGAGATTAAAACTAGAGCATAAAATTTCAACTGCAGAAATAAGAAAAATAATAAAAGAGTCAAGTAATAAATTTAAAGCATTTGAAAACTGGAAATGAGATTCAAAATCACCCATCAATTATATTGGAAGTTTTTTAAAAAAATAAATTTTGGTGGTTTAAAGAGTATTTTCTTTATTACAAGCTTGTTATATTTTTGCATCTATTTTTTTTATAATGTCGATCAAATTTCTTTTGATATAAATTTCGAAAAAAATGGGTTCAATCTATCCTTATCATTTTTATTTTGTATTTTGAGTGTTTACCTTAATGCTTATGCATGGAAATATATAGTTAAATGGTTCGGCAAAGAATTTAAAAGTAATAATCTAATTTCTTTTTATGTCCTAACGAATATTCTTAAATACGTTCCTGGGGGGATTTGGCATTTTGTTGAAAGATTCAATTTTTTAAAAAAAATTAGTAACCCTCAAATTGCCTTGTATTCAACACTTATAGAACCTTACTTTATGTTGAGTGGATCTTTTCTTTTGGCATCGCTGGGAATAATTTTTTCACCACTGTACTTTTTTTTGATTTTGCCTTTAATATTTTTAAATAGGAAATTAATTTATTTTATATTAAAAAGATTGGGTTCTCTAAAGGGGAAAGTATTTGAGGTTTTGAAACTTATCAAAACAAAAAGCCAATTTGAAAAGAAAATAAATATAATATCTTTTTTCCCTACCAAAGCGTTATTACTTGAAATTGGTTTTGTTTTATCTAAATTTATTGGGTTTTATATTTGCCTAAATACTTTTTATACAAGTAATACTCTCAACATCATTTTTTTATTAGTAATTTTCTCTTTATCATGGTCTATAGGATTGGTAGTCCCTACAGCTCCAGGGGGAGTTGGTGTTTTTGAAGCCTGCCTCCTTTTATTTATTGGCAAAAATATTCCACAAAATACTGTTCTTGTTAGCTTAATTTATTTTAGATTTATATCTACTTTGGCAGATTTATTTTTAAGCTTCCCCTTTTTAATTAGAAAACTGTTTAAAAGAATTTAGTCTTTTTTCTCTAAACTCGGTATTAATGTTATTGATGCAATAAGGCCTAAAGTCATGATAATAATGGCTGGCAATATTGCCTCTACCATTCTTTCATCTCCAGCATATTGATATATTCTCACAGATAAAGTATCGAAATCGAATGGTCTTAAGATAAATGTTACGGGTAATTCTTTTATTGTGTCTACAAACACTAAAAGTGATCCTACAAATATTGGTCCTTTGAGTAGAGGGAGATGAATTCTTTTGATAATTCCCAGCCAATTCTCTCCTAGGCCAAGTGCAGCTTCATCGAAGTTAGGCGAAATTCTCTCAAGACCTGAATCAATAGAACCCTTAGAAATTGTTAGAAATCTCACAATATAACCCCAAATTAGTAAACAAATAGCAATGAAATTAAATTTTGTGGAAGAAATGCTTATTAAGGATAAAGCCAGTACCGTGCCTGGTATTGCATAACCAATCCCCGCAAGGTTTGTTATTAGACCAAGTAATAAGCTTTTATTTGGACGTCTTGCTAAGGAAATTATTAAGGAGAATAGCATCGTTATTAATGCTGTCAAAAGTCCTAGACTTATAGTCCTAAATGACAAGGTAAGTAATTCTATAGTGATTCCTTTTTGAATTTGATCGATATTTAGCAAAACCCAAAAACATGGAATTCCAAAAGAAAAAATTGGAGGAAATAAGGATATTATTATTGCCAAAAGAGCTCTATTTTTTTTTAATACCCATCCTTGTGAATCTTGTGATGCAGGATTTTCACTCCACCTCTTTGATTTTCTTCTCGAGAATTTTTCAAAAATAATTAAAGTGAAAATTATAAATAAGGCTACCAATGATAATCCAATAGCATTTTTTGGATTGCCATCTATTATCCAGTTTTCGGCTATTCCTGTAGAAATACTTGGTATATTTAATAATGCGAATGTACCTAACTCATTCATTATTTCCATACACATTAAACTTATTCCGGTTATTAATGCTGGTAACGCCATTGGTAAAGCGATTTTAAAAAAGCTCCCCCATGGACCAATTCCTAATCCCCTACTAGCGTTGATTTGATTAACTCCAAATTTATTAAAACTCTCGTTAGCAAGAATGAATACGTATGGATAAGTAGAAATCGAAAGTATTAAAACCCCCCACCACAAACCAGTTACTTGATACCCAAAAATACTTCCTAAATCCTGCAAAACAGCAGTTATTAGATATGCTGGGGCAGCTAGTGGAACTAGCTGACAAATACGGAGAACTTTTCTGAGCCTAAAATCACAATTTGAAAGTAACCACCCATTCAAGGTTCCTAGACCACCTCCAAATAAACTTGTCAGCGTTAAAACCTTTAAAGTGACAAGTACCTCTTCTCCTCCTGCAATACCTAATGAAAAATCCCCACTAATTATGTAGTAAATTCCTTCTAAAAGAAAATTGGAAATTGGAATAATTACTAATAGTGCAACTACAAAGGAAGTGATACTTAGAATTTTTAATTCTATTACTGCTTTTTTAAATTCTTTAATAAGTATTTTCAAAAATAAATTAAATCCTAATATGCACGCTAATCTGAATCAAATCTACATGACGAAAGTTGATTTTTAATAGTTTGATGATCTAAGTTTTTCCCAATTAATACTATCTTGTTGGATTTTTCTTTTGTCCACTTATCATCATCTAGAGAAAACCGTTTTCCAGACAAGTGAAAAATGTGTTTTCTATCACTTTCCATAAACCACAATATTCCCTTGGCTCTAAATACATTTTGTGAAATCTGATTATCTAAAAAATATTGAAACTTCCTTAAGGAAAATGGTTCAAATGTCTCATAAGAAACTGAAGTAAACCCTTCGATATTATTAATCAAATCATGTGAGTGAGAAGAGTGATCATGTGAGTGAGAAGAGTGATCATGTGAGTGAGAAGAGTGATCATGTGAGTGAGAAGAATGATCATGTGAGTGAGAAGAATGATCTTCTACATTCTTCTCGTTCTGCTCGAATCGAAAAGTATCTGTCTCAAAAAGACCCACGCTCATTATTGTCTGTAATCCAACTTCACTTTTAATTGATCTCAAGATCCTTGGTTCTTTTTTTATCTTATTTATAAACTTTTCTACTTTTTTTAATTGTTCTTCGTTCACTAAATCACATTTATTTAGAAGTAGTATATCTCCGTATAAAATTTGAGAATAGGCAACACTTGTATTATTAATTTCAAAATCAAAATTTTCTCCATCTATTACAGTGATTATAGAATCTAATCTTACTTTTTCTCTAAGTTCACCAGCGGCGAAAGTCATGGCTACTGGTAATGGATCAGCAAGTCCTGTTGTTTCAATAATTAAATAGTCTAGTTTCTCAGGTCTTTCCAAAACTTTTGATACTGTTTTTAATAACTCGCCATTAATAGAGCAACATATACAGCCGTTATTTAATTCGATCATATCTTCTGAGCTTTCTATGATTAAGTCATTATCTATTCCAATCTCTCCAAATTCATTTACTAAAACAGCTGTTTTAATGCCAACTTGATTTTTTAAAATATGATTTAATAAAGTAGTTTTTCCGGAACCTAAAAATCCACTAATGATTGTAACTGGTAATAACTTTTTTGACATTTTGACAAATTCTATTTAATAAATTCAGATTTGTAATTTTATTGATCCAAAATTTTATTAATTTCTGAAGCTAATGTTTGATCGAGATTTGAAATTCCTCCCAAATCATGAGTATTGAATTTAATTATTACTTTTGAATAAACATTTTCCCAGTTAGGGTGATGATTGTACTTCTCGCAGATTAAAGCAACTTTAGTCATAAAAGAAAAGGCTTCAACAAAATTAGCAAAGTTAAATTCTCTCTCAATTTTTTTAAATTTAATTTCCCAACCGGGTATTTTTACTGCTAATTCATTCAATTCTCCATCTTGTAGAAGGTAAGGCTCCATAAAATAACTCATCTGATTTTATTTAATTATAAATATTTTGTTTTTTCTCACCAACTATATGTAAATTTATAAGCCTTTGTTTTTGATCAAATCTATGTTCCCATAAATAAACTGCTTGCCATGTTCCAAGCATTAATTTACCTTCTTGAAAACTTAAAGATAGACAAGTATTTGTTAAGGATGTCTTAATATGTGCTGGCATATCGTCAGCTCCTTCTTGATAATGTTTATAAGAAATTTCTTCTCTACTTTTTGATAAGCTTAAGTAAGAATCATATGGAACTATAGATTGCATATATTTTTTTAGATCCCTCAGTACATTTGGATCTGCGTTCTCGTTAATAGTTAAGCTGCAACTGGTATGTAGTGAAGATAAATTTAAAATTCCTGAATGAAAATTATTTTTTTCAATGAATAAATTCAAGTCATGTGTGATGTCAGTAAACCCCTCTCCATGTGTTGAAAATTCTAATTTTGAAAATATTTGTTCCATTTAAGTCAAAACTTAAATAATCAATATTCTATTATGGACTAAAGATGTTATGTATTTTGCAAACATTAAAATTTTTATCTTAAAATAAATCTAAATTAAATTTAAAATTTTTGGCTGAAACTCAATGGAATAAGCTAGGGGCTTATCTAAAAGAAACTCAAATATTAGGCTCAATCCAAAATACACTTTATTGGGATCAGAATACTGGGATGCCAAAAAAAGGAGCTTCTTGGAGGTCTGAACAACTTACTTACATAGCAAAAGTATTGCATAAAAGAAATTCTTCAGAAGAATTTTCTAATTTAATACAATCTGCTAAAAATGAACTCTTAAGTACTAAAAGAAATTTTGATAATCAACTTTTTATAAAAGATCAAGAGAGAAATATTAATCTTTTATTGAAGGAATTTAACAGAGAAAAAAATTTAGATCCTAAATTAGTTGTGTCTTTAGCAAAGGCAAAATCTAAAGGTTATGAAAGCTGGCAAGAGGCTAAGAAAAAAGCAGATTTTAAAATATTTCTTCCATTCTTTGAAGAATTAGTCAAATTGCGGATTGAAGAGGCAAAACAAATATCTGATCAATATTCACCATGGGAGACACTAGCTCAACCCTTCGAGCCTGAATTAACTATGAAATGGTTGAATAAGATGTTTCAGCCATTAAAAGAAAGTATCCCAGAGATGATTAGAGTAATTAACCCATCAAATAAACATCATTGGGATTTAAGCCCAGAATCTCAACAAAATTTATGTTCAAAATTACTTGATGAGTTTGGGAGAGATAAAGATCTTGTAGTAGTTGGCAAATCTCCACACCCTTTTTCGATTACCTTAGGACCTGATGATTATAGGATTACGACAAGAATAGTTGAAGGTGAACCATTATCAAGTTTTTTAGCGACTGCGCATGAGTGGGGACATTCAATTTATGAGCAGGGTTTGCCATCTCAAAGTCATCAATGGTTCGCTTGGCCTCTAGGTCAGGCAACTTCTATGGGGATTCATGAAAGTCAGTCTTTATTTTGGGAAAATAGAATAGTAAAATCTAAATCATTTTCAAAAAGATTTTTTGAAAAATTTGTTTCAGCAGGATGTTCTCTAAATAATTTTTTAGAGCTTTGGAAATCCATTAATCATTTGGAAGCAGGATTAAATAGGGTTGAAGCAGATGAATTAACTTATGGCTTACACATTTTAATAAGAACCGAACTTGAAATAGATTTAATTGAAGGTGGGCTGCCTGCTGAGGATATTCCAGTCGAATGGAATAAAAGATATGAGGAACTTCTTGGAATAAAGCCATCTAATGATTCAGAAGGGTGTCTTCAAGATGTTCATTGGAGTGAAGGTGCCTTTGGATATTTTCCTTCATATTTATTAGGACATCTTATAAGTGCACAAATATCAAATCAAATGGAAAGAGATCTTGGTTTGATTGACAATTTAATAGAAAATGGTGAATATCAAAAGATCATTTTGTGGTTAAAAGATAATGTACATAAATATGGGAGATCAGTTAATTCTATGGAGTTGGTAAGAGCTGTAACTAATGAAGAACTATCCCCAAACTATTTCATTAATCATTTAAGATCTAAGATAGTTGATTGTTGCTGAAACATTACTTTTAAAGAATTTGGTTGAATGTAAGGATGTAAGATAAACAAAAATACTTTATTGATGGCAAATCTTAATCAACCCCCAAGTAGGGTTACACCAAATCTATTACATATATTAGATGCTTTCACTGACAGCTCAAATTTAATAGTTAACACTATTGTTGAATTGAATTCCAATACGATTAATAAATATGAATTAATTACAGAAACGGGTCATCTTAAACTTGATAGGGTAGGTTATTCTTCTCTAGCTTATCCTTTTGCTTATGGATGTATACCAAGGACATGGGATGAAGATGGAGATCCACTTGATGTAGAAATTGTTGGGGTTACTGAGCCGTTGATACCTGGTTCTATCGTGGAGGCAAGAATTATTGGTGTGATGAAATTTGATGATGGTGGAGAGGTGGATGATAAGGTTATCGCAGTTTTGGCAGATGATAAAAGAATGGACCATATCTCCAATTTTGAAGACCTTGGAGAGCATTGGCTAAAAGAAACAAAGTATTATTGGGAACATTATAAAGATCTAAAAAAACCTGGAACATGTACTGTTAATGGTTTTTTTGGGATACAAGAAGCTGTTAAAGTTATTAAAGATTGCGAAGATAGATATCAAAAAGAAATTGATCCTAAATTAGTAAATTAACAAATTTATTTTTCCCTGAATTGTTCGAATATTTCGCTTAATATTTTGTCGGCACCTTGTAGCTTTAGTTTTTCAGCTAATTCTTTGCCTATTTTTTCAGGATCATTAATATTGCCAATACATTGATCTTTAATAAGCCTTTCTCCATCGAGAGAGGCTACCATTCCGGTAAGGTACAGTTGTTCATCTTGAATACTACTATTCACACCAATTGGCACTTGGCAACCTCCTTCAAGTTCTCTTAAAAAGGCTCTCTCTGCAAGACATCTTAGACTAGTAGGTTTATCTTCCAAAACATTTATGATTTCTAAAACTTTTTTATCATCAGATTTACACTCAATGCCTAACGCTCCTTGTCCAACGGCATGAAGAGAAATTTCATGTGGAATAATCTGATGAATTCTTGATTCAAAGCCTAATCTTTTTAAACCAGCGGCGGCAAGAATTATGCAATCAAATTCTCCTGAGTCTAATTTTTCTATTCTTGTAATGACATTTCCTCTGATATCTTTGAAATTAAGATGTGGGTATTTATTTCTTAATTGTGCAAGTCTTCTCAGAGAACTTGTACCCACTATTGAACCTGCAGGTAAAGTTTCTAATTTATAGCAATCATTTTTTTTGCTTACTACTAAAGCATCGGCAGGATCTTCCCTTTTTGTAATACATCCCAATATAAGGCCACTAGGTAAATTTGTTGGTAAATCTTTTAGAGAATGTACCGCTATATCTGCTTGACCTACAAGCATCTGTGCTTCAAGTTCTTTCGTAAATAAACCTTTGTCTCCGATTTTTGCTAATGCTACATCAAGGATTTTGTCACCTTGAGTTGCCATGGCCTCAACAGATACCTCTAAATTGGAAATATTCCTTTCTAATTGATCTTTAACCCATAAAGTTTGTACCATTGCCAGTTTACTTCTTCTACTAGCTATTTTCAGCTTAAAATTAGTCATTAAATATTATTTTGAGTTTGAATTAAAAATTAAGTTGAATTTATTTTAAGCTATTCTTTTGCAAGTTTCTAAAGCTGAAAATTATATTTAACTATTTTTATTTTATATATTCTTTTAAAACCCCATTTCGATTTGGATGTCTCAGCTTTCTAAGTGCTTTTGCCTCTATTTGTCTGATTCTCTCCCTAGTTACATCAAAAATCTGTCCGATTTCTTCAAGCGTTTTCATTCTTCCATCATCAATTCCATATCTTAACCTAAGCACATCTCTTTCTCTAGGGCTAAGAGTCGCTAAAACACCCTCTAAATCTTCTCTTAATAAAGTTTTAGAAACATCTTGCTCTGGATTTTCTATATCAGCTTCTATAAAGTCTCCCAGTCTTGAATCTTCTTCTTTACCTATTGGAGTTTCTAAAGAAATAGGTAGCTGAGCACTTTTAGCTATAAATCTTAGTTTTTCAATTGTCATTTCCATACTCTCAGCTATTTCTTCTTCACTGGGCTTTCTCCCAAATTCTTGGCTAAGAACCTTAGTGGTTTTTTTTATTCTGGAAATTGTTTCATATAAGTGAACTGGTAATCTAATAGTCCTACTTTGATCTGCGATTGCTCTAGTAATGGCTTGACGAATCCACCAGGTAGCGTAAGTAGAGAACTTGTAGCCTTTTTCATGATCAAATTTTTCAGCTGCTCTAATCAGACCTAAACTTCCCTCTTGTATTAAATCTTGAAATGATAATCCTCTATTCATATATTTTTTAGCAATGGAAACAACCAATCTTAAATTTGATTGAACCATTTTCTCTTTAGCTCTTCTTCCTAAAAGAAGTCTTCTTCTGAACTTAGAAAGAGGCATATCTATTAATTCTGCCCACTCTCTAACAGATGGGAAATGTCCTTTTTCGGACTCATATTGAGTTGCTAACTCTTCTAATTGAAGTAAATCAGCAATTTTTCTTGCAAGTTCAATTTCTTCATCTGGTCTTAAAAGTCTAATTCTTCCAATTTCTTGGAGGTAAACTCTTATTGAATCCTCAGTATATATACCTTTAGGCCCAAGCTTTATATTCCCAAGCCCTTTATCTTCTTCATCAGAATCACTAAATTCATTATCATTTTCTGCTCTGCCTTCGTTTAAATCTGAAGATGGCTGTAAATTTTGATTATTGTTATTGCTATTTTCATCAACTAATGTTTCTAGATTTTTATTAATTTTTTTATTAATCTTTTTTTTCGAACTAGGTTTAGAATTCTTAGATTCTGCTGCGACTGGACACATAATGGACTCCTTTCTACGGTGAATTTAACTAGATAAAATTTTATTTAGGGCTATTTTGTACATTTAGTAGTAAAAATTCCCATAATGTTTAAAAAACTTTTTCAGAAAATGAAAAAAAAAGTTTTTCTAAATTGTTGAAAAATTTTAATAGTGCTATAGATTACCTAAAGTAAAAAGTCTTGGGATTTCTCAGACAGGCAGATCAGTTTTTGAATTTTAACTCAATGATCAAAGCTTCATGTCTCCCTTAAGAGCAGGATACTTACAATGTGCAAAAAACACTTTGTGGAATGTTCAACAATCCAATATTAAGAAAAAGTTTTGAAGCCGGCAAGTAATCAGTTATCAAATAACTCTTCTAAATTCGAAGTTTTGCTTGATGTAGGCAGTTTTAGTGATAGCTTTTGCTATATAGATGGAAATAATCTTGGTGTAGAAGTTGGAGATATTGTAACTGTAAAACTAAGAGGGAGGTTATTAAATGGATTGGTGATCTCTGAAGAAAACTTTTCGAAAAATAATAAGGATGGAAAGAATATCAGTGGAATAAGAAGTATAAAATATTTATTTGTTGAAGATATTTTGCAGAAAAAAATAATTAATGACTCGTGGAGAGAATGGATAGAGTCCTTAGCTTCTTTTTATATGGTAAGTAATTTAAAAATGCTTAAAACGGCATTCCCTCCAGGTTGGATTGGCAAACATAAGAAAATTTCTCAAGGCTCAAAAGATCAAATTTGGATTGGAATCAAAAAAGAACTAGATATAAGAAAAAATAAATTTACTAAAAAAGAATTTTTATTATTAAATACTTTGCCCGAAAAAGGTAATTGGCAAAGTGAATTAATTAAGTCTGGTTTTAATTACACCCTCATTAACTCAATGATTAGTAAAAATTACCTTTATAAATCTAAAAGAAAAAAAATAATTAATCCAAAATTAAATTTATTATTAAGTGATTCTAGTGCAATAAAAAAACCAAATCTTACAGATGAGCAAAAAATTGCATTTCAAGAATTTCAAACAATGAAACCTGGAGATGCGTTACTTCTCTGGGGAGAAACAGGATCAGGTAAAACAGAAGTTTATATGAGAATTACTGAAGATCAATTTCTTAAGAAAAAAAGTTGTTTGATACTCGCTCCAGAAATTGGACTAATTCCTCAACTTATAGATAGGTTTAGTCGGAGATTTAATAATGTTGTTTACGAATATCATAGTAACTGTTCTTTAATTCACAGAACTTTAGTTTGGCAAAAAATTATTAATGCAAATGAACCATTAATAGTAATAGGAACAAGGTCCGCAATTTTTCTTCCCATCAAAAATCTAGGATTAATAATAATGGATGAAGAACATGATGTTTCATATAAACAAGATAGTCCTATGCCTTGTTATGACGCAAGAGAGATCGCTATTGAAATAGTAAAAAGGAATTCTGCAAAGTTAATTTTTGGGAGTGCAACTCCTTCA
>CACGKI010000010.1 GCA_902573565.1 uncultured Prochlorococcus sp.
AGTAGTATAAAAAGAAAAAAATTATGGAAATTAACACTATTAATCTGGTTGGCAGAGCCGGTAGAGAACCTGATGTAAGATATTTTGAATCTGGAAGCATTGTAGCTAATTTCACTCTCGCAGTGAACAGAAGAAGTAGAGACGAGGAACCTGATTGGTTTAATTTAGAAATATGGGGAAAACAGGCGCAAATAGCGGCAGATTACGTTAAAAAAGGATCCTTAATTGGAATCACAGGAAGCTTTAAAATTGATAGTTGGAAAGATAAAAATACTGGGGAAGATAGATACAAACCAGTTGTTAGGGTAGACAGGTTAAACTTACTAAGTTCTCGAAAAGAGTCTGAAAATAACCAATACTCTAGTAGTAATAACTCTAGTGAAATCCCGTTTTAAGCTCTATTTTTTTTAAAAAATCTAATAAGTATTCTTATAAAGAAATACAAGAAAATTAAAATTAAAATTGGCTTTACAACATATTTGATTTGATCTAAGTAAGTTTCAATGATTGAATAATTTTCGCCAAATAAATAACCTGCATAAGTGAGCAGTGCTACCCATATCAAGCTCCCAAATGTAGTCCAAATCAAAAATTTTCTTAATGGCATAAGTTCTATGCCAGCGGGAACTGAAATTAAAGTTCTTATACCTGGTACTAATCGGCCCCAAAAAACTAAAGAGACCCCGTACTTATCAAACCACCTTTTACTTTTACTTAAATCATTAGAAGAAATACCCAGATATTTTCCTTTTTTATCTAGAAAATTTGAAAGTCTTTTTTCATTTACTAATCTTCCTAAATAATACCAAGGTAATGATCCTAGAATAGTTCCAAGTAATCCCCAAAACACTAAAAAATAAAAATTCAATTTTTGTTGATAAACAAAAAACCCTCCCAAGGGCATAATAATCTCAGAAGGTATTGGGGGAATTATATTTTCTAAAAACATAGCCAAACAAATAGTTAGGTATGCAATTATTGAATTCTTTTCAACAGCCAAACTAATATAGTCGGGGATTGAAGTAAGAAAATTTACAAAAATTAGACTCAAACTTAATATCTATAAAGCTCTGGTTTATAAGGTCCATCAACAGAAACATTAATATAATCAGCTTGTTCCTTAGTTAATTTTGTTAATTTTGCTCCAATTTTATCAAGATGTAATCTAGCCACCATTTCATCTAAATGTTTTGGTAAAACATAAACCTCCTTAGCATATTTTTCTGACTTATTGAAAAGTTCAATTTGAGCTAGGACTTGATTAGTAAAAGAGTTACTCATGACGAAACTTGGATGTCCAGTAGCACAACCTAAATTAACTAATCTACCTTCAGCTAAAAGGATTATCTTATTACCACTCGGTAAAGTTATGTGATCAACCTGCGGCTTAATATTTTCCCATGGATAATCTTTCAATGAAGCAACATCGATTTCATTATCGAAATGTCCAATATTGCAAACTATGGCCTCATCTTTCATCTTGACAAGATTTTCTTTTGTTATTACCTGATAGTTCCCAGTCGCCGTAACAAATATATCTATATCCTCCACAACATCATCTAATGTAACAACACTAAAACCTTCCATTGCCGCTTGAAGAGCACAAATTGGATCAACTTCTGCAACTTTCACAATTGCACCAAGTCCTCTTAACGACTGTGCAGAGCCTTTACCTACATCTCCAAAACCCATAACTAAAGCAACCTTCCCAGCAATCATCACGTCAGTAGCACGCTTTATGCTGTCAACTAAAGATTCTCGACAGCCATATAAATTATCAAATTTACTCTTAGTTACTGAATCATTAACGTTAATAGCGGGGAAAGGGAGAGCATTTTGCTTTTGCAGTTGATAAAGTCTTGCAACTCCAGTTGTAGTTTCTTCAGTGACACCAATAATATTACTCTTAGTTCTAGAATAAAAGTTACTATCATTCTCCAACTTAGATTTTATAGATTTGAATAAAGCAATTTCTTCTTCATTACCAGGATTATCTAGAACCGATAAATCTTTTTCTGCTTTACTGCCAAGTATCAATAAGCCAGTTGCATCTCCCCCATCATCAAGAATCATATTCGGAGAGTCGGAGCCCCAATCAAGAATGTAGTGGGTATATTGCCAATATTCATCAAGAGTCTCACCTTTTTTTGCGTATACAGAAATTCCTTGATCTGCGATAGCTGCAGCCGCATGATCTTGAGTTGAAAAAATATTGCATGAAGCCCATTTCACTTCTGCGCCAAGATCAACAAGAGTTTCTATTAATACTGCTGTCTGAATAGTCATATGAAGACTTCCAGCTATTTTTGCACCTTTTAGTGGTTTTTCAGATTGATATTTATCTCTAAGCGCCATTAATCCTGGCATTTCTGTTTCAGCAATTTTAATTTCTTTACGGCCAAAATCTGATAAAGAGATATCAGCAATTACGTAATTAGGTGTAGTAGTCTTAACTGAATTTGAGATAACCATTTCTAGTAAATACTTTTTCTATTAAACTATAAATGATTTTTGATTAATTTTTGTGTTTGTTGAGAATTTAAAAGAGACTTTAAATTTAGGAAAAAAACTCTCACATAAATTAAATCCCCAATCAATTGTTTTATTACAGGGTCCAATTGGGGCTGGAAAAACTTCATTTGTTCAAGGAATTGCTAAAGGCTTATCAATATCTGAGGACATTACAAGCCCTACATTTGCTTTATCGCATCACTATAACTCCGGAAAAATTCCACTAATTCATCTTGATTTATACAGATTAGAAAATGTTTCTTCAGCAAAAGAAGTGTTTTTTTCAGAAGAAGAAGAGGCAATACAAAGGCGAGCAATTTTAGTTATTGAATGGCCAGAATTAATAGAACCAGTTATTGATAATTTCTGGAAAATAGAAATTAGTTACGCAAAAAATTATGGAAGAAACTACGAAATTAGAGATCCCAAAAATGTATTAACCTTCTCATAATATGGCTGTTGCTCGATGGCGCCTTCACCTAGACAAGTTAATAATCCACAAACACATGCGAACTTAATACAATCTTCGATCTCTAATTTATTGGCAGGATAGCCAGAAGAAATTAATTTTGAAATAAAGCCAGCTAGAAAAGCATCACCTGCGCCAGTTGTATCAACAATTTTTTGTGAAGTAGGAGTTTCGGTAATTCCCTGCAGCCCATTGATATACCAAGAAACGGGATTTTCCCCATCAGTTATTATTACATCTGGTCTGTTAGACAATTGTTGAGATATTAGCAAGGGATTTACATCCTTAAAAAACAAAGTTGCCTCTTCCCTAGCAAGTTTTAAAAAATTTGAATGATTTAAAAATTTCTTGATTAAGTTAACTCTTTGATCTGTGCTAATTTTTGATGAAAAACTTGAATGATCCCAAAAAACTTCTCTCCAATTCAAATCAATAACTACTTTGACTTCCAATTTTTTAGCCTGTTCAATAAGAAAAAAAATAGTCTCTGCTGATATTGGAGATGATAATAAGATCGTTCCAGTTACCAAATATTTTGTTTCAAGAAAAGATTTCTCCAAATTTAAAATTTCTTTTTCGATTAATTTCTTGCTCAGAACTTCATCTGCAAAGCATGAATGAGAACTTTCCGTAAAGCCTGAAAAAAACCTATCTCCAAATTGATCTCTATCTACATTAACCACGCGAGTAGATGAATCATTATCTAATTGCAAGAAATCTAAATTAACGTCCAATTCACTAAATTGCTTAATAAATTTTTTTCCATAATCATCACTACCCAAACATCCTATAAATGTTGAATCTATTTTTAATTTTCTTAATGCGCAAGCAACATTAGCCGGTGCACCTCCCAAAAAATCTGTAGATCCTTGATTTGATTTATTTCTAATTCTATCTATTAAAGCTTCTCCAATGCATATGACCTTTTTCCTTTCCATAAAATGAACGTTTTTCTTAACTAAGAATAATTTATTAAAAACGAATAATTTTTTTTTGAATTAAAGTTTAATTAAAAACATACTCATAGTGCCTTTAAATAAATCTGAAACTTGGAAATGGAAAAACTGGGACATTTCATGGTCTTTATCAAAAGAATCTTCTTCTGAAAAAAGTATTAAAATTTTATTAGTTCATGGATTTGGGGCTTCAAAAAACCACTGGAGACATAATCAAGATTTTCTTGGTAAATTTTCTAACTGCTTCGCAATTGACTTATTAGGATTTGGAAAAAGCAGTCAGCCTAGTGCTTTATTAGATTACGAATCTAATAAAGAAAACTCAATTAAATATTCATTTGACTTATGGGCTAATCAGATATCAACATTTTGTGAAGAGGTAATAAATTCTCCTGTTTACTTAGTAGGAAATTCAATTGGTGGTGTTATTGCATTAAAAGCTGCTGAAATTCTCAAAGATAAATGTAAGGGGGTCATATTGATTGATTGTGCACAAAGAACTATGGATGATAAACGTTTAAAAAAAAGTGATATTTTAATGAATCTACTGAGACCCGTTCTTAAAACGATAGTCAGACAAAGAATAATTAGTAACACACTTTTTACAAGAGCTGCTAATCCAAAAGTTATAAAGAAAATACTGGAACAAGCTTACCCTTCAGGAAAAAATATTAATAATGAATTGATTGAAATACTTTATCAACCGTCTCAAAGGAAAAACTCTAAAGAAGCATTTCGTGGTTTTATTAACTTATTTGACGACTATCTTGCTACAGACCTTTTCGATAAGGTTAGTGCTCCAATCCAATTGATTTGGGGTGAAAAAGATCCTTGGGAATCTTTAGATGAAGCAAGAGAATGGAAGCAAACATTCAGTAATATTAAAAGATTAGATATTATAAATGGAGCTGGCCATTGTCCTCATGATGAAGAACCTGAAAAAACAAATCAGTTAATAAATGAATTTATTCAAGAAACAAAGTAAGCTTCAACATTATCACTAAGTCTTCTTAAGCCTCTTAATCCATCTCGTTCTAAGTTTCTTACTCGATCTCTACTTATCCCTAGTACCCTTCCTATTCCTGTAAGAGACATTGGTTCATCACCGTCCATACCGTATCTCATTCTTAAAACTCTACATTGCAAATCTGGTAATTGATGCAAAAGAGAATGTAAATCGCCCCTCATACAATCCATTTCTATTTGTTCGTCAGGCAAATCCTCACCACCCGCTAGTAGATCTAATAAAACAGTGTCTTCACCGTCACCGACTCTAGTTTCTAGACTCACTGGTTGACCAGCTTTGCACATCAAATCTTTAACGTCCTCTTCAGGAAGCTCTACATATTTTGCAAGTTCACTAACTGTTGGGGTGCGAGACATTTCCTGACTTAATTCTCTTTGACCTTTTTTCAACTTATTTAGCATTTCTGTTATGTGAATAGGTAACCTTATTGCCCTGCTTTTTTCAGCTATTGCTCTGGTAATACCTTGCCTAATCCACCAGTAAGCATAAGTTGAAAACTTATAGCCTCTGGCTGGATCAAATTTTTCTACACCTCTAACAAGTCCTATTGTTCCCTCTTGGATTAAATCTAATAATTCCATATTTCTTTTAGTATATTTTTTTGCAACACTGACAACTAATCTTAAGTTTGCTGCAACCATTCTTTCTTTCGCACGCTGTCCAGCTCGTATCCTTTTTTTAATTTGTGAAGTAGAGAGATTTAATTTTTTTGACAAGTCCTCAATACTTGGCTTATCCCCAGTTATTTCAAAAATTTCCTGCTCTGTTCTTTCTACTTGTACATATTCTTGAACTTGTCTACCTAAAGTAATTTCTTGCTCATGAGACAATAACGGAACTCTTCCTATATCCCTTAAATATGATCGAACTAGATCAACATCATTGCTAGATTTTAATGCTGCAATTGTCACTGATTTATTCTCACTTATTGCTTCAGAAGACATGAAAGTTAAAAGTTGTTTTGTAAACAATACCATTAAGAAATGTAAAGTTAAACAAAAAAATCCACATTTTTACAAAAATGAGAATAAATACCTAGTGAATTTATAATAATGAAGAGTTTAATAGCCATTTTGCAGTACTCAGATAAATAAATACACCTGCTATATCTGTTACGGTTGTTATAAATGGAGAAGACATTAAAGCTGGATCTAATTTCATTCTGTCAAACAATAAGGGCAAAATTGCACCTGTGGTAGCTGCCAAAGTTGTTATGGATATTAAACTTATACCTACTGCAGATGCTATTAAGGGACCTTCTCCTTGCCACCAAGCAAAAGGGAATACCACTAGCATCATTAAAATTCCTAAAAGGGCTCCTGTTATTGCTTCCTTGAGTACTGCTTTTATAGCACCAAGAGACTTTATTTTTTGAGTACTTAAGCCCCTAATCACAACCGTTGAACTTTGAGCTCCAACATTGCCCCCAGTACCAATAAGTAACGGAATAAATGCAGCGAGTAAAACTATATCTTTCAATATTTGATCGTTCATAGCTATTACTCTTGTTGTCAAACCATTTGCCAAAACCAAAATTAACAACCACAAAATTCTCCTTCGAGCTATTGTAAATAAGCTACTTTGGAAATAATCATCTTCATCTCCAGGCTGAACTGCTCCCGCGGCGTAAATATCTCTTGTTGCTTCTTGCTCAATAACATCTATTAAATCATCAACAGTTACTATACCCACAAGTCTTTTTTCTTTATCAACAACAGGCAGTGCTAAAAAATCATATCTTTGAATTGCTCTTGCGACCTCTTCTTGATTCGTATTCGTAGAAATATTAACTACGTCTTTTGTCATAACATCTCCTATTGGCTTGGACGGATCAGCAGTTACTAGGTCTCTCAAAGAAAGAATACCAGTTAAATGTCTTTCTTTATCTGTAACGTATAAACTATAAATTGTTTCTGTAAAAGGGGCTCTTTTCCTGACTAAAGAAAGAGCCTCAGCTGCAGTTTGCATCTCTTTAAGATCAATAAATTCAGTAGTCATTAATCTACCTGCAGTTTCAGGCTCATATCCAAGTAATTCAGCTGTCACTTTCCGCTCACCAGGACTAAGAGCAGACAAGAATTTCCTTACGACTTTTGCAGGCAATTCATCAAAAAGCTGAACCCTGTCGTCAGGAGACATTTTCTCAACGATTTCTAAAACTTCTCCTGAACGAAGTCTGTCTAATAAAGTTTGCTGAACAATTGGATCTAAATATTCGTAAACTTCAATGGCCTCATTTTTCTTTAACAAGCGAAATGCTAATGCCTGCAATATTAATGGAAGGCTCCCTATAGCATCAGCAATATCAACCGGTTGGGAAGGTTCTAAAAGTAACTTTGCTTCATCATAATTTCCTGCGACTAGTAATTCTTCAAGTTGAATAGTAATATTTTTTCTAGTACTTAAATCGGAAGATAAAGATGTAACTGATTCAAGATTATTATCATGCATAAATATAATCCCTTTTCTAAGTAACGACACTATTATGTGGAATTTAATTATATATCAAATCTAAGTAATTTTTCTACTTATCCAAAAGCCTAAATACATTGTGAATAGATTCAAAATGATAATAAAATTAAACCAAAATATCAAATTAATAAATCCCCCTTGAATAAAAATTTTGTACAAAAAATATAAAAATCCGCTAAAAGACGTAAAGCAAGAAAAAAATCCACTTAATATAATTTTTTCTCTCGAGTAAGTTAATTTTTTTGCAATAACAAAACCAAAAAATAATGATCCAATTATTGAAACAAGTAAATTATTATTTATTAATATCCTTAAAAAAGTTGCACTATAACAAGCCAAAATAATATAAATATAACTTCTTATTTTCATTTAATAATTTCTATCAAATAATAACCTATACAAAAACAAATTAGAGAGATAATCATTACCTCAAAATAGTGCAAAAATAGACGAACGAATTTCCTCTTTTGAAATAAAACAAATAGTTGATATATAAAAGAAGAAAATGTACTAAAACATCCTAAAAAACCAGTATAAAATAATATTAATATATTGTTATTGTGAAAATCTAATGCTACTAAAATTCCTAAAATAATTGATGCTATAAAATTCACTATTGAGATATTTTGAATATTAAATCCTAGATTAATTGTTAAATTATTTTGTATAAATAATCTTAGTATTAATCCAAAAGTACTACCAAATAAAAAAAAACTTACTGAAGTAATATTCAATCTAAATCTTTATCCAGCCTTTAGTAATCTTATTAGGATCGTCTAATATTTTATTAGAAGCCAATTCAACCCTAATCCAAATTTCACTTTCACTAACTTTCCAATGCCTTAAAACTGATAAATTTGAACCTACGTCAAGAACTAATAATTCTTCAGCATCAATTTCAGGAAATGAAAAAAGAGAAGTATTAGTAGTTAATATAATCTCCTTTGTATTAGTAGGAAACTTATTTTGATTTAAAGTTTTTTGAATTCCACCAGCAGGTAATGTAATTGGAGCTATTAATGCAAAAGTAATTAAGCAAAAATTCTTAAGAAGATTATTTATCATATATCTAAAGTTGCCATATCTAAGTTGCTACTATGAGTTTCAATAAATTCTCTTCTTGGTGCAACTTTATCTCCCATTAATATATTAAATATTCTGTCAGCTTCAATCGCATCTTCAATTTCAACTCTTTTCATCGTTCTGGTTTGAGGATTCATAGTCGTATCCCACAATTGTTTTGGCATCATCTCACCTAATCCCTTAAATCTTTGGATATTGTAATTTGCATTTTCTCCAAAATCCGCAATTGTATCCTTTAATTGACTCTCGTTATAACAGTATTTATGATTCTTACCTCTTTCAACTTTATAAAGAGGGGGACAAGCAATATATATAAAACCTCTTTCAACAAGTTCTCTTTGATATCTATAAAAAAATGTCAATAATAAAGTTCTTATATGAGCGCCATCAACATCGGCATCTGTCATGATTACAACTCTGTGATATCTCAAAGAGCTCACGTCAAACTCTTCTCCTTTTATTCCTAATCCTAAAGCTGTTATTAATGACTGAATTTCTGTATTTTTATATATTTTCGTATCGTCAGTTTTTTCAATATTAAGAATTTTACCCCTGAGAGGCAGAATAGCTTGAAAATTTCTATCTCTTCCTTGTTTTGCGGAACCTCCAGCAGAATCTCCCTCAACGATATAAATTTCTGATTCTGAAGGATCTCTGGAACTACAATCTGCTAATTTTCCAGGCAAAGTTGAACTTTCAAGAACACTTTTTCTTCTCACTAATTCCCTAGCCCTTCTCGCAGCTTCTGCTGCATTAAATGATTGAATAGCTTTTTCAAGAATCAAGTCCAAAATTCCAGGATTAAATTCCATATATTTTGTAAGAGCATCCCCAATCAGGGAATCAACAATTCCTCTCACTTCAGTATTCCCTAATTTAGTTTTCGTTTGTCCTTCAAATTCAGGATCTGGAACTTTGACGGATAAAACTACAGTCAAGCCCTCTCTGATATTTTCTCCAGCTAATTTTTTATCAATATCTTTTCTCTTACCTCTCTTTTTTGCAAGAGTATTGAATGTTCTCGTCAAAACTGTCTTTAATCCTTCAATATGAGTACCTCCATCAATAGTTCTAATATTATTTGCAAAACCTAAAATATTATCTGAATACACATCTGCACACCATTGCATAGCTGCTTCTACATAAACGTTTTCCTTCTCTGAATCAACGTAGATTATCTCATCATGAATAGAATCCTTTTCTGCATTCATATATTGGACATATTCTTTAATACCTCCTTGATATAAGTAAATTTCTTCTTTGAAAGAACCATCAGATAATTCATTTCTCTCATCTCTAAAAACAATTTTTACACCACCATTAAGATAAGCTAGTTCCCTTAACCTAGAGGAAAGAAGAGCATATTCAAATTCGATTCCCCCAGAAAAAATTGTTTTATCAGGTTTAAAACAAATAGTAGTTCCTTTTTTAAAAGGTTTAATAGATTGCTTTTTAGTTTGCAAGACATCCTTAGATACACCTTGTTCAAATCTTTGATTAAACTCACTGCCATCTCTAAAGACAGTCACATTAACCCATTCGCTTAAAGCATTCACTACAGATATTCCTACTCCATGCAACCCGCCTGAAACTTTATAACCTCCACTACCGAATTTACCTCCCGCATGAAGAACAGTAAGAACAGTCTCCAAGGCACTTTTACCCGTCCTTGGATGAATATCTGTTGGGATACCTCGTCCATTATCAGAAATAGAAGCTGATCCATCTGCTTTAAGAACTATTTCGATATGATCGCAATGACCTGCAAGAGCCTCATCAACTGAATTATCAACGACCTCATATACTAAATGATGCAAACCTTTAGGGCCGGTAGAACCTATATACATCCCTGGACGTTTTCGAACCGGTTCAAGCCCTTCTAAAACCTGAATCTGTTCGGCGCCATAGTCATTTGAGATTTTATTAGATCTTTTGTCCTCACTCATTTAATATAAAAAAAAACATTAAACTTTTAAAATGTTATTGTTAAAAGTTCTTTTATTAAACTTACCACTGCAATAAGAGAAAGGCTCAAAATCTTTGACAAATTTAATCTCTTTAATTATATAACTAATAAATTTTTCTTCAGAAATTCATATGTCCTCACGTCCAACTAATGTAATAGTTTTAATTGGTCCCACAGCCAGTGGGAAAACAGAATTAGCTATTGACATTGCAGAATATTTTAAAACTCGTATCCATAATATTGATTCTAGACAAATTTACAAATCTATGGATATTGGAACAGCAAAACCATCTGAAAATCAACAAAAAAAAATAAAGCATTTTTTAATTGATATTGAAGAACCTTTTAATCATATGAATGTAAAACAATTTCAAGAAATTGCTCAAAAATCAATAAAAAGAGAAATTAAAAAAAATAATTTACCTTTTCTTGTTGGCGGAAGTGGTTTATATATGAACTCAATAACAAAAGGTTTTTTTGTACCAGATATCCCGCCTCAAAAACATTTAAGAGATCAACTAGAAGAACTTGGTCAGAAAAAATGTTGGGAGCTTTTGCAAAATTGTGATCCACTATCAACAAATAAAATCAATTCTTCTGATCAAATTAGAACAATAAGAGCTTTAGAAGTCTTTTATGTAACAGGTAAACCTTTATCAACTCAAAAGATTCAAAAGCCTCCTTGCTGGAGAATTATAGAACTTGGATTAGATAGAGAAAATTTAAAAGAAAGAATTTTACAAAGAACAAAAAATATGTTTTTCAATGGAATTATTGATGAAACGAAACACCTTATATCTCAATATGGATCAGATTTGTCCGTGTTAGAAACCATTGGATACCGAGAAGCAAGAGATGTCTTAAATGATAATCTTTCGATAGATGAGGCAATTGAGTTAACAACTACAAAAACTATCCAATTTGCGAAAAGACAAAAAACTTGGTTTCGTAATAAAAATAATCCTATTTGGCTTAATAACAAAAACCTACTAAAAGATGCAATAATTAAGATAGAGTCTTTTTTAGACTAACTTTATAGATAATAAATTCGTTCATCATCCATCATTTTTTACCTAAACTGAATGCCACCACGCCCACGCTTTGACCGCCGCGCTCCTGTTAGAGAGCTACCTAATATCAATGAAAGGATAAAATACCCTCAATTAAGAGTTGTTGATTCAGATGGGAAGCAATTAGGTATAATAGACAGAACGGAAGCATTGGAAATAGCCTCTCAGAGAGAACTAGATTTAGTTTTGGTAAGCGAAAAAGCAAACCCTCCTGTTTGTAGAATCATGGACTATGGAAAATATAAATTTGAACAAGAGAAGAAAGCAAAAGAAGCAAGAAAAAAATCTCATCAAACTGAAGTTAAAGAAGTAAAAATGAGGTATAAAATTGATAAACATGATTATGACGTTCGAATAGGGCAAGCTACTAAATTCCTAAAATCAGGAGATAAAGTAAAATGCACTGTAATTTTTAGGGGCAGAGAAATACAACACTCAAATTTAGCTGAAACACTCCTTTTGAAAATGGCAAATGATTTAGAAGAGCAATCAGAAGTACAACAAAAGCCAAAAAGAGAAGGTAGAAATATGATTATGTTTTTAAGCCCTAGAAAAACTCCTCTTATAAAAAAGGATGAAGAATGAAAAAAATTTATCTAAAATCTATGACGGATGTTAAAGTGTCCCTATTGAAAAAAATATTTTAGACAGGATTTTTCTACTGTGAGATTCCATATTCAACAAGAAAGTGATATCCCAGCTTCAACACAATTATATAACCAAATTTGCTTTGCAATAGCAGCAAGACATTATCCTCCTGGTCACAGGCTTCCCAGCACCAGACAACTTGCAATGCAAACTGGATTGCATAGAAATACTATAAGTAAAGTTTACAGACAACTAGAAATAGACGGAGTTGTTGAAGCGATAGCTGGATCAGGCATTTATGTAAGAGATAACCTTAATAAAAGAGAATTTAAAAAGTCATTTTTCTCAAAAGACAATGCAAGTAAACCTCCAGATCAAGAAGCAAAGAAGGCCATTGATAAATTCATAAATCTTGGCTGCTCATTACAAGAAACAAGAGAAATATTAACTAACGAAATAGATTGGCGTATTAAATGCGGAGCAAGAATTATGGTTAGTACTCCTAGAGAGGATATAGGAGCTTCTATGCTTATAGCAGAAGATCTCTCTCCAAAAATTAATGTCCCAGTAGAAGTTGTTCCAATGGAAGAATTGGAAAAAGTTTTGAGCAATTCAAATACTGGCACTATTGTCACAAGCAGATATTTTTTACAGCCTCTTGAAAAAGTTGCTAAGGAACATGGAGTTCGCGCTGTTGCAGTTGACTTGAGCGACTTTCAAAAAGAATTAAAAATTCTCAAAGAATTAAATGCTGGAAGTTGTGTAGGTATTGTTAGCATTAGTCCTGGTTTATTAAGGGCAGCAGAAGTAATCATACACAGTATGCGCGGTAGCGAATTAATGCTTATGACAGCAATATCAGATAATAACAGTAGATTACTATCACTTTTAAAGGCTTCAAACCACATAGTATGTGATGGACCTAGTTTATCAGTCGTAGAAAACACATTATTAAAAAATAGATCTCAGCTTATGAGATTACCTCAAATAATCTGTGCTAAAAATTATTTGAGTATTGAAACAATAAATCAATTAAAAAAAGAAATTGGAGTTATTAATTAAAATATGATACTAAAAACTTTTAAGTCAGATATAGAAATTATCAGAGAAAGAGATCCTGCTGCCAGAGGAATTTTAGAGATTTTTCTTTGCTACCCTGGATTCCAATCAATAGTAATGCATAGGTTAACTCATAAATTGTGGCAACTAAAAATTCCCTTAATCCCTCGCTTATTAAGTCACCTAAATAGACTTTTTACAGGTATCGAAATCCACCCAGGAGCAAAAATTGGCAAACGAGTTTTCATTGATCATGGAATGGGAGTTGTAATTGGTGAAACGGCTGAGATAGGAAATAATTGTCTCCTATATCAGGGAGTGACATTAGGGGGTACTGGAAAAAGTCATGGGAAAAGGCATCCAACCTTAATGGAAAATGTTGTGGTTGGAGCAGGTGCAAAAGTTCTAGGATCCATAACAGTAGGATCTAATACTCGTATTGGAGCTGGTTCAGTAGTTGTTCGGAATGTTGAAGGGAACAGTACTGTGGTTGGAGTTCCTGGCAGAGTAGTTCATCAAAGTGGTGTCAAAGTTAATCCATTAGCGCACTCTGCCTTACCAGATGCAGAAGCAAATGTTATAAAAAATTTAATGGATAGAATAGACCTACTTGAAAATGAAATTCTTAAATTACAAAAAACCCTACAATGTCTAGCTAACTCAGAATCTATTGATATTTCTAAACTAGGTGATGCTCAAAATCTTAAAGACAAGGAAATTTTTGAATTTCTTGGAGATGATTGATTCTCTACTTAGTCTTCGTCATTTTTATCAGTTTTAGGCTGGAACATAAACATCGAATAAATAACATTTCGTCTCATATTAGTCATCATTTCAAGAAACATGTCATAACCCTCATTTTTATATTCGATTAAGGGATCTTTTTGGCCATAACCTCTCAATCCAACTGATTCTCTGAGTGAATCCATTGATTGAAGATGTTCTCGCCATAAATTATCGATTTGCTGCAAAATGAAAAACCTTTCAGCTTCTCTCATTAATCCTGGACGAATCTTATCTATTTGTGCTTCTTTTAAATCATAAGCTATTCGCAATTGTTCTTGAAGATAGTTTTTTAATTCTTCTAATGAGAGTAAATTAATATCGTCAGCTTTAAGATCATCTAATAAATATATAAATTCTTTGACTTTAGAAATTAGTTGATCAATATTCCATTCTTCAGGAGGAAGATCAGGATTAATATAAGCATCTACAATTTCAATCATTGTCCTTTCTCCATATCCTATTACTTGTCTCTTCAAATCAATTCCTTTTAATACTCTTAGTCTTTCTCCATAAACTGCTTTTCTTTGATTGTTCATTACCTCGTCATATTCAAAAACTTGTTTTCTAATATCGTAATAGTATGTTTCAACTTTCTTTTGAGCACTTTCTAGAGACCTAGTAAGCATTCCTGACTCAATAGGCATATCTTCATCAACCCTAAAAGCATTCATTAGATTTGCTACTCTATCACCTCCAAAAATCCTTAATAAATTATCATCTAAAGATAAAAAGAATCTTGTACTTCCAAGATCACCTTGTCTTCCTGCTCTTCCTCTAAGTTGATTATCCACCCTTCTTGATTCATGTCTCTCAGTACCAATGACATGTAAACCGCCAGCTTCTCTTACTTTCTCTTCTTCATGAATCAAAACTTTTTCATATTCTTTTTTTACATCAGACAAAGATTCTCTCAAAAGCTCTATCAAGTTATCATTAGTTGGTGCTTTTTCTGCAGCTGTAGCAATCTTGTCATCAAGCTCCAAGACAGAAAGTTGTCTATCGCCCCAATTTTTAACAAGTTCATCAGATAAAAGAGAGAGTTTCTTTTCAATTGCTTCATCTAGTTTGCAAGGGAAAAGGCTTGTTGAAAAATTTGAAATGTTCTTTTTCAAATTTGAACCAGCTTTTGCAGAAAAACCACCCTTAGATTTTGAACTTCTTTGTTTAGGTATTGGTGGCTTATGCTCATTATCAGGCTTGACTAACAAAGGAATTAAAATTTCTTTTAATTTAAGTCTTGCCATATAGTCACTATTACCGCCAAGAATTATATCTGTTCCCCTTCCAGCCATATTAGTCGCAATAGTAACAGCACCTGCTCTGCCTGCCTGAGCAACAATTTCTGCCTCACGTTCAACGTTCTCTGGCTTAGCATTTAACAAATTATGCGGGATTTTTTCTTCAGATAAAAGTGAACTTAATAATTCACTTTTTTCCACACTTGTTGTCCCAACTAAAACAGGTCTACCTTCTCTATGAATTTGTGCAGTTTCTTTAGCAACGGCTTTCCATTTACCAATCTCTGTCTTAAATACTTGATCAGACCAATCTTGTCTCTTCCTTATTTGATTTGTCGGTATAACTGTTGATTCTAATTTATAAGTTTTTTCAAATTCAACCTCCTCAGTTTTTGCAGTTCCCGTCATTCCTGCTAAACCAGGATATAAAAGGAAAAAATTCTGATAGGTTATGGACGCTAATGTTTGAGTCTCAGGCTGAATTTTAAGATTCTCTTTCGCTTCTATTGCCTGATGTTGTCCATCACTCCAACGTCTTCCTGGCATTACCCTACCAGTAAATTCATCAACTATGACCGCCTCATCGTTCTTAATAATATAATTCACATCTTTAATAAATAATTCTTTGGCTTTTAAAGCGTTAGTTATGTAGTGTGCCCAGGGATCTTGAGGATTATATAAATCATTGACTCCCAAATACTCTTCACATTTTGCAAAACCCTGATCAGTTAATATACAACTTCTCTGTTTTTCATCAACTTCATAATCTCCTTCTGGATCAATACCATCTTTACTTAATTCTTTTGCTTTGACTAATGCCAGAGATAATTCTGCAGCTTTTTGATATTTTTCTTGTGGTCTTTCAACTTGGCCAGAAATGATTAGAGGCGTTCTTGCTTCATCAATTAATATTGAATCAACCTCATCAATTACGCAGTAATTAAATTTTCTTTGAACTACCTCACTAATATCGGTAGCCATATTATCTCTTAAATAATCAAATCCTAATTCTGAATTTGTGGCATAAGTTATATCACAATCATAATTTTTCTTTCTCTCAATTGGATTCATATCTTGCTGAATCAAGCCAACTGATAAACCTAAAAAACGATGAACTTGTCCCATCCACTCTGCATCCCTTCTAGCTAAATAATCATTTACAGTAACAACATGAACCCCTTTCCCCGTAAGAGCATTTAAATAACAAGGTAATGTTGCGACAAGAGTTTTTCCCTCTCCAGTCTTCATCTCAGCAATTTGACACTCATTTAAAACCATCCCGCCTATTAACTGAACATCAAAATGTCTCATATCAAGAACACGTTTACTTGCTTCTCTAACAATCCCAAAGGCCTGAGGAAGAGATTCTGTCAGGAGTTCTTTTTGTTTTTTAGTATCTAATTCTGATGAGATCTTTGATTTAAGATGATGAGTTTCTTTTCGCAACTCATCATCAGTTAATCTAGAAATCTCTTCCTCTAGAAAATTTATCTCTTCCACTATTGGTTGATAGCGCTTTAACTTTCGTGTATTCGGATCTCCCAACAAAAGTTTTAGCATAAGTAAAAAGTCCTTAAAAAATTCATCTTATTACAAACATTATAAATTAGTGCGTTACAACAGGATGAAGAAAAATCATATCTCTTTATTTTATAAAAGGAATCGTCTAGGGTATTTAAATTAAAATCACGAAAAGATTGGTTATCCCTAATTTTCTAAAACTATTTAAAAAATGAAAGCAATATCTTTAATAAACCATTCAAAAGGAGCTATAGGGTTAAGGTTTTTTGGATTAGGCCCTAATCTAAAGCCAACAAATGGATTAAATAAGCTACAAAAATTACTAGATAGAAATGCTTTCTGGGCACAAAGTAGAACAATAAATGATCTAAAAAAATGTCTTGCCAACAGTGACGTTATAGTAAGCCTCTGGGTTGGCAACGAAATAGTTGGTTTTGGTAGAGCTTTAACAGATGGGATTTACCGAGGGGTGCTTTGGGATATAGTTATCGATCAAAACCACCAGGGAAAAGGTTTTGGAACACTAATTGTAAATAATCTTTTATCTTCTAAAAACGTTAAAAACACAAAGAAAATATATTTAATGACGACTAATAAAAAATTATTTTATTCTCAATTTGATCTTAAAGAAGTTACTTCACAAGATTTATTAATTCGTGAAATATAAAATACTTTTTCTATCAAAAGAAACTCAAAATATTTCAAATTCAATTTAAAAAAATCAAGATACAAATTTACTATAAAGCCATCTTACAAAAGGTCCTAAAATAGGAACTGGTCCAAAAGTTGGTCCGCAAAAATCAAAGTAATCTCTGTGCTCTTTGATTAATCCATTTTCACCAAATAATAAACGAGTAGTTCCAGGATAAATAAATTCTTTACCCATAATTTTTAAACCCATTGTCCATTCAACAAATCCACAATCCCCAGTTATGGAAATTGAATGAGTTTCTAAAAAAACATCATCACATCTTTTAACTAGCTTTTCTTGAGCTTTAACATAAGAATCTAAGCCCTCTGTTTCCTGAGTTGGGTCTGTAAAAATAACATTCTCATTATAAAATTCAGCCCATTTTTGTCTTGTTGGCGCATCTGTACCATAAGGTTTAGTAAATAATCCCTTTAAATCCTCAATAGAAATTACTCTTGTCATTTCAAAATTTTTATTAAGAATATATTAAAAGATACAAACAATAAAAGCGGATGAAGAGATTCGAACTCTCGACATTCTCCTTGGCAAGGAGATGCTCTACCACTGAGCTACATCCGCATAACTTTTTTATTTTATCTCAAAGAAGGGATTAATGAAAAAATAATTAAATTTTTTCAATTAATTTAAATTTTTAATTAATGATCCCATCTCAATTGCTTGTAAAGCATAATTCCAACCAAGATTATTTTTAATTCCTGCTCTTTCTAAAGCCTGCTGCATAGTATCAGTAGTTAAAACTCCAAAAATAATTGGAACATTATTTTCATTTGAAACTTGCGAAATACCTTTGCTCGCCTCAGATATAACTACATCATAGTGGGAAGTTTCACCACGGATCACAGCTCCAAGAGCAATTACAACGTCATAACTCTTTTTTTTCATGAGGGTTTTAGCTGCGATTGGTAATTCGAATGAACCTGGAACCCAAACTATATCTACTTGATTGCTTAATTCAGAAGTATCTAAACCATGTCGTTTTAAACAATCAAGACAACCAGATAGAATTTTATTTGTAATTAAATCGTTAAATCTTGCTATTACAATCCCAACTTTTAAAGTAGAGGCATTAGTAAAAGAACCCTCAAAGATAGCCATTAAATTTTACTTAGATATATTAATAGACTCTCACGAAAAGGTATTAAGTTCAAACTAATGAAGAAACTATCCCCGTAAGAAAAACCAAAACAACCCAAACAGCAGCAATAGAATAAATTTTTCTCCTACTTTCTCGCTGTCCCTCCTCAGTAGAAGGTTGAGTCACATATAAAACGGGTACTCCAACTACCGCAATTAAAGAAGCAAATAATAGAGCATTTACGAAGAAAAAGTTTACAGCCTGCATAATTCAGTCTTAAGTTTCAAATATTATAAATACTATAATCTCATGAAAATGATAATTTTTAGAGAAAATTTACATACTTTAGCCACTTTAAATGCAAAAAAAAAATTTCTACCTAATATCTATTTAGGAATTAAAAAAGTATGCAAGAAGATACGATAATTCAAAAGAATTTATTTGCGATTGGTAATGATAATAATGAGCAAAAAGAAATAACAAAAATTCCAGAAGATTTATCTTTGGAAGATTTAAAAAAAGAATCGCAAAAAAGACCCAGACAAAGAAAAAATTCAACTAATTTAATAAATAAATTCAAGACTGATTTAGTATCAAATAACAAAAATGTTTGCATCAATGAAGAATCTTATAGCTATAAAACAGTTTCGAAACTGAAATTAACTCCTGTAATGAAGCATTATGTAACTCTAAAAGAAGAAAATAAAGATAGGTTATTACTATATCGATTAGGAGATTTTTTTGAATGTTTTTTTGAGGACGCTGTATTAATATCTAACCTTTTAGAAATAACGCTTACCAGTAAAGATGCTGGCAAAGAGATTGGTAAGATCCCTATGGCAGGGGTTCCCCATCATGCAATGGAGAGATACTGTGCTGATTTAATTAAAAAAAATTATTCTGTGGTTATATGCGATCAATTAGAAAAAAGTTCTGGAAATTATGGGACTCCAATTAAAAGAGGAATAACAAGAATAATTACTCCTGGAACTGTAATTGAAGAGGGGATGTTGATAGCAAAGAAAAATAACTGGATTACTGCTATTTACTTATCAGAAGAAAACTCAGATGAATCTTATGAATGGGGTATATCAAAAGCTGATGTAAGCACAGGAGAATTAATAACTTTAGAAGGCCAATCTCTGTCAAAACTATTTGATGAAATTATTAAATTAGATTCTTCAGAAATCATTGTAGGAAGTAATGCAGTAAGAAATTTATTGATTAAAGGAAATAGTCAAATTACATATACTGTTTCTCAAGAGACTAATTTTGGAATTAATGAAGCAAATTATCTTATAAAAAATTATTTCCAAATTGCAAACCTAGAGGGAATAGGACTTAAAAATTTAAACAATGCAACTAGATCACTTGGAGGTTTATTAAATTATTTAGAAAAAATTAATCCTTCAAATTTAGATAAAGATTCTTCTTTAAAAATCTCATTAGACTTTCCACAAATCCAATATGGTCACAACAAATTAATTATTGATTATCAAACTCAAAAAAACTTAGAAATCAAAAATACACAACGAGAAAACAATTATGTAGGTTCGCTACTATGGAGTATTGATAGAACTTATACTTGCATGGGTGCAAGGTGTTTAAGAAGGTGGATAGATTCACCACTATTAAACGTTAATGAAATTTATAAAAGACAAAATATAATTTCTAACTTTCTTGAATCTAAAAAATTTCGTACAGATACCCAAAATTTACTTAGAGCAATGGGGGATTTAGAAAGACTTGCAGGTAGAGCTTGTGCAGGTCATGCAAGTCCCAGAGACTTAGTTGCAATAGCTGAAGGTTTAAAAAAATTGCCTAGATTAAAATCCATAATTGAATTATTTAAATATGATCTCCCAGATTGGACTGATCAATTAAAAAATATTGATGAAGGACTCTTAGAATTAGCTGATACTATAAGTTTTAAACTAGTAGAAAATCCTCCTCTAAATATTAGTGAAGGAGGCATGATCCACGATGGAGTTGACAATATATTAGATGGTTTACGCAATTTAATGGATGATTACTCTGAGTGGCTGAATAAAGAGGAATTAAAGGAAAGGAAAATTAGCAAAATTTCAAACCTAAAAATTCAATTTCATAAAAATTTTGGTTATTACATTTCTATAAATAAGTCAAAAGTTAATTTAGCTCCACAACATTGGATCAAAAGGCAAACACTTACTAATGAAGAAAGGTATATCACTTCAGAAATTAAAAATAAAGAAAATAAGATTTTCCAAATAAAAAGTAGAGCTTCGTCAAAAGAATATGAAATTTTCTGCGAATTAAGAAATATAGTTGCTGCAAAAACAAAACAAATAAGATCAATCGCAAAATCCATAGCATCTCTTGATGCACTACTTGGTTTATCAATTACTTCAGCAGAAAACAATTTTATAAAACCTTCATTAATACCAATAAATGATTCTATGACAAAAAATAGTACAAAAATTATCGCAGGAAGAAATCCAATTGTAGAGCAATTGTTAAGTGATAAAAAGTTTGTAGCAAACGATATCTCTTTTGAGGATAATCAAAAATTAATTATATTAACCGGTCCCAATGCAAGCGGAAAAAGTTGCTTTATAAGACAACTTGGTTTAATACAAATTCTCACACAAATTGGTAGCTTTGTTCCTGCTAATAATGCTGAAATCAAAATTGCAGATAGGATTTTCACAAGAATTGGGGCAGTTGATGATCAATCATCAGGACAATCAACATTTATGGTAGAAATGTCTGAAACTGCATCAATTCTAAATCAGGCAACTTCCTGCTCACTAGTTTTACTTGATGAGATAGGTAGAGGGACATCTACTTTTGATGGCCTTTCAATAGCTTGGTCGGTAAGTGAATATCTTGCAAAAAAAATTAAATGTAACACAATTTTTGCTACTCACTATCATGAATTGAATTTTTTAAAAAATTCAAATAAAAATATTGAAAATTTTCAAGTTTTAGTAGAGCAAAATAACGATCAGCTAATTTTTAGTCATAAGATTACAAAAGGAGGCTCAAACAAAAGCTATGGCATAGAAGCAGCTAAATTAGCAGGACTTCCAAGAGAAGTGATAGAAAAGGCAAAATCAGTTTTAAATTCTTTAGAAGAAAATAATAAATTAAATCATAATTTTGATTAGATTATGGAAATTTTATAAAATATTTTTTTTTAAATAGATTCCCTTAATAAGGCGTTAACTGCAGCAGCTGCCATAGCAGCACCACCTCTAGTTGAATTCAAAACGATATTAGGAAGATTGGTGGAAATCAGTTTTTTTTTGCTTTTTTCTACTCCTATAAATCCAACGGGCATTCCAATAATTAAACTAGGTAAATCATTTACGTTATCCAAAATATCAATCAAATACGATAAAGCTGTTGGCGAACTACCAATTACTACAATAGGTGATTTTATTCCGAAATTTTTGACAGATAACTCCTTCCAACCTTCACTTAAGCCATATGCAGTTTTAGTTAATTTTGTGTGATTATTTTCTCCAAACCACATGCTAGCCGTGAACACTTTGTTCCTAGTGGTATTTTCTGCCATAGATTTTATAGCTGCTGCCGCCATATCTGTATCAGTTAAAATCGGAGCACCATTTTTAAGGGCTTTAAGCCCATTTTCGCATGCACCTTCACTAAACATTAAAAGATTTTGAACAGAAAAATCACCCGAAGTATGAACTAATCTTTCCAAAACTTTTTTTTCCAAATAATTTAGATTATTGGCTACTAATTGAGATCTTATGAATCTGATACTTTCCAAAAAAATTGGATGATCTATTACCATTGAATTTAATATATGTTAGAAGTAATCATAGTTAATATAAGTTTTTTTATTGAGCGATTATGCCAATACAAATATTATGGGGCAATGATTTAAATGCGCAAAATACATTTATCCAAGAATTAATTGAAAAAGAAGTATCAAAAGAATGGAAAGAATTAAACATAACTAATTTAAATGGTGATGATGATGAGCAAGTAAATAAAGCTTTTGATGAAATTCTTACACCGCCTTTCGGAGACGGATACAGAATAGTTACATTAAAAAATAATCCAATCTTTAATACAAAAAATGAGTACTTACAAACTAAATTTGAAAACATTCATGGCAATATACCTACAAATACTTATTTCATCTTACAAAATACTAAAAAACCTGACTCAAGACTAAAGAGTACTAAATTTTTACAAAAACTTATAAAAAATAATTTAGCCAAAGAAAAATCATTTTCTTTACCAGAAATATGGGACTATGAAGGACAAAAAAGATTTTTAGAAAATTCAGCAAATGCAATGAATATCAAAATTGATAAAAACACAGCCGAATTAATTATTGATTCTGTTGGGAATGATAGCTTTAAATTAAAAAATGAATTAGTTAAAGCAAAAACATACCTTTCTGCGTTAGCAAGTGATTCAAATTCACAGCTTTTTCTAAAAAGTACTGATGTAAAAAAAATATTTAGTGATCATCAATCCAACATTTTCAAAATCATTGATCTTCTCTTACAAAAAAATATCAATGAAAGCCTTATTGAAATAAATTATTCCTTACAGAAAGGAGAACCTGCTTTAAGACTAAATACAGGTTTAATAAGTCAAATAAGAATTCATACCATAATAAAATTAGCAGTTAATTCAGGAAACGAAAATCCAGAAAAGATTTGTAATCTTGCAGGCATTTCTAATCCAAAAAGAATTTTTTTTATTCGAAAAAAAGTAAAAAATATTACGCAAGAATATTTAATTAATTTACTGAGTAACTTACTAGATATTGAATCATTACTAAAACAAGGTAATAATCCTATAAATGTTTTTACCGAGAATTTAATTAATTTAAGTTAACCAAATTTTAAGTTTACGAATTTACATTATGATTTAAATATGGCTTTACTAGTAAAAAAATTTGGCGGTACTTCTGTCGGTGATATTAAAAAAATTCAAAATATTGCAAGTTCTATTTGTCAAAGTAAAGAAGCAGGAAATGAAATTGTCGTAGTTGTCTCAGCAATGGGGAAAACTACAGATGATTTAAATTGTTTAGCGGAATCAATAAGTAAAAATCCGAATCGAAGAGAATTGGATATGCTTCTTTCAACCGGAGAACAAGTAACCATAGCTCTTCTCTCAATGGCATTAAACGAATATGGAATACCTGCAATTTCAATGACCGGAAGCCAGGTAGGAATTATTACTGAATCAATACATGGGAAAGCAAGAATTCTAGATATTAAAACAGAAAGAATCCAAAACTATATAAATCAAGGTTTTGTAGTTGTAGTCGCTGGATTTCAAGGAACAACATTAAGCCACACTGGAACAATGGAAATTACAACTTTGGGCAGAGGTGGTTCAGATACATCCGCAGTTGCTTTATCGACAGCTTTAGGAGCGGAGACTTGCGAAATTTATACAGACGTTCCAGGGGTGCTTACTACTGATCCAAGAATTGTTCCCAATGCAAAACTCTTAGATAAAATTAGTTGTGAGGAAATGCTTGAACTTGCAAGCGTCGGTGCATCAGTTCTGCATCCAAGAGCAGTAGAAATTGCCCGTAATTATGGAATTAAATTATGCGTCAAATCAAGCCAAAGTGACTCAAATGGGACCCTTCTAGAAAGTCAAATCCAACCTCTCCCGCTAAAAAGAGGAAGCTTAGAATTAACAAAAACAGTCAATAGTCTTGAAGTATTAGAAAACCAGGCAGTATTCAGTCTCTCAAATATTCCTGATAGGCCTGGGATTGCTGCACAAATATTTGAAAAACTTTCAGAAGCAAGCATTAATGTAGATTTAATAATACAAGCTACAAATGATGGAAATAATAACGATATTACATTTTCTGTTGCTGAATTAGAAGTTAAAAAAACTGCTGAACAATGTGAACTTATAACTAATCAATTAGGAGGAGAATACAATCTAAAGACAAATATGACTAAATTGAGTATTCAAGGAGCAGGCATTATGGGTAGGCCAAGTGTTTCAGCTGATTTGTTTGATACTTTATCTCAAGCGAATATAAATGTCAGGTTAATAGCTACTAGTGAAATTAAAGTCAGCTGCGTAATTGAAATTAATAATATTCCAAAAGCTATTAGATTTGTTGCTGAGAAATTTAAGTTATCCGATACACAAATATTTATTAATCCAATCAACGCAAAACAAGATCAACCTGAAGTAAGAGGAATTGCATTAGATACAAACCAAGTTCAAATAAGTTTTCGAAAACTGCCTGATCGTCCAGGTGTAGCAGCATCTATATGTTTAGCATTAGCTGAAAATAATTTACTTTTCGATACGATCGTGCAGTCTGAAAGAATATCCTCTTTAAAAACTAAGGATATTAGTCTTACAATGAATAAACAAGATAGAGAAAAAGCTAACTTAGTTTTTGAGACAATAACAAAGAAATTACCGGGCTCATACATTGAAGATGGCCCTGCTATAGCCAAAGTAAGCACTGTAGGAGCGGGCATGGCATTTAAGGTTGGAACAGCTGGAAAAATATTTAGAGCACTGGCCAATCAAAATATCAATATTGAAATGATTGCCACTAGTGAAATTAGGACTTCATGTATTGTCTTAGAAAAAGATTGTGACAAGGCAGTTAATGCGATTCATAATCATTTCAAATTAGAGAAATAAGTTCTTTTTAGTTATTTCTTGCCAATTTTTGTCTTAATTTTTTAATTCTATCCCTCAAATTTGCTGCTTCTTCAAAATTTAAATCTTTTGCAGCATCTTTCATTTTAGTTTCTAACTTTTCTATTAAGTCAGGCAATTCTTCGAGCAAACATTGATTATCGCTAGAATTTAGAATTGTGTCAGTTTTGTTATTAACTATATTTATTAAATCTTTAGATAAGCCACCAGCATCTAATTTTCTAGAAAGTTCTAAAAAAGATAATATTGAATTTTCTACTTTTTTACCTGCAGGTTTTGGAATAATACCATTGACTTGGTTATATTTTTTTTGAATAGTTCTCCTTCTTTCAGTTTCAGATATTGCTCTTTTCATCGAATCTGTGAAGTTATCTGCATAAAGCAAAGCTACACCTTCAACATGTCTTGCAGCTCTTCCTATTGTTTGAATCAATGACCTTTCTGCCCTGAGAAAACCCTCTTTATCAGCATCTAAAATGGCAACTAATGAAACTTCAGGAAGATCTAATCCCTCTCTTAATAAATTAACTCCTACCAAAACATCATATTCACCAATTCTCAGGTCTTGAATAATTTCAATTCTTTCAATTGAATGAATTTCGGAATGTAAGTATCTAACTCTTACTTTATTTTCAGATAAAAAATCAGTTAGATCTTCAGCCATTCTCTTAGTAAGTGTTGTTACTAGCACTCTTTGATTCTTTTCTGCTCTAATTCTTATTTCAGATAACAGATCTTCTATTTGGCCTTCACTAGGTCTTACATCAATTACAGGATCTAATACCCCAGTTGGTCTTATAACTTGCTCAATAAATTCACCATCACATTGATCTAATTCCCATTGACCGGGAGTTGCACTTATAAATAATGTCTGTTTTGATTTTTCCCAAAACTCTTCACATTTTAAAGGTCTATTATCTGCAGCACTTGGCAATCTAAAACCATGATCTATTAAAACTTTTTTTCTAGATTGATCACCATTGTACATAGCATGAAGTTGAGGACATGTTACATGACTCTCATCAACTACCAACAACCAGTCTTTGGGAAAGTAATCTATTAAGCATTCTGGCGGAGAACCTTCCTCCCTGCCTGATAAATGACGAGCATAATTCTCAACTCCATTACAATAACCAACCTCTTTCAGCATTTCTAAATCATATTTTGTGCGTTGTTCTAGACGTTGAGCCTCTAATAATTTTCCTTCGTATGTAAATTTATCGAGTTGAGTTTTTAATTCACTTCTAATTGCACTTATTGCACTCTCAAGTCTTTCTTTTGGAGTCACAAAATGCTTCGCTGGGTAAACACTAACTTGTTCCAAACTTTCAAGTATTTCTCCTGTAGTAGGGTCAACATATCTAATGGCCTCGACTTCATCACCAAAAAATTCGATTCTTATTAATCTATCTTCATAAGCTGGACCAATTTCTAAAACATCACCTTTAATTCTGAATCTACCTCTTGTAATTTCAATATCATTTCTAGTATATTGATTTTCAACGAGAGACCTCAAAGAAGAACGTAGATTAATTGATTTTCCCACTTCAAATTTTACTGAAGCTTTTAAATACTCACTCGGTATACCAAGACCATAAATACAACTTATTGAGGCTACAACAATTACATCTTTTCTTTCAAATAATGAGCGGGTTGCAGAATGCCTAAGCATGTCGATTTCTTCATTAATTGAAGCAGTTTTGGCTATATAAGTATCACTTACAGGTACATAAGCTTCAGGTTGATAATAATCATAATAAGAAATGAAGTACTCAACAGCATTTTTTGGAAAAAATTCCCTTAATTCATTACATAGTTGTGCAGCTAACGTTTTGTTATGGGCTAATACAAGTGCTGGTCTTCCTGTTTGTTGAATTACATTAGCAATGGTAAATGTTTTACCAGTTCCAGTAGCTCCTAAAAGAGTCTGAAACTCTTTACCAGTATTTACCCCTTCAACTAATTTTTTAATAGCTTCTGGTTGATCTCCATTTGGTTCGTACGGAGCTTGAAGCTTATAGTTGTTCATCAAGCTAATAGCTAAAGGTTATAGCTATACTAAGAAATTTTTTCTCCAATTATTGAATTTTTCAAAGATTCTTTTAAGCCTCTAACAACCGCAATCATTGATATTAAATCATCTAATTTATTAACTACCGACCCTACGCCAACTGCTGAGGCTCCAGAAGATATTGCTAGTGGACAAGTTACTTGGCTTAATCCAGAAGCACTCATGATTGGTATATTCAGGAATTGTTTCTTAAATTCTTGATGAATAGCATAGGTAGCCGCAAGAGTTGGTACTGATTTTTCAAAAAAGCCTTGAATTCCTGGAGAGTAAGGAGTAGAACTCATGCCGCCTTCTGTTTGAATAATGTCAACACCTTCTTCCACTAGCTTTACAGCAAGATCAACTTGTTTATCAATAGGCATAGTATGAGGAACAGTTACTGATAAAGGAATATTAGGCAATAAATCCCTCGTCTCTTTTGTAATGTTTAAAACTTTTTTATCTGAAAAATTAATGCCTTTTTCATAAAAAGTATCGTAATTTCCTATCTCAATTAATGATGCACCTGCTTTTACAGAATCTTGAAAAGATCGAGGCACTACTGAACTAACGCAAACAGGTAGTGTTGAATTCTTCAGTGCCAAATCAACGAGTTCAGGTTTACAAGCAATATCTACAAGATCGGCACCTCCTAATGAAGCAGCCTCAACAATTATTTTCACCGATTGAACATCGAAATTATTCAATCCTGAAATAACTTTGAGTAAAGATTTACTTCTTAACTCTTCTTTGATTTTTTGTGGCAAAAGATTAATCAGACTCATTTACTTAATGAATTTATTACCCGATTGTGACATTGTTTTAGTAAAACAGTGCATTTTTTAAAAAATATTATCTGAGCAACACAAAATGTCTGATAAAAAATTAACTCAGAAAAATTGGTCATCATGGCATCATCAGCTTCATAAGGAGATTCTTACCAAAAAAATCTTTCTTCCCAAAGGATCTAATATTTTAATAAGCGTTTCCGGGGGACAAGACTCAATGGCCTTATTAAGCCTAATTAATGACCTAAAAAAACTACATAATTGGTCTATTAGTGTTTGGCATGGTGATCATCAGTGGCACGAAAAATCCTCACTGTATGCTCTTAAATTAAAAAGTTATTGCGAAAATAAAAATATTTCATTCTCTTTTTGATAAAGCAAATAAAGAAAGTATTTCTTCAGAAGAAAAAGCACGAGAATGGAGATATAAAAAATTATGTGAAAGAGCCAAAACTTTATTAAACAAAAACGAGCAAAAAGATAATGTTTATTTGTTAACTGGTCACACGAGTAGTGATAATGCAGAAACATTTATCCTCAATTTATCTAGAGGGAGCAATTTTGCCGGTCTTAGTAATATTGAGAGCAAAAGATTAATAGAAAATCAAATTTTTTTAATAAGACCAATATTAATTTTCAGTAGGGAAGATACAAAACAATTTTGTAATGAAATGAAGATCCCAGTCTGGGAAGATCCTACAAATTCAGATCTTAAATTAAAAAGAAATTTAGTAAGAAAAAAAATTATTCCTACCTTAGAAGTTATATATCCAGGCTGTTCTGAAAGGATAAATAATTTTTCCCAAAAAATGAGCAATTACAATAATGAACGTAATGATCTTGGTGAACTAGCATACCTATATTGTAAAGATTTAAAAGGTATCAATAGAAATCTCTTAAATAGCATGTGTATTGAAGCGAGGTGCACAATCTTAAATAGATTTTTAAAAGAAATATCTGCAAAGCAGTATAGTTCTAAAAATCTGACAAAATTAGCAACTTCAATTTATGAAAAAAATAAGGGTCAAATTAACTTGCAAGAATTTTTAAAAATTGTTTGGAACAAAAACTATATAAATTTTGAAAAAAGTTAGGATGTGACAGCAGATCTTCTTCTTCTTGTTCTTCCTTCAAATGAATCTTCTGTAGCAGTCTCAGCTGATGAATTCTGTGAAACTTTTGGACTTTTTTGAGTATTTTGTGGGTTATTTGAATTATTAGGATGATTATTATTTGATTTCTTATTGAAATTATTATTATTATTTCTATTTCTATTGGAAAAATTTTGATCTTCGGTAATCTTTGGAATATAAGCACGAGTTCCACTTGGAGCAGGTTGAACTAAACACAAAATAAGTGGTTCAACTTGTAATTCTCTTCTCATTCTTCTAGATAAACCATTTTCAATTTCTCTTTGTACACCAATCCAATCTACTTCAAAATTATTCGGCCCAGTTTGTCTTGATAATTGTTTCCATCTATTTTCTAAGACCCAGCTTATTTCTCGTTCTGTCCACATAGACATTTTTCTTGGATCTGCAGTAGTAACAACTCCTCTTAAATTGACTCTGGGAGGCGCAACCATCTTCCCATCTGTGCTAATAGGGGCTAAAACAGTTACTACTCCATCCCCAGCTAATTGCTGCCTTTCCTTTAATACTCGAGCATCTACTATCCCATTTCGTGAGTTATCAAGCAATTCAACACCAGCTTTTACAGGATCACCCTTTTGAATAGAATTAGGCGTTAACTCAACTACATCTCCATTTTCAATAATTAAAATATTGTCTTTTGGAACCCCCATAGTTTGTGCACTCTTGCCATGACAAACAAGCATTCTATGTTCTCCATGAACAGGAACAAAAAACTTAGGTTTTGCGAGTGCCAACATTAACTTTTGATCTTCTTGAAAACCATGACCAGAAACATGAATATTTTCACCCTTTCCATATACAACCTTTGCTCCGAGTTTCATTAATCTATCTATTGTATTAACAACAGAAATAGTATTACCAGGAATTGGGCTAGCTGAAAATATTACAGTATCAGTAGTCTTAAGACGAACATGTTGATGTTCACCACGAGATATTCTGCTTAATGCTGCTAGAGGTTCTCCTTGACTTCCAGTCATTAATAATAAGGTTTCTCTATCTGGTAAATCTCTAATTTGCTTGATAGGTACAAACAAATCATCTGGGCATTTCATATAACCAATCTCTCTAGCCTTAGCAATAACATTTATCATTGATCTACCTAACAAACCAACCTTTCTTCCATGTTTCATGGCCAACTCTAAGATCATTGTCACTCGATGAACAGAACTAGCAAAAGTGGTAAGGATAACTCGTTCTTTTGCCTCTGCAATATGTTTTTCTAACGAAGGAAAAATAGTCTTCTCAGAGGGACAAAAACCTGGAACTTCGGCATTAGTCGAATCACTGAACATGCATAAAACGCCCTTCTCTCCATAATGCACCATTCTTTCAATATCAAATTGCTCTCCATCTACTGGCATATGATCGAACTTAAAATCCCCTGTGAAAATAATTGTGCCAACAGGCGTTGTAACTGCTAAAGAAAAACTATCGCAAATAGAATGAGTATTTCGAATAAATTCAACAGAAAAATGTTGTCCAACTTTTACAACATCTCTTGGATTTACTGTCTGTATAGTTGTTCTATCAGATACCCCTGCTTCCTCCATTTTTCCTCGAAGCATTGACATTGCCAGTCTTGGGCCATAAATAATTGGAATATTAAAATGCTTTAGATGATGAGAAATACCTCCAATATGATCTTCATGACCATGAGTGACAATCATTCCTTTTATTCTTCTTTGATTTTCTTTTAAGAAAGTTGTATCTGGCATAACAACGTTTACGCCATGCATACCATCAGATGGGAAAGCTAGTCCTGCATCAACAAGCATCAATTCATCACCATATTCAAAAACACAAGTGTTTTTTCCTATTTCATGTAGTCCTCCAAGAGGTATTACGCGTAGAGCTGGCGTATTACTTTTAGATCTAGATGAATCGTTATTAGATCTATTTACAGTTGAATTTGTACTTGATTGCATAATTGTGAAATTTATAAAGGCCTGCTTGTAATCAAATAAGGTTTATTTTAATTTAATTATCAAGTTAAATATAATCCCTATTGTAGGGATTTCAGGATAAAAGATAGTTGCTTTTTCATGTCATTACTTAATGGTGACAAAGGACTTCTAGGATTACCTACATTCCACCCCGATAGCTCCAAAGCAGCCTTAATTGGGATTGGATTAGTAGTCATAAAGAGTGCTTTGAAAAGAGGCTGAAGTTTTTCGTGGATAGCAAGCGCATTGGAAAGCTTTCCATTTTGAAAAGAAATAATCATCTCTTTCAATTGCAATCCAACCAAATGACTTGCAACACTTACTACTCCTACAGCACCTACAGATAACATTGGAAGCAACAATGAATCGTCGCCACTATATACAGAGAGTTCGGAGCCACAAATAGCTCTTATTTCTGTTACTTCTTCTATTCTACCGCTTGCAGCTTTAATACTGAGAATATTTGAGAAATCCATAAGTTTCTTCACAGTATCAGGTAATAAATTGCATCCTGTCCTTCCAGGAATGTTGTAAAGCATTAAAGGCAAATCCTTTGCGGAATTAGCAATAGAGCTGAAATGCTTATAAAGACCTTCTTGAGGTGGCTTATTATAATAAGGAACAACGACCAAAGCACCGTCGGCACCAGAATCGTAGGCTTTTTTTGTAGCTTCCACAGCCTCGCTTGTACAGTTACTACCAGTACCAACTATTACTTTACAGCTTGAATCCAAAGATCCCTTTACAGCAATAAATAAATCATGTTGTTCAGTCCATGAAAGAGTCGGAGATTCTCCAGTAGTACCACATAAGACTATTCCATCGGAACCGTTCTCAAAAAGATAATTTGAGAGTTTTATAGCCAGTTCATAATCTACATCTCCATTTTCAGTGAATGGAGTAACCATTGCAGTCAACATTTTTCCAAATAGTGGATTATTACACTCAGTTTTGTCTGGAATCATTTTTTTGGAATTAATAACTCAGCTATTTGAACAGCATTAAGAGCTGCGCCTTTTCTTATTTGATCTCCACATAACCATAATTCTAATCCATTAGGCTGACTTATATCAGTTCTTAGCCTGCCAACAGCAACATTGTCCCTTCCCATAACGTCATTTGGCATAGGAAATCTATTTTTTTTGTAATCCTCAATAATTTCAATTCCAGGAGATTTTTTTAATTCTTCAAGAGCATCCTTAGGCTCAACTACTCCGGCAAATTCAATATTGATAGATTCAGAATGTGCTCTAAGTACTGGCACTCGAACACATGTAGCAGAGAGCTTTAAATTAGCAATATTTAATATTTTCTTGGTCTCATTGACCATTTTCATCTCTTCTTCGCAGTAATTATTTGCAAGCATAGGTGAATTATGTAAAAACAAATTAAAAGCCAGTGAATATGGCAAAACTTCACTGTTTTGAGGATTACCCTGAAGATATTTTTCAGTTAAATATTTTAATTCCTCCATCGCTAATTGGCCTGCACCACTCACAGATTGATATGTTGAGACAACAACTCTTTGAATAGTCGACAGTTTACTTAATGGAGCTAAAACTATTGTCAACAAAATAGTGGTGCAGTTTGGATTAGCTATTACCCCATCATGATTAAGTGCTTCACTAGCATTAACTTCAGGAACTACAAGAGGTACATTCTTATCTAATCTGAAGGCACTTGAATTATCTATTAATAAAGCATTTTGTTCCTTAATGTTAGACAACCATTTTTTTGAAATACTTCCACCGGCTGAAGCTAAAACTAAATCAAGATTCAAAAATTCTTCCTTAGTTGTTTTTTTTGTAACTAATTCTTCACCTTTCCAAATAATTTTTTTTCCTTCTGAACGCTCTGATGAAAGCAAGACCAATTCTGATATTGGGAAATTACGTTGTTCAAGAATTTTAAGTAATTCAGATCCAACAGCACCTGAAGATCCCAAAACAGCAACTTTTAATGGCCTATCTGGCAAAAACGGAGATTTTCTCACACTTTAAAAATGATTTTTATTAATAGGATGACTATTTTTTTTACTCTATCAAAAAAATAACTTTCAAGGAAATCACATAATGTGAAATAATTAAGATTCGGCTTTTAGTAATAATAAAAAATGGCTAAAGAAGCATTAAATGTCAAAACAACTCCCTTGCCTCAAAGTAGAATTTCATTTGAATTAGAAATCCCATCTGAGACATGCAAAACGTGTGTAAATGAGACAATCAGTACTATCAGTCGTTCTGCCAAAATTCCAGGATTTAGACTTGGTAAAATTCCTAAACAAGTTTTAATCCAAAGAATTGGTATCACACAATTACATGCTTCTGCTCTAGAAAAAATTATTGATAAATCATGGCAAGAAGCATTAAAAATAAAATCTATAGAGCCACTTAGTGAGCCAGAATTGGTAGAAAGTTTTGAAACTTTACTCGCAAAGTTTAGTCCTGAAAAATCACTTAAAATTACTCTTCAAACTGATGTTGCCCCCGAATTAACACTAAAAAAATCCAAAGGACTAAGTGTTGAAATCATAAAAACAAAGTTTGATCCTAAGTCAGTAGATGAAGCGCTAGAAAAATCCAGAAGTCAGTTTGCAAATATTATTCCAGTAACCAATAGAGCAGCGAAATTAGGAGATATTGCTGTAGTTAGTTTTACAGGAAAATATAAAGACTCTGGGAAAGAGATTGATGGTGGAACAAGTGAATCAATGGATCTTGAGTTAGAAAAGAACAAAATGATTCCAGGCTTCGTTGAGGGAATCGTAAAGATGAAAATTGGTGATACTAAAACACTTAACCTTAAATTTCCTGAAGATTATTCTCATGAAGATTCAAGAGGCAAAGAGGCAATCTTTGAAGTAAAACTTAAGGATCTTAAAGAAAAAGAATTACCTGAACTTAATGATGATTTTGCAAAACAGTCTGGCAACAAAGAATCATTAAAAGAGTTAAAGAAAGATATTGAAAAGCAACTAAAAGACAATTTTGAAAAAACTCAAAAAGATATCAAAATTGAAGCATTATTAGATGCTTTAACAAACGAATTAGTTGCTGAAATTCCAAAATCTATGATTGATACAGAAGTAAGGAATAATATTGAACAAACCGCTCAAAGATTTGCTCAACAAGGTCTTGATGTTAAATCTACTTTCACGCCGGAATTAGTTAAGTCATTAGCAGAGTCCACGAGGCCTCAGGCTGAAAAAAATGTTCAAAGAAATTTAGCTCTTAAAGCATTAGCTGAAAAAGAAAACATAACAGTTGAGAAAGATGAAATTGATTTAAAAATGAAAGACTATGAAGAGGCAATCTCTCAATCTTCAAAACAAATAGATATTAAAAAATTAACAGAAGTAATAAATAACGATTTACTCAAAGAAAAATTAATAATTTGGCTTGAAGAAAATTCTGAAGTTAAGGAAAAAACTACAAAAACTTCTAAAGCTACCAAACCCTCCAAAACAACAAAAGCCTCAAAAACTACAAAAACAACAAAAACAACAAAAACTCAAAATAAAAAAGAAAAAAAATAATTTATGAAATTTCCTACTAATTAAACAAAAACCCCTTAAATTATCTATAAGACTAAAACTAATTTGTGAACTCAGAAAAAAAACATTTAATCCAAAGCTCAATAAGTACTTACAAGAGTAATAATAAAACTATTGACGCTGTTCCTACCGTTATAGAACAATCAGGTAGAGGTGAAAGAGCTTTTGATATTTATTCAAGACTATTAAGAGAGAGGATAATTTTTTTAGGAACTGGAATTAATGATCAGGTATCAGACTCGCTTGTTGCACAATTATTATTTCTTGAAGCTGAGGATCCAGAAAAAGACATACAAATATATATCAATTCTCCTGGAGGCTCAGTTACTGCTGGAATGGCCATATATGATACTATGCAACAAATTTCCCCTGATGTAGTGACAATATGCTTTGGAGTAGCGGCAAGTATGGGGGCATTTCTACTTTCTGGAGGAGCAAAGGGGAAAAGATTAGCTTTACCTAATTCTAGGATTATGATTCATCAGCCTCTTGGAGGTGCACAAGGTCAAGCAGTAGAAATTGAAATACAAGCTAAAGAAATACTATTTCTAAAGAAGACATTAAATTCCCTTTTAGCAGAGCATACTGGACAACCTTTAGACAAGATTAATGAAGATACAGAAAGAGATTACTTTTTATCTCCCTCAGAAGCAGTCGAATATGGATTAATTGATAAAGTTATCAAAAAATAACAAGGAACACTTTTTTTTTAAGAATATGATGACGAATCGGTGTTTATAAGCAATCCTAGTGAATAGGTAATATTTAACACCTTTAACTTTAAACTTTATATTCGATGGCTAAATTCGACGCCCATCTAAAATGTTCATTTTGCGGAAAATCACAAGACCAAGTTAGAAAGCTAATAGCTGGTCCTGGAGTCTACATATGTGATGAGTGCATAGACCTTTGTAATGAAATTCTCGATGAAGAAATTCTTGATACTCAAGCGAATACAAACAACTCACCGCAAGTAAAAAAGAAATTACCAACAGAAAATCCAAAGAAATCTATTCCTTTAGAATTAACTTCAATTCCTAAACCATTAGAAATTAAAAATTTTCTTGATAAGCAAGTAGTTGGGCAAGAATCTGCCAAAAAAATATTATCCGTAGCTGTATACAACCACTACAAAAGATTAGCTTGGAAAGTCAAAGAAGAAATCAAAAATCCTAATTCAAAGGATTCGCAAGCAACGAAATTACAAAAATCAAACATTTTACTCATAGGCCCTACTGGAAGCGGAAAAACATTATTGGCGCAAACTTTAGCTGAGTTTCTAGATGTACCTTTTGCAGTAGCTGATGCAACGACTTTGACAGAAGCTGGATACGTTGGAGAAGATGTAGAAAATATACTTTTAAGGCTTCTACAAAAATCAGAAATGAACGTAGATCTAGCTCAAAAAGGAATTATTTATATAGATGAGATAGATAAAATTGCTAGAAAAAGCGAGAATCCTTCAATTACGAGAGATGTCTCTGGAGAAGGAGTACAACAAGCTTTATTAAAAATGCTTGAAGGAACAATTGCCAATGTTCCACCTCAAGGAGGTAGAAAACATCCTTATCATGACTGCATCCAAATTGATACAAGCCAAATTTTATTTATTTGCGGGGGAGCTTTCATAGGATTAGAGGATATCGTTCAAAAGCGTATGGGTAAACACTCCATAGGATTTACCACTAATTCAGATCCAAACAAAGTTGATACAAAAAAAATATTAGACTCTCGAGATGCCTTAAAAAATTTAGAGTTAGATGATTTAATTAAATATGGACTAATTCCAGAATTTATTGGAAGAATTCCTGTTTGTGCTGTACTTGATCGTCTGACTAAAGAGACTTTAGAATCTATTCTTACACAACCTAGAGATGCACTAGTAAAGCAATTCAAAACATTGCTAAGTATGGATAACGTGGAATTAAAATTTGAGCCGGATTCTGTTGAAGCAATAGCTAATGAAGCATATAAAAGAAAAACAGGTGCAAGAGCATTAAGATCAATAATTGAGGAACTAATGCTAGACATAATGTACACTTTGCCTTCTGAAGCAAATGTAAAAGAATTCACAATTACAAAAAAAATGGTAGATAGTTTATTCTCATCAAAAATTGTTAAATTACCCTCTGGGTCGAAACGAATCATTAAAGAGTCTGCATAAAAAGAAGATTTTTATCATAAAAATTTAAACCCTAATAATTTAATTAATGAAGAATAAATGCCTAATATACATCAACCTTATCATCAAAAATATAGACCAAAAAACCTAGACGAACTGGTTGGTCAAAACTTTATATCTATTACTCTAAAACAAGCAATATTAACAAAAAAAATTGCTCCAGCATATCTTTTTAATGGTCCAAGAGGCACTGGCAAAACATCAAGTGCAAGAATATTTGCAAAATCCTTAAACTGCCAAGAATTCAAGCAGCCAACAATAAATCCCTGTTGTAAATGTGACTTGTGTATGCAAATTACAGATGGAAACGCTTTAGATATTATCGAGATTGATGCAGCATCTAATACTGGAGTTGAGAACATAAGAGAAATTATAGAAAAAGCAAGATTTACTCCTACTCAAGCGAGATGGAAAGTATACGTTATTGATGAATGTCATATGCTTTCCACAGCAGCATCCAATGCTTTACTAAAAACTATTGAAGAACCTCCCTCAAGAGTAGTATTTATTCTTGCGACAACAAATCCTGAGAGAGTATTAAATACAATAAAAAGTAGATGTCAAAAGTTTGATTTTAGAAAAATAAGCCCTAGTGATATTTTTCAACATCTTTCAGAAATAGCAGAAAAAGAGGCCATTAAGTATGAAGTTCAAGCATTAAAAATGATTGCAAAAAGATCAAATGGAGGAATGAGAGATGCACAAAGCCTTCTTGAACAACTTAATCTTTTCCCAGATGGAATAACGATTAAAAATATTCGAAACTTGCTTGGAGAAGTATCAGAAATTGAATTAACAAATCTGATTAAATCATTAATTGAGAATAATCCAGAGTCATTAATAATAACCTGCAACAAATTATATGATGCTGGAAATGAGCCACATCAAATAATTGTTGGATTATTGAACATCACAAGAGATTTACTACTGCACACTACAAATAATAAATATTCAGATTTATATTATACCTCTGATGAATTTCAAGATGAATTAGATAAAATCTCAAAAACAATAAATAAATCAACAATAATCAATTGGCATAATAATCTGAGAAATATTGAATATCAAATCAAAAAAAGTGATAATCCAAGGCTTTGGTTGGAAATACATTTAACTGGCCTTCTAAATAAACAAGAGATAAATAGTTTAGAAAATAAGCAAGAAAGTAAACAGTATGTGACTGAGGAGAAGGGAAAAAGCATAAAAAACATTGCAATAGCTAAAAAAGAAAATATTTCTAATGAAATTCAAAAACCAAGTATCAAAAAGGAAATAAGTCGCGAGGAATTGACTATAGAAAAAGAAGAAAAATTTGAGGTTTTAAGAAATGAAAGTATGAAAAATATTTCTAATAATAATCAAGATGATCCTGGATCAAATAATTTAAAAGATCAATGGGAATTAATTCTTGCTAAGTTAGAGTTACCATCTACAAGAATGCTACTTTCACAACAAGCCGAACTTGAAAGTTTTAATTCGGAGAAAATTACAATTGCATTATCTCCAAATTGGGAAAATATGATAAAAAGCAGAAAAGTTATAATTGAAAATACAGTAAAAAAGATATTTGGAGATCAAATAATACTTCATTTTTCAACCAAACAATTACCTAAAAGTAACCCAACCAAAAAATTAGAAAAGAACCAAAAGGAATTTAAGAATTTGAAACCATTAAAAAAAATAGAACCAAAGACTAATTCGTCAACAGAAGTATCTAACAAGGAAACTTACGATGATAGTTCAAAAAACTTAGCAAATTTTTTTAATGGAGAAATTATAGAACTTGATGAATAAATTAAACTCCAGTATGTAGAGTTTTTCTCCAAAGTATCTTTTTGGGCAAAATAGACATCTTTATAGCTACCCAAGGGATTACTAAAAACCAATGTGATAAATAAAAAACCGATACAATTACCATTAAAAAATTGGTCCTTTGCAACACGGGTACTTCACTTTTGCAAGAAGAACCGTACCAAAAAGCAATCCCAGATAACATAAAAGCTGTAAATGAAATAGGCCAGTAAATTGGTGCATCTAAAAAAGCGACACTAAGAACTAAATCAAAAATAGAAATTATTGGCAGTCCATATTGCAAGATGAAAAAGTAACTTAAATCAAATTTTTGCAAAGAATCAATTTTATTAGTAACCAATTGATCCCCATAATCAAAGAATCTTTGCAAACCCCCCTCTGCCCATCTTTGCCTTTGTGCTAACAAAGCATTTAAATTCTCAACTGCTTCCTCCATTACTGGAGGGTCCCATAAAATTCCAATCTTAGCTTTTGATAATAACAATCTTAAACTTAAGTCAAGATCATCTGTAACTGTGTCTTCATTGAAAGAACCACACGCCAATAATGTTGCTTTCTTAATTAATTGACCATTTCCCCTTAATTCAGAAACTCCAGCAAATGATAATCTTCCATATTGAAAGATTGCGTCCATAGCCATCTCCATTGACTGACATGAAGTTAAAAAATTCTTACTTACATTTGTTACTGATTTTCTTAGTTGAACGGCAGACCAATTACCCTCTTCTGCAAAACTAAATAATCTTATCAAAGAATCTTGTTTTAATTCTGCATCAGCATCTAAAACTAATAACCATTCACCATGAGTAAACTTCAAAGCATAATTTAAAGCTCCTGACTTTCCTCCTCCCGCGTTTGGAGAACGACTTAGAACTTTTAGCTTTGCATATTGTCTAGATAATCGATCTAAAATTAAAGGCGTCTTATCAGAGCTGCCATCATCGATTATGTAAATATTTAATTTATTAATTGGATAATCTAAATTAAATAATCTTTCAACTAATCTTGCTATTACATTCTCTTCATCTCTAGCTGCGACTAAAATATCAAGCACCGGTAAATCTTTATCATTAATTCTTTTGTTTAAAGTATTTGAAATGTTATTCCTTTTGAAGTTTCTAGAAATAATTATTAAACCGTAAAAAACAATCACAAAAGAAAGAGTCAATATAAGGTAAAAGAAATTTTCGATATTGTAAGCATGAGGAATAAAAGTTACTAAAAAACAAGCACTAAGAAATATAAACGACTTTAGTCTTCGATTTTTATAAAAACCCTTACTCATAAAAGTAAATTTTTAATTACCTAACTTTCATTGAGACAATATCTCAAATTTTTGCAGTTTTGCATCCCGATAGTAATGATTCAATATTTGTTCATAAGAGAATCCTAATTTAGCCATTTCAATTGCTCCGGACTGAGATAAACCTACACCATGACCGAAGCCTCCTCCTCTAAAAAGCCATAAATCATCATTTAATTTATTAATAGTAAACAAATTACTAGGTATAAAATTTAATACCCGTCGAATATCATCTTTAATAAGAATAATAGATTTATTACCTTTATCCGTTTGTATTTCCAATTTTGTCACTCTGCCACTAGACCCACGTTCAATAGAATTTAAATCCAAAACGTCTTCATTAATATTTATAAGTTTGTTTTTAATTAACTTTTCTTTAATTTCAAGACTAGAAATTTTCTTATTCCATCGAAAAAGAGAATGATTACTCCCATAAAACTGTTTTTTATCAAAATCTAAAAAATTATTTAAATCAGAATCATTTTTAATTGGAAGTTTAAAATTTTTTCTTGATGATTTAGAACCATCAATGATTGAATTGAAATAAGAATAATCTTGAATTTGCCAAGACTCGCCTGCAGTAGCAGATACTCCACCATTAGAACCATGGTAAAAAGCATTTATTGGTTGATTTCCATAAGTAAGAATTAAATTTGAAGTAGCATCTATAGCTTTTTGCACTTTTTTATTTGTAATTTTAGGAGTCTTATAAACTTGACATTGAGTGGTGATACATAAATGATATTTATCCATATTAAATCTATCAGAATTAAAAATTCCCCAAGTTCTTGCAATGACTGCTTGTGCCTTGAGTGCTTCTAAAGGGGAATTCGGCCCAATTTCGTATGGCAAAACACCTGCCAAATAATCATCAAACTTAATTTTTTGAACTAATGTCCAAGTTCCATATAAATCTTTTATTAAATAAAAATTTTTTCCAAAATTGACACCATTTATTGTTATGTCCTCTTGAGCATAAATATATATAGGTCCTTCGAGTTTCATAAGACTATATTCACTGCTAAGAACAGGAGTAATTTGAAAATTTTTTAGTTTTCTAGAAATCCTATTTTTTAATTCAAACTCTGGCAGATCATCTGCATATGGAATCCATACTTCCCAATTTTTAGGGTAAGCAACAGTCGTCTCAAATCCTTTATCTTTCAATTTCTCTGCTTGTTTTTTTGCTGATTCGTAGCTAGCAAAAGGGCCAAAAACAATTCTTTTGATTGTTTTTGGATTTTTGATGGGTATATCCATCCAACTAATATTAATCTCTTTTGATTTATGTTTAATGCCGTTGGAAGATATCAGATTTAAAAAACCTTTATCAGTGATAAAATTGATACTCTTTTTTTTTGAAAAACTGTCATTCTCCCCGCCTAAATATTGCTTTAAACCAATTAAAAATTTTCCTTTTTTAATTTCATTGTTGAGTTCAACCTTTTGCAATTCTTCTCCTTTGACATTTGAAGTGTATTTAGTATTTATTAATAAAAGAGCAATGCATCCTAAAAATAAGTTTAAAAAGGCAAATTTAAGTTTCATAAGTTAGAACTTTCTTAATCAATTAAAAACTTTTATTTGCACCAATGCGTATAAAGGTTTAGATTACCCTAATTAAACACATTTGACTTAAATGTCTAAACTAAAAACTCGTAAATCAGCTGCCAAAAGATTTAAAGCTACTGCGACGGGTAAATTCATGAGAAGAAGAGCTTTCCATAATCATTTACTTGATCATAAAAGCTCAAAATTAAAAAGACATCTATCAACAAAAGCCGTAGTTGATGAAAGAGATGCTGATAATGTAAAATTAATGATTCCATACGCATAAATTTTTAACCAATTTTTATTAGATATACATGGCACGCGTAAAAAGAGGCAACATAGCCAGAAAAAGAAGAAACAAAATCTTAAACCTTGCAAAAGGTTTTAGAGGCGGCAACAAAAATCTTTTCAGAACAGCAAATCAAAGAGTGATGAAAGCTCTTTGTAATGCTTACAGGGATAGAAGAAGAAGAAAAAGAGATTTTAGAAGACTTTGGATTTCTAGAATTAACGCATCTGCCAGGATAAATGGAACAAACTATAGCAAGTTGATAAATGGCATGAAAAATTCAGAAATTATAATTAATAGAAAAATGCTTGCTCAATTAGCCTTAAACGATCCTAAGTGTTTTGAAAAAATTGTTTCTTCCGTTAGTAAGTAGAAAAAAAGAATATAATCTAGAAAAGTTAATATAAATAATGGAATTATCTTCCTTTCAATCTTATTTAATAATTCTTTTTGTTGTATTAATAATAATTTCTATTTTTGTATTCAGACAATTTCTAAAAACAAGAAGTGAAGAATTAAATTTAGTTAAATTCGAGCAGAAAGGTTTAGATTCTCTTACTCAAGCTACAGAATTATATGAATTTGGGTCTATTCAAATAAAAAAAAGATTATATTCTGAAGCAACTAAAACTTTTTTAAAAGCAATTGAAAATTATGAAAATGAACCTGATGAAGCCAAAGCGATAATAAACAATGCTTTAGGGTTCTCGTATGCTGCTCAAAATGAATTTAAGAAAGCAATTAAACACTATAACTCCGCAATAAAATCACTCCCAGAATATCCTATAGCCCTAAATAACCTCGCATCAGCACAACAGCGTTTACTTGAGTACGACTTGGCATATGCAACCTATCAAAAGGTTCTAGTGATAGATCCAAAAAACAAAACAGCAATTAAAAAAAGTAAGGAGTTAGAAAAAAGGAATAATTATAAACCTTTTAAAGGTATTAAAGATAAGGGATTCTAAATATGGAAAATTATTCTTCTTTACTAATTGGTGGAAAACAATTTTCCAGTAGATTAATGGTGGGTACTGGCAAATATAAATCTACTCAAGATATGGTAGAAAGCTTGTCAAATTCTGAAACGGAAATTATAACAGTCGCTGTTAGAAGAATAAAAAATGATCAGACCGGAGAAAATTTGCTCGAAAAGATCAACTGGAAAAAATACTGGATGCTCCCTAATACAGCTGGTTGTGTTAATTCCGATGAAGCAGTGAGAATAGCAATTTTGGGTAGAGAACTTGCAAAATTATCTGGTCAAGAAGAAAATAATTTTGTGAAGTTAGAAGTTATTCCTGACAAAAAGTATTTGCTACCAGATCCAATAGAAACCATTAAAGCAGCCGAAATCTTAACAAAAAAAGGTTTTGCTGTACTTCCCTATATCAATGCAGATCCTATTCTTGCAAAAAGACTAGAAGAAATAGGTTGTGCAACTGTAATGCCATTGGGCTCGCCTATAGGCTCCGGGCAAGGTTTATTAAATTTATCAAATATAAGGATAATTATTGAGAATGCAAAAGTCCCAGTAATAATTGACGCAGGAATTGGGGTGCCTAGCGAAGCTTCACAAGCTATGGAAATTGGAGCTGATGGTGTCTTAATCAATAGTGCAATAGCACAAGCTGAAAATCCTCCTCTAATGGCTCAAGCGATAAATTATGGTGTGAAAGCTGGCAGGAAAGCGTATCTGGCAGGAAGAATTAAAAAACAAGACTTTGCAATAGCAAGTTCACCGGAAAAAAACATATCTATCTAATTCTGTTCGTTGAGCAAAGTTTAAAAAGAGAATAAAAACTTATTATTTTTTTTATCGTATTAAGAAAGAAGATTTGAAACTATTTTCAATGTTTTTTCGCAAATTGGAAGCACACTGTAGTAATTTAATAAATATATTATGAATCTATTAATTCTGGAGTTCTGAGTGAAAGTTATTGTTTTAGGTGGAGATGGTTTTTGCGGTTGGCCTTGTGCGGTGAATTTAGCAGAGCAAAATCATGATGTAATTATTGTCGACAATTTAAGTCGTAGAAAAATTGATATTGATCTAGAGGTAGAATCTTTAACTCCAATTGCTTCGATAACAGAAAGACTTTCTGCATGGGAAGAGATTGGAGGTAAGCCTATGAGATTTCTTAACATGGATATCTCTAAACAATATCAAAAATTACTCAATTTGCTCATTGATGAAAAGCCAGATTCTGTAATCCATTTTGCAGAACAAAGAGCAGCACCTTACTCGATGAAATCGAGTTTTACCAAAAGATATACAGTAGATAATAATGTTAATGGCACCCACAACCTTCTTGCTGCAATAGTAGAGAGTAATTTAGATATTCATGTTGTTCATTTAGGAACAATGGGAGTCTACGGATATGGATCACATAGAGGTGCAACAATTCCAGAAGGTTATTTAAAAGTTGAAGTTCCACAACCAGATGGAAGCCGCTTTGAAGAAGAAATATTACACCCTGCAAGTCCAGGAAGTGTCTACCATATGACTAAAACTTTAGATCAATTATTATTTCTTTATTACAACAAAAATGATCTTGTAAGAATAACTGATCTTCATCAAGGTATAGTTTGGGGAACAAATACAGAAGCAACTTTAAAAGATCCTAGATTGACAAACAGATTTGACTATGACGGAGATTATGGAACTGTTCTAAATAGATTTCTTATGCAAGCAGCTATTGGATATCCATTAAGTGTTCATGGCACAGGGGGGCAAACAAGAGCATTTATTCATATAAAAGACTCTGTAAAATGTGTTCAACTTGCTCTTGAAAATCCTCCAAAACCTGGCGAAAGGGTCAAAATCTTTAATCAAATGACTGAAAGTCATCAAGTTGGAGAATTAGCTAAAAAAGTTGCATCTTTAACAGGGGCTGATATAAATTATTTACCAAATCCAAGAAACGAAGCAGTAGAAAATGATCTCATTGTTGATAATAAATGCTTTATAGAGTTAGGTTTAAACCCAACGACTCTTGACAATGGCTTATTAGAAGAAGTTGTTGAAGTTGCTAAAAAATACTCTACTAGATGTGATCTTAAACGCATACCCTGTGTTTCATCCTGGACTAAAAAACAAGCTGAGGCTATAAAGACTAATTAAAATCTCTGAAATAATTATCTTAAGAAAGTGAAAATTGCATTGTTTACTGAAACTTTTTTACCTAAAGTTGACGGAATAGTCACTAGACTGACTAAAACAATTGAATTTTTAATTAAAAATGGTGATGAAGTTATAATTTTTTGTCCAGAAGGGTGTCCAGAATCATATATGGGAGCAACTGTAGTTGGAGTTGCTGCAATGCCATTACCCTTATACCCAGAGTTGAAGCTTGGTTTACCAGGTCCTGCAGTCTCAGATAAGTTAGAAAAATTTAATCCAGATTTGATACATGTAGTTAATCCAGCTGTACTTGGCTTAGGTGGTATATGGTTGGCGAAAACTAATAATATTCCTTTAATTGCTAGCTACCATACTCATCTTCCAAAATATCTAGAACATTATGGTATGGGTATGTTAGAGCCACTTTTGTGGGAATTACTTAAAGCAGCTCATAATCAAGCCTTGTTAAATTTATGTACTTCTACCGCTATGGTCAATGAGTTAAAAGATAAAGGTATTCAAAGGACTGCGCTTTGGCAGAGAGGAGTAGATACTTGCAGTTTCAAGCCAGATTTAAGAAGTGAGGAAATGAGAGAAAAATTATTTGGAAAATATAAAGAAGCTAAATATCTATTGATTTATGTAGGAAGATTATCAGCAGAAAAACAAATTGAAAGAATTAAACCAGTCTTAGAAAGTATCCCTAGTGCTTGCCTAGCACTTGTAGGTGACGGACCGTATAGAAACCAGCTTGAAAAAATCTTCGAAAATACCAAGACTAATTTCATAGGATATTTATCTGGCAACGAACTTGCTAGCGCATATGCTTCTGGAGATATATTTTTATTTCCCTCTAGTACAGAAACACTTGGATTAGTTTTACTAGAAGCGATGGCAGCAGGATGTCCAGTTATCGGAGCCAACAAAGGGGGTATTCCAGATATTATTAGCGATGGGATTAATGGTTGTTTATATGATCCTGACGAAAAAGATAATGGGGTGCAAAGTTTGATTGAAGCGACAAAAAAAATTCTAGAGAATGAAGATAAAAGAGAAGTTATGAGGAAAGAGGCACGAAATGAAGCAGAAAAATGGGATTGGAATCAAGCAACGTTACAACTACAAAATTATTATTCAGATACTCTCAAAGAAATAGATTAAACTTAATTTAAATTATGCTACGTGTGGAGGCGTAGGATTACTATATGAACTTAAAGGAAGTATTAGAGTAGCAATATTTTGATTCTTTGCAGGCCTTTTTTTCTTTGGAAATTTTTTACCAAAAGGTACTCTTATAACATTAGTTCCCTCAATGGAACAAATGTTTGAGCTATCTTCTGAAAAATTATTGACAAAACTTGGTAAATCGATGTTTTTAACAGGCAGGTGCTTAACATTACCAGATTTAAAATCTTTGGTCATAGCTTCAAATACCCCAAAAAATTTGATGCTCGAATATTTTAATAAAAAAATTTAAAAAATTTCTATAAGAAAATATTAAATTTTTATTCAAATTGATAATAACTAAGTAAATACAAGGGCGCTAGTCCTTTAAGCACATTTTTTTTCTTCTAAAGTCTCTCCTTGATTTACATTACAAGAACAAATTAAATTGCGATCACCGTATGCATTATTAATCCTAGAAACTGTGGACCAAAACTTAATAGTTGTTGGAGTTTTATAAGGAAAAGAAGCTTTTTCTTTTGAATAAGGATAATGCCAATTATCAGAAATCAACTCTTTCAGCGTATGGGGAGCATTACTTATTACATTATTATTTTTAAATTCAATATTATTTTCTATTTCACTGATTTCTTCTCCAATCAATAGCATAGCCTCACAAAATCTATCTAGTTCTGCCAAACCTTCACTTTCAGTAGGCTCTATCATTATGGTCTCTGGAACAGGCCAACTTATAGTTGGGGCATGAAAACTATAATCTATTAATCTTTTAGCTAAATCATTAACACTCAAACCGGTTTTGGATTTTAAATCTCTAAAATCTAAAATACATTCATGTGCGACAAAATTATTTTTTCCTTTATAAAGAATCTTAAATTTATGCTTTAAAGAATGCGCAATATAATTTGCAGATAAAATTGCATGCGAAGTTGCTTTCCTTAAACCACCATGACCAGCCATTTTTATGTACATCCAACTTATTGGAAGAATACTTGCACTCCCATGCTTGGCAGAAGATACATAATTGGAACTATTAAAGAAATTATTATCCATTAAAGAATGGGTAGGAAGAAATGGGCTTAAAGTTTCTGATGCAGCTACTGGACCCACTCCTGGACCACCACCTCCATGTGGAATGCAGAAAGTTTTATGTAAATTCAAATGACAAACATCAACACCATAGTTCCCTGGTTTGCATAATCCTACCTGAGCGTTCAAATTTGCTCCATCTAAATAGACAAATCCTCCCACGGAGTGAATTAATTCACATATCTTTCTAATTTGCAATTCAAAAACTCCATGAGTAGAGGGATAGGTCAACATAAGAGCCCCTATTTGGTTATCAAATTTCTTGACCTTGATCGACAAATCTTGAAAATCAATATTTCCTTCGTCATCACATTCAACAGTTAAAACATCAAAACCTGCCATAACTGCACTAGCAGGATTAGTTCCATGAGCACTTTTAGGAATTAAACATTTTTTTCTTGAAAGTTCACCTTTTGATTCAAAATAAGAATTTATTGCCAATAAACCTGCAAACTCTCCTTGGGAGCCTGCATTTGGTTGAAAAGAAACTGATTTTAAACCAACAATATCACTTATCCATTTCTCTAGGTCAGATATTATTTTTGAATAGCCCTTAGTTTGATCTGTTGGAGAAAAAGGATGAATGGAAGATAAATTAGCCCAAGATACTGGATTTAACTCTGCTGCAGAATTTAACTTCATGGTACAGCTTCCTAATGGCATCATTCCATCTACCAAAGAAAAATCTTTTTCAGCCAGTCGGAATATATATCTCATTAATTCAGTTTCACTTTGGTAATTTGTGAATATATCTTGCTTCATCCATTCACAGGATCTCAAAGCTAAACCTTCAAAATGAAATTCTTTATCAAATTTTATATGCTCTAAATATTCTTTTTTATCCATAATATTTGCTATAAATATCAAGATGTCTTTGATTTCATTTTCATTGCTAAGCTCATCTAAAGAAATCCCAAAGCCAGTTGAATCTTCAATAGTTGATCCCAACGGCAAAATTCTTAAGTTATACCCATTTTTTAAAGCTTCATTATGAATTTTTTGGGAGTTCTCAGAATAAACGTCAACACTATCAAATCTTGTCCCATCAGAAATATCAAATCCTAAATCAACCAAACATGACTCTAAATTTATTCTCAACTCAACTAATCTTTTAGCAATTTGCGTTAATCCAGAGGGGCCATGATAGATAGCATAAAAAGAAGAAATAATGGCTAACAAAGATTGAGCAGTACAAATATTACTAGTGGCCTTTTCTCTTCTAATATGTTGCTCTCTTGTTTGCAATGCTAGTCTCAAAGACTTTTCTCCATTTTTAGAGAGAGTTTGCCCAACAATTCTTCCAGGTATAAGCCTTTTATATTTTTCACTACATGCAAAATATGCGGCATGGGGACCTCCAAAACCCATTGGAACTCCAAACCTTTGCATACTACCAACTGCTACATCAACACCAAATTCAGCAATTGGTTTAATTAAAACTTGTGCCAATGGATCAATACATGCCGTTACAATAATTTCTGATCTATGTGCTTGGGATATTAAGAATGTGGGATCAAATAATTCACCATTTTTACCGGGTAATTGCAACAAAATTCCAAAGACATCATCATGATTGGGAAGGTTGCTTTGAGTAAAGCGTTTTAAGGATATTCCCAGAGGTTTTGCTCTGGTTTGTAGAACATTAAAAGTATGATCAAAAACATTTGATTCCACTAAGTACACTTTTGAAGATTTATTTTTTCTTGCGGCAAAACTCATGGCCATAGCTTCTGCAGCAGCAGTGCCCTCATCTAACAAAGATGAATTTGCGACAGGGAATCCTGTTAGTTCACAAACAATAGTCTGAAAATTAAATAAAGCTTCTAATCTTCCTTGTGCAATTTCTGCTTGATATGGAGTATAAGATGTGTACCACCTAGGATTTTCGAGAACGTGTCTTTGAATTACTTTAGGCATATGATTATCATAGTAACCAAGGCCTATTAGTGATCTCATTTTGGTATTCTTCTTCGCAATCTCTTCTAATTCATTTAAGGCCTCAATTTCTGAGCAACCTTGGGGCAATATCTCCGAATATTTCTCTTTAAGCTGAATATCTTCAGGAATAACTTGATTTATAAATTGATCAATATTATTAAAACCAAGTTTGTTCAGCATAATTTTTTCATCATTATCTCCTAACCCAAGATGCCTATCTATAAACAAATCAGACCCAAATTTGGATGTCATATTAAAATATTTTTCTTTAAAATAGCTCTTTTTAAAAAGTTTGCCTTATTTTGGTACAACCTTTAATTGATATTCCTTAGAAGTCATCAAATCAGCAATTGATGCTTTTGATTCTGGTTTCAAAATGACTAACCAACCTTCTCCAATCGGATCATTCTGTAAAAGCTCAGGGTTCTCAATAACACTTTCATTTACAGATACTATTTTCCCTGAAAAAGGCAGATAGACTTCCTCAACTGCCTTAACTGATTCAATTGTTCCAAAGGTCTCACCTTTCTCTAGAGTCGCCCCTTGATCAGCTAACTCAACAAAAACGATATCTCCTAATTGATCTATAGCAAACTCACTAACTCCAATTTTTAATAATCCGTTTTCTTCCAAAACATATTCATGAGTATCTGCATAGTTGAGGTTGTCTGGAAACTGGTAAGACATGATTAAGTAGATAAAGGAAGTAGAGAGTCCTTTGAAATTAATTTTTCCTCTAATAATTCAGATAATAATCGAATTAATGCAATTTTGATGTGAGCTATGTGAGAACCACCTTGAACAAAAATATTGTAAGGATCTCTTAGAGGAGCATCAGCGGAAAATTCACTTGTACTACCTTCAATAAATGTACCTCCTGCCATTAATAATTTTGAATTATATCCATCCATTGATGATGGAACAACATTAAGAAAAGAATCTACTGGTGAAGAATTTTGAAAAGATTGACAAACTTTTTGTACCAAATAAGGATTATTCAATCTTATTGCCTGAATAAGATCAGATCTATAAGTTGCTGGCTCTGG
>CACGKI010000011.1 GCA_902573565.1 uncultured Prochlorococcus sp.
CATGCATTTTTTCTAAAAAATTTGGACCATGTATCTCATTTTTCTTTAATATCCTATCTACCCATGCATGAATCATTTCATGACATAAAGTACTGTTTATTTCACAATTGGATAATTTACTCAAGATAGGTTTCGATAAGATAATTTCAGAATCTACAAGACCATTAATTCGTTTTCTTTTGTAAAAACCAGCAGTAGTTTTTAATCTATTATCACTCCATCTAACTTTCACTAAAGGTTGATTATTAACCGTTAAAGAATTTTCAAAATATTGGCTATTAAATCTATGAAATAAGGGTAAAAGAGGAATAACAGGCATTATGGATTAAAATTAGTATTATTTTGACAAAAAAAGCCATCAAAAACGATTTCTTTTCTTAAAGTAATAAAAAACTCAAATTAACATGGATGCAACACTAGTTAAAGATATCGGAATTAAAGCATTATTAGTTGGCGGAGCGGTACTAGTTTCTTTTTGGACTTTTAATGCAGTCAAATTAGTTATAAGCGCCAGAGGAATTAATCCATTAGTAAGAAAGTTTTTTGATCAAATAGCTGCAGGCAGAATTGATGCAGCGTATGGTTTAACTACAAAAACTTATAAAACTCATGTTAAACGCCAAGACTTTCTTAAATTTTTAGCAAGTTTAAACCTCAATAAATACAGAAATTTAAAATCAGGAAGACCTAGAGTCCAAGAAGATCAAATCATAATAACTTTAAATTTAAAATCAGAAGACAAACAAGATGAGCTCCCATTAGATTTTACTTTCGCAAAAACTGACAATGATTGGAAAATAGACAGAATAGCTAAGGTGAATTAATAATTTCTTGTGAGGCAAAAAGAATTGTTTAAAGAAATAATACATCAATTAGAATTACACCCAAGTAGATTAGATAAAGAAAAAATCATCTCAGAAGCAATGGAAGAAGGTTTAGATGATTTTTTTGAAGGAATTCGTATGGCACTTGATCCATTAGTAACTTTTGGTGTAAAAATTGTTCCTGTGAAAGAGATTGACAAAAGTCAAAATTTTTTATGGGAAGATTTTAGAAAATTAGCCAATAAGCTTATTAAAAGAGAACTTACTGGTCACGCTGCTCGCGATGCAATTCTTACAGCTATGGAATCTGCAACAAAAGAGGAGTGGAATGGATTTTATAGACGAGTTTTAATTAAAGATCTTAGATGTGGTGTATCTGAAAAAACAATCAACAAGATAGCAAAGAAATTTCCCAAATATGCCATTCCTATTTTTTCTTGTCCTTTAGCTCATGACAGTGCAAATCATGAAAAAAAAATGATAGGAAAAAAGCAAATTGAAATCAAATTAGATGGTGTACGAGTCTTAACTATTATTAGACAAAATAAAGTAGAAATGTTTTCTCGTAATGGGAAACAATTCCATAATTTTGGCCATATTATCTCAGAAATAGAAAACGTCTTCAAAGAAGACCCAGCACCTTATGACTTAGTACTCGATGGTGAAGTAATGAGCGCAAACTTTCAAGATTTAATGAAACAGGTACATAGAAAAGATGGCAAACAAACAAAAGACGCAGTTCTCCACCTATTTGACTTATGTCCGCTTGAAAACTTCCAAAAAGGGATGTGGAACACCAAACAAACAGAAAGAAGTTTATTAGTTAAAAAATGGGTAGTAAAACATTCTATGCTTCTAAAACATATACGAACACTTGAATGGGAGAACGTAAATCTCGACACCATTGAGGGACAGAAAAGATTTGTAGAGCTTAATAAATCTGCGGTGGAAGGTGGATATGAAGGAGTAATGATTAAAGATCCTGATGCTATGTATGAATGTAAAAGAACACATAGTTGGTTAAAAGCAAAACCTTTCATTGAAGTCACTTTAAAAGTTGTATCGGTAGAAGAAGGCACAGGTCGCAATAAAGGTAGACTAGGAGCAATCTTGGTAGAGGGGAAAGATGATGGGTATGAATATAGTCTTAGTTGCGGAAGCGGATTTAGTGATATCCAACGTGAAGAATATTGGTCAAAACGTAACCATCTCATTGGTCAACTTGTAGAAATCAGAGCTGATGCAAAAACTAAATCCAAGGATGCTATGGCTTTTAGTCTCAGGTTTCCTAGATTCAAATGCTTTAGAGGATTTAAAGCTGGAGAAAAAGTTTAAATTTTAAAAAATTATTCAACAAAGTAGTCAATGATAAATGTGGTTTTTAAATAAAAAAACTTAAAATATTAGCTATAAAATATAAAAATAATTATCAGGACTTTTGAGAGACTTATGACTAAGAAAACAGTTTTCAACTACATAAAAACACCTTGTGGACAGGCAAAATATATCGAATTAGAAGTCAACAAAACTTTGTTAGGTAAAGTTAGGCTATTTTGGTTTATCTTAATTGCATCTATTAGAGATTGGAATATTAAAGATTAAATTCTTATGAGTTTTCAAAATATTCTCTGGAGTATTTAGCTAAGAAATATACAACCAAAAAAGTTGCAACAACTCCCACGATAGTAATATACAAATTATTTGGTGATTGTACATTTTTCAACTCCTGGAGACTTTTTGCCAAACTACCTATTGAGCAATAAAGAAAAGTTCCTGGAATAATTCCAATAAGGCCAAGAGCAAAATCTCTAAATTTAATATTATTCAAACCATAAAAATAATTTAGAATACTGAAGGGAAATATCGGAGATAATCTCGAAAAAAAAATTAATTTAAGTCCACCTTTTTCTACAACATTCTCAATAACACTTAATTTTGGATAACGGCTAAAAAGGTTTTTTAGTTTTTTTGCAAAAAAAGTTTTTGATAAAAAAAATGCAACTGATGCCCCAATGAAAGCGGAAATGAAAACGATAATTGATCCTAAATATGAACCATATAAAAAACCTGATAATAAAGATAACCAAGAAGCTGGAAGTATTAATAAAACAATTAAAATATAAATACAAACAAACGATAAGATGCCAATTCCAGTATTAAAAAAAAAAGACAAATTATAAATATTTTCTAGGAATATATTCATTTTCAATTCAATAGTTCGAGTTTTTTAGTAATCCTCTCCTTTTGCACCGAACCCTCGTTTAATTTACATCTGCATTCATCAACAATATCTTTTGGAGCCTTATCTACGAAATTTTTATTAGATAATCTCTTATTTAAATTTTCTAACTCAATAGTCACCTTTTTTAAATCCTTGGTTAACCTTTCTTTCAATGCATCTATATTTACAAAATCTTGAAAAGGTAAATAAACCTCTAAATCACTAATTATCCCAGAAAAAGATTTAGCAAACTCATTTTTATCAACAGCATTAGTTTTAAAAATAAATACTTCAGAAGATTTAGTTAAGGTTTGAATATCGTCAACTAAAGTTTTTAAAAAATCAATCAATTCATCATTATCTGAAATTAAATATACAGGACCTTTTTCTGATGGCTTAAGACCTAATTCAGCTCTCAAATTTCTAATCAGCCTAATAATTTCAAAGAGTTGCTGAAAAGAATTATCAAGCTTATTATCAACAAATTTATTTTCGTGAATTGGCCATTTTTGAAGAGATAATAATGCATTATCAGGTTTTAGTTGCAGTGCATGCCAAAGTTCCTCAGTAATATGCGGCATAAAAGGATGAATCATTACCAAAATATCATTGAGGACTTTTATTAAAACTTTTTCAGATATTTGTCTATTTTTAGTCTCTTTATTATTAAATCTTTGTTTAGCAAATTCTACATACCAGTCACAAAAATCATTCCATGCAAATTCATATAGAAGTTTCGCAGATTCTCCCAATTTATATTCTTTCAACAAAGCAGCGACTTTTATATTTACCTGATTCAATTTAGATAAAATCCACCTATCACATAACTCTAAAGAAGTTTTATCACTCGCATTAAGCGAATAATTATTGTTAGAAGTTTTATTAATTAACACAAATTTAGTTGCATTCCATAATTTATTCGCAAAATTTCTTGAAGCTTCAACAGTTGAAGATGTATCTTTTTTTCTATCAAAATCAAGCCGGATATCTTGTCCAGCGCCTGCAACTTCTCGAATTAAAGCAAATCGTAGAGCGTCAGAACCATATTTATCAATTAATAGTATTGGATCAATACCATTTCCTGAACTTTTACTCATTTTTTTATTGTTTTCATCTCGAACTAGACCATGAATATAAACATCCTTAAAAGGAATATTATTCGTAAAAGTATTCCCCATCATTGTCATTCTGGCTACCCAGAAGAAAATAATATCGAAACCAGTAACAAGAACACTATTGGGATACCATTTTTTAAAATCAGGATCATTTATATTTGGCCAACCAAGAGTTGAGAAAGGCCATAAACCACTTGAAAACCATGTATCCAAAACATCTTTATCACGAACCAATTTAATATTTGATCCAAATTTTTTATTAGCTTCGATTAAGGCATCTTCTTCATTTCTTGCAACGATATATGGAGTATTTTGTTCTATTGAGTCTTGAGAGTCATCTAAGACATACCATGCTGGTATTTGGTGCCCCCACCACAATTGCCGACTGATACACCAATCATTAATATTCGCTAACCAATCCTTATACACTTTCTCCCAGCGTGGAGGAATAAACGATGGTTTTTTTGAATCAATTTCATTAAGACATCCTTGTGATATATCATCCATTTTCAAAAACCATTGTGTTGACAATAAAGGTTCAATTGGCACCTTACCTCTATCAGAAAAAGGAACAGTATGTTTATAATCCTCTATATTTGTCAAAAGGCCTAAGTTATCCAATTCTTTGATAATTTTCTTTCTAGCCTCATATCTATCTAAATTTTGGAAAATACCTGCATTAATATTTAAAGTTCCATCTTTGTTCATTACATTAATCTGTTTTAAATTATGCCTTTTTCCAATCGCAAAATCATTTGGATCATGTGCTGGAGTAACCTTCACACAGCCAGTGCCAAAATCTTTATCAACATGTGAATCAGCGATAATAGGTATTTCTCTATCAACGAATGGGACTTTTACTTTAAAACCAATAAATTCTTTATATCTATCATCATCAGGATTAACTGCCACAGCAGTATCACCCAAAAGAGTTTCTGGTCTTGTTGTCGCAACTTCTAAGTACTTATCTAAGTATTCACCACTTTCAGAAATTAAAGGGTATTTAAAATGCCATAAATGACCATTTACTTCTTGCATTTCAACTTCAAGATCACTTACGGCAGATTGAGATTCAGGGCACCAATTAACCAAATATTCGCCTCTATAAATTAAATTCTTTTTATAGAGAATATTAAAAGCCTCAATAACTGCTTCATTTAATTTTTGATCAAGAGTAAATCTTTCTCTAGTCCAGTCAACTGAATATCCTATCCTTTTTAGTTGAGAAACTATTCTTCCACCACTTTGTTCTTTCCAGTTCCATGCTCTTTTAAGAAATTCATCTCTTCCAATATCCTCGCTTGTTTTGCCTTCACTTTTTAATTGTTTTTCGAGAATAGTTTGAACAGCTATTGAAGCATGATCAGTTCCTGGTAAACACAAAACATTCTTACCTAAAAGTCTTTGAAAACGTACTACAACATCAATCAAAGCCGTATTAAATGCATGCCCCATATGCAAAGATCCAGTTACATTTGGTGGCGGAATAACAACACAGAAAGGCTCCCTATCATCCTCAGGGTTAGGACTAAACGCCTTTAGACTTTCCCATTTTTCTTGCCACTTTTTCTCTACTTCAAAAGGTGAATAATTCTCTAAAGATAATTGATCATTCATCTCTGTCATATGCAAATTTTATTTCAATAAACATTTTGTTTATTTTATCTTGGGAGCAGCCAATTAATGAAAATAATATTAGTTTGCAAAAAAAGACATATATATTCTACAAAAGTTTGAAGCCAGAACCACAGGAACAACGTTTTGCATTTTTTGGTGTTGAAATAAGAAATCCACCACCGCTCAAATCACCGTAATAATCTAATTTTAAATCTTTAAGTAAATTAAACTGTTTTACATCCGCGTATAAAGTTACTCCTTCAGTTCTTGAAATAGGGGATCCATTACATATACCTGGCCTTAATTTAATATGGATCCATCCTTCGGAACAATTTTTATCCTCTACCAAATCAATCGACATTTCTCCAGGAGAGCCTCCAAAAGAAGCTTGCCTAGAAAGTTCTGAAGCAGCGCTTTGACTGATTGAAAGATTGACGATCTCAGTCATTAGAAAAATAATAAATGGGCGATCCAGGGTTCGAACCAGGGACATCCTGCTTGTAAGGCAGGCGCTCTACCGCTGAGCTAATCGCCCTTATGATAAATCATTCTAATAGATGAAGTTGAAAAATTTATACTAAGTATTTAAATATTTCATGATTGAGGCAAAATTTAATTAATAAAATATGTCCTATGTCCTCAAACAATAGATATAAATTGGAAAACAATTCCGATTTAGAGACTATAAATAGTTTTAAAATCTTAATGTCTAATATCAGAGCATTAAAAGATAAAACTTGGGGCTGCCCATGGCAGAAAATACAGTCTCATATATCGTTAATCCCATTTTTGTATGAAGAAAGTAATGAATTAATAGATGCGATATATGAAAAAAATGCAGATAATATATGTGAAGAGTTAGGAGATCTTTTATTACAAGTAATGCTTCATGCTGAAATCGGTTGCGAAGAAAAAGAATTTGCACTAAATGATGTTATAAAAAATCTAAATAAGAAAATTATTAATAGACATCCATATATTTTTAACAAAAAAGAAAAAGTATCATTAAAAAAATCACAACAGATTTGGGGAAATATAAAAAATTTAGAAAAGGAAGCACCTCATATGCAATCTTCAATTAGTAAAAATTTAAATTTGAAGATTAAAAATTTACCTCCAACTATTGGTACGGATAAAATCACAAATGTAGTTAAAGAACATGGTTTCAAGTGGGAAAGTACTGATGAGATTTTTAAAAAGTTAGAAGAAGAGATAAATGAATTAAAAGAGGCAATTAAATGCAAAAATGATTCAAATATAAAAAATGAATTTGGGGATATTTACTTTACCCTTCTGAATCTCTCAAACTTTTTAAAAATAAATCCTGAGTCAGCTCTTCAAAAAACTAATATAAAATTTTTAGACAGATTTTCAATCGTTGAAGAGCATGCAGGAGATAATATTAAAAAACAAACTCCGAAAGACTTTCAACGGCTTTGGCAAATAGCCAAGCAAAAACTGGCGGGGAAAATTCCTAAAAGCAAATGACATATATTACAACATGGATAGATGAATATCATAAAGGCTCAAGATTCGGTCTAAATGGGAAAATCCTAATTAAAAAAACCTCAAAATATCAAGAAATTATTGTTATTGAAAATAAATATTATGGTAAAGCTTTAATGTTAGATGGTTGTTGGATGACATCATTAAAAGACGAGAAATATTATCATGAGTGTCTTGTGCATCCAGCATTAAGTAGCATTGAAGAAAAATCTAATGTACTAATTATTGGAGGTGGTGACGGTGGTACTGTAAGAGAATGCGTTAAATATACTCAAATATCAAAAATTGATCTAGTAGAAATTGATGAGGAGGTAATCGAAATATCTAAAAGATTTCTAAAAGAAATTGGAGGTGAAGCATGGAATGATAAAAGATTAGAAATACATGTTGATGATGGTGTTAAATGGGTACAAAAAACAAGAGATAATTTTTACGACGTTATATTTATAGATTGTTCAGATCCCTCAGAATTTTCAAGTTTATTATTTTCAGATTCTTTTTATAAAGAATGTAAAAGAATACTTACACCAAAGGGGATATTAGCAACGCAAAGCGAATCACCTGAATCCTTCAAAAATATTCACATAAATATTTTGAAAACCCTAAAAAATAATTTTACAGTTTCTGAAACTATGTATTCCTTTGTGCCTATATATCCAAGCGGGATTTGGAGTTGGACATTCGCTTCTTCAGAAGATCTAAATTTATCAAAGCAAAATTATGATGAAGCCCTAAAAATAGAAAAAGGATGTGAAATTTGGAATTTAAATTTTCAAAATGCAGCATTCAAAATGATGCCAAATAAAATTATAAAAGAACTAGATTCATAAGATGACAAAAAATTTATTTGATAACGAAAATGCAATTTATATGGGAGCAAAAAGAAGTCCTGAAAATTGCTCAATTGGTATATTTGGAGTTAATTATGACGGGACATGTTCGTTTAAACCAGGAGCAAGATTTGGTCCAGAAGCAATAAGACAAGTCAGTTCTTGTTTAGAAACATATTGTCCAAAAATAAAAAAAGACTTAGAGGATATTATGTATGTTGATTTTGGATCAATACTAATTGATAAAAATGACTCAAAGTCCGTTATTGAATCGGTTAAATCAGCAACAAATTTTTTAATTAGTAAACGCCTTAGTCCTATTATGCTTGGAGGAGAACACTCCATTACAAGAGGTGCTATTGAAGCATTAGTAAAAAAATATCCAGATTTGATATTGATTCAACTTGATGCTCATGCAGATTTAAGAGAATCATATATAGGAAATGAACATAGTCATGCTTGTACTATGAAAAGATGCTTAGAAGTGCTACCTGAAAAAAAAATTTTGCAAGTAGGAATTAGAAGTGGGACTAGGGAAGAATTTGAAATTATGCATAACAAAAACCAATTAGTTAACTTTTGTCCAGGCGGAAATGCACATGAGTTAAAACAAGCTCTTCTACCATACGCTAAGTCTCCAATCTATTTAACAATAGATTTAGATTGGTTTGATCCCAGTTTATTAGCAGGGACAGGTACTCCAGAACCGGGAGGATTTCTTTGGAATGATTTTGAAGAAATACTGAAAACTTTAAAAGACTTTAGAATTGTGGCTTCAGATATTGTGGAATTATCTCCAGAAATTGATAAAAGCGGAGTTAGTAGCATAGTTGCAGCCAAAGTACTTAGAAGCTTAATTTTGTCATTAGAAAATATGCAATAAAAAATTTCTAAACTACAGTGTAAAAATACTAAATACAAACTAAATATTTCATGGATTTGCTAAAAAGTCCTCTTTATTCAAAATATTTTGAATCCAATGCAAAATTAGTGGATTTTGCAGGTTGGGAAATGCCCATATCGTTTTCAGGATTAATAAAAGAGCATGAATCAGTTAGATCTTCAGCAGGTTTATTTGATATTTCTCACATGGGTGTGATATCTGTTAAGGGAATCAATCCAAAGGATTATATTCAAAAACTTTTTCCTACTAATTTATACTCCTTTTCTGAAGGTCAGGGGCTTTATTCAGTAATGCTCAATGATAAAGGAGGAATAATAGATGACTTAATAATTTATGACCTTGGTATACAAGAAAACGATATATCAGAATTATTGTTAATAGTTAATGCAAGTAGATATGAAAAAGATTTTCAGTGGATAAAAAATAATTTAAATAAATATGAAATTTCGATAACAAACTTTAAAAAAGACAAAGTACTTTTAGCACTGCAGGGAAAAAACTCATTCGATTTATTTGAAGAATGGCTTGACTCTTCGATCTCACATATCCCGAACTTTGGATGCGAATATAAAATTTTTGAACATATTTCGCCTAAAGAAAAAATTTTCTTTTCAAAGACAGGATATACAGGGGAAAATGGCCTAGAAATACTTTTATCTAAAAAAGCAGCAATTAATTTATGGGATTTCTCAATTTCCAAAGATATTGCACCTTGTGGTTTAGGAGCTAGAGATACTCTTAGACTTGAAGCAGGCATGCATCTTTATGGTCAAGACATAAATGAAGAAACTTCTCCATATGAAGCAGGTTTAGGTTGGCTAGTACATCTAGAAAATAATCACGAATTCTTTGGAAGAAGATTTCTTGAAGAGCAGTCAAGATTAGGTATTCAAAAAAAGTTAGTTGGTCTCTCTATAGAGGGTAAAGCAATAGGAAGAAAAGGTTGCGCAGTTCTTAAAGGTGAAGAAAATATTGGGCGTATCACAAGCGGCAGTTGGTCTCCAACTAAACAACAAGCTATAGCTTTTGCATACATCAATGCTTCGCATGCCTTAATAAATAATGAAGTTCAAATATTAATAAGAGGCAAAAAATTCAAAGGTGTTATAACAAAAAGAGCGTTTTATAAAAAAAATTATTAACTAAATTTACCCTTAAAGAATTATTATAAGTTATTGATAAATAAATCATACTTAGATGAGAAACAAAATTTGCGAAGAACTCAATAATACAGATATTGGTAAATTAGTTAATTTATGCGGATGGGTAGATAGAAGAAGAGATCATGGTGGTGTAATTTTTATTGATTTAAGAGACCATAGTGGATTCCTACAAATAACAATTAACCCCGATGATGGTGCAGATCTATTTAAACAGGCAGAAACTCTAAGGAATGAGACAGTAATAATGGTTAGCGGAATTATTAATGAAAGGCCCAAAGATTCCATAAATGCAAATTTAAGTACAGGAAAGTTGGAGCTTAAGGTTAAAGATTTGCAAATTCTCAACCAAATTAAAAAAACCTTACCTTTTCCAGTGTCTATTCATGATTATGAAAATACAAAAGAAGAACTCAGATTAAAATATAGATACCTTGATTTAAGAAGGGGAAAATTAATAGAAAATTTAAAAACAAGACATAATATTATTAAAGTTGCTAGAGAATTTCTTGATAATTTTGGATTTACAGAAGTAGAGACCCCATTACTTACAAAGTCAACTCCAGAAGGCGCTCGCGATTTTCTTGTTCCTGCACGTCTTTCAAATGGAGAATTTTTTGCTTTACCTCAATCCCCACAACTATTTAAACAACTTTTAATGGTTGGAGGCCTGGACAAGTATTATCAAATAGCAAAATGTTTCCGTGATGAAGACTTAAGGGCAGATAGACAGCCAGAGTTTACTCAATTAGATATTGAGATGAGCTTTATTAGTGAAGAAGAAATAATTGCTTTTAATGAAAGTCTCATAAAAAAAATATGGAAAGAAGTGTTAAATATTAATTTTAATAATGCTTTTCCAAGAATGTCATGGCAAGCAGCAATGGATAATTACGGCACTGATAGGCCAGATACTAGATATCAAATGTTATTAAAAGATTTAGGAGGAGTATTAGGTGATATTGGATTTAATATTTTCACCAAGGCAATTAAGTCTGGAGGTTATATAAAATCAATAACAGTCAAAGGAGGTAATTCAAGTATTAGCAACGTAAGGATTAAACCAGGAGGTGACATCTTCCAAGTAGCTCAAGATGCTGGAGCTGGTGGTTTGGCCTTTATAAGGGTCAAAGGAGATGAGCTTGAGACTATTGGGGCAATTAAAAATAATTTAAGTGAAGATCATATAGCTGATATTTTAAAAATCACAGAAGCAAAAGATGGAGACTTAATCCTCTTAGGAGCTGGAGATAAACAAATTGTCAATCAGTCATTAGATAGGGTTAGACAATATATCGCAAAAGACTTAAATCTAATTGATAAAAGTAAATGGAATTTCCTATGGGTAACTGACTTCCCGATGTTTGAGAGAAATGAAGAGGAAAATAGATATGAAGCTTTACATCATCCTTTTTGTTCTCCAAAAAATATAAAATCTAAAGATTCTGAAAACTTGAAAAAAGAAATTGAGAGCTCTACAGCAAATGCTTATGACTTAGTTCTTAATGGATTGGAGTTAGGAGGTGGCTCTTTACGTATTCATGAAGCGAACTTACAAAGAGAGGTTTTGAAAACGGTAGGACTTACTGATAAAGAGATTGATGAAAAATTTGGATTTTTAATAGAAGCACTAGAAATGGGTGCTCCTCCTCATGGTGGAATAGCGTTTGGACTAGATCGTATTACCATGCTGATCATTGGTGCAGATTCAATCAGAGAAACCATTGCTTTTCCAAAAAATCAACAAGCAAAATGTCTTCTCACAAATGCACCTTCAAATGTCTCTGAATCACAATTAAAAGAATTAGATATTGAAATAACAATTGATGAATAAGAATATATATGGATGTTCTAAAAGTTTTTTGTTTAAATAAAATATAAGGAGGCTGTGCTTAATTAAAAATATTTAATGTCAAAATTTGTATTTGTCACCGGAGGAGTAGTTTCTAGCATTGGTAAAGGAATTGTAGCTGCAAGCTTAGGAAGATTATTAAAGTCTAGAGGATATAGTGTTTCAATATTAAAACTAGATCCATATCTAAATGTTGATCCAGGAACAATGAGCCCTTTCCAACATGGAGAGGTATTTGTAACTGAAGATGGGGCTGAAACCGATCTAGATTTAGGTCACTATGAAAGATTTACTGATACTGCAATGACTAGGTTAAATAGTGTGACTACGGGATCTATCTATCAAGCAGTTATCAATAAAGAAAGAAGAGGTAGTTATGACGGTGGAACTGTACAAGTAATCCCTCACATAACGGGAGAAATAAGAGAAAGAATTCATAGAGTAGCCGCCAACAGTAATGCAGATATTATTATTACTGAAATTGGTGGAACAGTTGGTGATATTGAATCTCTGCCTTTTTTAGAGGCAATAAGAGAATTCAAAAATGATGTCAATAGGAACGATGTTGCATACATACACGTAACATTACTTCCTTACATCAAAACCTCTGGCGAAATAAAAACTAAACCAACACAACATTCAGTGAAAGAATTAAGATCAATTGGAATTCAGCCAGATTTACTTGTATGCCGAAGTGATAAATCTATCAATGAAGCTCTTAAAAAGAAGCTTAGTGGTTTTTGCGGTGTCAGTATCAACTCTGTAATTGAAGCTTTAGACGCAGACAGTATTTATTCAGTACCTCTTTCTTTAAAAAAAGAAGGTTTATGCAAAGAAACCTTGAAGTATTTAGACCTTGAAGATAAAAAATGTGATTTGGAAAATTGGGAGCAACTAATACACAACCTAAGAAATCCTGGAGCTCCAATAAAAGTTGCTTTAGTAGGTAAATACATCGAACTTGGAGATGCATATTTATCCGTTGTTGAGGCTTTAAGACATGCATGCATTGAACAAAAGGCTTTATTAGATTTAAATTGGGTAAGTGCTGAAATGATAGAAAAAAATTCAGCAGAAACTTACTTAAATGAAGTTGATGCAATTGTCGTACCCGGGGGATTTGGCAATAGAGGAGTAAATGGAAAAATTTCGGCTATAAAATTCGCAAGAGAAAATAAAATTCCATTTTTAGGTTTGTGCCTTGGTATGCAATGTGCAGTTATAGAATGGGCAAGAAATGTAGCTAATCTTCCAGATGCTTCTAGTTCAGAACTAGACCCAGACACTCCCAACCCAGTGATACATTTATTACCAGAACAAGAAGATGTAGTTGATTTAGGTGGGACAATGAGACTTGGAGTTTATCCATGTAGATTGACAAAAAATACAACTGGAAAAAACTTATATGATGAGGATGTTATTTATGAGAGGCATCGACATAGATACGAATTTAATAATTACTACAAACAAAGTTTTTTAGATTCTGGATATAAAATTAGTGGTACATCACCAGATGGCAGATTAGTTGAGTTAATTGAGTTAGAAAATCATCCATACTTCTTAGCATGTCAATATCATCCTGAGTTTTTATCACGACCTGGCAAACCTCATCCTTTATTTAAAGGTTTAATACAAGCCTCTCAAAATAAGTTAACTCAATCAAATTAATATTCTTTATTTTTTTGAATGAAAATGACAAATTTTTTACCCTTAGTCGAACAATTTCATTCATTACAAGGTGAAGGTTATCACGCTGGAAAAAGTGCTTTTTTTGTAAGATTAGCCGGATGTAAAGTTGGATGTTCGTGGTGCGATACGAAGAATTCGTGGGACGAGAAAAAGCACCCCTCTATATCAATTGAAACAATAATAGATCGTATAAAAATTGCCCGAGAAGAAGGAGCATCTTTTTGCGTTATTACAGGTGGAGAACCTTTACAACATAACTTGGATAATTTTTGCAAAGCCATAAAAAAAATGACGATGGGGGAAGAACAAAAGCCAATGAAGATTCATATTGAGACAAGTGGAGTTCATTCGATATCAGGAAGCTATGACTGGATTACTTTATCTCCTAAAAGACACTCACCTCCAAAAAATTATTTTTTAAAAAACTGTAATGAAATCAAAATAATCATCAATGAAATAGAAGATATTGAATTTGCTATTCAAATAAAAAAAGAAACTTTAAAACAATATCAACTCTCTAAAAGCAAAGATGGCTTAAAAAAAGAAGATAAAATTTTTTATTTACAGCCAGCATGGAACAATGCGAATGGTTTTTCTCTTGCTATTGATTTTGTAAAAAATAACCCAGATTGGAAATTGAGCCTTCAAACTCACAAATACTTAAAAATTAATTGAAATCATATGACTTTTAAAAATAAATCAATAGTAGTTTTATTATCTGGAGGTTTAGATTCTTCTACAGTTACTGGTATCGCAAAAAAATCCAAAGCTAAAATTTTTGGCCTTTCATTTGACTATGGTCAACGTCATAAAAAAGAATTAAATTCTGCATCGATAATTGCCAAACACTTTGATATCGAAGAATTTAAAATCATTAAGCTTGACTTATCTTTATGGGGAGGCTCGTCATTAACTGATACTCAAAAAAATATTCCGATAGAAGGAGTACAAACTAATAAAATTCCTAATACTTATGTTCCTGGGAGAAATACAATATTTATTTCCGTTGCACTAAGTTATGCCGAAGCAATAGATGCTGATTTTATAGGATTAGGAGTTAATGCACTGGATTATTCTGGTTATCCAGATTGCAGACCTGACTACATTAGAAAATTTCAAGAATTAGCAGATTTAGCCAATAAAAGAGGAAGAGAAAATAACCCAATAAAACTTTGGACACCACTATTAGATTTAAATAAAGAGGAAATTATTAAATTAGCTTTTGATAATAATGTCCCTTTAGATAAAACATGGAGTTGTTATTCAGGAAATTCAAAACCGTGCGGTAGGTGTGATAGCTGCAGAATTAGAAATGCCGCTTACGAAAAATGGCTAAATAACAATAATAAAAAATGAAAATAAAAAAATTAATTCTAGAAAAATGGATAGATCCAGCGCTAATTACGCATCATCTAACAAAAAAATTCGGAGATAAAGGATTAGCATGGCTAGACAGTGATGGTAAAGAAAATGGGGAATGGTCAATAATAGGAATTAAACCTAAAAAAACACTGCAATCTAGAGATATCAATAATTTAGACAAAACTAATAATCCCTTTAACAATTTAAAAAATATTGAAAAAGGATTTTGGATCGGATGGTTAAGTTATGAAGCTGGAGTTTACATAGAACCTAAAAACCCATGGCGACAATCTGATATGGCAACTTTATGGATTGCATCATATGATCCAATCATTAAATGTAATCTAATAAAAAAAGAAATAATTATCGAAGGAACAAAATCATCTGAACTGATGAATTATAAAAAAATAATCAACAATATAAAAACTATTGAAGAAGAAAATATTATCAAAACAAATTTGAATTTTGATTTTTCAAAAATTAATTTGGACGAAATGGCTGAAAAATTTCAGAAAAACATTTTAAAATTGAAGAAATTAATTTCCCTAGGAGATTTATTTCAAGCAAACCTAACAACTAAATGCGAAATTGAATCTTCAAAAAACTATAATCCTCTAGATATTTATTTGAAAATAAGAAGGAAATTAAGAGCTCCCTTTGGAGGAATAATAATAAATAATAATGATAATTATAAAGAGGCGGTATTATCTACCTCGCCAGAAAGATTTATAAAAATAGATAGTAAAAATTTTGTAGAATCAAGACCTATCAAAGGAACTAGATCCAGAGATAAAGATTTAAATCGAGACGCACTTAATGCTATCGATTTAATAACTAACGAAAAAGATAGAGCCGAAAATATTATGATTGTTGACCTAATAAGAAATGATTTAAGTAAAGTTTGCGAAACAGGAAGTATTATGGTGCCAGAAATATTAAAACTTGAAAGTTTCTTAAAAGTTCATCATCTAACTTCAGTAATCAGAGGCAAATTAAAAAAAGACAAGAACTGGATTGATTTACTAAAAGCTTGTTGGCCTGGTGGCTCCATAACTGGAGCACCTAAATTAAGATCATGCCAGAGACTTTTTGAATTAGAAGAATGTGAACGCGGACCATACTGTGGCTCATTTTTGAAGCTTGACTGGAATGGAGAGTTTGACAGCAATATACTAATAAGATCATTTTTAGTTAAAGGCAAAAAAATCAATATATATGCTGGTTGCGGAATAGTTATAGACTCAAACCCTGCAGAGGAAACTGATGAACTAAAGTGGAAACTTTTACCGTTGATTGATTCACTAAAATGATTGAAACATTGGGCTGGCACAAGGATCAATGGTTGGATATTGATAGAATATTTATTTCAGCTAATAATAGAGGATTAAAATTTGCTGATGGTATATTTGAAACCATTTTGATCAAAGGAAACAAACCAATTCTTTTTGATGAACATCTGAAAAGATTAGAAAAAAGTAGTAAGATTTTAAAAATTAATCTCAAAATAAATAAATTAACTTTAAGACAAATTATTAATGAAGGAATTAAAAAGTTATCGCTTAAAAATGATCAATTTGCTTCAGTAAGAATAAACTATTGTCGAGGAACTAATGAAGGTCGAAAACTAACAATTGATAGCACTTCAAAGACAAAAGATTTGGATAATTTATGGCTTGAGTTCTATAAAATCAAACCAAATTTTAATCCGATAAGCGTTTGCATTAGTAAAACGGAAAAAATAAATGAATTCAGTCTTATAAGTAAATGCAAAACATTTTCATATAATCAGGCAATACAAGTTTTGTCAGAAGCTAATGAAAAGTCATTTGATGATTCTATCCTTTTAAATACGTCAGGTGAACTTTGTTGTGGAAGTACATTTAATCTTCTAATTAAAAGAAATAATCAATGGATAACTCCTAGAAAAGAGAGCGGCTGTTTAGAAGGGATTATGGTTTCTGAAGCTTTAAAATTGAAAATTGTAAAAGAAGAATTAATTCCTCCAGAATTTCAAAATGATGACATAATAGTTGCAATTAATAGCTTATCTTGCAGACAAATTAATCAAGTTAATGATTTAAAGCTTAAACCTAAATTCGATCCAATTTACTTTTGGGATTTATTATATAGTTGAACTTTATTAATATCTGGTAAATAGACATCAGATACTTTAGTTATATTGTTATTAACCTTAAATTCAACAATTTTTCCAATAATGATAATTGATGGAGCTATAAATTCTTTATCTTTGATTTTATCTGGAAGATTATCTAATTTCTCTATAAAACATTTTTGATTTTTTAAAGTAGCTTCTTGAATAACAGCGCATTTAGTACTCCTATCTAAACCACCGAGAATTAATTCTTCCACAATAAATTCAATATTTTTTATACCCATAAAAATTACTAAGCTATCTGATGATTTAGCTAAATCTCTCCAATTCACTGTCTTTTTTTCCTTATCTACACGCTCATGTCCAGTGACAAAAGTTACGGAACTCGCAGCATCTCTATGGGTTAGTGGAATACCAAAATATGTGGGGGCAGCTATCCCAGAAGTAATACCAGGAACAATTTCAACTGAAATACCATTTTTTTCTAAAATCGATACCTCTTCACCACCTCTAGAAAAAATGAATGGATCTCCCCCTTTAAGCCTTACAACATTTTTGCCTTCTTTTGCTAATTTCAAAATAAGATCATTAGTTTCAGCCTGAGGTACAGAACACTTCCCAGCTCTTTTGCCTACATGGAAAATTTCTGTATTTTTTCCTGCCTCTTTTGTAATTTCATCCGGGATTAAAGCATCATGAACTAATGCATCACAATTTTTTATTAGTCGTAAAGCTTTAAGAGTCAAAAGCTCAGGGTCACCAGGACCTGCTCCAACTAAATAAACAATGCCAGGCACAATAATCTCCATTAACAAGTATGGTAGTAAAAGTAAATCGCAATGAAGGTAAATATTGTGAAAGAAAGTTTATTAAAACCAAATAAAAAATTTACTCTCCTTAGTGCGTTTATAACTCTTCTAAATGATCGTTTAAGTGAAAGTATACTGTTACCCATATTACCCTCTTTTGTTTTACTTTTTGACTCTAAAGCAAGTACATATGGTTTATTATCATGCACTTACCAATTAGCTCAATTTACAGCTTCTCCCTTTATAGGACTCATGAGTGATAGATATGGAAGAAGACCTGTCACTCTTTTTTGTATTACTGGTTCAGTAATAGGAATATCAATATTATCTTTTACAGTTCTTTTTAATTGGTCAAATTCGATAGCCACTATCCCGTTATTTTTATTATTTTTAGCGAGACTTATTGACGGTTTAAGTGGGGGGACTGCAGCTACTGCAACAACAATTCTTGCAGATATTTCAAGCCCTGAAAAAAGAGCAAAAACATTTGGTCTTATTGGTGTAGCTTTTGGTTTAAGTTTTTTCTTAGGTAATATTTTTGTTGTAATTTTTGCAAGAAATACAAATAATAATTTTATTATTCCAGTTTTGATAGCCTCAATCATTCCAATAATAAATTTTCTCCTTGTATTTTTTTACTTACCAGAAACCAAGCCTAATAGTGAAATAAATAAATCAAAAACTGCTTTTAAAAACCCTTTAAAAGCTCTATTTACAGTTTTCAAAGAAGAAAAGATTAAAAAATTATCATTAGCTTTTTTTATTTACTTTATTGCTTTTACTGGATTGACTAATATCCTTATATTTTTCCTCCAAGAATCTTTAAACTGGACAACCAAAGCATCAAGCGGAACTCTTGTTGTAGTAGGAATAATTGCGATTATCGTTCAGGGAGGATTAATTGGGCCTCTGGTAAAGCAATTTGGCGAAATGCGATTAACGCTTATCGGATCAGGCTTTATTCTTGTGGCGTGTGCTCTTTTAATAACTGCTCCAAAAGAAGATGCGACAATTAATATTTACTCAGCTGTTTCATTTTTAGCCGTTGGGGCAGGATTAATTACGCCCACGTTAAGAGCCCTAATATCAAAGAAATTAGACGTTGATAAACAAGGCTCAATTCTAAGTAACCTTCAGGGTCTGCAGAGTCTTGGAGGGGTTTTAGGCATTGCAATGGCCGGAAGAGTTTATGATAGTTTTGGTCCTAAATCACCTTTTATAGCTGGTTCCGTTATCTTACTTTTCATGATATACCTTATTGCAGAGGGTAAAAATAATAATTCTTTTAACAAACAAAGTTCAAAAGTATCTTAATGAAAAACCAGGCTGATGTTTTTATTAATAGAGAATTAAGTTGGATTGAATTCAATAAAAGAGTACTCCTAACTGGCATGGAAAAGGAGTACAGAATCCTAGATAAAGTAAAATTTTGTTCAATTTTTAGTAATAATCTAGATGAATTTTTTATGGTTAGGGTAGCTTCGTTAAAGGCTCAAGTTGAAGCAGGTATTACAAAAAAAAGTATTGATGGACTTACCCCTAAAGAGCAATTAACAAAAATCAATAAAGAAGTTAAAAACTTAACTACTCTTCAAGAAAACTATATAAATAATGAATTAATTAATGAATTAAGAGAAAAAGGTGTACTTTTAAAAAAATATAAGGACTTAAGTGAAAATCAAAAACATTGGTGCAATAACTACTTTACTTCATCTATTTTCCCTTTATTAACTCCATTAGTTGTTGATCCAGCACATCCATTTCCTTTTATAAGTAATTTAAGTCTAAATTTGGCAGCTCTAATACGGGATGGGGAAGATTCTAAAAATCAGTTTGTCAGAGTAAAAATACCAACAAAAAATATAAATAGATTTATACAAATTCCCAATGAAATTATTCAACATAGTGATGAAAGTACATATTTTTTTATAAGTGTTGAAGATTTAATTGGGAATAATATAAATACTTTATTTAATGGGATGGAATGTATAAATTACTCTTTTTTTAGAGTAACAAGGGATGCAGATTTAGAATTAAAAGAACTTGAAGCTGATGATCTTCTTTTAGCCGTTGAACAAAGTTTGCAAAAGAGAAGATTAGGTGGAGACGTTGTTAGATTAGAAGTTGAATCTGATATGCCAGAAAATATTCTGAAATTACTTATTGAAAGTATCTCAATACAAAAAGAGTATATTTACTTTTGCAAAAGTTTTTTAGGCCTTGACGATTTAAATCAGCTTACAAAAATTAATAGAGATGATTTAAAAGAAAATCTACTAATAGGGAAAACTCACCCAAAATTGCAAAATTTAGATTTACCTTCTAATAAAAACCTCAATTCTATTTTTAATACACTAAGAAAAAAAAATATTCTGCTTCATCATCCATACCACTTATTTAAAACTTCAGTTGAAGAATTTATAAACAAAGCAGCTGATGATCCACTTGTAATGGCTATAAAAATTACTTTATATCGAGTTTCCAAAGATTCTCCTATAATTAAAGCTTTAATGAGAGCTGCAGAGAATGGAAAAGAAGTAATGACTCTTGTTGAGCTAAAAGCAAGATTTGATGAAGACAATAATATTCAATGGGCAAAACAACTTGAACAAGCCGGTATTCATGTTGTATATGGAATCATAGGATTTAAAACACATACAAAAATAGCTTTAATAGTAAGAAAAGAAAAAGGACGATTAAGGAATTATTTTCATATTGGAACGGGAAATTATAATTCTAATACTTCAAGGTTTTATACAGATTTAGGATTACTTTCAACAGATCCCGATATTGCATCAGATTTACTTGAATTATTTAATTACTTATCAGGTTTTTCTAAACAAAAAAGTTATCAAAAATTATTAGTTTCTCCCTCATCGATGAGAGAGAAATTTATATTTCTCATAAAGAGAGAAATTAAAAATGCAGAGGAAGGCAAAAAAGCAGAAATAATTGCAAAAATGAATTCTTTAGTAGACCCGGAAATAATTAAACTTCTTTATTTAGCTTCTGACTCAGGAGTAAAAATTAGTCTTATCATAAGAGGTATTTGTTGCTTATATCCACAAAGAAAAAATTTAAGTGAAAATATTAAAGTAATAAGCATTATTGGCCATTTCCTTGAACACTCAAGAATTTTTTGGTTTTGTAATAACGGTGATAATGAGGTTTTTATTGGGAGTGCAGATTGGATGACAAGAAATCTTGATAGAAGAATAGAAGCTGTTACGCCAATAGAGGATTTTGAATTGAAATCCAAAATATACTCGCTTTTGCAAACGTACATTAGAGATGATTACTTTTCTTGGATAATGAAGGAAGATGGTTCTTATTCGAAATTTAAATTAGATTCATCGGATAATCGTTCACAAATTGACCTCATAAAAAATTAAAATTAATATTGATTTTTACAACATTTAAAAAAATACTTAATATTTTAAATTTTTTTTAATTTTTATAAAATCTAGTCATATCAATGGATTAGAGGAAATAAGCTTAAAAAAAACAATTTTTGTCTTTAAAATTTCAACGTAAAAGTAGTTTTTATTTCAATTTCAGTGCTAGCTTTTTAAAAAATCCATTATTTAGGAGGCCAGGGTGATGGGGATCCCTCTGGAATCTGCGAAAAGCTCTTCAGATGATAATTTTGATGAGCCAAGATTACCAAACACTGCGGGCAAGACTCGCAAATCGAAATCCAGTCTTACGGCAAAACAAAGCCAAAAAAAATCTGGCAGACTCGCTTCAGATTCTATTGGCTATTACTTAAGTAGCATTGGAAGAGTACCTCTTTTGACTCCAGCAGAGGAAATAGAGTTAGCTCATCATGTTCAGAACATGAAAAAGTTGCTACAAATTCCTGAAACTGATAGAACGCAACGAAATCTTTATCAAATTAAGATAGGCAAAAGAGCCAGAGATAGAATGATGGCAGCTAATCTAAGGCTTGTTGTCTCTGTTGCAAAAAAATACCAAAACCAAGGGCTTGAATTATTAGATCTTGTCCAGGAAGGAGCTATTGGCCTTGAAAGGGCTGTAGATAAATTTGATCCTGCTATGGGATATAAATTCTCAACTTATGCTTACTGGTGGATTAGGCAAGGAATGACAAGGGCTATTGATAACAGTGCAAGAACAATACGTTTGCCTATACACATAAGTGAAAAATTATCCAAAATGAGGCGAGTATCTCGTGAGTTATCACACAAATTTGGAAGACAACCTACCAGATTAGAAATGGCAACAGAGATGGGAATTGATCAAAAAGATTTAGAAGATTTAATTTCTCAAAGTGCACCTTGCGCTTCTCTCGATGCCCATGCGAGAGGTGAAGAAGACCGAAGCACTTTAGGAGAGCTTATCCCTGATCCAAATTGTGAAGAACCTATGGAAGGTATGGATAGAACTATACAAAAAGAACATTTAGGTACTTGGCTTTCTCAATTAAATGAGAGAGAACAAAAAATCATGAAGCTAAGATTTGGTTTAGATGGTGCAGAACCATTGACACTTGCGGAAATAGGAAGACAAATTAATGTTTCTCGAGAAAGAGTAAGGCAACTAGAAGCTAAAGCAATATTGAAGCTTAGAGTAATGACAACGCATCAAAAAGCAGCTTAATCAAATTGATAAAATTTGCAGTAATTTTTTTATATTTATTTCTTATTTTTTCAGTATCAGTAATTTTTAAAAAATTTAATGACGATAGCAAAGAAATTGTCAGAAAAATAATACATATTGGAATAGGGCCTTTAATACCAATTGCACAATTTTTAAAAATTGATCAAAATTCTGCTCTAATTTTTACAGGAATTGTTTCATTAATAGTTTTAATCAATTACACCTATAAATTATTCCCAACAATTGAAGATGTTGAAAGAAAAAGTTATGGAACAATCTTTTATTGTCTAAGTTTATTTATTTTAATTTGGCTTTTCTGGGATCAGGATCCATATGCTTTAATTGCTGGATTTTTTGTTATGACTTTTGGGGATGGATTAGCTGGCTTAATAGGCAAAAGCTTTAATTCAAAAAATTGGATTATTTTTAAACAAAAAAAATCATTGTTTGGAACTTTAACAATGTTTTTAACTAGCTTGATAGTAGTTTGCTCAATAGGATACGCCCAGCAAAAAAATGTTAATTTAAATTATTTTGCAATAGCTTTTTTGGCTACTGTTCTCGAACAGTTTAGTGTTTTAGGAATAGATAACTTCATTGTTCCAATTTCATCAGCATTATGTTTTAATTTTTTTACTTAATTAACTGACTTATACAAAATAGCTAGCAGTTCTTTTGTTGTTTCTATATCGATACATGCATCTGTAATACTTCTTCCAAACTCAAGATCCTCTTTTTTTAAAAGTTTTTGATTACCTTCCTTCAAATGACTTTCAAGCATAACTCCTAAAATATTTTTTTCTCCATTACTTATTTGTGAAGCTATATTTTTTAGTACTTCAGACTGTTTTCGGAAGTCTTTGTTGGAATTTCCATGACTACAATCAATCATCACTTTATGAGGAAGATTACATTGCTTTAATTCAGCTGAAATTCTTTGAACATGTTGACTTTCGAAATTTGGACCTTTTGACCCTCCTCTTAAAACTATATGTCCATCTGGATTTCCTGTAGTATTAACAATTGAAGCCATTCCATTTTCATTTACACCTAGGAAATGATGGGATTTTGAAGCTGACTGCATTGCATTTATTGCAGTATTAAAAGAACCATCCGTTCCATTTTTAAAACCTATAGGCATTGATAATCCTGATGCCATTTCCCTATGAGTTTGGCTTTCAGTAGTCCTCGCACCTATAGCTGTCCAACTTATTAAATCTGCAATATATTGAGGAACAATTGGATCTAGTAATTCTGTAGCAGAAGGTATTCCACTAGTTGCTAAATAAGAAAGCAAACTTCTTGCCCTTCTTAAACCAGTATTAATGTCATAAGAATCATCTAGATGAGGATCATTTATCAATCCCTTCCAACCAATAGTTGTTCTTGGCTTCTCAAAATATACTCTCATGATTATTTCTAATTTATCTTTATAAATTTCTCGAAAGTTTTGAATATATTCTGAATATTCCTTTGCCGCCTCTAAATCATGAATTGAACATGGACCAACAATGACTAAAAGTTTTTGATCATTATGATGCAAAATATTTTGTATCGATCTTCTTGTTTTAGATACTGTATTAGCAGAGGCGTGATCTAAAGGTATATCATTATGTAATGTGCTTGGAGGAATTAATGGACGTGTCTCAAGAACATGCAAATCTGATGTTTTTTCTAAAGCTGAATTATTTGATGATGTCTTCATTGATTAATTAAGAAGTTTGAATATTTAAAAAAGCATTTATGAATACTCTCCTTTTCAATATTAAAAATAACAATAGATTAGGCATTAAACCTTACTAATGAAGAATTTGGAAACATTGCTAAAAGATTATGCAGATCACGTAGCTGAAAGAGCTGCCAAAGGTATCCCTCCATTACCTTTAAATGCTGAGCAAACTAATTGTGTTACAAAATTACTGGAACAAGATAGTACTTACGATTCATTTGATTTACTAGATTTACTGATAAATAGAGTACCACCAGGAGTTGATGAGGCTGCTTATGTAAAAGCAAGCTGGCTTACAGCTATTGTTAATTCCGAAAAATATTGCAAATCAATTAATCCTGAAAAAGCAATTGAAATTCTAGGAACAATGATAGGCGGATATAATGTAAATTCTCTGGTTGAAATACTAAAAGGAAAAAATAGCTTACTTGCTAAAAAAGCTGCAGAAGTTTTAAAAAATATTATTCTTGTTTACGACTCAGCTAATGAAATTTTTGAATTATCTCAAAAGAATATTTATGCAAAAGAGATTATAAATAGTTGGGCAAATGCGGAATGGTTCAAAAATAAAAAAGTTCTAGAGAAAGAGATTACTTGTGTAGTATTTAAAGTGGATGGGGAGACCAACACAGATGACTTATCTCCTGCTGTACATGCAACAACACGCCCTGACATTCCTATGCACGCATTGGCTATGTTGGAATTTAAAAAACCAGATGGACTGAAGATTCTTGATAATTTAAAAAAACAAAATTTACCAATAGCTTATGTTGGAGATGTTGTTGGGACAGGGAGTTCTAGAAAATCTGCTATTAATTCACTCATTTGGCATATAGGTGAAGATATTCCTTTTGTTCCAAACAAAAAAACAGGTGGATTAATAATTGGCAGCAAAATAGCACCTATTTTCTTTAATACGGCACAAGATTCAGGGGCTTTACCTATAGAAGCTGACGTATCTGATATGAAAACAGGAGATGTTATTAAAATATATCCTTATGAAGGCATTATTAAAAAAATTGAAAAAGACTCAAATAGAGAAGAATTAATAAGCAAATTCGACTTGTATCCATCAACTCTTACTGATGAAATGCAAGCTGGCGGAAGAATTAATCTTATGATTGGAAGATCTCTAACTGACAAAATTAGAAATAAATTAGATTATCAACCTAGTGAAATATTTATCCGACCACAAAATCCAACTGAAATTAATTCTGGTTTTACTCAAGCTCAAAAAATAGTAGGCAAAGCATGCGGTTTAGATGGAGTTAAGCCAGGTACGACCTGTGAGCCAATTATGACCACAGTTGGTAGTCAAGATACTACTGGGCCAATGACCAGAGATGAACTAAAAGAACTCGCTTGTTTAGGATTCACTGCAGATTTAGTCATGCAAAGTTTCTGCCATACAGCTGCATATCCTAAACCGGTAGATTTAGTTACCCATAAAGAATTGCCTGATTTTATATCTCAAAGAGGTGGAGTAGCTCTTAAGCCTGGAGATGGCATAATTCATAGCTGGCTTAACAGAATGCTTCTCCCTGATACTGTTGGTACTGGTGGAGATAGTCATACACGATTTCCTCTTGGCATTTCATTCCCTGGAGGGTCGGGCATTGTTGCCTTTGCAGCTGCAATAGGATCAATGCCATTAAATATGCCAGAATCTGTGCTGGTTAAATTCAAAGGAGAATTATTACAGGGAATTACTTTAAGAGATTTAGTAAATGCAATCCCTCTTTTCGCAATTAAAAAAGGACTCTTAACTGTTGAGAAAGAAAATAAGAAAAATATATTTAACGGAAAAATTATGGAAATTGAGGGACTACCAAACCTAAAACTTGAACAAGCTTTTGAACTCACTGATGCTACTGCTGAACGCTCATGCGCTGGCAGCACAATACTTTTATCCCAAGACACTGTTCAAGAATACTTAAGAAGCAATATTGCCCTATTAGAAAAAATGATTGAGAGCAATTATGAGGATTCAAAATCGATTTCAAGAAGAATAGATGATATGAAAAATTGGCTAAAAAAACCGTCATTAATTTATCCAGATACAAACGCTCAGTATGAAGAAATTCTCGAAATTGATTTAGCAAAAGTAACACAACCTATTGTTGCTTGCCCTAACGATCCAGACAACGTAAAGGAAATAACCGATGTTGCCAATACAAATATTGATGAAGTTTTTATAGGATCTTGCATGACAAATATTGGTCATTACAGAGCAGCTGCAAAAGTTCTTGAAGGTATTCAAAATTTAAAAGCTAAATTATGGATTTGTCCACCTACAAAAATGGATGAAGAAACTCTAAAAGCTGAAGGCTATTATAAAATTTTTGAAAATTGTGGTGCAAGACTAGAGTTGCCAGGATGTTCTTTATGTATGGGAAATCAAGCCAGAGTAGAGGAAGGATCTGTAGTATTTTCTACCAGTACAAGAAATTTTGACAATAGACTTGGCAAAAATGCGCAAGTATTTTTAGGGAGTGCTGAATTAGCAGCAGTTTGCGCACTTCTTGGGAGAATCCCTGAAGTAGAAGAATATCAGGATATTACTAAAAATAAAATTAATCCATATTCAGATGAACTTTATCGTTATCTTCAATTTGATGAAATACACGATTTCAACTTGTCAAAGTAATCATGGACTATGCCGAACTTCATAAAAGATAATATTCAAAAAACAAGTAATAATTCTTCTCGCAGTATCAAAAAATTATTAAAACAAAGATCTCTAGTCGTCGCATTTTCGCTTTTACTAACAGGTTTAGGAGCCTCAATTACAAGCATATCTTTTAAAACTGGAATCTACTTTATTAATAATTGGAGATTAGCACTATTAGACCAATTCCCTTCTATTGCGGTCTTACCAATTTTTGGAGCTCTAGGAGGAGCGATTGCAGGATATTTGATCAAAAATATAGCACCTGCTGCAAAAGGTTCAGGTGTGAGTCAAATCATGGGGTTCTTAAGACATAAAAAAGTTCCAATGAATATAAAAGTAGGATTAGTAAAGCTAATATCAGGAATTATTGCTATTGGTAGTGGATTCCCTTTGGGTCCAGAAGGTCCATCGGTTCAAATGGGGGGGTCAGTAGCTTGGCAAATGGCCAAGTGGCTTAAAGCTCCTACAGCCTTCAGAAGAGTCATAGTTGCAGCGGGAGGTGGTGCTGGAATAGCTGCAGTATTTAGCGCTCCATTAGGAGGGTTTGTTTATGCAATAGAAGAGTTATTAAACTCTGCTAGACCAGTAATTTTGCTTTTAGTAGTAATCACAACTTTCATTGCAGATTCATCTGCTGATATTATTCAAGCCTTGGGTTTGGATCCTAAAGCAGGAGGCTTTGATTTTAACCTCGGATTTTTGATCCAAAAAGAATATGACCCATCAGTTTTTTTCTTACCTATTGATTTTATTTACCTAGTATTACTAGGAATAATTATTGGAATCTTTGCAGAATTGTACAGCAGATATGTTTTGTTAATGCAAAATATTGGGAAAAAGTGGTATAAAAATAAATTTGTTTTAAAAATGAGTATCTGTGGACTTATTTTAGGAAGTATCTATTCTTGTTTACCCAATACATTTCATAATTTAGATGAATTACAGAAAATAATAGCTGAACAAAATACAAGTATTGGAATTGCTTTATTAGCAGTTTTAGTATTATTTATCACGACAGGTTTAGCTGCAGCCTCTGGAGCTCCTGGAGGATTGTTTTATCCAATGCTTACTTTAGGAGGGTCAATCGGATTAATAATGGGGAGCTGGGTGGAAATTGCGACAGGACATGCACCTAGTACATATATTTTTGCGGGAATGGGAGCTTTCGTAGCAGGATGTTCGCGAACACCAATAACAGCAATGTTTTTAGCTTTTGCTTTAACAAAAAATTTATTAATAATGAAACCTGTTTTAATCAGCTGCATTGCCAGTTTTTTGATAGCAAGAGCTTTTAATGAAGAATCAATTTATGAAAGACAAATACAAATAGAATTAGAAGACTAAAAAACTATCTTCAATCAAAAACAGCAGTTTTGCTTTTGTAAACAAATACTTGATGATTCAGATGTAATCTAACTGCTCTTGCTAAAGCTATTCTTTCAATATCTCTTCCTTTTCTAATCAAATCATCAACTTCATCCCTATGACTTACATTAACTGTACATTGCTCAATTATCGGGCCTTCATCAAGATCTTCAGTAACATAGTGAGCAGTCGCACCGATTAATTTAACACCTCTCTTCCATGCTCTATGGTATGGTTGCGCCCCCTTAAATGCAGGCAAGAAAGAATGGTGAATATTTATTATTGAAGAATACTTTTTTAAAAAAGAGTCACTCAAAATTTGCATATATTTGGCTAATACAACTAGATCAATTTCATATTCTTTTAGTAAATTTAAAAATTGATCTTCAACGATAGATTTATCAGTTTTAAAGGTATCAATATGCACAAATTTTGAATTAAAGTCATTTGCAATATTTTCAAGTTCAGAATGATTTGAAATTATTAAAGGGACTTTCATTTTGAGTTCTCCATTTCTTACACGCCAAAGTAAATCAATCAAACAATGATTTTGTTTACTAACGAAAATAGCAACATTTGGAATTTCATCAGAATAATTTACGTTAAATTTTCCATTTACTTCATCTGCAATTTTTTCAAATTCTTTATAAATTTCATCTCTATTAAAAAATTTATTGTTACAAGTCCATTCAATTCGACTCAGAAATAAACCCGCATCTTGATCTGTATGATGATCAGAATGTTTTATGTTGCCACCATAATTTGAAATCCAACTTGTAAGTAAACTTACAAGGCCAGGACGATCGGGACAAACAATTTTGAATATAATTGAAGGATGTTCCAAAAAATCTTTAACTATTAAGTCAAATAAGCAAGTATATCTAATATATCAATGAAAAGCTTAAAAGAAAATTTTCAAAAAGCACATATAGTAATTATTGGATCAGGGATTATTGGAAGATTTAACGCCTTAGAATTAGCACAATTAGGTTACCAGGTAACGATAATAGATCCAGCTCAACACCAAAATAGTAGCAATGCAGCTTTAGGCCTACTAATGGGTAATATGTATCAAAAAAGAAGAGGTAGAAGCTGGGATCTCAGGAAACAAAGCATTGAATTATGGCCAAAATGGATTAAATTCCTACAAAAATTAAATTGTGAATTAAATATCGAAAAACCATTAATACAAGTGACTACTGATGAAGAAAAGTTTAAAAAATTAGAGAAATTTGTTTATGAAAATAATGATCAAAACTTGCGAATTTTAGAAAGAGACTCAATATTTATCAAGAATATAAATAAAGCCTTTCAAACAAAAAACATAAAAGGAATGATCTCGTTCGAAGATGGCAGAATAAATCCTTTTTCTTTACTTCAAACATTAAATAAATATCTAAAACATAAAAAAGTAAATTATTTGCAAGAAGAAATAATAAAAATAAGAAAATCAAACAATCAATGGATTTCAACAACAAGGAATAATGAAGACATCAAATCTGAAATGGTTATTTTGTGTAATTCACTAAAAGCAATTAATTTATTAGAAAGCCAATCTCACAACATCAAATTAAAACCTGTTTTAGGTCAAGCTATGGAAATCGAGGTAAATGATGCAGAAGTTGATTTATTATCACTACCAAAACAATTCAATATAAATGGTAAAAATATAATTCCAAAATCAAAAAATAAGCTAATTATTGGATCAACTGACGAATATAGTACTAAGCCAGAAGAGGATACATTCGCAAAACTAACAAATTTTCTCGATAAAAGACCAAATTGGCTGATGAAAGGAAAAATTTCTAAAAAATGGTTCGGAATAAGGTCGAGACCAGATGGTGAGCCTTCACCAATAATGAAAAATCTTGATAATGGAGTGATTTTATGTACAGGTTTTTATAAAAATGGAATTTTACTGGCTCCGGCTTGTTCTAAATGGGTTGCAAATGAAATTAAAAATTACCTTTACTAATCTTTTGTTTCAGTAAAGTCTGCATCAATAACATCATCTCCACCTTTTTCGTTTGAATCGCTCTGATCAGGACCGCCTGCAGCGCCAGGGGATGGTGGCTGATTACCTGGTTGCTGATAAACAGATGAACCAACTGCATAAAGTTCTTGCTGAAGTTCTTCGAGAAGTTTCTTCATTGATTCATAATCTTCTTTTGAAGTTGCTTCTTTTAAAGCGTTACTTTTTTCTTCAACTTTAGTCTTTGCTGCATCATCAATTTTGTCTCCAAGCTCACTAAGTTGCTTTTCTGTCTGATACACAAGTGTTTCAGCTTGATTTTTTAAATCGATTTTTTCTCTTTTTTCCTTATCTGCAGATGCATTTGATTCTGCATCTTTTACCATTTTTTCTACCTCATTATCAGATAAAGTAGAGGCGCCTGTGATAGAAATACTTTGCTCTTTACCACTTCCTTTATCTTTAGCAGTAACGCTAAGAATACCATTTGCATCGATATCAAATGTAACTTCAATTTGAGGAACGCCTCTTGGTGCTGAAGGTATACCATCCAATCTAAACGTTCCTAAGCTTTTATTATCAGAGGCCATTTCTCTTTCACCCTGCAAAACATGTATTTCTACATTTGTTTGTCCGTCTACAGCAGTTGAATATGTTTCAGCTTTCTTGGTAGGCACTGTAGTATTTCGATTTATCATTTTTGTCATTACCCCTCCTAATGTCTCTACACCTAAAGAAAGTGGAGTAACGTCAAGCAATAATATATCTTTAACTTCTCCTGCTAATACTCCTCCTTGAATAGCAGCTCCAACAGCTACTACTTCATCAGGATTAACAGTTTGATTTGGTTCTTTACCTATTATTTTTTTAACTAAATCTAAAACAGCAGGAATTCTAGATGAGCCTCCCACCATTACGACTTCATCAATTTCACTAGTAGAAATTTTTGCATCACTTATAGCTCTCTCAACTGGGGTCTTGCACCTATCAATTAAAGAAGCTGCTAATTCCTCAAACTTGGCCCTAGTTAGGTTCAAATCTAAATGTTTAGGACCCTCTGGAGTCGCTGTTATAAAAGGTAAATTTATTTCACTTTGTGTAGCGTTTGAAAGCTCAATTTTTGCTTTCTCTGCAGCTTCAGTAAGTCTTTGTAAAGCTTGTTTATCCTGTCTAAGATCTATTCCCTCATTTGATTTAAAAGTACTAGCTAAATGATCTACGATGCATCTATCAAAATCATCACCACCTAAATGTGTATCTCCAGATGTAGATAGTACTTCAGTTACTCCATCTCCAGCTTCAATAACGGAGACATCGAATGTTCCTCCTCCCAAATCAAAAACAAGAATCTTTTCATTTTCTTTATCCAAACCATATGCTAGAGCTGCTGCAGTTGGCTCATTAACAATCCTGAGAACTTCTAAACCTGCTATCTTTCCTGCATCTTTTGTAGCCTGTCTTTGAGAATCATTAAAATAAGCTGGAACTGTAATTACAGCCTGTGTAACTTTTTCGCCAAGGTATTTACCCGCATCATCTGCTAGCTTTCTTAAAACTTGAGAACTTACTTCTTCAGGAGAAAACTGCTTATCAAGAATAGGGCACTTTAATTTGACACTAGAACCAGATTTCTCAACAGAGTAACTAACTTCTTTCGATTCTTCATTAACTTCATCAACTCTTCTACCAACAAAACGCTTTGCAGAATAAAAAGTATTTTCAGGGTTCATTACTGCTTGTCTTTTGGCGATTTGTCCTACAAGCTGGTCTTGATTTTTTGTATATGCAACAACTGATGGAGTAGTTCTGAAACCCTCAGCATTTGCTATTACAGTAGGTTTACCACCTTCCATTACAGCGACACAACTATTAGTTGTTCCTAAATCAATTCCTACAACCTTACCCATGGGTAAATTCTCATATTTGTTATTCTCCATAATCGGTCATCGGAGTCATTATTGTTACTCAAAGACGGGGTGTGGTTCCCGAACAGATCGTAATTTTTTTTAAAAATTTCTAAACATGATTACAAGTAAGACATCTTTTATTGCATTAATCGGCAATCCAATTAGCCATTCTTTGTCCCCAATCATGCAAAATGCTGCACTTCAATATTTAGGTTTAGATTTAATTTATATTGCAATACCTTGTAGAAATGAAGATCTAAAAATAGTTCTAAATTCTTTGAAAAAAATTAATTGCAAGGGATTAAACATTACAATTCCTTTTAAAGAAAAAGTATTTGACCTTTGTAGTGAAATTTCACCTATTGCCAAACAGCTTAGAGCGATTAATACTCTGAAATTAAATTCTGAGAGAGAATGGAGCGCAACTAATACGGATGTAGAAGGATTCATTTATCCATTAAAAAAATTAAATTTAACAAAAAAACAATCACTTGTACTTGGTTCTGGTGGAGCGGCGAGATCAGTTATACAGGGATTAATAAATTTAAATTTTTCAACAATTTCAGTAGTATCACGAAACAAAACATCATTAGATGGGTTAATAAAAAATTTTGGAAATCAAATTAGAATAGAGGGTTTGTTAAATAATGACGATCGTACTCAAACTCTTATTAAGGAAGCAGATTTAATTGTAAACACCACACCAGTAGGAATGAAAATAGCTACAGAAGAAAAAAATGAATTGCCATATGGGGAAAGTTTTTGGAGATCCCTTAATGAGAAAACAATTGTTTATGATTTAATCTACAATCCTGCACCAACTAATTTATTAAAATTTAGCGCTAAAAGAGGTTGCATGACTATCGATGGGTTGCAAATGCTTGTTGCTCAAGGAATACAATCATTATCATTTTGGACTGATGGTTTAGAAGTGCCTTTTCATATTATGAATGACGCCCTAAAAATATATCTTAAAAAAAATAATGGTAATTTTTAAGAAATTGCCCATCATATTGTATGGTGAATAATGAACAGACGCTCATCACAAAAATTCGTGAGCCAAAGACCTTGTCTGAAACTATGAACGATCAACAATCTTATTACGAAACTATGTACATCCTCCGCCCTGATATTGCGGAAGATGAAGTAACTAATCACATTAATAAATACAATAAACTCTTAGAAGAATTTGGGGGCACCATTTTAGATAGTCAAATGAGAGGTAAGCGGAGATTAGCTTATCAAATTGCAAAGCATAGAGAAGGCGTTTATGTTCAATTGAGTCATCAAGGTGATGGACAACATATTTCTAAAATTGAAAAAGCTATGAGACTTAGTGAAGATGTTATAAGATACATGACCGTTAAACAAGAAGGGCCTTTACCAACGCCAAAACCTTCTAATAAAAGCACACCTCAGACAGAAAAAAAAGATAATCCAGAAGCCAAAGAAGAATCTAAAGAGAATCAACCAGTTACAACTCCTGAGGCTTCAGTTGTAGGAAAAGATAATACTGAAATCAATCAAAATGCTTAATCTTAAAAATTAATCATTTTTTTTTGAATTTAACTCGGCCCAAATTTTATTAGACATCCCCCACATATAAATAAATCCCTCAGCTAAGGAATGATTAAACTCATCGTCTCGGCTATAAGTTGCCAATTCTTCCCTGTAAAGGGAATTATTTTCCGAAATTCTTCCAATTACTATTGCGTTCCCCTTATGAAGTCTAATCTTAACTCTTCCATTAACTGAAGTTTGAGTCGACGAAATAAATGCATCCAAACTATCTTTAAGAGGTCCAAACCAAAAACCTTGATAAACCAGTTGACCCCATTTTTTTTCCACTATTCCTTTAAAGTCAATAACATCTGGGTTCAACGTGATGCTCTCTAATTCTTTGTGAGCTTTTATTAGAAGTAAGAGACCAGGTGTTTCGTAAATCTCTCTACTTTTAATTCCTACTACTCGGTCTTCAATCATATCGATTCTTCCAAAACCATGCGCACCTGCAAGAACATTAGCTTTTTTAATAATCTCTACAGGAGTTAAGGATTCATCATTAATTCCAACAGGAAACCCATTTTTAAAAATAATTTCTATATCTTTAGGAGAATCAGGTGAATTATCAATAGATGATGTCATTGTAAAAATATCTTCAGGTGTTTCTTTCATTGGATCTTCTAATATCCCTGCTTCAATACTCCTACCAAGTAAATTAACGTCTATTGAATATGGTGATTTTTTTGATACTGGTGCAGGAATACCAAATCTTTCTCCATATACAATTGCCTCCTCCCTACTCATATTCCATTCCCTTGCAGGAGTAATTATTTTTAAATCAGGTCCTAAAGCATTAATTGCTAAATCAAATCTAACTTGATCATTCCCTTTACCAGTGCATCCATGAGCAACAGCATCAGCACTAAACTCTCGAGCAATATTTACAAGATTTTCTGCAATTAAAGGCCTTGCAAGAGCTGTAGATAAAGGATATTTATCTTGATATAACGCGTTGGCTCTAATGGCTGGAAAAGCGTATCTCTCAACAAAACTATTAACTAAATTACCAACAATTGATTGCGATGCTCCAGAATTTAAAGCTTTTTGCCTGATAAGTTCTAAATCCTCTCCTTGTCCAAGATCTGCCACAAAAGTAACCACTTCTGAAATTCCATATTCATTCTTTAAATATGGAATACAAACGCTCGTATCTACGCCACCAGAATACGCTAGCACAACTTTTTTTACCTGTTGCATTTAGATTTGCTCCATAAGATTGTTTTTTAAATGATTAAGAATTTGAAAACTTATTAAAAACTAATATTATTGTAACTAAAAGAGCTGGTCCAAAAACTAGTAATAAGAGAAGAAAGTTACTAATTATTAAAACATTAGGATTCAAAAATCCAATAAGTTTAAATAATCCAGACAGCAATAACGAAATTAGCCAAATAAAAAAGTATTTTAAATTTCCTTTATCAAACAAAGTTATTCGCGTGCATCATTATGTATTATTCTATATATAGAACATACCCTTTAATGGACTCAAATAAACTAAAACTTAAATTAGACGATATTTCCGAAGTCAACCCAGCTTTAACTTGCTACCACAGAGATGATCCAGCTCCTGTTCTCCCATTAAGAGATGAACCTGATCTACTTTCTTGGCTGGAAAATTCTGGAAGACTTGTTGCTGAAAAAGAAGGCGATTCACAAGAGATTAGTACAATAGAAGAAGAGGAGCTATCAGCGCTAATGGGAGAAAAAGAAGATTATAAAATTGAAGAAGATCCCTCAGAAGATGATTGGGAAGATTAAAAAGTTTGACTTTAAATCATTATTAATACTCAATACTTTTACACTTTTAGTCACCTCCTTTTTTTTTAATAATTTTATTTTTATAGGAGTTTATATATTATTTTTTTTTATTTCTTTATTCTCGACAAAAAATGGTCTAAAAAAAATAAAGAAACTAAATTTACTGCAAAATATTAGAACTGAAGGTCCTGCAGATCATTATAAAAAAAGTAAAACTCCAACGATGGGTGGAGTTTTTATGGTGGTTCCTTTTATTGTTTTTCTTTTAATATTAAACATAAATTTAGACTCTCCAAGAGTGTTTCTTTTATCACTAACTATTTTTGGTTTTTTAATTATAGGTTTTTTAGATGATTATTTAAGCATTAAAAGTAAACAAAATACAGGATTAAAATCAAAAGAAAAATTCTTACTACAAAGTATCATCTCAATAATTTTTATATTTTTAGCATATAAGGAAGATTTGATAAATCCATTATTTTCAGTATCTGAATCTTGGGGAATAGATATGAATATTTTCATATTTCCTATTGCTTTTTTAGTATTAGTGGGTTTTAGTAATTCAGTAAATTTATCTGATGGGCTCGATGGATTAGCGGCTGGATGCAGTTCAATTATCTTTTATGGGTTGGGCACAGAGATATTAATGAAAGATAGGCAAGAACTTATTATTTTTAGTATCTTATGTTATTCAATGTCAGGCATATGTTTAGGATTTCTCAAATACAATAAATATCCTGCAAAAATATTTATGGGTGACACAGGATCCTTAAGCATTGGTGCAATTCTAGGTTCTATAGCTTTGTTAACGAATAGTGTCTTTACTTTATCTATCTTCTCAGGAATCTTTATCATTGAATCTTTATCAGTAATAATTCAAGTAAGTTATTTTAAAATTACAAAAAAATTATTCAATAAAGGTAAACGCATATTTTTGATGGCACCACTGCATCACCATTTTGAACTTAAAGGAGTTAAAGAACAAAAAATAGTTGAGAATTTTTGGAAAATCAACGTTTTACTTGTAATTTTAGGTATAGTTTTAAAAATTATTCTTTAAAAAATTTATTATGAATTTTTTTACATGGAAAGATAATGGATTAACAAGTGACTGCTCAAGTCTTGACGCAATGGCATCAAGATTCGAAGAAACTGCTAACTTAATGAAAAAGCTATCTAAAAAAGGCTTCAAACTAAAGAAAACTCATAATCATCAACTCATTCTTCATCCTGATCCTAAAATATTTGATCAATGGGGTTTTATAAGTGAAGAACTTCCTTTTAAACAACTCTGCCTGATATCAGATGAAGAATAACTATTTGAACTCCAAAACTTCTCTGTAAGTATTGATAAATAATTGCTTACATGAGTGTTCCAACTAAAGTGCCTATTAACACCTTCAATTCCATTTCTACTCCATAATTTCCACTGATTATTATTAGAAATCCCTTTTTCAAGAATTAATTTCAACTTATTAATATCAGTAACATCTACTAGAAGTCCATTTTCACATTTTGAGCAAATTTCTTTTGGTCCTCCATCATTTGTTGATATTATTGGTAATCCACAGGAAGAAGCCTCAAGGAGTGTTAAACCAAATGGTTCCGTTAAAGCTGGATTTACGAATACCCCTCCTCTGCTAGCAGCCCACCTATATAAAGCAGGTATCTGACTTGGAAGATGTTTTTTTGGATAAGCTACTTTTCCATACAAATTATATTTATCAATAGTTTCAAAAATATTATGGAATACATCTTTTTGTTGAGGGTCAAGTTTTGAAGCACTCTCTCGACAACCCAAAATCAAAATTAAATTAGTTTTTCTTTTTAATTTTTCAGATCTCCCATATGCCTCAATCAAAGAAGGAATATTTTTTCTTCGCACAGCTCTAGAAATAGTCAATAATGGAGGTTTAGTAGGATCCTTAAGAAAAGGATGCATCATGTTATCAATTTCAGCTGTCTCTGTTGTCGAGTGAATATGATGAAACTTATTATGATCAACACCAGGCGGAATCACTTTAGCTTTATGAGATGAAAAAGAAAAATATTGGGAATATTGATAAACTGACTCTTGTTTAGTGCTTGTAACAACAATATCTGCAGACTTTAGCGCTTTTTCTTCTGCCTCAATTCTTTCACTTATAGAATATAGCTCTTCTATTTGATTATTTTTTAAACCAGTATCTAGCAATTTCCTCTTTTTTTCTCTTCCTAAAGAATGACCAGTAAAAATAAGTGGAACGTTTAAGAATTGACTTAATTTAACTCCTACATATCCAGCATCTGCATAATGTGCATGAATAAAATCAGGCTTTTTATTTTTTTTATAGTAAGAAATAAGGCTCTGAGTTAAATGATCTAAATAGGGCCAAAGCAATTCCTTTCTTAAATATTTATTAGGTCCAAATTTAAATCTTAAAATTCTAGCTCCAGGTTCTACAAATTCTTCTTCTTGAGAATATTCATCATCTACTTTTGGGTCATTAATTAAACGAGTAACTAAATCAACTTGGTCAACATCTGAAGTATTCGCCAAGCTTTTAACTAACTCTAAAACGTATTGTGTTTGCCCGCCTGTATCTGCATCCCTTCCTAATTCAAGATTTTTTGAACGAATAAGACCATGTAAATGTAAATGCAAGAATTTAAATCTCAATTAACAAATCCTCCGATCAACCGCCTTAAATACAAATAAGATGAATTTCCAAATGAAATATTAAGAAAGCATTATGATTTTTAACTCTTTTTAATCGAAAAGTGTTTAAAAAGTAGACATAGACTACTATTATGACCTTCTAAAAAAAATTTCATATTACTTAGATGATTAGAAATACAAAGAAATACAACAAATATTTTTTCATTAAAGTACTTTTTTAAGATATTTTGCTGTATGACTTGTTTGATGTTTCGCTACATCTTCCGGAATGCCTTCTGCAATAATTTCGCCACCTTTATCTCCTCCATCAGGTCCTAAATCAATAATCCAATCAGAACATCGAATTACATCTAAGTTATGTTCGATTACGATTACAGAATTTCCTTTATCTACTAAACGTTGTATAACATCCATTAATTTATGAACATCATAAAAACTTAGACCCGTAGTTGGCTCATCAATCAAATAAAGAGTTTTTCCAGTAGCCCTTTTAGATAATTCTGTCGCTAACTTAACTCTTTGAGCCTCTCCACCAGATAATGTAGGTGCAGGTTGACCTAGTTTGACATATCCTAGGCCTACATCTACTAATGTGGATAATCTATCAGCAGCCTGAGGTATAGCAGAAAAAGTTTCTGCAGCCTGCTCAACAGTCATCTCTAAAACGTCAGATATATTAAAACCTTTGTATTTAACTTGAAGAGTTTCTCTATTAAAGCGAGCCCCTTTACATACTTCACATTGCACATAAACATCAGGTAAAAAATTCATTTCGATCACATTAACTCCCTGCCCTTTACACGCTTCGCACCTTCCGCCTTTCACATTAAAACTAAACTGACCGGCTTGGTAACCCCTTGCTTTAGCTTCCACTGTGGCTGTAAATATCTGCCGTATAGGATCAAAAGCACCTGTATAGGTTGCTGGGTTTGATCTTGGTGTTCTTCCAATTGGAGATTGATCAATAACTATTACTTTATCAATTGCCTTTATACCCTTTAATTCTTCTACCCCTTGAGGAAAAGGAACTTTTAATCCTAGTGAATGACACAAAGCAGGGTGAAGTAATTCATTAATCAAAGTACTTTTACCACTGCCACTAACACCAGTTACAGAAACTAATCTTCCTAATGGAAATTCTACAGATATATTCTTTAAATTATTTTTTGAACAATTGTTTAAAATTAAACTTTTTTTAACAGCTGATCTACGTTCTTTTGGAGTAGGAATTGACTTCCTACCACTAAGGTAAGCTCCAGTTAATGACCTCTCTGATTTCAAGACATCATGATATGATCCCTGAGCAATAATTTCACCACCATAAACGCCTGCACCTGGGCCAATATCCACTATATAATCTGCAGATTTCATAGTATCTTCGTCATGTTCAACAACAACTAAAGTATTACCAAGGTCTCTTAAGCTTTTTAATGTTTCTAATAATCTGTCATTGTCTCTCTGATGTAAACCAATACTTGGTTCATCTAATACATATAGAACACCAGTGAGCCCTGCACCTATTTGCGTAGCTAATCTAATACGTTGAGCTTCTCCTCCAGACAAAGTCATTGCTGGCCTATCTAAGGTTAAATAATCTAAGCCAACATTAATTAAAAACTTCAAACGTAAACGTATTTCTTTTAAAACCAATTCACCTATCTGCTTTTGTTTTTCTGATAAAGATATATTTTCTTTCTTAGTCTCACTTAATCCCATAATGCGCTCTACGTGAGTCAAGGTTTCAGAAACGCTTATAGAAGTTAAATCAGTTATGTTATACGGGCCTAGTTTTACTGCCAAAGCCTCAGGTCTTAATCTTTTTCCAGAACATGTCTTACAAGGAACTAATTCTAGATATTTTTCTAATTTTTGTTTAACTGATTCTCCATTAGCTTCATTCAATTGCCTTTCTAGTATCGGTAAGATTCCTTCGAAAGGTCTTTCAAAACCACTAGAAGTTTTAAAACGACTATCAGCTTGAATTAATATTGGTTTATCTGATCCCAAAAGAAGAACTTTTTTTTGCAAATCACTTAAATCTTTCCAAGGAGTTTTTAATTCAAAACCATAAGCTTGACCTACAGAATAAAGTAAAGAGAAATAATAAGTATTATCTTTTTCACTCCACGGAGCTATTGCAGCGTAAACAGGTAATGTTTTATCTGGTATGACTCTATCGGCTGTAAATTTTTTTAAATAACCAATCCCATGGCAGTCTGGACAGGCCCCATATGGGCTGTTAAATGAAAATAATCTAGGGGACAGTTCCTCAACAATAGAACCGTGTATGGGACATGCATAATTTTCTGAGTAAAGTTTTTCTCTATCTAAGTTAGGAGGTAAGTTTTCTCCTTTTTTAGGAACAACTTCAACTATTGCTAAACCATCTCCTCTTTTTAGACAAGTTTGTAGAGAGTCATTTAATCTTTCTTGAATACCCTCTCTTGCAATTAATCTATCAACTACTACCTCAATATTATGAATTTGATTTTTATCTAATTCAATACTATCAGCAAGTTCTCTTACTTCGCCATTGATTCTTATCCTAGCGAAACCCTCTGCAGCTAGTCCACTAATTAATTTTGTATGTGTTCCTTTTTTCCCTCTAACAACTGGAGCCAATAATTGGTACCTTGTTCCTTCTGGCAATAAAAGAATTTGATCAACCATTTCATCAATTGTTTGAGGCGCAATTGGAATTCCACAGTGATGACAATGTGGCTCACCAGCACGACCAAACAACAATCTTAGATAATCTTGTATCTCTGTTACAGTTCCAACTGTTGATCGAGGGTTATGACTTGTAGATTTTTGATCAATTGAAATAGCAGGTGATAAGCCCTCAATATTATCAACGTCTGGTTTATCGACTTGACCCAAAAATTGCCTTGCGTATGCAGAAAGACTTTCAACGTATCTTCTTTGACCTTCTGCAAAAATAGTATCAAAAGCTAAAGAACTTTTACCGCTTCCACTCACGCCTGTAAAAACTATAAATTTATTTCTTGGTAGGGAAAGATCAATATTTTTTAAATTATGCTGACGAGCTCCCCTAATATTAATTAAGTTTTCTTCTTCAAAATTATTATCAGTTTTGATAACCATGTTTAAATCGAATGGTGATTTAAAAAGACTATTATAGTAGAATTTTTTCTATTTTATGCAGCAGCTTGATCAAGAAGTCTTGAAGCATATTCATTTACTTCTGATGAACCTCCACCGATAAGTTCTATTAATTCATTTTTTCTTTGTTTTTTTGTAGTTAGTTTTAATATTGAGGTATAAGTTATTCCGTCAATAACGTTTTTATTGACCTTAAAATGCGCTAATCCTCGAGCAGCCAAAAAAGGCTGATGTGTAATACATAAAACCTGTTGATCTTTAGAAATTTCTTTTATAAGCTCAACCAAAGAAAGTAAAGATTTACCACTTAAACCGCTATCAATTTCATCCAAAAAGAAAGTATTTGGTTTTTTAGAAATGCTAGATTTAATGGCTAATAAAAATCTTGACATTTCTCCACCTGAAATAACATTTGATAATGGAGCAAGCTTCTGATCAGGATTAGCAGAAAACAAAAAATTTATATTATCAATTCCATCGCTAGATGGCTTACATTCTGAAAATTGAATTGAAAAATTTGCATTTTCTAATCCTAAATCCCTTAAAATGGAAATTACTGAATTTTGTAACTGTTTAGCAATTTTTTTTCTTTCAGTAGATTGCGTTAGAAATAAAGAATTTAAATTATTTTGTAAGTTTTTTATTTGATTTTCTATGTTGCAAATCTCATTATCATTATCTTTTTTTAGAAAATATTTCCTTAATTGATCTCGCTTTTCAATTAATTTTGGTATCTCCAATGAAAAAGTTCTCTCTAAGTTTTTTAAAAAAAATAATCTTTCTTGTATTTCTGAAAGGTTAGATTCATCCTTATCAATGTCTTGTATATATGAGTTTAAAGCAAAAATTAAATCTTCAACATAAGTTTGGATATCTAATAAACTTTCTCTAAACTTTTGAATTTTTAAATCAAAATCTGCTGCTCTATTTAAATTTTTTATTGATTGATTTATTAAAGACGCTACTGATGGTTCATCATGACTGAAATTATTTAAATTATTTAAAGATGAATGAATTGAATTGTTTATTTCTAGATTATTTACAAGTTTATTTTCTTTTAACTCTAATTCTAAGATTTCCTGACTAGACCCCAAATTAGCTTCCTCTAGAGTTTTCAATATTTGTTTAGTTATTAAGATATTTTCTTCTTGTTTCTTAGAGGATTCTATTTTTTCATTCATTAATCCTTCTAAAAATTGAGTTTCCTCCCATATATTTTTAATCTTGGCACTTGTGTCTTTCAATTCTTGCGAACATAAATCATCAATAATTAGTCTTCTCTTATCTTGAGAATCAAATATAAAAGTATCTGCTTGACCTGCAAAATCAATTAAGAATTGACCAAGTTCTTCTAATAATTTTTTATTAATTGATAAATTATTAAGGCTATATTTAGAAAAAACTTTATCATTTTTTTTATAAGATATTCTTTTGATATTTAGCACTGAATTACTTTTAAAACCATTACTAATTAACCAATTATTAATTTGAAAAGAAGAAGAAAATTTTGCCTCTACAGCACAATGATCTTTTCCTGGACGTATTAAGTGCTTTAAAGGTATATTAGTTCCACCAAATAAAACATTTAAGGAATCTAAAATTAAAGATTTTCCTGAGCCAGAATCCCCAGTAATTATGTTCAAACCTTTTTCGAAATTAATTTCTATAATCTCTATTAAGGCAATATTTTTTATCTTTAATTGTATTAGCATGATAAATCTTCCATATAAAAAAATTAACTTCTTTTTTAAAAAAATAAAGGTTTTAAATATATAAAGTTATGAAAGAAGACTTTACTGATTTTATTGAAGTATCTGGACTGTTGGATTATGATCCAGAAACAATATCTAAAATTTATAAAAAGAACCCAAAAAGACTTTTAAAAAGACTTTGGCAAACACTCATACCTATCTTTGCCTATTTATTTTCTGTTGGGTGGGATAAATTAACTGGTAGATTAAAAAACAAAGAAAAAGCAAGATTAAGAGCAAAAGAATTAACAAATCTTTTAGTGAAACTTGGTCCAGCATTTGTTAAAGCAGGTCAAGCTTTATCAACAAGACCAGATATCATTCCGGGGATTCTTCTTGAAGAATTATCTGAATTGCAAGATCAACTTCCAGGATTTGACGGAGATAAAGCTATGGAATTAATAGAAGAAGATTTAGGATCCAAAGTAGACGAAATTTATTTAGAAATTGATAAAGAACCAATTTCTGCAGCTTCCTTGGGACAAGTGCACAAAGCTAAACTAAAGAATGAGGAAGTAGTTGCAGTTAAAGTCCAACGCCCAGGCTTAAGAGAACAAATAACTTTAGATCTTTACATAGTAAGAAATATTGCTTATTGGCTAAAAAATAATATTGGATTGATAAGAAGCGATCTCGTGGCATTAATTGATGAATTAGGCAAAAGAGTTTTTGAAGAGATGGACTACTTAAATGAAGCTGAAAATGCTGAAAAGTTTAGAAATTTACATAAACATAACCAAATGATTGCTGTTCCAAAAATTTATAAAGAAATAACTTCAAGAAGAGTGTTAACTATGGAATGGATTGATGGTACAAAATTAACCAATCTAGAAGATGTAAAAAAATTAGGAATTGATCCAGACAAAATGATTGATATAGGAGTGCAGTGTAGTTTAGAGCAACTTTTAGAACATGGTTTTTTTCATGCTGACCCTCATCCAGGTAATTTATTAGCTCTGAAGGATGGAAGACTATGTTATCTAGATTTTGGAATGATGAGTGAGGTCTCTAGAGATTCAAGGTCTGGATTAATACAAGCAGTTGTACATTTGGTAAACAAAAACTTCGATAAACTTTCTCAAGATTTCGTAAAATTAGGATTTTTATCTGAAGAAGTAAATCTAGAGCCGATTGTTCCAGCATTTCAAGATGTTTTTATTAATGCAGTTGAACAAGGAGTTTCAAAGATGGATTTCAAAAGTGTTACAGACGATATGTCTGGTGTGATGTACAAATTCCCTTTCAGATTACCTCCATATTATGCTCTTATAATTAGGTCTTTGCTTACATTAGAAGGAATTGCTTTAAGCGTAGACCCAAACTTTAAAATATTAGGTGCAGCTTATCCATATTTTGCGAGAAGGTTAATGGAAGATCCGGATCCACAATTAAGAGAAAGCTTGAAAGAAATGCTTTTTGATAATAAAAAATTTAAATGGGACCGCTTAGAAGATCTACTATCTAACGCCGCAAAACAAACTAATCTTGATTTGGAAAAACTTTTAGATGAAGTCATAAATCTTCTTTTTTCTCCAAATGGCGGATTTCTCAGAGATGAAATAATTGAAGGATTAACAAATCAAATAGATTCATTTAATCTAAAAATATTAAAAAATTTAAATAACTACCTTCCAAGCTCAATTAAAATAAATACGACTATTGAAAGCAACAATTTAAATGACCTTATAATGTACGTTGAACCATTAAGAAACTTCTTAGAAATTGTGCAAAAAGTTCCTGGCTACTCAATTGATATTTTTCTGAAAAGAATTCCTCGACTTATAAATGAGCCTTATACAAAGGAGATGGGTATAAAAATTGCAAGAAAAGTAACAGAGAAAGGTATGGTTAGACTTGTAAAGATTGCTGCTGGTTCAAATATTTAAAATGAAATTTAAGAAAATTTTGATAGCTAAATTATTTTTTCTTTTAGTAAGTTATCAATCAGTTTTTAATATTTCAAGAGCTAATGCTGCAGAAGAAATCAAAATTATTTACAGCATATTTTCAAGAACAATTGAAGTCAATTCGTTAAAAAAATTCGCTGAACAAGGTGATTCTACAAAAAAATTAAGGAGAATTATAAGAGCAACTGGTTCTCCAGATGAAGAATTTAGATCAGTATTAAATAAAAATTTTGAAGTACCCATTACTATTGCCAGCAAATTAGTATATTCAGAAATAGGCAACATTTTTCTAACAAGACTTTCATCTATTGTTCACCCTTCCAGAGCAGATGATGAAAGAACCGGTATGTTAGCTCTTAGAGCAAGTGTAGTTCAAGGTATAAAAATAGGAGGTGGAAAAATAAATCTGATAAATTTCTTTGAAGGCTATCCAACTAAAACTGTTATTTTAGATGTCAACGCTTTGAGCAAAGTAATGAATAAAGTAGAATCAATTTCAGAGTTATTAGACTTTTTTACAAATTCCCCACTAGAGAAAATCAAAACAAATTAATTAACTATGGTGTTATTAAATAAAATCAAAAATAAACTACGCTTAAATTACAGAAAAAAAAGATGGCCGGGTCTAATCAATGCTTATAAACAATATCTTCCAGTTTCCAAAAAAACTCCCATTATCTCTCTTAATGAAGGAAATACACCCCTAATTTTTAGTGATTTCGTTAGCAAATTAATTGGGAATGGAACAAAAGTTTTTCTAAAGTATGATGGCTTAAATCCCACAGGCTCTTTTAAAGATCGGGGAATGACTATGGCTATTAGCAAAGCAAAAGAAGAGGGCCGTGAAGCAGTTATTTGTGCAAGTACTGGAAACACTTCTGCTGCAGCTGCAGCTTATGCTTCTAGAGGTGGATTAAAGCCTTATGTTTTAATTCCAGAAGGATTTGTTGCACAAGGAAAGCTTGCACAAGCTTTAATGTATGGAGCCGAAATTATTTCTATTAATGGAAATTTTGATAAGGCTTTAGAAATTGTAAGAGATTTATCTGCAGAATATCCAATAGAACTTGTTAATTCAGTAAATCCATATAGGATACAAGGCCAAAAGACAGCTGCCTTCGAAATTGTTGATGACTTAGGTTTTGCACCGGATTGGCTTTGTATTCCAATGGGCAATGCAGGAAATATAACTGCTTATTGGTTGGGTTTTCAAGAATATTCAAAAATAAAAAGAAATATAAATTTACCAACTATGATGGGTTTTCAGTCTGAAGGCTCTGCTCCGTTAGTAAAAAACATTATAGTTAAAGATCCAGAGACTATTGCAACAGCAATAAGAATTGGAAATCCTGTTAATAGAGAAAAAGCGAAAAAAGTAAAAAAAGAAAGCAAGGGAGACTTTCAATCAGTTACTGATGAAGAAATAATTAATGCTTATAAAATCCTTGCTAAAGAAGGAGTATTTTGTGAACCTGCCAGTGCAGCATCTGTTGCTGGACTAATTAAAAATAAAAATAGAATTCAAAAAGAATCAACTATTGTTTGTGTTCTTACTGGAAATGGCTTAAAAGATCCTGATTGCGCTATTAAAAATAATGATGCTGTATTTAAAAAGAATGTTGAACCGTCTTTAATGAATATTACTAAAATTTTAGGATATTAAAAACCAAAAAAATTAGTGTCTGTGGAAATCAATTAAAAACATAAAATTTTTGTGTAAAAACGAATCAAAATTAATTGAATTTGTTGAGTATTTTTTTGTAAATTCTGAATCTTGATATTTAATCAACAAATAAGAAATATTTTCCACTTATTTTATATCTCTCAAACTATGTAAAAAGCTCATTAAAAGTTGATTATCCACAGTTTCCACAGGTACTACTACTACTATATTTTTTATTTTTAATTAAATTTTTTATTAATGATAGAGAATAAAATAATTTATTGAATTTAATTTGCGAAAAAAGTATATTGAGTGTGTAAAAAAAATTCCAAACCCAAATGGAGATTATTTGTAGTCAAAATGAGTTAAATAATGCAATACAACTAGTAAGCAAAGCTGTTGCTTCAAGACCTACTCATCCTATCCTTGCAAATATACTTTTAACTGCGGATCAAGGAACAAACAAAATAAGCCTGACAGGTTTTGATTTAAATCTAGGAATTCAAACTTCTTTTGATGGAACCGTTAAAAACAGTGGAGCTATTACTATACCTTCGAAACTTTTATCTGAAATAGTAAATAAATTACCTAATGAAACACCTGTTTCTTTAGAAGTAGACGAGAGTTCAGATAATATATTAATAAAAAGTGATAGAGGTTCTTTTAATCTTAAAGGCATACCATCAGATGATTATCCAAGTTTACCATTTGTTGAAAGTGGTACATCTCTAAATATTGAGCCTAGTTCTTTTTTGAAAGCTTTAAAATCAACTATTTTTGCAACTAGTAATGACGATTCAAAGCAATTACTTACTG
>CACGKI010000012.1 GCA_902573565.1 uncultured Prochlorococcus sp.
ATGGATTTGTTTCTGAGTTAAAGCCTTCAAAAAATAAAGTTACAAAACCAAAAAATATTTTATTCCCAAGATTTGTTGAATCACATTCGCATTTTGACAAGTCTTTTACATGGGCAGATTTTCCTAATCTGGAATCAAACTATGGAGGAGCATTATCTGTAAATCTTGAAGAACATAAAACTAGAACTTCAGATAAGGTTCTTCAGAGAGTTGAGAAATCATTAAAACTTGCTATACAAAATGGATATCGAGCTATTAGAAGTCATATTGATACATACAGTAGTCAATCTATTCATATTTGGATTGAACTTTTTAAATTACAAAAAAAATTTTCATCTGAGTTGACATTACAATTCGTCGCTCTCGCCCCATTGGAATTCTGGGATACTCCTAATGGAGAAGAGTTAGCAAAAATATTTTCCACTAATGGAGGGATTTTAGGAGGTGTTATTGTTCCCCCTTTCAATAAAAAAGAAACAAGCAAATTTCTCGCGAAGATGCTTCTTCTAGCTAGTAAATATAAATTAGAAATTGATTTGCATATAGATGAATCGAACATTGATCCTGGTGCAGGAATAAAAGTTTTATTGGAGACAATCGAAAATTTAAAGATTAACAGTATTCCTATTACCTGTAGTCATTTGAGTAGTCTTATTTCTCTAAGTCATAGAGAAATTTTAAATTTAGGAGAAAAAATGGCTGAGAAAAATATTAAGGTTATTGCTTTACCTTTAACAAATTTTTGGCTGCTAAATCGTAGTAATAAAACCATCTCATTAAATAGACCAGTTGCGCCAATAAAGCAATTACAAAAATCACACGTGGATGTATCTCTTGGTAGTGATAACATTCAAGATCCCTGGTACCCATTTGGTAATTTTGATCCTTTTTATACATTGTCTTGCTCGATACCTATGCTTCAACTAAATCCCTGGGAGAGAATGACTCTATCTTCTGTTTTTTTGGCTCCAAGCAGATTATTAAATTTAAAATGGAATGGTTTAATTGAGAAAGGTTGTCCTGCTGATTTCATAATTTTGGATGCACAAAAATGGGCAGATGTTTTTTCAAGTAACTTAAAAAGAAAAGTATTTATAAAAGGCGAATTACATTCCTAATCTATTAACTTATGTGTAAAGTAAAAATTTATTGATGTCATCAAATACCAAAAAATTTATAGACAATCTGAGGGATGTAAAAAACCTAGAGATTATTGAAAGCAAATCCGATGTAAAAAGACTTTCAAAAGATTTTTATAACTACTCTCCAATCCTTACTAAGAAATTAGACGAATGTATTGCTGATTTGGTGGTAAGGCCTAGTGATCACAAAGCGGTAAAGGAAGTTGCAGAAATTTGTTGGGAATTTTCTATCCCACTTACTCTAAGGGGTTCAGGTACAGGTAATTATGGACAAGCTGTCCCATTGTTTAAAGGAGTTGTAATGCAGATGAGTCACTTCAATAAATTAGAAGAATTTGATCCAAATACAGGTTTTGTAAAAGTACAGGCTGGCTGCGTAATGGGAGATTTGAATAAAAAATTAGAGAAATATGGTAGGGAATTGAGGTTACTTCCTAGTACTTGGAAAACTGCAACAATTGGAGGTTTTATCGCTGGTGGATCAGGAGGTATTGGGTCCATTAGGTGGGGATTTTTAAGAGATCCAGGAAATCTTATTGGTTTAGAGGCAGTGACAATGAATGAAAAACCTGAATTATTAAAATTTGATGCCGAAGAATCTGAACCTCTAAATCATGCTTATGGGACTAATGGAATAATTACTTCTTTATTACTTGCTACTGATATCAAACGTAAGTGGTATTCAATGGTTATCGACTGTATTAAATTTGAAAAAACAATAGAAATATTAAAAACTCTTACAAGCGCAGCAATTGATCTAAAACTGGGAGCAATTCTTGAAGAAGAAATTGTAGATCAAATGCCAAAATGGTTTAAAAGTAATTCTAGAAGCCACAAGATATTAATTCAATCTACTTTTGGAGGAATAAAAACCATAGAGCTAATTTGTAAAAAATTCAAAGTTGAATCCACCCTACTTGGGGAAGAAGAAAAACTCGTCAATGGAATTTCAGAAGTCGTATGGAATCATACAACTCTTCATATGAGGTCTAGGGATAAAAATTGGACCTATTTACAGATGCTTTTGCCACTTAACAATGAACTTGAATTGATTATTTTTTTGAAAAAAAAATGGGGTAGAAAAGTTCTTTGGCATTTAGAGGCAGTGTCTCAACAAGGAACTCCGCGATTAGCGGCTTTGCCTTTATTAAAGTGGAATGGGATAGATGAGTTAAATGAAATAATGGAAGACTGTAAGAAACTTGGGGCGTTTATTTTTAATCCCCATGTTTTAACTGTCGAAGGCGGAGGGCTAGGAGTGGTTGACGCAGATCAAGTAAAAGCGAAATTAAAATTTGATCCTAAAGGGCTTTTAAATCCAGGAAAATTGGAAGGTTGGGAAGTAAAGGAACAATTTAATATTTAACATTTCTGTTTATTTGCAAATTTAATAAATTCAGCAACTAGAAAAATAGAACCTGTTAGAACTGGATGAATAGATGGCCATTTTTCTAGAGAAAATATATATTCAATAGCTAGTTCAAATGTTTTAAATTCAATTGTTTTTTGAAAGTCAATTTCTTTAATCTGAGAGAGATCGTTTAATTGCCAACTAAGTTGGTTTGGAACCGGCACAAGTAATAAGTGATCATTTTTCTTTAGAAGTGTTTTTAATATTGCGTAAATATCTTTTTGCCTTTGGACACCTAAAATCCAATAGATTCCTTTATCTTCATTCTCCCAATTGCTCCGCTCATTAGAGAGTGCTTTTGCAGCAGGATAATTATGCGCACAATCTACAAGAATTTCTTTGTTGAAATAATTTATTATTTCTAGCCTTCCTTTCCAAGCTGTCTTTTTAAGACCTTCAGATATGTGTTTTTCTTCAATGTTAAATCCCAAATTATTCAGCGCTTCAATTGCTCCAACAGCTACTGAAGCATTTTGTTTTTGGAAAATTCCTTTTAATCCAAGCTCATAGCTGTTTGAAATTGAATCTTTCCAGATAATTTCTGCTCCAACCTCTTTAACTTTTTTGGTAATTAAATTTTCAACTTGACTATTTTGGTTGCATGAGATGACTATTGAGTTTTTTTCAATAACTGCTAATTTTTCTTTAGCAATTTTTTCAATCGTATCTCCAAGAAATTCTTTATGGTCTAACCCAATATTCCCAATAGCAATTATTGGTCTAGATTTATGGGCTGTTGTCGCGTCTAATCGTCCCCCTAAGCCAGCTTCAAGAATGAGTAATTCAACTTTTTTATTTTCAAAAAAATTTAGTGCGCAGCAAATGATTTTTTCAAAAGGAGTTAATTCAAATGTTGAAAAATTTTTTTCTATTAATTTGTAGATTTTTTCAAAATTAGTTTTATTAATATTTTTTTTATTAACTCTAATCCTCTCGCATACGTCGAAAAGATGAGGAGAAGTCGTTACACCAATATTCCTTTTAGCTACAAAAAGTATACTTTCTAAATATGCCGCGATTGATCCTTTCCCATTGGTTCCAATAATTTGTATCGCAGGGATATCCTTGCAAGGATTACCAAGTTCTTGGAGTACTTTTTTAATTCTTGATAAACCTAACTTAATATTATCCCTTTCATATTTAGGCGATAATTCAAAAATTTTTAAATTTGCATTTTTCAAAATTTAAATTGCTATAACTCTTCAAAAATTGAATTTAGTTTATCCAAAAGAATATTAATTTCTCTTCGAGATATGACTAATGGTGGAACAATCCTTACAACATTTCCTCCTGCAGGAACTACCAGTAATCCTTTATCAAAAGCTTTAATTGTAATTTTTTTTGCATCAGCATAATCATCATTGATCACAAGACCTTGTATTAAACCTAAACCTCTTTTCCCGCTAATAATATTTGGAAATTTTTTCGACAATTCTTCAAACCCAGCACTTAATTGTTCCCCTCTTAGATAAACATTATTGATAAGATTTCTTCTGTTTATTTCTTCTAATACAGTTAAGGCAGCTTTACAGGCGAAAGGGTTCCCCCCAAAAGTGCTTGCATGATCTCCTGGAGAAAAAATGTTGGCTTTTTCTTTTACCAATAATGCTCCAATTGCATGACCTCCTCCTAATCCTTTAGCAAGGGTGAATCCATCAGGTTCAATTCCTAAATTCTCATAACCCCACATTTTCCCAGTTCGACCTACTCCACTTTGGACCTCATCTAAAATGAGAAGAGAATTATATTTATCACATATATCTCTCAGGCTTTTAAAAAATATTTTACTTCCAGGAATTACGCCACCTTCTCCTTGTATTGGTTCAATCAATACGCCAGAAATCTTTTGATCATTATTTTCACACTCTTCAAATAATCTTTTTACTGAATCAAAATTGTTAAATTTAAAAAATTTGAACCCTTGAATCATTGGTTCGAAACCTTTTTGATATTTGGGCTGTCCAGTAGCACTCAATGCTGCCAGCGTTCTCCCATGAAAGCTAGATTCTGCTGCGAGAATGATTGATTCTTTACCTTTATTTGTTGTATTACCATATTTTTTAATTAATTTAATTGCTGATTCATTTGCTTCCGCACCACTGTTGCAGAAGAAGACTCTTTTGGCACAACTCATATTCGTTAAAGTTCTGCTTAATTGTTCTTGTTCTTCAATGTTGTAGAGATTGGAAATGTGCTGAATTTTTTTTAGTTGAGTTGATAGTCTGCTTCTTAAAACTCTATCGCTATGTCCAAGACTACAAGTTGCTATACCAGCGACAGCATCAAGATATTTTTTACCTTTTTTGTCCCATAACCAACAGCCTTTTCCTTTCTTGAAAGATATATCGAATCGACTATAGGTATTCATCAAAGTGGGAGCGGTCGGACTTGAACCGACATACCCGAAGGTGCCGCATTTTGAGTGCGGTGCGTCTACCAATTCCACCACGCTCCCAAGGCTTTTGAAAAAATGAACTTTTCTTATTATAACAAAAATCACCTTATTGACTATTGTTATGTTCAAGGAACAGTGATCAAGAAAACGTTTATAAGTAGTTAATCTTTTCAATAAAAATATAGAATTATATTTATTGAATTTGCTGACAATAAATGAGATAAAAATGCAATATTTGACATTTATGATGCAATTATGTAGCAAAAATAAAAAAAAAGAACTACTTTTGATAAGTCAGCTTCATAATCAGTAATAATATGTTATGTTTATAAAAAAACAAAATGACTAAAACTAAAGCAAAAAAATTATCTTTACAATTCGTTCCCTACCTCTTCATGGTAGTCACTATATTGACAGCATTTGGTTCTAATAGTGGAACATGGGCATGAATGATTTCAAGATTAGTGGATTAAATAAAATTTGGTCTAATCGTTTTCTGGTCTTGTTGTTATTGTTTTTAGGTTGTGTTTCATTAATAAATATTGCTTACGTTTAAATTTGTTCACTAAGTAATAAATCTTCTAGTGTTTTCTTAGGCTGCTTTGCATTTCTGTATTTCTTCAGTGTCTTGATCAATTTTATATTCTCTTTCAGTAAAAACTTTTTTATTGAACTCTCTAGTTACTTTAATACCTAATAACTTTAGTTTTGATTCGAAATTTTCGTAGCCTCTATCCAAATGCTCAAGACCGTAAATCTTGCTGCTACCTCTGGCAATAATGCCAGCAATTATTAAAGCAGCTGACGATCTTAAATCAGAAGCAACTAAATCCATCCCCTTAATTTTTTTTACGCCTTTGATATAAGCTTCATTTTTATTTAATTTTATATTGGCCCCCATTTTGTTAAGTAAATGAATATGATTCATTCTGTTTTCGAAAATTGTTTCAGTTATTATTGATTCTCCATTGGCAATTGTCATTAGTGCTGTAAATGGTGCCTGTAAATCAGTTGGGAAACCTGGGAAAGGAGCAGTTTTTATGTTTACTGCATTTAGTTTTTTAGGGTTGATTGTAATCGAATTACCTTTAACAATGATTTTACTTCCACTTTCTTGAAGTTTGTTTGTTACAGATTCAAGATGACTAGGAATAACAGGAGAAATTGTTATTGATGAAGATGTTGCAGCAGCAGCTATCAGAAAAGTTCCAGCTTCTATTCTGTCTGGAATAACTTTATGAATACAGCCGCCAAGTTTATTAACACCATCAATAATTATTTTTTCTTTACCAGAGTCGTAAATTTTTGCCCCCATTTTATTAAGCATTTGGCATAAATCCTGAATTTCGGGTTCTCTTGCAGCATTCTCAATAGTAGTTCTTCCTTCCGCTAATGATGCAGCCATTATTAAAGTTTCAGTTGCTCCTACACTTGGGCACTTTAATTTGATGTGAGTGCCACGCAGTTTATCTTTGTTTCTCTTTATTTTTGCTTTGACAATCCCATCTTCAATATTAATTTTCGCTCCTAATGCTTTAAGTCCATTAATGTGCTCATCTATTGGCCTTGAACCAATGTTGCAACCTCCAGGTAAGGGGACTTTTGCCTCTCCAAATTTACTTAAAAGTGCACCAATACAAAAGAAACTAGCTCTTAATCCATTAACAAGTTCATATGGAAGTTCTTTAATGGCAATATTTTTTGAATCTATCTCAAACTTATTGTTTTTATTTTTTAAATTAACTCCTAAATTTTGAAGAATATTACACATTTTTTCAATATCAGTAAGACGAGGAACATTCTCAAGAATTATTCTTTCGTTAGTTAATAATGATGCTGCCAATAAAACCAAAGCCGAATTCTTTGCACCACTTATTTCAACAATTCCATTTAATTTACCTTGACCAAAAATCTTTAAATTTTCAGATTTAAGATATGACTTATTTTTCACTACAAAAATCTTTAAGATTTAATTTATTAGATTCATCATGACAAACTAACATTAGTTAGTCCACCCCTTGTAACGTCTTGAATATTAATAAAAAATAAAATATATTTTCTATGTTGGGGAAATTTGATTTTAAAAATTATTGATCAAAGAATCTTATGGAATTAAAATGTAAATAGTAATAAATTTTTTAAATTCTGACAGAAAATACTTTTTTAAAAATAACTAGTAAAAACAATAATCTAGTTAAAAGATTTAGATCATTTAAAAGTGGATCTTCTCGTAAAGATAAAGACTTTTTTTGCATAGAGGGTACACATCTTATAGAAGAATTGTTGAAGTCTGGAAAAAATCCCTCTAAAATAATATTTACCGAAAAATGGCTAAAAAAGAATCAAAATCTAAGCAATAAATTTCATCCTTCATTAATAAATGTGGTTTCAGAGGAAGTTTTAGCATCTGCAATTTCAACAATTAATCCAGATGGGATAGCAGCTTTAGTAGAGATTTCAGCAATACCTAATTATCAATTTCAGAGAAAAGATGATTTTGTTCTTGTTCTCGATAGGATTCAAGATCCTGGGAATATGGGCAATCTTTTTAGAACTGCTTTAGCAGCTGGTGTTGATGCAATTTTTTTAGCTGGAGGTGCGCACCCGTTAGGCCAAAAGGTATTAAGGGCATCCTCTGGAGCAGTTTTTCATCTGCCATTTTTAAGATTTGATGGAACTGAAGAAGAAATATTAAATTCTTTATTTAAGTATTTGTCTGAATTGTCAAATTTAGGATTTAAGATTTTCTCTACAAGTAGCCATAATAAAATTTCAGAAAAACCTTCAAAACCTTACTGGGAAATTGATTGGTCTAAACGAACCGCATTAATTTTGGGTAATGAAGGTCAAGGCGTTCATAAAAAAATTCAAGAAGCTTTTAATGAAACAATTACAATTCCGCATAGTGAGCTTGTAGAATCATTAAATGTGGCTTGTGTTGCTGTTCCATTATTACTTGAACGAAGAAGAGTCGCATACATCTCTAATAAGTAATTAAAAAGTGACTAATTCAAGTTTTGATTTTGATTTAATCGTAATAGGAGCAGGATATGGAGGCTTTGATGCCGCAAAACATGCTGCTGGTAAGGGACTGAAAGTTGCAATAGTAGAATCTTCTGATATGGGAGGCACTTGTGTTAACAAGGGATGTGTTCCTTCTAAAGCTCTTTTGGCTGCAAGTGGAAAAGTCAGAGAAATTGCTGATTATGATCATTTAGCTAAATTTGGGATTCATGCTTCCCCAGTAAGGTTCGAGAGATCAAAAATTGCAGACCATGCAAATAATTTAGTTTTAAATGTTAGAGAAAATTTGACAAAAACTCTTAAAAGGAGTGGAGTTGAAATCATTTTGGGCATTGGCAGAATTGAAGGAAATCATAAAGTAGGTGTAAGAGACAAAAACGGAATTGATAAAATTTTCACTTGTAAGAATATCGTTATAGCAACTGGTTCTTCTCCTTTTGTCCCCCGTGGAATAACTTTGGATAATAGAACTGTATTTACTAGTGATGATGCGGTTAAGCTTGAGTGGCTTCCAAGATGGATAGCTATTATTGGAAGTGGATATATAGGATTAGAGTTTGCTGATGTTTATACAGCCCTAGGTTGTGAAGTTACCATGATCGAGGCTTTGGAAAACATTATGCCAACATTTGATCCAGACATCACGAAAATTGCTAAGAAGAACCTTATTCAAGCAAGAGATATAGACACAAAATCAAATGTCTTTGCGACAAAAATCACACCTGGATGTCCTGTAAAAATAGAACTGACAGATGCAAAATCTAAAGAAGTTGTAGAAACCTTAGAAGTTGACGCTGTTTTAGTCGCAACTGGCAGAAGTCCTAATAGTAATAATTTAAATCTTGAGTCGGTTGGGATCGAAACAGTAAAAGGTTTCATTCCTGTAGATGATCAAATGAGAGTTAAGAATGGTGATGAAGTAATACCTAACATTTGGGCTGTTGGAGATGTAACAGGCAAACTAATGCTTGCCCATACAGCTGCAGCGCAAGGCACTATTGCTGTTGATAATATTTGCGGTGGCAATGTCGAAATTAACTATAAAAGTATCCCTGCAGCAACCTTTACTCACCCTGAGATAAGTTCAGTTGGCCTCTCAGAAGCTGATGCTAAAGAGATATCTGCAAAAGAAAATTTCACTTTGGGAGTTGTCAAAAGTTTCTTTAAGGCTAATTCAAAAGCATTGGCTGAATTGGAGAGTGATGGATTGCTAAAGTTGATTTTCAATAAAGATAATGGGAAAGTATTAGGTGCTCATATTTTTGGGTTACACGCAGCTGATTTAATTCAAGAAATTTCGAATGCTATTTCAAGGAACCAAGATGTAATTGAATTATCTAAAGAAGTGCATACTCATCCCACTCTTAGTGAAGTAGTTGAGGTTGCATATAAACAAGCAGCTTCTCAAATAAAATAATATCTAAAATTAATGGAGATAAGACGCAGACCACCAAATCCAACAGTAAGGGTAGAAAATTTAGAATATGCTGTACCTCATAGAGAAGCACAAGCAAAAAATATTTTGGAAGAAATTGTATGGCACAAGGACATAGAAATTAAGAATTTCAAAAAAATAGTTTCTCTAGAAGATCTCATTAAAAAGATTGAAAAGCTTCCTGCTCCCAAAGATTTTTATAAAAATATCTTGGAGTCAAAAACAAAACCAGGAGTAATTGCTGAAATAAAAAAAGCTAGTCCAAGTAAAGGAGTTATTAGAAAAGATTTTAACCCTGAAGACATAGCAATTTGTTATGAAGGATTAGGTGCATCATGTATCTCAGTACTTACCGATAATAGGTTTTTTCAAGGAAGTTATGAAATACTCGAAACTGTTAGGAAATCAACTAATCTTCCTCTACTCTGTAAAGATTTTATTATTTCTGCTTATCAAATTTATAAAGCAAGAGTATCTGGTGCTGATGCAATATTATTAATTGCTGCGATTCTAAGTGATGACGATTTAATTTATCTAAAGAAAATAGCTGATAATTTAAAAATGAGTGTTCTTGTTGAAGTCCATAACGATAATGAATTAGAAAGGATAATAAAGTTAAAATCTTTTAATTTGATTGGGATAAATAATAGGGACTTAAAGACTTTTAAAACGGATTTAAAAATATCAATAGAATTGATGAATATATATGCAGATATATTTTTAAAACAAAATATTCTTCCCATTAGTGAATCTGGAATTAATTGTGCCGAAGATTTAGAATCGCTTAGATCTATAGGAATCAAGGGAGTATTAATTGGTGAAACTTTCATGAGAGAAACTGATATTGAACAATCGTTCAAAAAATTATTTAACTCAATTTAATAATGACTTCAAATCGTGCTATAAAATTGAATAAATAGGGTTGTACTGAATATATATGCAGGCTGTAATTTTAACAGGTATAGTTGCAGGATTTGTTCATGTAGTTAGTGGGGCTGATCATCTAATTGCAATGTTACCAGCAGCGATTAATAATCCCCAAAAAGCTCTTAAGAATAGTTTCTCATGGGGATTAGGACACTCTTCAGGTGTCCTCTTGCTAGCTTTTCTAGCGATTTTTATTAAGGATATTACGCCATTAAACAAATTTTCTAATATTGCCGAATTCCTAGTTGGAATTTCTCTTCTAATTGTTGGAGTATTTGCTATAAAAAATTCTTTTCAATTAAGTATCCACTCGCATTCCCATAAGCATCAGAATGGAATTGCCCATCGTCACTTTCACTTTCATGTTAAGGAACAAAAAAATAATAATAAGCACTCACATGCTTTGACTGGTTTAGGCTTGCTACATGGTATAGCTGGAGGTTCACATTTTATTGCAGTTCTTCCTGCTTTAGCACTACCTTTAACGAGCGCTTGCTTATATTTGATTTCATATTTGATTGGTTCACTAATAAGTATGAATCTTTTTACTTGTTTAATATCTTTTACCACCTTTAAAGCAAAACAAAAATTTATTACAAGATTAATAGCTGTAGCAGGAGGGATTTCCTTTTCTTTGGGATTATTTTGGATTCAAAGAAGTGCTTCTGCTTTTTTGAATTAAAAAATTTTTTAATTTAGGAATAATTAATTTTGAGGTGACAATACCAATTATTTTTTCGTTATTGATTAATCCAAATTTATTACTATCTTCGCTAAATTCAATATTGTCGCCAATAACTTCAATATTATTTTGTCTTACTGAACTTATTCTTTTTATTAGGTTTTTATTTTTAAGTGGATGATTAAAAATAACTATTTGTCGAGTTTTAAGTATTGATTTATTCTTTTTATAATTTTTAAAAAACACAATATCCCCGTCTTTTAGGTTAGGTAACATCGATTCGCCACTAATAATGGCAGTTTTTCTTAAACCTAAAAAAAATAAAATAAAATCAAAAAAACTTTTGAAAATAATTCTGGTTAACTAGCTTTTACAAAAGCGTCTGATCTTCCCTTGGAAGCCCAGAAAATACTATGAATCTTTTCTACATAATTCATGAGCTCTTCAGCTTGAGCTAAATCAATATTAACTTTGCATGCACTGCATAATTTGGCCGCCTTCCAAATGGTTTCATGTAAGTCAGGATAAGTTTCTAAGTGAACCGGTTTAAAGTAATCTGTCCATAAAATTAGAATTTCTTTCTTTGTTTCTTTTGCTTGCTCTTCTTTAACTGCAACATATCTCGAAAATGTATTACTGTATGCAGCCCACTCTGCTGAATCAGTGCTAGAAGGAGCTTCTAATGCAATAAGTTTTTTTGTCATTGATAAAACTGCTTCAGCTGCAACTCTAGTAGATGCTGGGTCATAAACACCACAAGGACCGTCACAGTGAGCATGGACTGTCATTGGGGAATTTTTATTTAGAAAAGAATTGATGAATTTACTTAACATTTCAAATTTTTGATGTTGTATATATACTACTTGGAGATTAACTAAATTGAAAAGTCTTAGATATTTTTCTTACCTAATTTAATTGACTTTTAATAATTCAACTTCAAATATTAAAGTCGCATTAGCAGGTATTACATTTCCCGCTCCTCTCGATCCGTATCCAAGTTCAGGAGGTATTGTCAACTTTCTTTTACCTCCAACTTTCATGCCTGCTACACCTTCATCCCAACCTTTTATTACTCGTCCAGCACCCAAGGGAAAGCTGAATGGAGCTCTTCCGATACTTGTGTCAAATTGTGTCCCGTCTTCTAAAGTTCCTGTGTAATTTACAGTAACTGTTTGCCCAGAACTAGCTTCATCTCCTTCCCCATTTACAATATCTGCAATAATTAAACCACTTTCTGTAGTCCTTGAATTGCTGTCTGAGGGTGTTTCTTCTGCCATAGCGAAAAGTATAGGATTTGGGTCTGATGGGTCTAGTTCAAATAAATTATTATTTGAAATATTTGATGATTTTGCAAGAGGCTTTTCTTGAATTAATTGATTTTCTGATTCAGCAGCATTAACAACTTGAGGTGAATTAAATTGACTGAAAATAGTTAATGAAACACAAAAAACAAAAACTGCAAAACTGATAAAGACTTCTTTCACCTAGATTTTGAAAGTTACTAAAACTAATACTACAGAATAAAGGTACAATAAATGGGTGATTTTAAATTTAATTTGAAATTTTAGATTGTTTATCCCAACTCAAGTTAAAAGTTTAAAACAATATTTTTACCCATGTATAGGTGGCATCTTAGGAGGAATTTCTGTCGCAACCCATTTTTGGCTTATTTTTATGCCGATATCATTATTTATTTTATGGAAGGGAAGTGAAAGGAGAATAGCAAATTTTTGTTGGGGTTTTTTCTTTATCTTGATAAGTCATTCTTGGCTTTATGATCTTCATCCATTAACATGGCTAGGTTTTTCATGGCTTGCAAGTTTAATAATCACCATTTCAATATTATTATTTTGTGCTTTTCTGGGTGGGTTATTAGTTTATTTATGGGGTTTGTTAGTTGAAATTATTCTCTGGAAAGAGGATGTTTTTAAAATAAAAATATTACCTTTAACCCTAAAAGTATTTTTTTTATCTTTGACTTGGGGGATTGGTGAATTGCTACTTTCTCAAACACCTTTTTTTTGGATAGGTTTAGGCGAGAGTCTTGTTCCAGGTGATATTTATCTTGCTGGTTTAGCAAGATTGATTGGTGCAAGTGGTTTATGCACAGTACAACTATTGATTGGATTTTGGATATTTTTTAGTCACGGTAGATGGAGAAGAAAACTGCATTTTAAAAAAATATTTATTATCGGACTTTTTATTATTTTTTTCTTACATCTATTTGGGGGTTTAACAACTCCAATCAAAAGAAATTATGAATATCCTGTAGCTATTTGGCAAACCAATATACCAACAAGAGAAAAATTAAAAATAGATGAGGAATTTATTAAAGAAAAACAATCTATCGCTCAAAAGTATGCTTTAGCTAATCAAGCAAAACTTCTTGTTGCTCCTGAAGGGACTCTATCTAATAATTTTTATTTAATTAAAGGCTTTAAGGTTAATACCTTGGCAGGAGGTTTCAGAAATTCTAATAATGAGTTAAGAAGTTCTTTACTGGGATTTCAAGTTGGAGATAAATCTTTTACCTCATTTATAGATAAAAATAGACTTGTTCCACTAGGTGAAAAAATACCTAGATTTCTAGATCGTTTTTCAAGAGGATTATCTGCAGTAGGAGGAATTCAACCAGGCTCTTATTCAAGATTTTTTAATCCAAAATTCACACAACCTCTAGCAGTGGCAATCTGTTATGAAATTAGTGATGGACTGAAAATAAGAAAGGCTATTAATAGCGGTGCAAAACTAATAATAACTGCAGCAAATTTAGATCCTTATCCAACAAAGCTTTATAATCAATTCCTGTCTATGGCAAGATTGAGAAGTATTGAAAATAAAAAAGATAATCTACTTGTATCAAACACCGGTCCTTCGGGTTTAATAAAAGATGATGGAAAAATAGTTCAAATTCTAGATTTAAATGTTGAGCAAAATAAAATAGTGTTCCCTAATTTTTCATCCGACAAGACCTTCTATACAAAATTTGGAGATAAACCTATTTTGTTATTGTTTATATTTTTTATGGGATTAAATTTCTTTTGGAAAATTAATTAATTAATCCGCCACCTAATAAAATTTCTCCTTTATAAAAAACTGCAGCTTGTCCGGGAGTTACCGAACTTTGACTTTCTTTAAAAATTAATTTAAATGTTGTAGTTGGATTACCTAAATTTTTCAAAGGGATTAACGTACCTCTTACTGGATGACTTCTATATCTGATTTGTGCTTCTACTTCTATTTTTTGCTTGGGCTCTTCGATTGAAACCCAGTTAACCTTACTAATTATTGCTTCTTTTTTAAAAAGATCACTTTTATCTGCTACGTAGACTATGTTATTTTCTCTGTCTAAACTTTTTACATATAATGGTTTTGGCCAAGAAATGCCCAAACCTTTTCTTTGACCAACAGTAAAGTGCTGAATACCATTGTGGGTTCCTAGGACTTTACCATTCACATGCATAATGTCTCCTTCTTTGTGTTCAATGTGATTGTCTATAAATCTCTGCATTGATCCATAATGCTCCACTAAACATAGATCTTGACTTTCTGGTTTTTGAGCAGTTCTAAGGCCTAATCTTAGGGCTTCCTTTCTTGTCTCTTCTTTTTTCATTTCACCAAGAGGAAATTCTAATCTGCTTAGTACTTCTTGTGAAAGAGAATAAAGAAAATAACTTTGGTCTTTGTTTTCGTCAGCACCTCTGAGAAGAAGAAAGTCTTTAAATACAAAGCTCTTGCAATCAAGTTTTTCAGCATAGGATGATTTTTTTATCCTTGCGTAATGTCCGGTTGCAATACGAGTGAAGTCTTTTTTGTTTAATGCGTAATTAATCATCTCTTCAAACTTCACATTCTTGTTGCACATCGAACATGGGAGTGGAGTGAATCCTTTCTCATAGCTTTCAGTGGTTTTTTTAATTACCTCCCTTTCGAATATTTCTCTTGAATCTATTATTTTATGTTTAATTCCTAAATCTTCACAAAGGCCAGCAGCATCAACTAATCCTTCAGAACAACAGGATCCTTGTCCTTTCATAAGCCAAAGAGTGAGTCCCTCAACATTCCAGCCTCTTTCTACAAGGAGAGCAGCCGAAAGGGAACTATCTACTCCACCAGAAAGACCTACAATAATATTTTTCTTCTTTTTAGTTTTATTATTAGAAGAAAAATAGTTCTCTAATTTTTTATCCTTTTGTGTTTTTAACATGGAAGTTTAAATTTTTAACAGTACTTCAATTGTCTTATAAATATTATGAACGAAATTGTATGGCCAACAATTGACTCTAAACATTTAATTGTTGATTCAAAGCAAATGTTGATGTTAGAGAAAGAAATGTTTTCTGATGGAATGCCACAGGAAGCATTGATGGAAAAAGCTGGTATACAAATTAGTAGATGGCTCTTAAAAAGGAAATCTCTTCTAAAAAAATGGAATAACTGTTTTAATAGGTCCTGGCCATAATGGTGGGGATGGTGCCGTAGTAGCTAGAGAGCTTTTTTTGAATGGTTTTTTAGTCCAGGTATGGTGCCCATTCCCGATAAATAAAACATTAACAATTAAACACCTTAATTATCTTACATCTATTGGTGTCACAAAATTAGTTGATCTCCCAGATGCAAATGGGAAAGAACTCTGGATTGATGCGGTTTTTGGGAATAATCAAACAAGAAAAGTTGATGACAAATTAATTAAATTGTTTAATCAGAAATTTAATAGTAAACACGGGAGAGTAGTAAGCCTTGATGTCCCTACTGGATTATGTCCTAATAAAGGAGAGCCTTTTTCCTGGGATGCAGTAAGAGCAAATTACACTTTAGCTGTAGGACTTAATAAAATTGGGTTAATTCAAGATTCTGCATTGCCTTTTATTGGTGAATTGACTCATATAGATATTGGTGTACCTATTAGTAAATTGTCCAAAATTGAGAAAAAGATTTTTAAGATTACTTACAAAGATGTAAAAAATATTGATCTACCTTCTTTACCAAAAAATTTAAATAAATATAAAAGAGGAAGAACACTATTAATAGCTGGAAGTAAAAAATATCCAGGAGCTGCATACTTGGCATTAAAAGGGGCTATGTCGAGTGGAGTTGGTTTTATCTCTGCGGTCTTGCCTGAGTTAGTTGCTGATTCTATTTGGCAAGTTGCCCCAGAAATAGTTTTAAAAGGGACTATGCAATGTAATCAAAATGGTAATGCATCTTTATTTAGTGCATTAATGAATATTGATCTAGGTGCATATGATACGTTAGTTGTTGGACCAGGAATAGGTATTGATAGTGATGATTGGCAAAAATCAAAAGACTACCTTTTAGGTTTTAAGGGATTATTGATCTTGGATGCGGATGCACTTAACAGAATTTCGGAATCTAAATTAGGATCAAAATTTTTTTTAGAGAGAGAGTCTAATACATGGATTACACCTCATAGCAAAGAATTTGTAAGGTTATTCCCAAATATTAAATGTGCAAGTAATGTTGAACTAGCTCTTAATGCAGCAAAAGAATTTAATATTAGTGTCTTGTTAAAGGGAGCTAACAGCATAGTTGCTGACAATAAAAAGGCTTGGCAACTTTTCGGGACTGATTCTCAGACTGCTAGAGCTGGATTGGGGGATCTTTTGTCTGGATTTGTAGCTGGTAGTGCTGCGATTGATTTAACCTTTTGTGGAAATTTAACTACTGATTTTTTTGCTAAATACGTACTTTTACATTCATTTGCTGCATCCAGGACTAATGTTGGTTCAAATGCTTCTGCTATTGGTGATGAATTATCAAAATTAATGAGAAATAGAAAAATGAGACAAATATCTTGAAAGAAACAATTTAAGAGAGTTTTTTTTAGTTTTAAACACATAAATATACAAATGTTACTTGAAATCTGAAGCGGGCATTAAATATTTGGCTGTTCGAAGAAAAGTATAGGAAAGTTTTAATACCTAATTTGGTTAAAAAAATGGTTTCATCCATACCAGCTCAAGCAGAACCTCCAAAAAGGAGAGGTAATGATCCGATTAGTTGGTATTTGCAGAATATCGGAAGAGTCCCTTTGTTAACACCTGCGGAGGAGATTGAATTGGGCAATCAAGTTCAAAAGATGATGATTCTTACAGAAGATGGCCAATTAAATGAAAAAACTAAAGAATTTACTATTCATCAAAAAAGAACAATAAAAATCGGTAGAAGAGCAAAAGAGAGAATGATGAAAGCAAATTTAAGATTAGTTGTCAGTGTGGCAAAAAAATACCAAGGCAAAGGACTCGAACTTCTTGATTTAGTACAAGAGGGTTCTCTTGGTTTGGAGAGAGCTGTTGAAAAATTTGATCCGACAAGAGGATACAAATTTTCTACTTATGCTTTTTGGTGGATTCGACAAAGTATGACAAGAGCAATTGCATGCCAATCACGAACGATCCGTTTACCAGTTCACTTAAGCGAAAGATTAGCATCTATAAGAAAAGTTAGTAGGGATTTGGCACATAAACTTGGTGCGATGCCAAGCAGAATTGAAATTGCCGAAGCAATGGAAATTGATGTGGAAGAATTAGATTCTGTTTTAAGACAAGCTCTATCAACAAGTAGTTTAGATGCTCCGGTTAATGGAGATGATGGCCGCAGCTTTTTAGGCGATTTAATTGCAGATAGTAATAATGAAGAGCCTTTAGATCAAGTTGAGCAAAAAATGCATCAAGAGCAACTTGGAAAATGGTTAAGTCATTTAAGCGAGCAAGAGCAACATGTACTTAAATTAAGGTTTGGACTAGATGGAAATGAGAGGCATACCCTTGCTGAAATAGGAAGATTATTAGAAGTCTCTAGAGAGAGAGTCAGACAAGTTGAACTTAAGGCCTTAAGGAAATTAAGAAATTTAACTAGAAAATTACCCAGCGGTATTTAATCTAATCTTCGGCCCAAATATATTTTGTTAATTCATCTGAAGGAGGTTCAGGAGCTTCTAAAGCATTTTTAACAGACTCCGAGATCTCTGTATCAATTTTCTTTTCAATACTTTTTAATTCTTCTTGCGTTGCGAATTTCCCATCAATAATTTCATTGGCTAATTTCTTAATAGGATCTCTTTTTCCCCAAAACTCCTTCTCTTTCTCCGATCTTAATTCGTCAGGATCTGCAAGAGAATGTCCTCTGTATCTATAAGTTAAGCATTCTAGAAGAGTTGGACCATCTCCTGCTCTGGCTCTCTCAATTGCTCTTTCTGCTGCTCCTCTTACCGCTAATACATCCATTCCATCAACTTCCTCACCATGCATCCCAAAAGCAGAGGCTTTTCTCCAGATTTCGGGATTGCTGGTAGCTCTATCGTGAGCCATTCCAATAGCCCATTTATTATTCTCTACAACAAAAATTATGGGTAATTTCCATAATTGTGCCATATTTAAACATTCAAAAAATTGGCCATTATTGCAAGTACCATCCCCAAAAAATGCTGCAGTTACTGAATCACTACTTTTATTACCAGCAACTTCCTTTTTATACTTACTTGAAAAAGCTGCTCCTAAAGCAACTGGAATTCCTTCTCCTATAAATGCATATCCTCCCAACAAATGATGCTCTTTGGAAAATAAGTGCATTGACCCCCCTCTTCCTTTACTACAGCCTGTAGCTTTACCAAAAAGCTCACTCATCACTTCAAAGGAGGGAACACCTGCACTTAATGCATGGACATGATCACGATAGGTACTACAAAACCAATCATGTTTTTTTTTCATGGCCCCAATTACCCCAGTACTAATGGCTTCCTGCCCGTTATATAAATGAACGAAACCAAACATTTTCCCTCTGTAGTACATCTCTGCACACTTATCTTCAAATCTTCGTCCAAGGGTCATATCTTCAAAAAGAAATAATCCTGTTTCTCGATCTAATTTGGCTTTTTTTATGTCTTGAAGATTTGAGATTCTCTCTACGTGTGTTTCCAAGAAAATACCTTAATGAAGTTTTGATTTGTTAACATTCTAAGCTGTGAAGGGTTATTTTCATGATTTTTTTTAATAACTCTGTAAGACCTTGTGAAAAAATTTTTTAACTTGATAAAATTTGTCTAAGAATTTTCAGTAGGATATTTGTTTGGAACTTCCTTTAGATCATTTTCGATTAATTGGCGTTAGCCCCTCTGCAACATCTGAGGAAATATTAAGAGCGTTTCAACTGCGGTTGGATAAAACTCCTGATGAAGGTTTTACTTATGAAGTTCTAACCCAAAGATCAGAATTGCTTCGTTTGACTGCTGATTTGCTCACAGATCCAGAAAGTAGGCGAGAATACGAAAATTTGTTGCTTGATGGGGCATCTGGATTAGAGCTTTCCTCAAATAGGGAAGTGGCAGGATTAATACTTCTTTGGGAATCAGGTGCTTCAAAAGAAGCTTTTAAAATCACAAGAAAAGCTTTGCAGCCTCCACAAACTCCAGCTTTAGGAAGTAGTAGAGAATCTGATCTTACTCTATTGGCTGCTTTAACAGCTAGAGATTCTGCGATTCAAGAACAAGAACTTAGATCCTATTCAAATGCTGCAGACTTTTTACAAGAGGGTATAAAACTTCTGCAAAGAATGGGAAAACTTGAAGAAATCAGGAAAGATCTTGAGGAAGACTTGGCTTCTTTACTTCCTTACAGGATCCTAGATCTGCTTAGTAGGGATTTAAACGATCAGGAATCCCATAAGAAAGGTTTGAATATGTTGGAAAATTTATTAATCAAAAGAGGTGGTTTGGAAGGTAATAATAAATCTGAATATGGAAATTATCTAAATCAGCAAGAATTTGAAGCTTTTTTTCAACAAATAAAACCATATATGACAGTGCAAGAACAGATAGATTTGTTTCTTGAATTACAAAAAAGAGGATCATTAGAATCAGGATTTTTAGCTTTCTTATCATTAACAGCAATTGGTTTCTCAAGAAGAAAGCCAGAAAAATTATTTGAAGCTAGAAAAATTTTAAAGAAACTTAATTTATCAGGTCTTGATTCAATGCCTCTTATTGGATGTTTAGACTTGCTTTTGGCAGATATAAATCAAGCTACTGCAAGATTCTCTAGTAGTTCTGATGAAAAATTAAGAGATTGGCTTAACAATTATCCAGGAAATAAGTTAGAAGCGATTTGTGTTTTTTGCAAAAATTGGTTAGAAAATGATGTTTTGGTTGGCTATAGAGATATTGAATCAAAAGAGGTGGATTTAGATTCTTGGTTTGAAGATAGGGAAATTCAAGATTTTATCGAGAAATTAGAAAAGAAATCAAATAAAAATACATTTAAAACAAATATGCAGAATCAGCAGATTCAGAGAGAATCTTTGACAAAAATAGATGAAGAAGATGAAAGTACATTCAAAAATATTGATGAAGGGAGATTACCTCTGCCAGGTGGCATAAAACAAGTATATGAGAATCCCGTAACTCAAGAAAACAAAATTAATGAGGAAATTTTCAAGAATAAACCAATAGAATTGTATAAGTTTTTTATTGAAAAAATTGCTGAATTAAAGTTCAATTTCGGAGAATTTTTGAATGATAAAGAAATCATAAGTCGATCACCATATTTGGTTTATCTATACGCATTTTTGATCTTATTTTTATTTGGTATTGGCATTGGATTATTAAGAAATAATTCTAAAAAATCAATACAGAATCAAGCTGTTTTGGATAAACCGTTAATAAATACAGATAAAAATCAAAAGATTAGTGAGAAAGATATTATTAAAGAAATTAAAAAAAAACCGTCAAGTGGATTGAAGCCTAACACGAGGAAAAGCACTGCAAATAATTCTTTTGAATTTATAGAAATTTCAAAAGTCTCTCCCTCTTTAGAAGAAGTAAAAAGTTTGATAAATGTATGGCTTCAAAGAAAAAGTAATTACCTAGCTGGAAATAGCGAAATTAATCTTTCTAAGATTGTTAGTAATGGTTTGATCGATAGAACTATCGAAGAGAGACAAAATGATATCAAAAAAGGAATTTATAAAAAAATTAATTCTCAAATAATGAAGATAAATTTCGAATCACAAACTTCCTCCAGGATAGTTGTCTTAGTTGAATTAAGTTACATAGAGAGAATAATAAAGAATTCTGGCGAATTCGTTAATGAAACATCATTGAGTCCCCTACGAGTAAAATATATTTTGGGATTTTCTAATAAATCATGGAAATTGGTTGATTTTGTAAGCGGTTTATAGGGATAAACTTCTAGATCATCTATAATAGATGAAATTACTTTTTTATAATGTTTGATGAACTCTCATCACGCTTTGAAGATGCAGTAAAGGGTTTAAGAGGCGAAGCGAAAATTAGTGAAAATAATATCAACGAGGCCTTAAAAGAGGTTAAAAGAGCATTACTTGATGCAGATGTAAGTTTATCTGTAGTAAAAGAGTTTGTATCAGATGTCAAGGTCAAAGCTATAGGAGAAGAAGTAGTTAGAGGTGTCAATCCAGGTCAAAAATTCATTGAAGTTGTAAATAAAGAGCTTATCAACATCATGGGGAATGAAAATTCTCCATTAAAAGAAAATGAAAATCGTCCTACCGTAATTTTAATGGCTGGACTTCAGGGTGCGGGTAAAACAACTGCAACAGGAAAATTAGGGCTTTATTTGAAGGAAAAAGAAAAAAAAGTTCTTTTGGTAGCTGCCGATATTTATCGACCAGCAGCTGTAGAACAACTTAAAACATTAGGAGGCCAATATGATCTAGAAGTTTTTTCAGCGAAAGAAAAAAATAGTAAACCAGAAGAGATAACAAAGGACGCATTGAATTATGCGAGTGAAAATGGCTTTAACTCAATTATTATTGACACTGCTGGAAGATTACAAATAGATGACGCAATGATGAGTGAAATGGTTCGGATTAAAGAAGTTTCTGAACCCGATGAAGTTTTACTCGTTGTTGATTCTATGATTGGTCAAGAAGCTGCTGACTTGACAAAGTCATTTCATGAAAAAGTAGGAATTTCAGGCGCAATACTAACCAAGTTAGATGGCGACTCAAGAGGAGGAGCTGCTTTATCAATAAGAAAAATAAGTGGTAAACCTATTAAATTTATTGGTGTAGGAGAAAAAATAGAAGCACTGCAACCATTCCATCCAGAGAGAATGGCTAGCAGGATATTGGGTATGGGTGATGTATTGACACTAGTTGAAAAAGCCCAAAAAGAAGTTGAACTTGCAGATGCAGAAGCAATGCAAAAGAAACTTCAAGAAGCGACTTTTGATTTTAATGATTTTGTAAAGCAAATGAGATTAATTAAAAGGATGGGATCACTTGGTGGATTGATTAAATTGATTCCTGGAATGAATAAAATCGATGATGGGATGATAAAAGATGGAGAAGATCAACTTAAGAAAATAGAATCTATGATCTCTTCAATGACCCTTGAGGAGAAACAAAAACCCGAAGTTCTTGCCGCTCAGCCCTCAAGAAGACAAAGAATTGCTCAGGGTAGCGGTTATGAAGCAAAAGATGTAGATAAGGTATTGGCTGATTTTCAAAGAATGAGAGGCTTTATGAAACAAATGTCTAACGGAGGAATGCCAGGAATGGGAGGAATGCCAGGAATGGGAGGAATGCCAGGAATGGGAGGAATTAGTGGTAATAAACCAATAAAAAAACAAAAAAATAATAAAAAGAAAAAAGGATTTGCTGATTTATGATTTCTAAATTTTTCCCTTTGAGTGATATTATTATTAAGAATGAATTAATTTAAGATGATTAAACTGCGCCTTAAGCGCTTTGGAAAGAAAAAAGAGGCAAGTTTCAGAATTGTTGCATGCAATAGTACTTCCAGAAGAGATGGTAGACCTCTACAAGAACTAGGTTTTTATAATCCAAGAACTAAGGAAACCAGGCTTGATACGGAAGCTTTAAGAAAAAGACTGACTCAAGGCGCTCAGCCAACTGATGTCGTGAGGACTTTATTAGAAAAGGGAGGGTTATTAGAAAAAACGGAAAGACCCTCTATCGCAATTGGTAAAGCAAAGTTAGAGAAGGAAAAGTTAGCTAAGGCAAAAACTAAAGATGTAGAAAATGATAATGCTAAAGCAGAAAGCGAAAGTAATGAAGCCGAAAGCTAGTGCTTTGAGAAATTTTTATTCTTTTACAATAACTATATGAAGGAAGTTTCCAAAACTGGTCACTTCACAATAGATTTGCCAAGCTCTGATGCAGCTACAGCATTATCTGGACCTGGAAATTCTTTCTTAAAAAAGTTTGAGTCTCTTACAGGAGTTTCTTTAACCATAAGAGGCTTACAACTTGAGATGAATGGTGTTATGTCTAAGATTGAGAGAGCATCAGCATTAGTAGAACTAACAAGACCAATTTGGGAACAAGGGTTAGAAGTTCCAGAGGTAGATCTTAAAGCGGCTTTAAGTTCTTTAAACATGGGAGAATCTTCTTCACATGCTGAACTTGGAAAAAAAGTTCTTGCACGTTCCAAAGAAGGAAGATATCTAAGACCAAGAACTATAAGGCAAAAAGAGTATGTTGAATCAATTGAAAACTTTGATCTTACTTTCGCAATTGGTCCAGCTGGAACTGGTAAGACATTTTTAGCAACTGTTTGCGCAGCAAGATTATTGAACGAGAAAAAAATTGAAAAAATTATTTTAACCAGACCAGCTGTAGAAGCTGGTGAAAGTTTGGGATTTCTACCTGGTGATTTGCAACAAAAAGTAGATCCATATTTAAGGCCCCTATTTGATTCTTTACATAGTATTTTTGGGTTTGATAGAACAAATTCATTAATCGATAAGGGAATTATTGAAGTTGCTCCTCTAGCATTTATGAGAGGTAGAACCTTAGATAACTCCATGGTTATTCTTGATGAAGCACAAAATACTACTTGCTCTCAAATGAGAATGTTTTTGACGAGATTAGGAGAGAGATCAAAAATAGTTGTAAACGGAGATATTACACAAATTGATCTAAAAAAAGGTCAGGAAAGCGGTCTAATCGAAGCATCGAAAATCTTCTCTGAAACTCAAGGTATAAAATTTTGTTATTTAACTATTGAAGATGTAGTTCGACATCCTTTAGTCCAGAAAATTATTGAGGCTTATCAATAAATTCATAACTCTGGTGAACCGTACCCTGAAATTTTAAAAATCAAGTAGAATAGATTCATAATCAATAAAAAAAATGCCAGCAAGTAGTAATTTCAATCAAGCTATTCGTGAAGCACAAAGTAGTTCAATTGTTGGACCTAATGTTATCCAAAAAGCATTGCCTTACGTTGGTGGAGGTATGGTGCTTACTTCTTTAGGTGTTTTAGCAGGTGTCTCACTCATAGCAACAAATCCTGGACTTTTCCAGCCTCTTTCAATAGTTGCTTTAATAGCAGAATTGATTTTGTTTTTTATAGCCACAAGCGCTGCAAATAATGCAAACAATGCAAAGGCTTTGCCTTTACTTACAGGCTTTAGCTTGTTAACTGGATTTACCTTAAGTGGAATAGTTGCTTTAGCAATAGGAACAATTGGTATTGGTTCGGTTGGAACAGCGGCTTTAGCTACAGGAATAACTTTCGTTATTGCCTCTTACACAGGTCAAAGAATGAGCGATAGTGTTGGTCAAGCACTAAGTGGTGTAGTTGGTCTTGGATTGATAGGACTGCTTATAGCAATGTTTGTCCAATTAATTGGAGGATTCTTTGCTCCAGGAGTTTTTGGAGGTTCAGGACTAGAATTAATTATTGCAGGATTTGGAACTGTCTTATTTGTTGCAATGTCCTTCGTGGATTTCTATACGATGCCAAGAAGATATAATGATGATCAATACCTTGCAGGAGCTCTTGGTATGTATCTAACTTATATAAACCTTTTTGTTTTTATATTGAGATTAATGATTGCACTTCAAGGCGGGGGAAGAAGAGACTAAAAATTATTCAATTTTCTAATTAAAAGCGTAGGTTTATTTCTACGCTTTTTTATTGGGCGATATCATGAATTTGTTTTTTTATAAATTCCTTTTGCTCTGCGTCATATTTTACTGAATTATCAAAACTATTTCCCATATTATCTAGGTCTATTAGGACTTGATTGACAGAATTTGTAACTGTATTAGTTGCTAGCAGTCTCAATATAGCTTTACATCTATCTGAAATGTTTTCTGATATTATTTCATATTCATGATTATTATTTCTTCGATGAATAATAATTTGAGCGGAACTCATTACTAAATTTTTTACTACTATGTCTGTAACGGCATCCCCACCTTCGTTCAGTTTGTAAATTAGTGAAAAAGGAAGTTTATCTAACAAAAAACAATCTCTATCTGATAAAGCGTACGCAAAAAATCCTCTTAGTCCATTTCTTGTTTTAGTTAGCTCTGCAATTCTATCTGCCAAGACCTCTTCGCTGAGTAAATCTTTACTCCACTCTTTACACCATTGTGCGGATATGTTTATTGCTTGCGTAAACGAAGCTTCTTTTAAATTTATGGTTTTTTTTTCCATTTTGGATCAGAATTTTATTATTGATGCATTAAAAGTCTTTGGCCAATTATAGATCTGGGTTTGTAACTTTACTAGGAAGGCCAAATGTAGGTAAATCTACTTTAATAAATAAATTGATTGGAGAAAAAATAACAATTACTTCTCCAATAGCGCAAACTACTAGAAATAAATTAAAAGGAATACTTACTACAGAAAATGGGCAAATAATTTTTGTTGATACGCCAGGTGTTCATAAACCTCATCATCGACTTGGAGAGATATTAGTAAAAAATGCAAAATCTGCAATTAATGGAGTTGACATGGTAATTTTTGTAATTGATTCAAGTGAAGAACCTGGTAGAGGTGATGAATATATTTTGAACTTTCTAATCGCAAATAAAACTGAGTTTATTGTTGCATTAAATAAGTGGGATTTGGTTAATAAAGAATTTAGGAATTTACGATTAGATCAATATAGGAGATTTTTTGGAATTAATAGAAACTTTCAAATTGTAAGTGCTTCTGAAGGAGAAGGATGTTCTGAACTTGTCGATATGGCACTTAATTGTCTTCCAGAGGGACCAAAACTTTATGGCGAAGAGACGATTTGCGACCAACCATTAGATAACTTATTATCTGATTTAGTAAGAGAGCAGGTATTAATAAATACAAGAGAAGAGGTACCTCATAGTGTCGCAGTTAAGATAGAAAAGAGAGAGGAAATGAAAAGAAAAAATGGCAAAGTTTTTACAGCAATTTTGGCTACTATTATTGTTGAAAGATCAACTCAAAAAGGCATTCTTATTGGAAAGAAAGGTTCAATGTTAAAAATGATTGGTCAGTCAGCGAGATTAAATATGTCAAAATTAATTGAGGGTCAAGTTCACCTAGAGTTGTTTGTGAAAGTTGTTCCAAATTGGAGAAAAAAAGAATCAAGGTTAATTGAGTTTGGTTATGAGGAAGATTTCTAGATGAGTGGTTTTAATTTTGATGTAATTACATTGTTCCCTAAAGCTTTTGAATTAATAAAAAATTTAGGGGTCATAACAAGAGCTCTAGATAAGAATTTGATCGATGTAAATTTACATGATTTAAGAGAATATGGAGAGGGTTCTTACAAACAAGTAGATGATAAGCCTTATGGAGGAGGAGCAGGTATGGTACTAAAACCTGAACCTATTTATAAGGCATATGAATTAATTAGAAAATTACCCAAAAGTAAAACTTTGCTAATGACCCCACAGGGTAAAGTCTTAAAGCAAAAGGATCTTGCGAGATGGTCTACTTTGGATCAAATAATAATTATTTGTGGTCAATATGAAGGTTTTGATGAAAGGATTAGATGTTTAGCTGATGAAGAGATATCGATAGGCGATTATGTACTTTCTGGAGGTGAAATACCCGCTATATCAATAATTAACGGTTTGACTAGATTATTACCAGGAACTCTTGGTGATCCAGACTCCTTAGTCGATGAGAGTCATAATTCTTCTTTATTAGAATATCCTCAATACACGAGGCCGTTAACTTTTAAAGATATGAGAGTGCCAGATATTCTCTTGAGTGGTAATCATGAGGAGATTAAATCTTGGAGAAGACGAAAAAGTTTTGAAAGAACATTGGAGAGAAGAAGTGACTTGATTTCAAGTGAAAACTACAAAAAATCCCCACAAAGTAAGAGAATAATAGAAGAATATAATCAATTCATGAAATTTAGAATAGGTAATGGATACGATATTCACAGACTTGTAGAGGATAGAGATTTAATTATTGGAGGTGTAAGTTTGCATCATCCTGAAAATTTAGGATTGGATGGTCATAGTGATGCTGATGTTTTAATTCACTCAATAATGGATGCATTATTGGGAGCACTATCGCTGGGCGACATAGGGAAGTATTTCCCCCCATCTGATGAAAAATGGAAAAATGCTGATAGCTTGTTTTTGTTATCAAAAGTAATTGACTTGATAAGACAAGATGGTTGGGAAATAAATAATATTGATAGTGTTCTTGTTGCTGAAAGGCCAAAAATCATGCCACATATAAAACTAATGAAAAAAAATATTTCTGAAATATTAAATATTGATGAAAATTTAATTGGTATTAAAGCAACCACGAATGAAAAATTAGGTCCAGAAGGCAGAGAAGAGGGAATAAGTTGCCATTCAGTAGTTCTACTTGAGAAAAAATGAAATTTAATTTTAATATGAAAAAAAAAATTCAAAGTTTTTGTTTATTATTTGTTTGTTTAGTAGTTTTAATTTTTCAATCTGATATTCCTAATTTAAAAGCTTTTACAATGGATAATTATCAAAGTGAAATGATCATTGAGGAATTAAGACTTAAAGTACCTGCAGATGTAAAAGCAGCTTGGTTGAATGCTGAAAAAGAAATATGGGAGCCATGGCTATCTTCTCAAGATGGGTTTTTGGGAAGACAACTTTTTTGGGATAAAGAAAAAGAAGAAGCTTTAATATTAGTAAATTGGAAAAGTAAGAAATTATGGAAAAGCATACCAATGTCAGAAGTAAATGTAGTTCAACAAAAATTTGAAGATAATGTTAAGGCTGCTCTAAATGTAGGCAAAAATCCTTTTGAATTGATTTATGAGGGAGAATTAGATAAGCAAAGATGAATTTTGATATTAAGTTTGATTTTCAAAGAAGAGATAGGCTTGGACTCATTGAGGCTATTTGGGGGCAAGATAAAAGTATCGACCAATTAGAGAGATTATCTGAAAATGTATTAAGTAAAAATGAGGTTGTTTTCATTACTAGGATTAATAGTGAAAAGGCTAATTACCTTTTAGATTTGTATGATGATGCACGATACTATGAAGAAGCAAATTGTCTAACGATTGGGAAAAACCTGAATAAAATAAACACTAATAAAAAAGTTGCCATAATTTCAGGCGGCTCAAGCGATCTGGCAGTAACACTTGAAGCACAATTAGCGCTTGAAATTTATGGAGTAAATTGTCAATTTTTTATAGATGTTGGAGTAGCTGGACTTCATCGATTGATGAGTCAGTTAGAAGAAATTAATAAATATGATGTATTAATAGTTTGTGCTGGAATGGAAGGAGCTTTGGCAACTGTTGTGGGCGGATTGTTGGCACAACCGATAATTGCAGTGCCTGTCTCAGTCGGCTACGGCGTTAGCAAGGATGGAGAAACTGCTTTAAATAGTATGTTGTCAAGTTGTTCTCCCGGTATTGCAGTTATGAATATAGATAATGGTTACGGAGCAGCAATGGCGGCTCTTAGAATTATTAAAAGGATTTCATAAATAATTATTTTTTTTCTATTTCTAATAGGTTTTCTATCCATAAATTAAGTTGTTTTGATAGCATTCCTTCTTCTCTCATTTTGATTGCTTTTATCACGACTTCTGTGTTTACCCACTCTGGAAATCTTTTCGGCATTTATTTTTATATTCAGTAATTATAATTTGGTACAAATTTTTATAAAAACAAGATCAAAGTAACAAATTTAATCTTTTATGTTTGATTTTGAACCTAAACGGGATAACTCTGATGAGGTATGTTCACTTTCTACATTTTTTAACCTTTCAATTAGCTCAGATAAGTCTTTATGTGCTAACTCACCATTTTGCTCCCATTTAAGAGACCTTGAGTTACTATCAATTTTTTCTTTCATTGTTATATTTAGGTATTAAAAATATAAAACGAAAACAGGAGAATTTTGGTTATTGTTTCAAGCCTAAACTTAAAAAATTGTGAAGATTTTTAATTTACAAAGAATTTATCTTTTAACCGCCACCAACTATTGAAACGATTTCTAAATTATCACCATCTTTAAGCTTCACTTTTTCCCATTTCATTGAATTTATAATTAAATTATTCAACTCCACTACAATTGTGTTTGGTTTATACCCCATATGGTTAAGAGCTGTAGATAGTAGAGCATTTTCTTGATCAAGTTCTATTTTTTTTTCTTCGCCATTTACTCTAATTTTCATGAGACAATTCTTTTAGAATCATATTAGCGTCTTCTCTAGGATCTTCAGAATTCATTAATTGCGAAACTAAGGCAACTTTTTTAAACCCATTTCTTTTTAAATATGAAATATTATTTAACTTGATTCCTCCAATAGCAAACCAAGGAATATTTAAATCCCCTGTTAATGTTTTGATATTTTCAATACCTAAAGGTTTTTTATTCTTTTTTGTTGTTGTCTCAAATACTGGCCCTATTCCTATGTAGTCACAACCTTCCTTAAGACCATTTGAAATATCAACTGCATTATTTGCACTTATACCGATAATTTTTGAATATCCTAATAGTTTTCTTGCGGTTTTTAAGTCTAAATCGTCTTGTCCAAGATGAATGCCATCTGCGTCAGAGGCTAGAGCTATATCAAGTCTATCGTTAACGATAAACAAAGAATTATATCTTTTACATAGATTCTTAATCTGAATTGCTTCTTGAAGATGATCTTGATCAGTTCCCTTTTTAAATCTATGTTGAATAATTCTTACTCCCGCAATCAAAATCTCTTCTATTATTTCTAATAAATTATCCTTTTGATCCGTGATTACATATAAGTCATTTTCTTTTAATATTTCCTCAGACTTCTTACACTTGCTATAACTTAGTAAGTCAATTTCAATAGTATAAATTTCATATCTAATTTCCGAAGCTATTTTTGAAAGCTCATGATTCTGTAGCCTTGAGAATTCTTCTATGACTCGTAATGCTTCTTGAACTCGGGCTGAATTAGAACTTATAATTTGCTCAGAAGTTTTTCTGTTTATTTGCTCTTGATGAGTCAATCCTTTACATTTATCCTCAATATGATTTCTAGATTGTTTATAAACTTCTAAATGATTTTTTCCTAAAATTTGTCTAAAATTTTTAATCTTTTCAACATATTTTTCTTTGCCTAGACCAAATCTAGCCCAATCCTCTAATACTCTTAGTCCTTCTCTAGCTCTATCTAGATTTGCGTCAATAATTTGATAAATTCTTAAATCTTCAGGGTCTTTATTATTGGAATTTAGCATTTGCAATTTATTTTTTGTAGTGTTTAAAAATTTTTAGAGCATTATCTCTATCTTTTTTAATTTGATTAGAAAGTTGATCTATATTTTTGAACTTGATTTGAGATCTAAGTTTTTCAACAGGTTCTACAGATAGATTTAAACCATATAGATTGATATCTTTATTTATTAAATGAACTTCAACTGCAGATGGCAATAAAGGATTTATTGTTGGTTGAGAGCCAAGATTCATAACAGATTCAATTTTTTGGTTGGAATTTTCTATTGTTGTCCAAGATGCGTAAACTCCTTCTCCAGGTAAAAATTTTCTGCCATCTATTTCAAGATTTGCGGTAGGCCATCCCATACTTTTTCCAATTCCTTTACCTTTAACAACCTTTCCATTAAAACTATAAGGCCTATTAAGAATTTTGAAAGCATTTTTTAGATCACTTTTCTCTAATAAATCTCTTATTCTGCTGCTGCTTATTCTGCCTTCCTTGTCTTCTAATATTGGAGTAATTTTTAGTTTTATATCAGTATCTTTAATAATATTTTTTATCGTATTTATGTCTCCACTTCTTCTGAAACCAAATTTAAAATTAGCACCGACAGAAATGTTTTTTGCTTGTAATTGATTTATCAAAATATCTCTTACGAATCTCTCTGCACTTAATTTCGATAGTTCCATATCGAAAGGAATCAGAACTAATTGTTCAATCCCCAGATCTTCAAGAATAGATAGTTTTTCATAAGGGAGATCAAGTCTCAGACGCGTTTCTTTGTAAAGAACTTCTCGGGGATGAGGCCAGAAGCTTGCAATTGTTGGGGTATATTGATTCTCTTCAACTACACTTTTTATTAATTGTCTGTGGCCAGCATGAAGGCCATCAAAACTTCCAATAGCTATTGAGGTAGGATTCTTTACTTCGGATGGCGATATTAAAGAGATCAAAAGATTACGTGCAATTTTATGATTTTAATGGCAAATTTGGATTGATTACAGTTTATTCAATCAGATGAATGTCTGACAAAATTGATTTTCAGTCCCTTTCATTTGGAATGCGGCGCATTGGATGGATACGCTTTTGGATTCAATCCATTTTAGGTGTTGTTGTCGCAGCTGTTTTGCTTTTTTCAAATGTTGTAAATAACAGCGAAGGACAACTTGGCCTAGCGCCTGGTCTATCACTTACAACAATATCCCTGATTTTACTACTTTTTAGTCTTTGGCAAGGTTGGTTAATAGTTAGAACAGGAAGAGCAATCGCAAGCAACGCAAGACCCTCAAGAGGACAAACCGGCAAATTGATAAAACGAGGACTAATAGTTGATTTATTTGGAATTCTGTTTGGATTAATTGGATATCAAGCTCTTATGGGAGCCTTATTTATACAAGCATCCTCTCAAACAACTGGACAACTGATAACAGCAACATCTGATATCCCAATTACTGGTCTTGAAATATTATCAGTTCTTAGTAACACTCAGGTTATTGCTGCTCATTTTTTTGGACTTTGCTTTTCTTTATGGCTTTTAAGAAGGATTTACAAATGAATTATTAATTTTAGGTAAGTTGTCTAAATTACCTCTCCAAAATAAATCTGGTTCTACAGGTGTAAGAGATATTTTATTTTCTTGTATTTGAGATACGTCACTGGGCCAGTTTTTTGGACCATAACCTTTTGATTTAAGATCTAAAACAACCTCACCCGCTAACCAATAATAATCGTCACCCCTTGGGTCTTCCCTCTTGGAAAATTGATTTTTATATTTTCTTACCGATAATCTTGTCCAGGATAATTCTTTTATTTTGTTTTTTTCGCAAGGAGGGATATTCAAATTTAATAAAAGTGAAGCTGGCCAACTATCGTTAATTGCTTGTTCGGCAATATTAATTGCAATTTCTCCAGCAAATTCAAAATTCTTCCATTTAAAACTAGCAACACTTATTGCCATGGAGGGAACATTTTCTAAAGTGCCTTCCATAGCTGCAGCGACTGTGCCTGAACAAAAAATATCTGTCCCTAAATTTGGCCCGTGATTTATTCCAGATAGTACCAGATCAGGTTTATGATCCAAGAGTTCAGATAGTGCTAATTTGACACAATCCGCAGGCGTGCCGGAACATCCCCAAGCTTCAATTCCCTCTCCAAATAATTCATCAGCTTTTTCCACTCTTAATGGGGACTGTAACGTAAGACCATGACCAGTAGCTGATCTTTCTTGATCAGGACATACTACTTTCACCTTATGCCCTCTTTTTTGGGCTGATTTTGCTAAAGCTCTTATCCCAGCTGCGAAAACACCATCATCATTGCTAATTAATATATTTAAAGGTTTCATTTATCAATACATTTTATTTATGGACGATATTTAAGTAAGATAAAGCAATACTTATTTTTACTATATCAGTGAGTCAAATTGAATCATTAAGTCAAATTGAGGAAAAACTAAATAATCTTTCTCTAAAAGCAAAAAATAATATAGATAATTCTAATACTCATGAAGAACTGGATCAATTGAGAGTTTCCTTACTAGGGAAAAAAGGTGATTTATCAATTATCTTGAAAACAATGGGGCAACTTTCTGCTACAGATAGACCAATTATTGGCCAGAAGGCAAATTTAATAAAGTTAAATTTACAAGAGCTAATAACTGAAAGAAAAAATAAACTAAACAGCGAAGCCTTAGATAAAAAGATTAAAGAAGAAAAAATTGATGTAACTATCCCTTCAATTGGAACACCCCCTGGGAATAAACATCCCTTGATTTCAACTCAAGATGAAATAATAGATATTTTTTGTGGTTTAGGATACTCAGTTGAAAGTGGCCCTGAAATAGAAACTGATTTTTATAATTTTGAGTCTCTCAATATACCCAAAAATCATCCCGCAAGAGATATGCAGGATACTTTCTACTTAGATGAGAATCGACTTTTAAGGACCCATACTTCTCCTGTTCAGATAAGATACTTAGAGAAAAATCCTCCTCCAGTAAGAATCATTGCTCCCGGGAGAGTATATAGGAGAGATGCAGTAGATGCTACTCATTCCCCTGTATTTAATCAGGTTGAGGTTTTATGTATCGATCAAGACATTAACTTTAGTCATTTAAGAGGAACAGTTCTTACATTTTTAAAGACCTTTTTTGGTGATATTCCTGTAAGATTTAGAGCTAGTTATTTCCCATTTACTGAACCTTCAGCAGAAGTAGATGTCCAGTGGAAAGGTAAATGGCTAGAAGTAATGGGCTGCGGAATGGTAGATCCAAAGGTCTTAGAAAAATTAGGAATAGATTCTGAGAAATGGACTGGTTTTGCCGCAGGATTAGGAGTTGAGAGATTTTGTATGGTGAGACATCAGATCGACGACATCAGAAAATTTTATACAAATGATATTAGATTCTTAGAACAGTTCTAGCAGTATTTAATTCTTAAATTAGGATTGTCCAACAAATTAGTTTAAGATGGTCCTAGTTTTAAATTTTTTTGATTGGTACGTAAAGCAGGACTAATCGTTAATGATGGAAAGGAACTAGCTGTTCAAACTGCAACTTCAGTTCAAAAAAAATTGGAAAAATCTAATTTTGAAGTTGTAAGAGTTAGTAGCTCTGGAGGGATGGTGGGTTTCGCAAATCCTGATCAACATGTTCGTCCTTTGGGATATACGAATTGTGTCCCTGAGGGATTTGATGCATCAATGGAATTCGCAATTGTTCTTGGCGGAGATGGGACTGTACTTTCAGCTGCAAGGCAAACGGCACCTGCTAAAATCCCAATTCTTACAATAAATACTGGTCATTTAGGATTTCTTGCGGAAGCTTATTTATCTAACCTAGATGAGGCTTTAAATAAAATAATTGCTGGTAATTGGGATATTGAAGAAAGAACTTGCTTTATCATTAGTGTAATGAGGAATGATCAGAGGAGATGGGAGTCTCTTTGCCTTAATGAGATGGCTCTTCATAGAGAACCTCTAACAAGTATGTGCCACTTTGAGATTTCTATAGGGCGCCATGCTCCTGTGGATATTTCAGCTGATGGAGTAATTTTATCTACTCCAACTGGATCTACTGCATATTCTCTGAGTGCTGGAGGACCAGTTATTACGCCTGATTGTCCAGTAGTACAATTAACTCCAATTGCGCCACATTCGTTGGCATCAAGGGCACTAGTTTTTAATGATTCAGAACCAGTAACTGTTTTCCCTGCCACTCCTGAAAGATTAGTAATGGTTGTTGATGGGAATGCTGGTTGTTATGTTTGGCCTGAAGATAGGGTTTTAATAAGAAAAAGTAAACACTCCGTGAAGTTTATAAGACTTGAAGATCATGAATTCTTTCAAGTTCTAAGAAATAAACTAGGTTGGGGGTTGCCGCATGTGGCTAAACCTGACAAATAAAAATTACTTGAATTTATTTTTTCCCTTTTAATAGAAAAATAGGATTATTTGGGTCTAATCTCATTCCCTCAGCGATACTTAAGCTTTTATAGGTCTGAATTAAATTTAAATTTGTTTTGAAATTTTTATCTTCTAATTCTTCTTTCAACTCTTTAATAATTTGAATGTCAATTATTGGGATAACGATAATATCTCCAATTCTCATGCCCTGAGCCAGGGTATTAATAATTTGAAGCTTAGTCTTTTTGTCACATCCTCCAATCACCAATCTATTAGGTTTTTCAAAAGAACTTAAATTTCTCGTATTCAAGGTTTTATTGATGTCTTCCTCAAAAATAAATTTTGGTTGAACGCCTAATCTTTTTGAGTTTTCTAGTATTAATGCTTTTGAACCAACCCTTTTATCGATACAAAATAAATCTAAATTAGGTCTTAATTTTAATGCCTCTAAACCAATTGACCCACAACCTGCTCCTATATCCCAGATGACGCCATTTTTAGGGAGCTCTAGATCAGCTAAAATTTGAATTCTAACCTCCCTTTTTGTTAATAAATTTGGTCTATCATCAAAAGTTTTAAAAATATGGTCACTTATTCCGAAGAGAGGAAGACTATTATTTGAGTAATTTTTCTTTGTTTTTGTAAGAATAACAATGTTCAAACTTGATATGTAAGAGGGCAATGATTCTTTAAGATTTAATTTTCTTATATTTTCTTTTTCGAAGCCTATTTCTTCACAGAGCCAAAAATCATAGAAGTCAATAAGATTTAATTCGGATAAGTTTTTTTTGATTATTTCTAAACTTTTATTATTTGAATCTGTAATAACAGACAAGCTTGAAGGCCTTGCTTTAAGAGCCTCAACTAACTTAGTAGAATCTCTGCCGTGAATACTCACATTAACAGCATCTTGCCAAGGAATCTTTAACTTACTAAATGCTAATTGAATACAAGTATTTGAAGGATAGAAACTTAATTCATCTTCTGAAAAATTTTCTAGTAATATTCTCCCAATTCCAAACCAAAGTGGATCTCCTCTAGAAATTAAAATAACATCAGTTTTTTGAGATCTAAGCCAGTTAACAAGCTCGTTATTACTTTTGCTCGAAAAAAAAGATTTCTTTTTTAATAAACCATTTTCGCTCCATGATTTTATTTCTTCAAAATATGAATTTGGAACTACGATATTTTCTGTTTCTAAAAATAGATTCTGTAATTTAAAAGATAGATCCTCAAATTTATAAGAATTAATCCCAATTACATGAATTTTTCTATTAACTTTAGTCATCAATATTTAATGAAATGGGATTAAATTGTTTGAATGTTTTATTAAATTATCTTATTATTATTCGAGTTATCATAGTAAATTAATTGTCTGAAAGGAGAAAGAGATTACATGATTTATTGTTAACTCTAATAAATAAAGATAGTGAATTTGAGTTTATTGAAGAAGATTCTAGCGATTTAACATCTAGCTATTCTGCAAAAGACACTTTGAATTTATCTCGAGTTATAGAAAAAAAATCGTAAAATAATCAAAAGATATCAAGCTATCGTGAGAACAGCTGTAACTCTAGACGCCCTGATGGATTCTGAAAATGAAGAAAATTACAAAATCAAATAAAGATATTTTTTTAAAAGGGATATTACCTTTGCTTTTACTACTATCCTTTAGTTTTAACCCATTAAAAGTATCAGCAGAAGTTGCAGAAACAGAAATAAATGGGGAATTAATGAAAGCTAGCAGTGAGTTCTTAAGGGACTTAGACTTTGAAACTTGGCAATTAGTAGCTTATAAATCACCTCTTTTTGAAGATAAATTGATCTTGAGAGTAATAGGATATCCAGGAAATCTAAGGATTGATCATCCCACTGACTTGAGGGTTGAATCAGGTAGAAAAATGTGGCTTTTACATGATAAAACATTACTTAATGTGGAATTGGCAAATGATGGAAGACAAGCCGCCGCAGAATTTGATCTTAATGAGCTTATTGAAAATATTGATAAAAATAGACCATTGAGATTATCTTTATCGGGTGTTTTTTCAGAGTTACCTGTTCCTCCTTTTGTTGTTAAAGAATGGAGATCACTAAGTTGATTACAATATAGACAAGATGTCTAAAAAAAATGTGAGTCATACAAAATGGATGAAAAGAGCAATTTCTTTGGCTTCGTTAGGAAATAATACAACTAGTCCTAACCCTAGGGTAGGAGCAGTAATTCTTGATAAAGATGGAAACCTTATTTCAGAAGGATTTCATTACAAGGCGGGGATGCCCCATGCTGAGGCAATGGCTTTTATTAATTTAAAAAAAGATGCTAAAGGAGGATCAATGTATGTGAATCTTGAACCTTGCTGCCATCAAGGTAAAACACCTCCATGTGTAGATAAGATAATATCTTCAGGGATAAAAAAAGTATACATATCAATTCAAGATCCTGATAAAAGAGTCTCTGGTAAAGGTATTAAACTGCTTAAAAAAGCTGGAATTCAAATTCATTTAGGTTTATGTAGAAAAGAATCCTTAGACTTAAATAAGGCTTTTATTCATCGAAATATTACTAAAAAGTCATTTGGTGTTCTTAAGTGGGCGATGAGTATGGATGGCAGAATAGGTTTGAAAAATGGTAAAAGTAAATGGATTACTAATGTTGAATCAAGGTCATTGGTTCACTCTTCTAGAGCCGAATTTGATGCAATAATCATTGGTGGAAACACATTAAGGGAAGATAATCCACTTTTGACTACAAGAGGATTTAAAAATCCTGAGCCGTTGCGAGTAGTTTTCACAAAAAGTTTAAATCTTCCTTCAAAATCTAATCTTTGGGATTGTAGTAAGGCAAAAACTATAGTTATTTATGATTCTTCTACAGCAAATGAAAAATATCTCACGAGGATTCCGAAATGTGTAGAGGTTGTGAAGGTTTCATCAGATAATCCAGAATTAATTTCAAAAATTCTTGCTAAAAGGGGATGTAATAAAGTTCTTTGGGAATGTGGCCCTAGATTGGCTACAGCCGCTATTCAATCTAATTGTATTCAGGAAATTATTACTTTTATTGCTCCAAAAATTTTAGGTGGGGAAAATAGTATGAATCCTTTTGGTGATTTTAAATTTGAAGAAATGCATGAAATACTTAAATTAAGTAATGCTCAAGTTAGTTTAATAGGGAATGATATACGCGTTAAGAGTACGTTAAAAAATTAAAGTTTAATACTTAAATTAATGGGTCAAAGTACCGTACGGTTCTTACCCAAAAAAAATGATGCAGATACGGAAACTCTTCGTTTAGTTTATAATAAGTTCAAAATTGTTCATAACCATGCCGATAAGACAAGACGATAATCAACCTAATAAAAGATTTGGAATTGTAAATATTATTTTGATAGGAGTTGGAGCATTGCTCTTATTTAGTAGTCTCTTTCCAAATCAAAATATGCAAATCCCCAGAGTTCCTTACTCTTTATTTATAGATCAGGTTAATGATGGTGAAGTTAAGCGTGCATATATTACCCAAGAGCAAATTAGATACGAGTTAAATGGAGCTGAAGAAGGTGCACCATCAGTTTTAGCAACCACTCCGATTTTTGATATGGACCTCCCACAAAGGTTAGAGAGTAAAGGGGTAGAATTCGCTGCTGCTCCACCCAAAAAACCTAATTTCTTCTCAACCATCTTAAGTTGGGTTGTTCCCCCTTTAATTTTTATTCTTGTTTTACAATTCTTTGCTAGAAGAAGTATGGGAGGAGGCGGTGCGCAAGGAGCTCTAAGTTTTACAAAAAGTAAGGCTAAAGTTTATGTACCAGATGATGAATCAAAAGTTACATTTGCCGATGTAGCAGGAGTCGACGAAGCTAAAGACGAGTTAACAGAAATAGTTGATTTTTTAAAAAAACCAGAAAGATACACTGATATTGGAGCAAGAATACCTAAAGGAGTACTCCTTGTAGGGCCTCCAGGAACTGGTAAAACTCTTCTTTCAAAAGCTGTTGCTGGTGAAGCTGAAGTTCCATTCTTTATTATTTCAGGCTCTGAATTTGTTGAGCTTTTTGTTGGTGCAGGTGCTGCAAGAGTAAGGGATTTATTTGAACAAGCCAAGAAAAAAAGCCCCTTGCATTATTTTTATTGATGAACTTGACGCTATTGGTAAAAGTCGTTCTGGATCAATGGGAGTCGTTGGAGGTAATGATGAAAGAGAACAAACACTTAATCAGTTACTTACTGAGATGGATGGTTTTGCCTCTGCAGACAAACCGGTAATAGTCTTAGCAGCTACGAACCAACCAGAAGTACTTGACGCTGCATTGCTAAGACCAGGTAGATTTGATAGGCAAGTTCTTGTAGATAGACCTGATTTATCAGGAAGAAAAACTATATTGGAGATCTATACAAAAAAAGTTAAACTTGCAGATTCTATTGATTTAGATTCTATTGCTCAGGCTACTAGTGGATTCGCAGGAGCTGATTTGGCTAACATGGTAAATGAAGCGGCTTTACTTGCGGCCAGAGCAAAGAGAAAAAGTGTAGAACAACAAGACTTAAGCGAGGCTATAGAGAGAGTAGTTGCAGGACTTGAAAAGAAGAGTCGTGTTTTGCAAGATGATGAAAAGAAAGTCGTTGCTTACCACGAAGTTGGCCATGCAATTGTTGGTCATCTAATGCCTGGTGGATCTAAAGTTGCAAAGATTTCAATTGTGCCAAGAGGTATGAGTGCACTTGGTTATACCCTTCAATTGCCAACCGAAGAAAGATTCTTGAATTCTAAGGAAGAACTAAAAGGGCAAATAGCTACACTTCTTGGGGGAAGATCCGCAGAAGAAGTTGTCTTTGGAAAGATTACTACTGGAGCTTCAAATGATTTACAAAGAGCTACAGATATCGCCGAACAAATGGTAGGGACATTTGGCATGAGTGATATTCTCGGCCCCCTTGCTTATGACAAGCAAGGTGGAGGTCAGTTTTTAGGAAATGGAAATAATCCTAGAAGATCTGTTAGTGATGCTACTGCTCAAGCAATAGATAAGGAAGTGAGAGATCTAGTAGATGATGCGCATGAAACCGCACTTAATATTTTGAGGAATAATTTACCTCTTCTTGAATCGATTTCTCAAAAAATTCTCAAAGAAGAAGTTATTGAAGGAGAGGATCTAAAAACTCTCTTGGCGGAAAGTAAAATGCCTGCGTAGTACAATTTAGTTTTTCATACAAAGTTAGATGCTAAAACCAATCAGGCTTGCCAAAAAAAATTTTTTATCAAGCTTAGATACTTCGAGTAAAGAGTTTTTGCATATTCTAGAGATCGCTAAAAGTTTTAAAAATAAAGATTTAAATATTGAACTTAAAGATAAAGTATTAGGTTTGATCTTTGATAAGTCTTCTACTCGCACAAGAGTTAGTTTGCAGGTGGCAATGTCCAGACTAGGAGGATATACCATTGATTTAAACCCCTCTACATCCCAGATAGGAAGAGGTGAACCTATTAAAGATACAGCAAGAGTATTGAGTAGATATTGTGATGCAATTGCGATAAGGACTTTTGATCATTCGGATTTGGAAGAATATGCAAAGTGGTCTACCAAGCCAGTTATTAATGCACTTACTGATTTAGAACATCCTTGTCAGGCCCTAGCTGATTTTTTTGACAATTCAAGAGGAATTCTTAAGTTTTAAGGATGTAGTGTTAACTTTCATTGGTGATGGAAATAATGTCGCAAATTCTCTTATTTTATGTGGGGCATTATTAGGAGTAGAAGTTAGAATTGCTTGCCCTAAAGGTTATGAACCAAATTCTTCAGTGATAAATAAAGCAAATAAAATAAGTAAGAATAAGAATTTATTAAAAATTACTGATAATGTTTGTGAAGCAGTTTCAGGAGCAAATGTTTTGTATACTGATGTTTGGTCTTCTATGGGTGAAGAAAATCAGCTAGAAAAGAAGGACAAAGATTTTTATGGATTTTCTATTGATAGTAATCTAATCAGAAAAGCTTCTAAAGATGCAATAATAATGCATTGCCTTCCTGCATATAGGTCTAAAGAGATTACAGATGAAGTTATTGAAAGTAAGAATAGTAGAATCTTTGAACAAGCAGAAAATAGAATGCACGTTCAACAATCTCTTTTATCTTGCCTTCTTGCTTGAGAGAACTTGCATTTTACTCCTAAAAAAGGTACAAATGTATTAGTTTAGAATCTTTTACGTGGAAACTCCTGTTGAAGAAAATCTTACACAAGCTCAGAATGAGCTCTATGGTTGGATAAAGGACTATATGAGAGACTTTCAACATAGTCCTTCAATCAGACAAATGATGAAAGCTATGGGATTAAAATCTCCTGCTCCAATTCAAAGTCGACTAAAACACTTGCAAGAAAAGGGGTATATCTCTTGGCAAGAAGGGAAAGCTAGAACTCTTCAAATAGTTGATGAGGTTCTCGAAGGAGTTCCAATATTAGGTTCAGTAGCTGCTGGAGGTTTGATCGAAACTTATTCAGATGTGAATGAAAATCTAGATATAACTGATGTTTTTAAAAAAAAAGGATGTCTTCGCACTCTCAGTAAATGGTGATTCTATGATTGATGCCTGTATTGCCGATGGAGATATGGTTTTAATGGAGCCAATAAGAGATGCATACTCTCTTAGAAATGGGACAATTGTTAGTGCAATGGTCCCAGGTTTAGGAACAACTTTAAAATATTTTGTGAAAAGAGGGAATAAGATATTTTTAGAGGCAGCCAACTCTAAATACGAACCAATTGAATTAGATCCAAATCAAGTTGATTTTCAAGGTAAATTATTAGCTGTATGGCGAAAATTGTAATTTTTATACTCTAGAAATAAATTAATTTGTGATAAAAAACCACCCAATAAATTTATTTTTGTATATCTTGATGTAATTATTAATAAGTTCTATATCATTAGAATTATATTTCCCCTCTTCAAATATTATTACTAATTTATCAAATTTATTAACTTCAGTTTCGTTAGAAATATTAGGGATGTCTGATTCAATTATGCCTAGGTTAAGTAAATTATAATTTTCTCTTTGTGAAAAATCCCTGTTATTTATTGATTGAGGAAAAATATATCCGTAATTATCATGACCATAGCTTTTTAGTAAATTCTTCATTAACTTCTTATTAATACTTTCGTTCCTCAAAAATATTGTTTCTAAATAATTACATTCCACTTTTTTAGCAAAATCTTTTTTTTCAAATATAAGACTAGACAATTTTTCTTTTGTAAAGAAAATTAAATAAAAAACAAAAAAAGAAATCAAAAGAGAAATTGAAGCTATTCGCTTTTTATTGGGACTTACTTTTTCTTTTTCTACAGTTGGTGTTGATATCATCTGCCATGGTTCCTGTTGCCTAACTTTTTCTAATTGAGATTTAACTAATGCAACCTCGATATTACTTAGGGTATTTTCATCGCGTTGAGCAATTTTTTTTAATTCTCTATATTTTAATAAAATTTCATTTGGTCTTTTCAATGAGGATTTTAAATTATTTATTTTAATTTCTAAGTTTTTAAGTGTTTTTGAATTGGGTTTTAGTATTGATGAAAGATTTGTATATTGAGCCTCATATGTTTCAAGCAGCCTGAATTGATTTTTGTACCTAAAACCTGCATTTGCAGAACTATCTTTTGAAGGACTATTTTTGATTAATTCTTTTAAAAGAGAATCCTCATTTGAATCTAAATCAATTCCAATATTTCCTGATAAAGAGTTATCTAATTCAACAAAACCATCTACATCGCCTAATCCATTTTCTATAGAAAAGGCATTTAAGGATTTAAGAGAGTCTTTTGATTTCTTTTTAAATATTTTTTGTTGTGTAGATAGATATCCAATACTATTATTTATGATCTTTTCTCGATCATTTTTGGAATATTGCTGATATCTTTTAGAGATCATATTCAAAACGCTTATTATTTTATCTTTATTTATATTTTTGTATTCAATTAAGAGAATATTAGTACCCTTATTGAATTCAATATTTAATGAATCTTTAAGCCATGTTTTGTAGTCTAATTTTTTTCTAGATATAAGTTTTTCATCTCCTTTTTTTATATATTCAAAAATTGGCAATAATACAGAGGGACTCTTTAGTATAGATTCTTGCGTTTTTAAAGTATTCATGTCGGCAATATTTCCTAAGTTTGTCAAATTAGATAGGGCATTTATAGGCCCTTTATTTTTTTCTTTATCTTCAACAACTATCTCGAAACTGCCTTGATAGGTAGGTTTGATTGTAAAAGAATAAAAAATTGAGGATATTGTTATTAATCCCGTTGCTATTGAGATTTTCGCCCAATTTCTTTTAAATACTTTGAAAAAAACATTCAAGTCAATTTCATCGGTTTCAATATTATCAGTGTTATCTTTATCTATCATAATCTTTAGTTAAAAATACTATAAAGTCCATATCCTGTTAGTATTGGTGGAACAACTTCTTGTATAGCCCTAAATGTTTTTCCAACAATTGTCCTATTTACTTCAATGATATCTCCACTTAACAAAATAGGATTACTTTTGCTATTTACTTTCTTATTTGCGTCAAAATAAAATATATTCTTTTCTGTATTACCCATTTCGTCGAATCTTAAATGTTTAATTTTACCAGTAAAGTAGGATTCTCCACCAGCTGTTGCTATTGCTTGACTGAGAGTAACACCCTGGGGTAATAATTTTTGTCCAGGATTTCTAACATTACCTGATATGTAAATTATTATTTTATCTGGAGTTAAGTTAGTTTTATTAATTTCTAAGATTTGCTTTTTTAATAATTTGTCAGTTTTAGGGACCATTATATAATCACCATCCATAAGTCTAATGTTTTTAGTTTGGTCACCGTTCTTGATTAGTTGTAGAAAATCTATCGTCGTCTCTATTTTATTACCCCCCATTGAGTTAGGAACATTTCTTACAACTTTAACTTTTGATAAATCTGCAAAGTTTGTTAATCCCTCTGATATTTTTAAAGCCTCAAATAACTTGGGAGATGTAGAAACAGAAGTTTCATTTATTGATAGTGAATTATTAGAAAAATCATTCAAAGTATTCTGGGAATAAGAACTTCTAAAATTATTTTTTTTATATTTTAAAGTGTATAATCCAGGCTTTTGAACTTCACCGGATATGTACACATTAATATCTCTATAATTGACTACTTGTAACTTTATTTCTGGATTAATAATATAAGGTCTATATTTTTTTTCTAGTTCAATTCTAAGCTCTCTTAATGTTTTTTTATTGGCAAAAACTTTGTCAATTTCAGGCAAAGTTAAAAATCCGTTTTCGTTAACTATATAAGTACCAGAAAACAAATTTAGTCCAGAAAATATAATTAACACTCCATCTCCAGGGCCTAAAATATATTCACTACTAATCTCTGATCCTTTTGTGAATTCATTTTGGCTACTAGTATAATTATTTAAATCTTGAGAAAAACTTTCTTGTTTTATTAAGTTATAAATAAAGGTTGATATTAATAATAGTGTAACTATCTTAATTAATTTTTTGCTAGGCATTATTTAAAATGCATACTTACTATATAAGTATAAACCTAACACACTTAGTATATATTTAAAATTTTAAAATGAAAAAAAGGAATATTCTTTTGATATTTGAGACCTAAATATTTTCCTTAATCAAATGATATAAAGTAATTTAAAAGTATAGTGCGTTTAGAAAGTAATCATATTGATTAATTTTCTAGATTTTCTGCCATAGCTTCATTTCTAATTTCATATTTATTAATATAGTTATATTCAATTAAATAGAGAACAGTTTTGGAGCTTTCATTAGTAATTCCTTGTTATAACGAAATAGAAAACCTTAAATTGCTTTTAAAGAGATTAAGAACAGTTTTTTTATTCGGAATATTGGGAAATTATTTTGGTTGATAATGGTTCAACTGATGAAACTTGGAATTATCTAAATAATAATATTAAAGATTCAGATAATATAAAAATCCTAAAAATAGAAAAGAATATTGGTTATGGTAATGGAATATTTGAAGGACTTAAAGAGACGAGTGGGGAAATTGTTAGTTGGACCCATGCTGATATGCAAACTGATCCTCTTGATGTC
>CACGKI010000013.1 GCA_902573565.1 uncultured Prochlorococcus sp.
CAAAGATGAATTTGGCAAATTTACATCCTGGAGATGCTCTTAGTGATGTCGCAGATTTTTATACTCAGATTGTTGGAGAACAGCATATAGCAGATTTAGCTGCTTGGCATATTACAAGCAAGGATTACATCGCTGATACTTTAAAACTTCAGCAGAGATTTTCTAGAGATTTAGTTTTGGATTTTGGAGGTGGAATTGGAACGCATGCCTTAGCTAATGCAATGTCTTCAAAAGTTAAGCATGTTTTTTTTATAGATATTAATGAGACAAATAGAAACTTTGTTGAATACAGAGCTAAGGAGTTAGGGGTTGAAAACAAGCTTACTTTTTGCAAGACAATTGAGGATACAAAAATATCTAAATTTGACACGATAGTTTGTCTTGATGTTTTGGAACATCTTGCCGATCCAGCTTCTCAAATTGAAATCTTCAATGAGATTATGCATCCTAATTCAATTGCTTTATTTAATTGGTATTTCTATAAAGGGGAAAAAAATGAATATCCATTCCATATCGATGATGTTCAAGTTATTGAAAAGTTTTTTAAGACACTTCAATCAAGCTATTTAGAAGTTTTTCATCCTATTCTTATAACAACGAGAGCTTACAGGAAAAAAATTAGATAACTACATTAACCCTTTTTCTATTCTTTAAATTTCTTTTGATACTTTCGTAACTGACGGTACCTTCTTTTAGTGCAAAAAGCGTGTCATCTTTCCCTTTGCCAACATTAATTCCTGGCAAAAAGGATGTACCTCTTTGGCGAATTATGATTGATCCAGCACTGACTTTTTCTCCACCATATGCTTTTACGCCCAGCCTTTTGGAATTTGAATCTCTACCGTTCCTGGTGGAACCTGTTCCTTTTTTATGTGCCATTAGAAATGCTTAATTTTTAGATTTTTCAGATTTTGGCTTTGTTTCCTTTTTGACAGTTTCCTTTTTTGCGGAAGACTTAGGAGCACTTTTGCCTATTGAAATAGATTTTACCATAACTCTTGTAAGTTCTTGTCTGTGTCCCATCTTTCTTCTTGTTTTCTTTTTCGGACGCATCTTGTATACAAGAATTTTCTTATCTCTTTTGTGCGAAACTACTTCTAATTCAATTTTTGCATCTTTAATATATGGTTTACCAATAGTGATGGAGTTTTTGTCTTTTAAAAGTAATACTTTTTCTAGTGTTATCTTATCTTTCTCTTTTGCATTCAACCTGTCTATGTCATAGTACCTGTTGACTTCAAACCAAAATTGTTGGCCAGAAGTTTCTGCTATTGCGTAAAACTCATTACTGGTTGATGAATTTTTTGAGGAGTTTTTAGAATTTGTCATATCTTTAAGACGCTATAAGGCTCAAATTTATAATTTTGATTTAGCCTAATGAGCTATCGTTATTATTTGTTTATTTTCTTATTTTGTAGTGTAATAAGTCAAGGGTTGTTTTAAATCTTTTATCTCAATATAGACGAACAAATACAATGGCAGTACGAAAAACATATATTTTAAAACTCTATGTTGCTGGAAATACTCCTAATTCAATGAGAGCTTTAAATACCTTGAGAGAAATTTTAGAAAATGAATTTAAAGGAGTTTATGCCTTAAAAGTTATCGATGTGCTTAAACAACCACAACTTGCAGAGGAGGATAAGATCTTAGCCACCCCAACCTTATCTAAGATTTTACCTCCACCAGTTAGAAGAATAATTGGTGACCTTTCCGATAGAGAGAAAGTTTTAATAGGTTTAGATCTACTTTTTGATGAATTAACGGAAACTGAATATAGTGGAGATAACTAACATTCAGAAAACTTCTTGATTAAAGAAAATTTAATGTTTTTTATTTAAGTTTCAGTAGCAAAACCATGAAAGATAAGAAATTTAGCAGATCAAATAAAATGCAAGTACAAAAATTACCCACCGGCATAGAGGGTTTCGATGATGTTTGTAGAGGTGGGTTACCTGTGTCTCGAAGTACCCTCGTTAGCGGGACTTCAGGTACTGGTAAGACTGTTTTTTCGCTTCAATATCTCCACCATGGGATTTGTAATTTTGATGAGCCTGGGATCTTCGTTACATTTGAAGAGTCACCGTTGGACATAATAAGAAACGCTGCTAGTTTCGGATGGGATTTACAAGAATTAATTGACCAAAATAAGTTATTTATATTAGATGCTTCTCCTGATCCTGACGGTCAAGATGTGGCTGGAAGCTTTGATTTATCTGGTCTTATTGAGAGAATTAGTTACGCAATAAGAAAATATAAAGCTAAAAGAGTTGCAATAGATTCAATAACTGCTGTTTTCCAACAATATGATGCTATTTACGTTGTAAGAAGAGAAATATTTCGACTAATAGCAAGATTAAAAGAAATTGGAGTAACAACAGTTATGACAACAGAAAGAGTTGATGATTATGGCCCTATTGCCAGATATGGAGTAGAAGAATTTGTTTCTGATAATGTTGTTTTATTAAGAAATGTTCTGGAGTCAGAGAAGAGAAGAAGAACCTTAGAAGTTTTGAAGTTAAGAGGTACTGTCCATATGAAAGGGGAATATCCATTCACGATGGGAATGGATGGTATAAGTGTATTTGCTCTTGGAGCAATGAGACTTACGCAAAGATCTTCAAATATTAGGATTAGTTCTGGAGTTAAAGATCTTGATGATATGTGTGGAGGAGGTTATTTTCAAGATTCCATTATCCTCGCTACAGGAGCTACTGGCACTGGTAAGACAATGCTTGTATCGAAGTTTGTGGAAGATGCGTACAATAATAATGAAAGAGCAATACTTTTCGCATATGAAGAATCTAGGGCTCAATTGCTTAGGAACGCTACAAGTTGGGGAATAGACTTTGAAAAGATGGAAAGTGATGGGTTATTAAAAATTATTTGTGCATATCCTGAATCAACTGGTTTGGAAGATCATTTGCAAATAATAAAAACGCAAATTAATCAATTTAAGCCAAAAAGAATGGCAATAGATTCTCTCTCGGCATTAGCTAGAGGTGTAAGTTTGAACGCATTTAGACAGTTTGTAATTGCAGTTACAGGCTATACAAAGCAAGAAGAGATAGCAGGCTTTTTTACAAATACTGCAGAGGAATTCATGGGAAGTCACTCTATCACTGATTCTCATATTTCAACAATTACTGACACAATATTGTTGCTTCAATATGTTGAAATTAAGGGAGAAATGGCTAGAGCTTTAAATGTTTTTAAAATGCGAGGATCTTGGCACGATAAAAGAATAAGAGAATTTATTATCACAAATAAAGGTCCTGAAATAAAAGATTCTTTTTCTAACTTCGAACAGATATTTAGTGGTGCCCCTCATAGAGTTATTCCTGATCAAAATGTCCCGAATGTTTTTAAAGGGCTAGAAAATAATTAAATAATTTCGCTGATTTCTGAGCTTGAAAAAGCATCTCCATTATTAATGGTTTGGGTTAATAACTCATCTTTATCAGATTTTGCCAAGGCCAAATCAAACCAAAAGGTTGTTCCTACTCCTAATTCACTAGCCATACGAATTTCCCCACCATGTTTTTCAATTATTCCTCTCACTATAGATAACCCCAAGCCTGTTCCTTGCTCTGTATGAACAGCATTCTCGACTCTATAAAAACGGTCAAATATCTTTTCTTGATCAGTTTGAGATATTCCTGATCCTGTGTCAGAAATCTCAATTCTTACTTTTGGTAATGGTGAAACTAACTCGCATTGAGGTGCCCCATCATTGTTATAAACCGGAGGGAAAGCAGGACAAGAATCTGGCCAAGTATAAGCTCGAATTATTAAGGTGCTGTTTTTTGGACTGAATTTTAATCCATTACCTAATAAATTATCAAAAACTTGTAGAAGTAAATCAAAATTCCCAAGAATTGAAGGAATAGTTTCTTCTATATCATGTCCCAATGAAACATTTTTTTCTATAGCATTAAGTCTGTAATTTCTAAGAGTTTGCTCTATTGCTGGTTTGATATCCATTTCCTCTAGTTGAATTATTTTACCAGACTCTAATCTTGATAAATCTAATACATCATTTACAAGTCTTGTAAGTCTATCAGTCTCTGAATTTGCAATACCAAGGAATTCGAGTTGTTCATCATCAGAAAGCTGATCTTTTAAATCATGTAGTGTCTCTACGTAACTTTTGATATTAAAAAGTGGTGTCCTCAATTCATGCGAAACATTACTGATAAATCTATTTTGTGCCGCATTTAGTTCTACCTCTCTTGTTAGATCCTGAATTGTTACTGCAATACCTTTTAATTCAACTTTATTTGTATCTAAAACCGATTGTAAGACTATTCTCAAAGTTCTTGCCGGTTCACCTAAGCTAAACCTTAAATCATCTTTCTCCTTTTCTCTATTTAAAATAGATTCTATATTTGTATGTAAATCATTAGATAAGATTTCAGGTATCTCATTTAAAAAATATTTTCCTTCTAAGAATCTTCCTTCCCAACGAAATAATCTTTTTGCTGTGGGATTAGTAAGTACAATCTTTCCTTGAGAATCCAATAATATTGCTCCGTCAGCCATAGTAGCAATAAGTGATTGCTGCTTTATTTGAGCGGCTTTAAGTTCTTCAATGTTGGCCTCATCGTAATTTTCTAACTGAGAAGCCATCCGATTAAAACCATTTAAAAGTTCTCCAAGATCCCCTGTCATAGGTAGAGAAATTCTAGATTTAAAGTTTCCTTTTGATATTTCTCTAACACCTCTAACTAATTCTCTTACGGGTCTTGTAATTGTAAGGGCATTGAATACAGCTCCAAGTATTACTAAAACCCAAATAGAGATAAAAACTGCAATGGTTACTTCTCTAGTTAGTGCTGCACTAGCTAAGGCTTTTTTGTTAGGTGTAACTCCTAAAGCCAAGGTTCCAAGATATTTACCTTTCCACAGCATTGGAACAAATACGTCTGTTACTTGACCTTGAGGCGTAATATGCTGCCTCACTAGTGGAAATTGTGGCCTTTTTTTTAATTCAGAGGGTAATTTTAATTTTCTAGTAAGCTGGAACTGACTATCTGAACTGGTTGGTGTGGCACTAATCGGTATACCTAGTTGAACTATGTCTTCATCATCAGTAAAAAATATATAACGAAGATTGCGACTTGATCTCCAAAACTTTTCAGCTACGTTTGAGATTTCTTTTTTTTGATTATTAGCAACTAATTCTGTGACATTCCCCGATAGCAATAATCCAAGATCTCGAGCATATCTAGTATCATTCATTCCTGCATCTCTTTGAATACTATTTAATGCAAAAAACGTAATTCCTGTCATTAGCAGACTCACAACGAGAGTTGCTATTGCTAACAATTTTGTTCTTAAACTAAACCTGCTCCACCAAACAAGAAGTCTGTTGATCCAATTGTTTTTATTAATTTCTTCATTATCAAGGACAGAAAATTCTCTACCTTCTTGATTATTGGTATCTATCATAAGACTAAATCTCCATCGAATAGTTTTTTCTTACTTGATGACCAATGTCATTTCTAAAGTAAATACCTTCAAAGCTTATTTCTTTTAAATTTTTGTACGCTTTATCGAAAACCATATCAAAATTTTTATCTTGACAGACAATACTCAAGACTCTTCCCCCATCAGTTAATAATTCACCATTTTTACTTAAAGAGGTGCCAGAGTCGAAAATTTGACAACCATTTGAGTCAACCTTTCCTATCTTTATTGGAAAGCCAGTTTTATATTCGTGGGGATAACCCTTTGAGGTCGCTATTACACAACCACTAACATTATTGGAAGTATTAATTTTTTCTTTACCTGTGAGATTTCCCATTGAACATTTTTCTAAAAGAAATACAAAATTTGGATCCATCAAAGGCATGATTGTTTGACATTCTGGATCACCAAATCTGCAGTTATATTCTATAACTTTGGGCCCAGATTTTGTGATCATTAATCCAAAATAAATTACGCCTTTATAATCAATATTTTTTCTATTTAATTCATTTATTGTCGGTTCGATTATGTCTTGGATGATCTTGTCAAGGTAATCATGTGTTATGAGTGGAGCAGGAGAATAAGCTCCCATCCCTCCTGTATTTGGACCTGTATCTTTCTCATTGAGACGCTTATGATCTTGTGCAGTTGGTAGTAAGATATATTTTTTCCCATCACATAGAGCAAAAACTGAAACTTCTGGACCCTGAATTTTTTCTTCAAGAACTACAACATTACCAGAATTGCCAAACTTGCCGTTGAAGATTGATTCTGTTGCCCTTAAACATTCATCTTTTGAATCGGGAATAAAAACACCTTTGCCTGAAGCTAGACCATCCGCTTTCACTACCAGTGGCATTGGCGAAGAGAGGATAATCTTTGCTGCTTCTTCAAGAGAATTGACTTTCCAAAATTTTGCAGTTGGAATATTTGCATCTCGCATAAATTCCTTTGCCCAAGATTTGCTAGATTCTAATTTGGCTCCTTCTTTGCCAGGACCAAAAACTTTATAGTTATTTTTGCGAAGAAAATCGGCAAGTCCATTAGCTAAAGGTATTTCTGGTCCTATGACAATTAAATCTATTTTTAATAAATCAAGCTTTTCGATTAAGGCATTATTATTGTTTATGTCAATTTTGATTCTTTCGCATTTATTTATTCTTTCTGATCCAGCATTGCCGGGGATTAAATAAATTTTTTTGACTAATTCATTTTTTTGAAAAGCCCAAGCCAAAGAATTTTCTCTTCCGCCATTCCCGATTACCAAAATATTTTCTAATTTATTGGAGCCCTTAGAACTTGTGGAATTAATACTCATAAATTTTGTTTTTGTAGGTTATGAGGTTTAGACGAAAAATCAGTTAAAATGAAATAAACTAACTCGGTATGTTGATCTCTAGTAAGTATGTTAATTACAAATTTTACTTTTAGTAATCAAATTAGGTCTTAAATTAATGAATAATAAATATCATCTGATTTATGAAGGCAAAGCAAAAAAAGTTTTTTCTCATGATGATTTAGATAAAGTAATTATTGAATTTAAAGATGATGCTACAGCTTTTAATGCTTTGAAAAAAGCTAAATTTGAAGGAAAAGGAAAACTTAATTGCTCAATAAGTGCAAGAATTTTTGAACTTCTCATAAGAAATAATATTCCAACTCACTTTATTGAACTAAAAAACGAAAATACTATGATTGCACAAAAAATAAAAGTTATTCCCTTAGAAATTGTTCTGAGAAATACTGCTTATGGTTCTTTGTGTAAACAAACTACTATTAAGGCTGGCACTGACCTAGTAAAACCATTAATTGACATTTATCTGAAAAACGATGAACTTAATGATCCGCTAATTACTAAAGATAGAATAGAATTGATGGATATAATAAGTTTACAAGATTTAGATTTAATAATTGATATAACTTTAAGAATTAATGGCATCCTGAAAAGCTTTTTCAGAGATATTAAGCTTCAACTTGTCGATTTCAAGTTGGAGTTTGGTTATGATATAAAAAAAAATATAGTTCTCGGAGATGAAATAAGCCCAGATAATTGCAGATTATGGGATCTTAATCAAAAAAATGATACAATTATAAGTCTAGACAAAGACAGATTTAGAAATGATTTAGGTGGTCTAATTGAAGCTTATAGTGAAATTAATCGAAGAATAATCAATTTCATTGAATTCAATAAATAATGTTTATTTACCTAAATTAAAAGTACTATGAAAATACATTTTTTAAAATTTGGAAAGGTTCTTACAAATATTGCATGCTCTCCATTAATTTTGTTATCAAACAATTCAGAACTGGTTGCTAAGTATTTGCCTGATGAGTTTGAAAGATCAATCACAAAGTTAGAAAAAAATAATATTAAAAATGATTTTTTTAAAGGGTTTGATACTAAAAAGAATAATTTTCTAATAGCAGAAAACATAGAAAATAATAATCAACAAAGAGTTCAGATCAAAGAAGTAATTATTAGAGGTTGGGAAAATCATCCTCAGGGAAGAGATCTCGAATTGGAAGCTTATGCTGCCATGAGCATAAAGCCAAATAGTGTTGTTGATAATCAAACTTTAAATCAAGATCTTAATGCCATATATGCTACTGGTTTATTTTCAGGAGCAGAAATAAAGTCAGAAGATGGTCGATTTGGAGTGAGGCTAATTGTAAATGTAGTGCCTAATCCAATTTTGAGAAAGGTTGAAATTAATCCAACAAACTCTTTAATCTCTAATAAATATGTGGATAATATGTTTAAAAATAATTATGGAAAGACTCTTAACTTAAATGAATTACAAAGAAAGATTGAAACAATAAAAAAACGTTATCAAAATCAGGGTTATTCTTTATTTAGGATTACTGGCCCAGATAGAATTTCCAAGAGCGGAATTGTTACCTTAAATGTCTCTAATGGGATAATCTCCAGAATTAAATATAATTTTTTAAGATCTGAGGGTGAAAAAACCAGTAAAGGTAAAACAAAAAATTGGGTTATAGATAGAGAGTTAAAAACAAAACCTGGCACCATATTCAATAGAAATATTTTAGAAGCTGATATCAGTAGGCTCTATTCCACATCATTATTTGATGATGTCAAGGTTTCCCTTGGCCCTGATAATTCAAATCCTGGCCAAGTTGAAATTATCTTAGATTTGACTGAGCAAAGGACAGGTTCACTAACTGGTGGTCTTGGATATAGCAGTAGTTCAGGGATCTTCGCCACAATTGGCTTGCAGGAATCTAATGCGCTTGGTAGAGCATGGTCTACTAATCTCAATCTAAATTTTGGAGAGTATTCAACCACCTTTAATTTTTCTTTATCTGATCCATGGATTAAAGGAGATAAACATAAAACTTCTTTTAGATCAAATATCTTTCTTAGTAGAGATTATCCACAGGAATTTAAAAGTGAAAATAATGGGCGTATATATGCTGTAAATGATACAAATACTTCAACCACTGATGCTTTCTCATCAGTGGTTTTAGAAAAAACAGGTGGTGGATTTGCTTTCTCAAGGCCTCTCAATGGTGGAGATCCATTTAGGCCTTCTAAATGGAGAGTTCTTGCAGGTATGAACTTTAAGCAAATAAAGATGATTGATGGTGATGGGAACAAAAAACCTTATGGTGATTTAACACCAACTACAGGAAATCTAAGCGATATTATCTGTATTGGATTCACCTCAAATGATGGTTCATGCCCTGAAGAAAATACATTGATAAGTGTTGTTGCAAGTACATCTAGAAATAATTTGAACAATCCTGTAAACCCTACCTCAGGGAATAAATTAAGTTTTGGTACTGAACAATTTTTTTCAATTGATGAAAAGTCTCCAACTTTCAATAGAACTAAAGCTTCTTATTCATTTTTTATACCAACAAAAATTATAAACTTAACCAAAGGATGTAAGTCTAGTGATGCTGCTAATGAAGATTGTCCTCAAGCTATTGGTATTCAATTTCAGGCTGGAACTATTTTTGGGGAATTACCTCCATACGAGGCATTTTGCATGGGGGGAACATCATCAGTCAGGGGTTGGGGATCTTGTGACTTGGCTGTAAGTAAAAGTTATGTTGAGGGCACAATAGAATATAGATTCCCTGTTTGGAGAATGATATCAGGATCTTTATTTGTTGACGCTGGAAGTGATCTAGGCTCTCAAGAGGATGTACCTGGAAAACCTGGTCAATTATTGCAGAAATCAGGTTCTGGTTATTCGTTGGGGGCGGGAGTTGGAGTAAAAACGCCAATTGGCCCATTAAGATTGGATTTTGCTAGTAAGGATCTAAGTGGGGATTGGAGATATACACTTGGTGTTGGATGGAAGTTTTAAGTGTTTTCTTGGCCTACTAATTATAATTCCTGCTATACCTTATCTGATGTTATATCTAGAGAGGGTATAGGACTTCATAGTGGAGAAAAAACGAGAGTTAGAATTTCTCCCTATGAAAAAGAGGGATATTATGTTTCTTTTCGAGACAAACCTGATGAGATTTTTAAGCTAACTCAGGATTTAATTGGAAGTACGATGCTTTGTACAGCAGTTAAATTAGGGGGGAGAAATTTATATACGATTGAACATTTATTATCTTCATTGGCTGGGTGTGGTCTAAATTATATACATATTGAGGTTGATGGCAAAGAGATCCCACTCTTAGATGGATCTGCAATTCAATGGGTTAAAGATTTTGAAGAAGTAGGGATAAAAAAGGCTCCTAAACCTGATAACTTTTTTCGAGAGATTAATAGATCAATAATTTTAAATAAAGAAGATTCAATTATAGCCGTAACTCCCTCTAAAAAAACAACGATTATATCCACCATTAGTTTTTCTTATAAAGCAATTGGAAATCAAACGTTTGTGATTGATTTAAATCCAAAAAATTTCGTTGAAATGATTGCTCCAGCAAGAACATTTGGTTTCAAGGACCAATTTCAAGAGTTGAGTGAACTTGGATTAATTAAAGGAGGAAACTTGAAAAATGCACTTGTTTGTGATGGGGAGGGATGGGTTAATCCACCATTAAGATTTGATAATGAACCAATAAGACATAAAATTTTAGACCTTATTGGGGACTTGGCTTTGGTAGGGTTACCTAAGGCTCAAATTTTAGTTTATAAAGGATCACATTCTTTAAATGCTTTGTTGGCCTCATCACTCAAAAATTAACACTATCTTGAATCGTTTTGGAAAAGAAATTATCCAGTGAAAATAATCAACTCTCCTCTGAGAGGATACTAGGTTTATTACCTCACAGATATCCTTTTGCCCTTGTGGATAAGGTAATTGATTATATTCCTGGTGAGAGGGCAGTTGCAGTAAAAAATGTAACTATTAATGAGCCTCAATTTCAAGGACACTTTCCTGACAGGCCATTAATGCCTGGTGTTCTTATAGTTGAATCAATGGCTCAAGTTGGGGGTATAATAGTGACACAAATGCCTGATCTACCTAAAGGCCTTTTCGTTTTTGCGGGAATCAATAATGTTAAATTTAGAAAACCTGTTGTACCAGGAGATCAATTGATAATTTCTTGTGAACTATTAAGCATTAAAAGACAAAGATTTGGCAAGGTTAAAGGTGAGGCACATGTTAATGGGAAGTTGGTATGTGCTGGTGAATTAATGTTTTCATTAGTTGATTAGGAATATGGAGAATAAAAATACTGATTTAAAGTCAAGCTTTAATGGTATAAAAGTGCACCCAAGCGCTTTTGTAGATTCAAATGCTGAATTACATGATGGGGTCATTGTTTCTCAAGGAGCTATTATTGGTCCTGATGTGACTATAGGGAGGGGCACGGAAATAGGACCAAATGCTGTAATTACTGGAAGAACTCAACTTGGTATTAATAATAAAGTTTTCCCGAATGTTTTTATAGGTTTGGATCCCCAAGATCTTAAATATAAAGGAGCCCCTACAGAAGTAATTATTGGAGACAACAATACTTTTAGAGAATGTGTAACTATTAACAAGGCAACTGATGAAGGAGACAAAACTATTATTGGCAATAATAATTTGTTAATGGCTTACTCTCACATAGGACATAATTGTGAACTCGGAGATGGGATAGTCCTATCAAATAGTGTTCAAGTTGCAGGCCATGTAAAGGTTGAAGATAAAGCTATTATTGGTGGCTGTTTGGGCATCCATCAGTTCGTGCATATAGGATATTTAGCAATGATCGGAGGAATGACTAGAGTAGACAGAGACGTACCTCCTTTTTGTTTGGCAGAGGGACATCCTGGAAGATTGAGAGGATTGAACAGGATTGGAATAAAAAGAAGTGGTTTGATGGAAAATAAGGATTTTGATTTAAAAATTTTGCAAAATACGTGGAATTTACTTTTTAAATCCAATAATGTAATGTCAGAAGCATTGGACATCGCAATAAAAAGTAAGTTAGATATTTCTTCAACAAAATTATGTGATTTTTTAAAAAATTCAATTTCAAAAGAAAGACGCGGTCCAATGCCTTTAATAAATTAATGCAAAAAAAGATATTTATCAGTACGGGAGAAGTCTCGGGAGATTTACATGGGAGTTTATTGTCAAAAGCATTATTTGACGAAGCGGAAAAAAAATCTTTAAATTTAGAAATTTGTGGATTAGGTGGGGAAAGGATGAAGAGAGAGGGTGTAAAAATCCTTAAAGATACTACATCACTTAGTGCAATAGGAATTTGGGAGGCTTTACCTCTTCTTCTTCCAACAATAAGAATACAAAGAAGATTTTATAAATTACTAAAAAAATATCCTCCAGATTGCTTAATTTTGATTGACTATATGGGTCCCAATATTAATATTGGGACTAAATTAAAAAGATCGGGAAATAATATTCCAATTTACTACTATATAGCTCCTCAGGAATGGGCTTGGAGAGTTGGTAATAATAGCACTACAAATTTAATTAATTTTTCAGATAAAATTTTTGCGATTTTTAAGCAGGAAGCGAACTTTTATAAAAAGAGGGGTGGAAATGTTTTTTGGGTTGGACATCCAATGATTGATTTAACCAAAAAACTGCCTTCCAAGAAAATTTCTAGAAAAATTCTAAAACTTACAGAAAACCAAAATATCTTACTTTTAATGCCTGCATCAAGACCACAGGAGTTGAAATATATATTACCCACCTTCTTGAAAACTGCAAAAAAATTACAATTAAGATATCCAAATCTTGTTGTTTATGTACCATCTTGTAGGAGGGTTTTTGATGAAAAATTCAGAAATGGTTTAGAAAAATATGAAATTAAAGGGAAGGTTATTTCTCAACAAGATGATTCTCAACTGATGCCTTATATTTATTCATTATCAAAACTAGCTTTGTGTAAATCAGGCACAGTTAATATGGAATTGGCTTTATATGGAATTCCACAGATTATTGGATATAGAGTAAGTAGAGTGACTGCTTTTATTGCAAAAAGAATTCTAAATTTTAAAGTAAAGTTTATTTCTCCTGTGAATCTCTTAATGAAAAAATTTGTTATACCTGAGTTTGTCCAGAAAAATTTTAATGAAAAGAAAATTTTTTACAAATCTTGTAGGCTTCTGGATTTGACATCAGAAAAATCAAAAATCAAAAAAGGTTATGCCCTTTTAAAAAAAGAATTAGGAGAGGAAGGAGTAGTTGATAGAGCAGCAAAAGAAATCATTGATTCCATTATTTGAACTTTATAATAAAAAAATGAAATATTTTTTACCTCTAATAATTGCTTTTTCAATTTTTCTTAATCCTTTAAATACCTTTGCAGAAGAATTGATTCTTGCGGGAGGCTGCTTTTGGTGTTTAGAGCATGATTTAGAGTCCTTAAAGGGGATAAATTCTGTACAAAGTGGCTATTCAGGAGGAAACTTACAAAATCCTACCTACGAAAATCATGACGGGCATCAGGAAGTTGTTTTGGTTAATTATGATTCCGAACTGGTAAGTTTGGCTGAGATACTTAGGCTATATTTGAGGAATATTGATCCTTTGGACGGTAAGGGCCAATTTTGTGATCGTGGAGATTCTTATAGGCCAGTGATTTTTTTTAAAGATAAAATAGAAGAAACTGAAGCAAGAAATGCATTCATTTCGGCATCCAATGAATTGAGAGTTCCATTAAAAGAAATATCTGTTGAACTAAAATTAAAAGGTCAATTTTGGTTGGCTGAACAATATCATCAGGATTTTGCAGAGAGAAATGAATTAAAATATAAGTTCTATAGATTCTCATGTGGGAGAGATCAGAAATTGGATAAATTATGGGGGGATAACGCTAGATCAACAAATCTTTGGACTGAATGATTTTAAATATAGTTATTTATTTTTAATCCATTGAACAAGGGTTTTCACTCCAAATCCGGTTGCACCTGATGGATTAATCCCCTTATTTTTATCAGTCCAACAAGTCCCAGCAATATCAATATGAGCCCATTTAATTTCTGCATCAAAGAATTCCTCTAAAAATAAAGCAGCAGTTATTGACCCACCAGCTCTAGGACCTGTATTTTTCATGTCAGCAATATGGGACTTTAACCCTTCTTTATAGGATTTTTGTAAAGGCATTTGCCATAACTCTTCCCCTGCCTGGGCCGAGGCAGCTTTTAGATCATTTGCTAGATCATTATTATTGCTCCAAAATCCTGCCACATCATTACCTAACGCAACAACAATAGCGCCTGTTAATGTAGCGAGATCTATTATTGAATCCGGTTTTAAATTGGAGGCGTAAGTTAACGCATCAGCTAATGTGAGTCTACCCTCTGCATCAGTGTTATTTATTTCAATTGTCTTACCATTAAATGCCTTAACTACATCTCCAGGATGTACTGCAGATCCATTTATCATGTTTTCGCAAGCTGCCACAATAAAATGTATTTCAAGTCCCTTTGGTTTTATTGCTCCAAGTGCTTTTGCTGCTCCTAAAACTGCAGCGCTTCCGCCCATATCATATTTCATCATTTCAATTTGAGAGGCTCCTACTTTCAGGTTGTATCCTCCAGAATCAAAGGTTAAACCCTTTCCAATAAGCGCAATCTTTTCTTTTATGGGCCCATCTGACTTTAAAGTGAGATGTATAAATTTAGGATCTAGATCGGAACCTTTTGCTACAGCTAAATATGCACCCATTCCTAAATCTTCACAATCTTTTGCCTCTAAAATTTTTACTTCCAAACCATGATCTTTAGCTATTTGAGAAGCTTGCATAGACATTTCCTTTGGTGTAAGACTATTTGGAGGTGCGGCTACAAGTCTTCTGGCTAGTTCTACACCTTCACATATTTTTTCTGTCTCTTCAAAGCTAATATTCTCAAATTTATTAAAATTCAAAAACTCTATTTCTTTAAGAACTTTCTCTTCATCTTTTTTCTTGTTGAATCTATTGTCCTTATACGAAGATAATCTGGCTGACTCAGCTAATTGATTTATTTCTAGTTTTGAATTTATTAATTCCCAAGGTAGCAAGATGCTGATTTTTTCATTTTTATCAACAGTTTTCCTAATAAGATTTCCTATGGAGTTTTCTAAATCACTTTTTTTTAGGTCTTTCGATTTGCCAAGACCAACTATGATTAAAGTTTCTAATTTTTGATCTAAAAATTCAAAGCTTAGAGTTTTCCCCTTTTCTCCTTTGAATTTTTTTTGAGTAACTTTTTTTAGTAATAATTTTGGGTCAACAACAAATTTTATGCTTTCAAGTTGACTTGTCATTTCTTCCTCTAAAACTCCAAAAATTAATGAAGCACCTTGCCAGTTATCTAGATTTTTTTGGAATGTGGAAAATTGCATTTGTAAAATGGATTTAATTAACTTTTAGATGTTTGTGAAAGTAGTTACCCACCTATCTCGGGTTTCTTTATTAAAAGGTGGTAACCATAAATATATCAGTTGCTGTTCTAATTTACGTCTTAATTTTACTTCTTTAGGTACATCTAAGAAGAAACGAATATCTTGATGACTTGAGAGGTTGTTATGGGCTAGTGCTTCTTTATAGTTCATGAGGTAATTTTTACAGTCATGTTCTCCTTTCCATCTTTTATTTGCTACGTTTGTTTCTCCTATATAAAGGATTATTTTAGAACTCTCCATCGAGTCAATTACAAAATACATTGCTGGACCATTGTGTATATGTTGATTGGTTCTCCAAAAGTTCAATGATATTGGTTGCAGGGAAAACGGATCAATTTTTATTTTATTGGAAATTGTATTTATAGGAAGACTAGTTTGGTGCAAAGTTTTATTGTGAGCATCTTTTGAAATTTTAAATTGGTGATTATGTATTCTATTTCTCCATTCAGTTAGGATTTCGCCCTTGATTTTTAGATTATTTGAGTGTTGAAAATTAATTGATGTATTTACATTTGAATCAAATAATTCAAATTGTCTATTTTGATTTGAAATATTATTTACGTTGAATTTTTCCAATATTTATGAAACATCTATACTAAATTTAATTCCGAAAAAATATTAATCAAAGAATTATTTATAAACTAAAATTTATTAATGTTCTAATCAATTTAAAAGATTCTTGTTATCTTGTAATTGAGCCTTAATATTGCGAAGTAAAAAAATAGAAATGGGATTCTTCGAGTCAGACATCGTCCAAGAAGAAGCTAAAAAGCTTTTTACAGATTACCAAGAACTTATGCAACTTGGCTCTGATTATGGAAAATTTGACAGAGAAGGGAAAAAATTGTTTATAAAAAAAATGGAATCTCTTATGGATCGTTATAAGGTTTTTATGAAGAGATTTGAATTGTCTGAAGATTTTCAAGCCAAAATGACAGTGGAACAATTAAAAACACAGTTAAGTCAATTTGGAATTACTCCTGATCAAATGTTCGATCAGATGAATAAAACCTTAATAAGAATGAAGGATGAACTTGATAAAACTACTTAAATTTAACGATTAAAGCTTCATGTCAAATAATTCAATATTGCCATCATGGTTGTCAAGAGGAATAGAAGAATATTTTCCAATTAAGGGAACAGATCAAACTTTTTCGGAGATAATTGATAATGCGAAAAAAAATAATAAAAAATTAAGGGTTAAACTTGGAATCGATCCTACTGGAACAGATATTCATCTTGGGCACAGCATATTGTTCAAAAAACTTAGGGCATTCCAAGATAATGGACATGTTGCAGTATTAATTATTGGAGATTTTACCGCTCAAATTGGGGACCCAACAGGAAAAAACAAAACAAGAGTGCAGTTATCGGAAAAACAAGTTAAGGAAAATGCAAAAACATACTTAACTCAACTAGGAATGGGTAAACCAGCTAATCAATCTATTTTAGATTTTGATTCAAAAGATAAAATAGAAATTAGATATAACAGTGAATGGTTAAAAGGATTAGATCTTAACTCGATAATTAAATTAATGGGGAGTGCAACAGTTAGTCAAATGCTAGCTAAGGAGGAATTTAATAAAAGGTACACTTCACAAGTTCCAATTGCTTTGCATGAATTCTTATATCCACTATTACAAGGTTACGATTCGGTGGTTGTTCAATCAGATATTGAGCTTGGAGGCACAGATCAGAAATTTAATATTGCAATAGGAAGAGATCTTCAAAGACATTTTAAACAAGAACCTCAATTCGGTGTTCTTTTGCCAATTTTGACAGGTTTAGATGGAATTAAGAAGATGAGTAAATCTGAATTTAATACCGTCGGGTTGACTGATGATCCTCTTTCAATGTATTCAAAATTAGAAAAAGTACCTGATAATATTATACTTACCTATTTTGAATTACTTACTGAATTAGATTTAAGTTTGATTGAAAACTCAAATCCTCGTGATTTTCAGAGAAGAATGGCTTTAGAAGTTACTACTATATTCCACGGGGCTGAAGAAGCATTAAAAGCGCAATCAAACTGCGAAAAATTATTTCTTGGATACAAAGAAAAAGTTGGAGAAATTCCAGAGATTTCATTAAAAGAAATAGTTTTTCCAGTTAAGTTTTTTTACTTGCTTAGTGCTCTAAAACTTTTCAAATCAAGTAGCGAATCCAAAAGATCAATTAAAGGTGGGGGTGTGAAAATTGATAGTCAGAAAGTCATAAATCCTGATTTGGTTTTTGATTCAAAAAATGAATTAGAAGGTAAAATTTTGCAAATTGGAAAAAAAATAATTAAGAGGTTTAAAAACTAAAAATTGATGAACAAAAGATTTAATTCAGAAGATAAAATTATATTGGCAGTTGATGGACTAGATGTAAGTCAAGCAAAATTACTTCTAGAAAAATGTCCTAATATTAAGTGGGTAAAAGTTGGTCTAGAGCTTTTTGTTAGGGAAGGCCCAAGAGTTATTGAAATTTTAAAAAGTTTAAATAAAAAGATTTTCTTAGACTTAAAATTTCATGATATTCCAAATACAATGAGTGCTGCATGTTTCCAAGTTTCAAAATTAGGGGTTGATATTATTTCTATTCATGGTTCAGCTGGTCTGAAAGCTCTTAAAGATTCGAAAAAAGCATCTTTAGAAGGGGCCTCTTCAGTTAGTGTAAACCCTCCACTTGTTGTAGGAATAACTGTTTTAACAAGCTTTTCTCTTAAAGATTTTCAAACTGATCTTGATAGAAATAATTCAATTGAAGATAATGTATTGAGACTTGCAAAGTTGTCTTTTGAGGCTGGATTAGATGGATGTGTCTGTTCCCCCTGGGAGGTAAAAATGTTGAGATCTATTTATAAGGATAATTTTGAACTAATTACACCAGGTATCAGGTTAAAGATTGAGAATAAAGATGATCAAAATAGAATTATGACTCCCCATGAAGCTATAGATAATGGCGCTTCTAAATTAGTAATTGGTAGATCAATATCAAAAGCTATAGATCCTAATAAAGCTCTAATAGAAATATTTAAATCTATTAATTCTGGTTAATTTTGGATTCTTCTCCCTTGAGCAATCTTTTAATGTTTGTTCTATGTTTCCAGATTACCAATAATGCCACAATTAAACTTATAAAAAAGTATGAGTGCATAAAATTTCCGAGGTAAAAAAACATAAATATAGGAAGTAAGATTGCTGCTGAAATACTGGATAAAGAAACAAATCTAGTTTTTGCTAATACTATTAAAAAAATCCCAAGAGACGCAAGTCCCACTTTCCAGGAAAGAGCTAAAAACATGCCTAATCCAGTCGCAACAGCTTTCCCTCCTTTCCCTCTAAGCCATATTGGCCATATATGTCCTGAGATGGCAGATATTCCTGCTAAGACTTCCATTAATCCTTGGTCTGTATAATACTGAGAAATTTTTACCGCAATAAGACCTTTCCCAACATCAATCGCAAAAACAAAAAGCGCTGGCCATTTTCCTACATTTCTCAGGACATTTGTGGCACCTGTAGATCCAGAACCTACTGTTCTTAGATCTATATTTTTGAGATATTTTCCAACTAAAAAACCTGTGGGAAGAGATCCTAAAAGATAACTTGCAAGGATTATTAGAATATTCATAACAGATTAGTTTAGTTCAAGATCATCATAAATTTCATTACTTGAACCTGCAAATGCAAGCCATAATGGAAATTGAAGTATTGGAATTTCAACGGATGTTTCTGCTGCATCAATAATAATAAATGGTAATTCTTCATTTGCTTCTAATCTATCGGCTCTTTCTATTACACCTTCGGGCCTTTCAAACAGAACAATCCCACTACTAGGTCCAAAGTCATCTCTTGTGAGGCCAAGTGAATCTTGCAGAATCCTTCTCCATTCTCCTAACCTTTCAGGCTGCGAAGCTAAAATAAGAGTTTGAAACTGGTCACCATATAGTTCTCCAAGAATAGATATTAAACCTGCTGACAATAAGGCATTTTTTTGTCGAGATCCTCTACTTTCAACAGAACCTCTCCCTCCCATATTAAAGAACCAATCATCCATTATTTCTATATCTGATGAATTAAGACTTCGCCTTAATTTCCAGGGTTCGGCATAAAAATCAGGTTGTTCTGTGAAAGTTGAAAAGCAGTTTTTTATAATCTGTTCATCAGGCTTAAATGTTTCAGAAAGAGCAGGAACATTAACCACATTATTTGTGATGTTGTCTTGCTTTTTCTCATCAAGGGGAGATGGCTTTACAATTATTGGTTGAGAAACTAATTCAAGTTTCTCAACATTTTGTGAAAGATTCTGCAAAGCTCCAGTTAAGTACTCTTGAAAGCCTTTCACTCTTTTAGCAATATTATCTGACTGTCCTTTGAAATTTGAATCAATATCTTTTTCTAATGCATCTTTTTTTGTTTCCAACTCTTTTATTTCTTTAACTAATGAGTCTTTTTTTGAAACGAGATCTCTAAAAATTTCCTTAGAAATTTCATCAAAAGATTTAGTTGTTTTGTCTTTTTTTTGTGTAATTTTTTTATTTTGCGTTGTATCTTTCCTAATAATTTGTTTGGTTTTATCATTTGAAATTGACTTGTCTATCATTAATTCCTTCTCAGGAGTATTTTTAGAAGTTTCTTTATTGTCCATTTAAATAATTTTGATGATTAAGCAAATACTGAATTTTAGGAATTTTTAATTTCCAGGGAGTCAACTTTTTTTATGAGCTCATCTTTTAATTGCTTTGGATTAAATAATATTGGTAATAAATGAGGACTGGACTTTTCTCTAAAATAAAAAATACCTGGGATTATAGGAAAAAAGAATTTCCATGATATCCAGTTCTTGAATGGAAAAGTTCTAATCTCTTTTCCTAATTGTAAAACGATAAAATCATCATCTGTTATTTTTATTCTTAGGGTAAAGGACTGAAGTAATAAAAAAAAGCTAAAAGACGCAAAAACTATTGTTGGCAAAGAACCAATATTTAAAAATAAAAGCATAAAACTTAAAATTATTAGAATGATTGGCAATTGAAATGATGGAGATATTATGACTGGTGCTGCTTTTTTGGGTTTAGTGTTGAACATAGAATCATCCAAATAAAATTTGTGTTAGTAATACATCCATTAAAGATACAGTAACGAGAGTCATTACAACCGCACCTGTTGTACTTGTTCCAACTTCTTTTGGACCGCCTTTAGTGGTGAGTCCATATCCACAAGCAATAATTGAAATAAGTAATCCGAATACTACAGCTTTTATTAACATTGAAGTTAAGTCTGTACTGGTTAAACTTACATTACCTGATCTTACAGATGTCCAAAAAACTATTGGAGGAACTTTATAAAAAATTGTGCTCCAAATTTGTCCACTCCATAAAGCTACAGATAAAAACAAAAGACACTGTACTGGAGACATTATTACCATAGATAGTAACCTTGGAACTACCAAATATTGAACTGGTTCAGTTCTCAACATTGTTATAGCCTCAATTTGTTCTGTAACTTTCATAGTACCCAGTTGAGCAGCATAAGCAGTGGCAACTTTCCCAGTCATTAAAGTAGCAGTTAGAAGAGGAGCCATTTCTCTAGCCATGCCAACCGCCAATAAGCCTCCTATTTCACTTGACACCCCCATGCTTGTAAGTTGTGATGCAACTTGAATATTAAAGACTGTCCCTGCGGCTATTCCTGTAATCAATACAATTAACAAACTTCCAGGTCCTGACTCCATTAGCTGGTCAAAGAGATCATTCTTGGAAATTTTACCTCTAAATATAAAATTGATTGCTTGACCGCCAATGATCAAGCTGCTTAGAAGTCTTTTAAAAAACTTGGGGTAGTACATATCTTTATATTAGTCCGTAATTAATTTTCGATCCCATTCCCTCATAATTAAAAGACCAATTATTACTAATATTGAGGGTATAAAACCAATGCATAATCTAATAGTTAATAGTGCCGAAGTGCATTGTTCAATAATATTCAAACTATCTTTATCAACAAAGCATGATTGATAACCAGATATATACAATAAAAATCCTAATAATTGAACACTAAACGCGATGCCAATCTTCTGAATAAGCACCATCCAGGCAGTATATAATCCTGCTGGCTTCTCTGGATCTTCGTCTATTGCATCAGGAAGTAGTGACCAAGGGATAAGAAAAGCAGTTGAAGCTCCAATGCCAATAAGACAGATTATTAAAATTAAAAAAATGAATAAAATTACATTGCCGGTATTTTGAAATAAACTATCTCCAACTCCTGCAACTCTAGATAAAGGAGGTAAAAATAAAGCTGCGGTACATGAAATAATCCAAATAATTGCTCCATAGTTTAAAGCAGAAATTCTATTCAATTTATTTGAAACTCTTGCCCATATTTGTAAACCTACTAAGGCGCTAATTTGGAAAGGTATTGGGATCCATTTCGCAATATCTGTTGGCACCTTAAGTACATCCTCTACATAGATTAACGCTACAGTTTGCATCAATTGTAAGGCGCACCAGAGCAAAATATAAAGTGTAATAACTTTGAGGAATTTTTTATTTCTGAAGATCCTTTTGAATTGAAGTGTTATGGCTTCTACTTTTCCTGAAGGCCTTCTTGCTTTTTTTGCAAATGGAGCCAATCCCCAACAGGATATTAATGTTGTAGTAACTGCTATGCAACCGCTTATTTTACCCATTAAAAAATATTGATTATTTGCTGAACCTTCAGAACCTAAAACAAATCCAGCAATTATCAAGCCAGTTAGTCCTGCAATTATTGAGCCAGTAAATCTAGATGCGTTTAACCTTGTTCTTATGGCTGTTTTTTCAGAAATTTCAGTTGATAGGGCTGCAAAAGGAAGATTAATACTTGTATAAGCAGTCATTACGACTATTGAAATTATGGCATAGTAAATAGTCTTGTTTAGTACTGAACCTGTTGGTGTCCACCATATTGCAGCTAATGAGAAACCAAGAGGAACCGATGCTGCTACCATCCATGGTATTCTTGGCCCCCATCTTGATTTGGTTCGATCACTTAACCATCCTATTAAAGGATCATTTATTGCATCCCATATCTTTATTAACATCAATAATGAACCTGCAATTATTACTGGTAAACCAGCAGAAATAAAGAATTTGAACAGAAAAAAACCAAATTGCGTCGCGACTAAACCTGTGCCTGCATCTCCTAACCCATAAGAGAACATTAACCTTGTTGTTGATCTTGTAATATTTTGTTTCGAGTGTGAATTTTCCAATCTTTTTACTTTGTTGATTGTTTGGTAATGTATTATTGCAGTGGTAATTCTATTACTTAATGCGGGCGTGGTTTAGTGGTAAAACCTCAGCCTTCCAAGCTGAAGATGCGGGTTCGATTCCCGCCGCCCGCTTTTAGAATATATTGTTTTTTGTCCCAAATAATTCTTCTGAAATGATTAATAAAGAGCTTCTACTCTTTATTGAAACAGATTTTTCATTAATAGTTAAGGGTTTAAAAATCTCAGACATGCTAGTGTCAACAACTTTTAACCAATTATATTTACATTTCGGTAAGGGGAAATCGATACTTTTTGAATATGCATTTAAACCTATCCAGACCAGCGGGTTAGTATTGCCTTTGTTAATACTAAAGGCAACTGTGTGAGACCAACTACTCCAATCGGGCCTATCTAACTTTGTTCCATGCCAATGGTATCTTGGAATATTTTCATTAGTTTGATTGTTAGGGAAGAATGATGGATTAAAAATGTTTATTAGTTTTTTTCTGATTTTTATAACGTATTTAAAATATTCTAATAATTCCAAATCTTGTTGACCATGTTCCCAATTCATCCAGCCCAAAACATTATTTTGGCACCAAGAATTATTGTTACCGCCTTGAGACCTTCCTATCTCATCACCCATAAGTATCATTGGAACACCTTTAGATATAAGTAAACTAAGAATTAGATTTTTTTGTTGTCTTTTTCTTAAATCATTAATTAATAAGTTTGTAGTTGGTCCCTCTATACCATGATTCCAAGAATTGTTATGGTTATCACCATCTCTATTTTGTTCTCTGTTGGCAAAATTATGTTTACTATTGAAAGTTACTAAATCTTTCAGAGTGAATCCATCATGTGAAGTAATAAAATTTATTGATTTTGGGAAAATATTATCTTCTTTATAAATAGATGGCGTCCCTTTTATTTTATCGCTCATATTCCAAGCTGTATCTTTATCCCCCTTCCAAAATCTCCGCAAGTCATCTCTAAAATGACCATTCCAAGTGAAAGTATTCTTAGATGGGAAATCACCTAATTTATATAAACCGCCACAATCCCATGGTTCACTTATGAACTTGATATCGATAAGTTCTGGTTCACATTCTATATCTTCAAAAATTGGAGGATTATCAAGTGGTGAAAGATTTTCTCCTCTTGATAGGGCAATTCCTAAATCAAATCTAAAACCATCAACTCCTAATTCACTCGCCCAACATTTTAATGATTCAATTATTAGTTTTCTAACTAATCCTCTGTTTGCTGCAATAGTGTTACCACATCCAGAGACGTCCTGATAATTTTTATCTTTTCCAATAAAGTAATAAAGATTTTCATCTATACCTTTCCAAGATATTGCTGGCCCATTTGAATCACCTTCGGAAGTGTGATTGTATACAACATCTAAGATGACTTCAATGTCTGCTTTATGACATTCCTCTACAAATCTTCTAAATTCCTCTCTATTCTTTTCGGCGGATTCATTCGAAAGATATTCAAAATGCGGAGTAAACCAATTAATTGGACTATAACCCCAAAAATTTTTTAGACCATTTGGGGCATCAGTAGGATCAAAACAAAAAATTGGAAGTAATTCAATTGTTGTAATACCCAGTTCTTTGAGATACGGAATTTTTTTAAAAAATTTCTTAAAGCAACTTTCATCTTTATCAGTTGATTCAGTGAAAGCTTTGATATGGAGTTCATAAATAATTGTTTCTTCCCAAGAATGTTTTGGTCTTGGATAATCCTTAAAATTAAATAATTTTCTATCGCAAACAACGCTTTTTAGACAAGAATTAGTATTTTCTTGAGTTTTTAATGCATTTTCTCTTTTATAGCTGCCCCATCCGGTAATACCCCTTGAACATGGATCAAGTAATACTTTTTTTTCATAGTTATTATTGATTTCATTATTTTTTTGTTTTACTCTAAAAGCATAAATACAACCTTCATCTAGATTTTTTATTTCCGCATGCCAGTAAGGACCTTTATTATAAGTCTGATCTAATTTGAATATACTTTTTGGGGAAATAGAGTCCTCTTTCTCAAACAACAAGATTTCTACATATTCTGCATTTGTCGCTATTAAGGAAAAATTAACTCCTTGAGAAGTTAGAGAACTCCCTAAAGGAAATGGGTTACCTTTATTGAGATGAATCACTTTCTCTTTATCATTGATTAGTTAAATATTGAGATAATTTATTTAAATTATTGATATTTAAATAATAGATACAAAATTAAAAAAAAAACTTAAATTTAAGGCTTCACTAATCAACTTTATTAGATCTTGGAGAGTATTAATTTTCTAATTAATTACAATTTCTTCATCTATATGATCAGTGCATAAAACGATTTAGAGAGAAAGTTTATTAATGAGAAAACAAGATTTTTCTTGATTTCAAAATACAAATTATGCTTATTCATGTGATGAGAAGGAAATATATCTGAAAATTAATAAAACATAATAAATAGCTCAAATTCTTAAAGTCATACCCCTTAAATATTCTTCCCCTTTGCTAAATGTAGTTAGATTTTTAAGGTAAAATCCAGTGACATCAATGCTTTTGGCTGTTCTCTAAATAAATAGGCTATTTTTTATAAATAAAAAAGCGCGGCTATAAAAAAAAATAATGTTGCTAAAAATGTCCCTAAATTGTGTATAAAGCTTTGCGCCGCCGGCATTTTCGGTTGCCGTATTTGTATTTGCTCCATATGATGTGGAAGTTCGAGGTTTAAACTCGATTTAAATCTTTTTTTAAACCTTTGCATTAATTTAAATTTCAATGAACAAAGCTGATTTAGTAAATCTTGTTGCAGCTCGTACAGAGCTCACAAAAACTGATGTTTCTTTAGTTGTTGATGCAGCTATTGAAACTATTGTTGATTCAGTAGTGGAAGGCAAAAAAGTCTCTATACTAGGATTTGGTTCTTTCGAACCAAGAGATCGTTCTGCAAGACAGGGATTAAACCCTAAGACAGGCGAAAAAATAGCAATACCCGCTAAAAGAGTTCCAACATTCTCTGCAGGTAAACTTTTTAAGGATAGAGTTCAAGGGTAATCTTTTTAATCTATTTCTTCCCTTAATAAAAAGGTGCTCTTTTAGGGCATCTTTTTTTTTAATCGCAATAAAATGCAAATAGCTCAATTTCCAAAACTCCTGCAGAAGTATCCAAAATTTTGAAATTTTAAAAAGTAATGAAATTTTTAACTATTTTATTCTTAAAATTTTTATTATCATCAAATTTCCTTATGGCAGAAACAATACCAACAAAGTCTAAGATTTTAAAACAATCTAGTGATTGTTTTAAAGATTCTGGAACCCAATTATGTAAAGAATTAGTTTCTGAAATAGAAAAACTTCAATTAGTAGTATTTGACCAAAACAGATTCAAATGTCAATCTAGTCTATTGGGGTTACAAACAGAAATTATTGAAGCTTATTTTTTTATTAATACCTCAAATGAGAGAAATTCATTAATGATTCCATATGTAATTAAAAATTGTTAATTATTAAAATAATTTATTTTTTTGGAATATTATAAATTTGTTATTTAATTTGTAATGGAAAAAGGTTTTTCTGATAATGAAGTTAAGAATAATACTCAAAATATTCAAATAAAAGAAACAAAAAAAGAAAAAAAAGGCTTAGCTGGTTTTCTTAAAGGAAAGAAATTTACTTACACTTTGCCAGGTAAAAAACAAATAAATATTTTTGGATCAATAGTAATAGGCTTAAATATTATTTTAGTATTGCTAGTCATCCTGTATTTAAAGAATCAAGAATTCCATGACTTTGTATTTAATGTTGGTCGTTAGCTAGATTTTTAGATCGAAAAAATTTTATTAGATGATATATTTAAATTTTAGAATTTCTTATGAAGGTAGTTAATTTAGTTTCTCAAGTATTTTTTTTGTTAATAACTCTTCTATTTTTGATATATTTTCTAACAGGTTATGACTCCGCTTTTGAGGCAGACCAAAATTGTCATTCATATCTTTCAAGTTACGATAATCTATCTGGAAATTATGGTTGTGATCATGATACTGAGACACATCAGTGGATACTTTACGAATCCAATGAAAGTAAAGAACCAGCAAAAATTATTAAGAAATTTAGGTACAAGTTTTTATAAATCAATTTTCTTATAAAAAAACTTTGCAGATATAATTGAAATAATCGCTGTAACTGTGAAAGTAAGATATTGATATATGCTTCCTTCTAAGTAGATTTTGTTTTTATATAGAGGAAAATCGATCAAAGATCCTAAAGTGCCCCAAATAATTACCCATACAGATATGTATAAGAATACTTTTATTGGATTAGATTTTTTTGCTTCCATTTTAATTGATACCAAAAATTGAAGAAGTCACAGGCCTGCCGCTAAAAACCAACTCAGTTAATATGAGCATTAAGAATCCGATCATTGCTGCCCTACCATTTACAAGCTCAGCGCTGCTATTAAATCCAAAAACATTCTTTACTTCATCCCCCTGATTGTCTACCCATTTTGAGTATTCATTATCAGTTGATGATTTATTAGTAAAACCATCATTTTGATTTTCCATTGGAGATTCTTTTTCTTGCATTGAATTTTAAATTTATTCTAATAATTTTTAAACTAATTTATTATTAAATTAAACTCGAGATTATAAAAAAAATTAAGGCAAAAATTATTATCCATAAAAATTGTAATCTCAAAATTAATCGACAAATTAATTTAATTTTTTCTTCAGTGCAATTATCACCAGTCACATTAATTATTGGCTTTTCAATAATTTCATTTTTATATTTACTTTTCCCTCCCAATTTAATGCCGGAAATATAGGCAAATATAGCTTCTGAAATCCCAGCATTAGGCGAATCATATTTTTTACCATCAAGATAACTTTTTTTAATGATTGATCCATACTCATTAACTTTGGAGCTAACTAAAGGTAACGTGATTAGAACTAATCTTGAAGGAACAAACGTAAAAATATCTTCGATTTTTGCACTGAAAAAACCCAAATATCTAAAATAATCATATTTGTAACCTATCATTGAATCTAAAGTACTAATGGCTTTATAAGAAAAACCAAGTGACAAAGGTCCTGGTAGATAAATTGAAAACTTTATAAAAATAATTCCAACAAAAATCCAAAATAATGGCCCAAATATTCCATCAACAGAATTCTCGGTAAGGCTTTCGGTACTTGATCTCAAGAGATGTTTTATAGAAGATGACCTTACATCCCTACTCACTATTCTTTGAACTTTTTCTTTAATTATCCTTTCATTTTTTTCATTAATTTCTTCGCATTCTACTAACCTCGCGATCTCCTTAACACTTGAAATAAGTCCTTTTGTAGCGATACAACTTGAAAGTCCAAAAAATATTAACAATCCACTAAAAACATTATTTCTTAATTGCATATAACTGAGTTCTATCAATTTTCCTAAACTAAAACTAATTCCAATAGTGGATATGGCGATAATTAATCCGCCCCAAAATAATATATATTTATTAGTTCCAAAATTATTTATTAGGCAATCAGATATTTTTTTTATGTAAAAGCCAATTATTTGAACAGGGTGGATAAAAAATCGTGGATCGCCGATTAACAAATCAAAACCAATCGACCCAAGAAATATTAAAAATAAATTTATTTCAGCCAACTGAACATAGAGCGCAAACCTTTACCTACTTTCTCAATTTCATGTTTTGAGTTCTCTTCTCTTAATTTTGTCATTAACGGTTTATTTTTATCGCATTCTTCTACAAAATTCTTAGCGAAGGTTCCGTCTTGAATATCTTTTAAGATTTTCTGCATTTCTTTTTTTGTATCACTGTTTATGAGTCTTTTACCACTTACATAATCTCCATATTCTGCCGTATTTGAGATGGAATCTCTCATCTGAGATAAACCTCCTTTCACCATTAGATCAACAATTAGTTTAACTTCATGTAAGCATTCGAAGTAAGCAAGTTCTGGTTGATATCCTGCCTCTACAAGAGTTTCGAAGCCTGATTTCACAAGTTCTGATAAGCCTCCGCATAAAACCGCTTGTTCTCCAAATAAATCAGTTTCTGTTTCTTCTTTGAAATTTGTTTCAAGTATTCCAGCTCTCGTTCCTCCGATCCCTTTAGCGTAAGCCATCGCTAATGATCTTGCACTCCCAGAAGAATCCTGCTCTACTGCGAACAATGCAGGAACCCCTTGACCATTTTGGTATTCCCAACGCACAGTGTGTCCAGGGCCTTTTGGGGCAATCATTACAACATCCACAAAACTAGGAGGCTTGATAAGTCCGAATCTTATGTTGAAGCCATGAGCAAAACTTAATATTTTTCCTTCTTTTAGGTTTGGTTCTATTTCTTTAAGATAAACATCTTTCTGAAACTCATCAGGGAGGAGAATCATAATCCAGTCTGCTTTTTTACATGCATCAGAAACACTAAAAACTTGTAGCCCATCATTAATAGCTTTGCTTTCAGACTTACTTCCTTTATATAGTCCGACAATTACATCCAAACCGCTATCTTTAAGATTTAGGGCATGTGCGTGGCCTTGGGAACCATATCCAATAATCGCAATCGTCTTATTATTTAAGAGACTTAGATCTGCATCTGTGTCGTAAAAGAGTTGGGTCATTAGTTGTAGCTTCTTAGCATTTGATAGTTAATATTTTAGACATTAAAGGTGTAAATAAACCAAAAAATTATTAATTTAAAAATTAAAATTAAAATATTTATTTAAAAAATTTAAGACTGATTCGCTTCGCTTGGATGTGTGATTACCCTATCAATTAAGCCATAGTTTTTTGCTTCTTCAGCACTTAGAAAATAATCTCTATCAGTATCTTTTTCAATTTTCTCAAATGATTGGCCTGTCATATCTGCCATAGACATATTTAACATATCTTTAATTCTTAAAATTTCCTTAGCTTCTATTTCAATATCACTTGCTTGACGTTGAGAAGTTCCTCCAAGAGGCTGATGAATCATTATTCTGCTATGAGGCAAAGCAACTCTTTTACCTTTTGTACCAGCGGCCAATAGGAACGCACCCATGGAGGCTGCGAGACCTACGCAAATGGTTACCACATCACTTTTAACGTATTTGATAGTGTCATATATAGCTAAGCCTGCAGTTACTGATCCTCCTGGACTATTAATATATAGATAGATAGGTTTGGAATTATCATCAGAATCCAGATAAAGCATTTGTGCAACAAGGCTATTAGCAATACCATCATTCACTTCCTGTCCAAGAAAAAGAATTCTTTCAACACCTAGTCTTGTATATATGTCAACCCATCTTTCGTATTGACTTCCTGGAAGTCTATAGGGCACGCTTGGAGTTCCTATTGGCATGATTTTAAATGAATGTTTGTGAGAGTTAAATTTTATTTGGTAAATCTTTTTGACTTGTGAGTATTCTATCGATAACTCCATAATCTAGGGCTTCTTTGGGGTTAAGATAACTCATCCTGTCAGAATCTTTTGAGAGTTCTTCGATAGTTTTTCCAGTATTACGAGATAGAATCTCTAGCATTGATTTTTTATTTTTCAAAACTTCCTCAGCTCTTATTTGGATATCGGTTGCTTGGCCTCTTGCTCCGCTTATAGGTTGATGTAAAACAATAGAAGCATGTGGAAGAGCGGCTCTTTGTCCCTTAGTTCCAGATGAAAGGATAACTGCCGCAGTTCCCATTGCTTGTCCGATACATATTGTGTGCACTGGAGGCTTGATGTAGCTTATTGTATCGCAGATAGCGAAAGCTTCTGTTTCAAAACCAACTGCGTCACCAGTGTACCAACTTGTCCCTGTTGAATTGATATAGAAATAAATTGGTTTTTCTGGATCCTCAAACTCTAGATAAAGAAGTTGAGCAATGATTAGCTCAGTAACATCCATACCTAGTTGTCTTTTCGCATCATCATCTGAAAATAATGGCAAACCAAGATAAACAATTCGCTCTTTCAGTAAAAGAGAGGGGAGATCAGGGGGAGGGGTCCTCATAACGGTGTTTTCGCCGTAATAAGGAGCAGATACAGTCATTTGTATCACGTAATAAATATTGAACTGATTCTAGCTATATTTAGCCCTGTGTCGCTGGTGATTTAAAAGATTTGTTTGACTCAGGATTATTTATTAGTTTTCCAAAGACCATTCTTCCAGTGGGAGTTTGTAAAGCTCCTGTGATTATGATATCTAATCTGCTTCCCACAAAATTCTTTGCCTCGTCAATAACAACCATTGTGCCGTCATCTAAATATCCAATACCTTGCATTTTTTCTTTGCCTTCTCTGACGATTTTTATATTAAGTGATTCTCCTGGTTGTACTTCTGGCCTTAAAGCGATAACTAAATCACTCAAATTCATAACTTTTAATTCTTTTACTTCAGCAATCTGAGAAAGATTATAATCAGCCGTAATTAAAGTTCCTGTCATATCCTCAGTAATTTTCAAGAGTTTTTCATCTACCCCATTACCTTCGTACTTTGTTGGGTTTATTACAAGTCTTCTCCCATATAGATCTCTTAATTCTTTCAATAACTTAAGACCTCTTCTGCCTTTCGACCTTTTTTCATTACTGCTTGAGTCAGCTAAAGTTTGTAATTCGTCAATTACACTTTGAGCAACAATTAATTGCCCTTCCAATAAGCCGCAACTTAATAGGCCATTGATTCGGCCATCAATAATTACGCTGGTATCTAGAATTTTTGGGCTTGCAGCAGGGAGGATTCCTTCATTGACTAGATATGCATCAGTATTATTTGGATTGAATAATCTCAACAATGTCCTTCCATGGGTATCTGCTAACTTATAACCAAGCGCACCAAAGAAAAAATTACTTAATATAGCTGCTAAGGGTTTTGCGAAAAAAACCTCTCTAGGGAATGGAATTAATAGTATTGGGGCAAGTAGGAGATTCGCAACAAGTAATCCTAAAATTAATCCAACAGACCTACTTATTAGTAAGTCAGTAGGCATAGTTCTTATTTGATCAAGAAACGTTTTTCTAAGTTGAAGGAATACAAAACCAGCTGCTAATCCAACAAAAAAACCTATTATCGCTAAAACAATTCTAAAACCCTCTACATTAGATACCTGTTTAAGTATGTCTACTGGCAATAAATCAACACCAAGCCATCCGGAAGCAGCCCCAGACAATACAAATAAAATTAATACTAAGATATCTGTCATATCTATAATCTACTAGGATTTATTAATTGAGTAAATAAGGATTTTATTTTTTTCGATTCTTAATCCTTTTTTGGAGCTTAAAAATGAATTTAGACTATGAATAAGTTTCCAAGAAGTGCTTATGTGCACATTCCTTTTTGCCACAGAAGGTGTTTTTATTGTGATTTTGCAGTTATTCCATTAGGAAACAAAGTTGAAACTCTACGAGGTTATGGAAGCAAAACTGTTAAAGAGTATTTGCAATTTTTATATAAAGAAATATTGTCAATTAAGCATAAATCACCTTTATCGACGATTTATGTAGGAGGTGGCACACCATCAATTTTGGATCCTACCCAAATCAAAGAATTAATTGATCTTTTTAAAGAAAATTATGGAATTGACTATGGCGCTGAAATTACTATGGAGGTTGATCCAGCTAGTTTTACTCAAGATGATCTTTATGGATTTATAAATGCTGGAATAAATAGGTTTAGTCTCGGAGTACAAAGTTTTAATAATCAGATACTTCAAAAATCGGGAAGGCGTCATTTGAAAGAAGACGCAGAACAATCTTGTTTATGGTTGAAGAGAGAATATGAGTCTGGGTTAATAAAAAGCTGGAGTTTGGATTTAATTCAAAACTTGCCACTTAGTGGATTTAAAGAATGGCAAAATGACTTAAAAAAAGCAATAACATTTTCACCACCGCATATATCAATTTACGATTTGAATATTGAAAATGGCACTGTTTTTAAAAGATTAGTTAATTTAGGAAAATTAAAACTCCCAAGTGAGGAAGAAGCCTTTAGAAATAGTGAGTCAACTCATTTAATTTTAAAAAAATCAGGGTATTCAAGATATGAAATCTCAAACTATTGCCTCCCGCGGCATCAATCTAGACATAATAGGGTTTATTGGAGTGGGTTAGGCTGGTGGAGTTTTGGGCAAGGTTCAACAAGTTCACCTTGGGGGGAAAAGTTAACTAGACCAAGAGTTGTTAAAGAATATAAAGAATGGGTAATTAGACAGTGCGAACTTAATTTAGATTCATCCCTAATTAATAAGGATTTTGTCTATCAAGAATTGGATGAGAAAATAATGTTGGGATTAAGACTTAAAGAAGGTTTAGATATCACAGAAGTGTTTAAAGAACAAAACTGGGAAACCAAAAAATTTGAAAGAAACTTGAGTAAATTACTTGAAGAATGGGCAAGATTTCTTGAAAGCGGACTACTAGTGAAAAAGGGGAACAGATTCTTTTTAAGCGAGCCAAAAGGAATGGAACTTAGCAATCAAATTCTTATTTCCATGTTTAAGTGGTGGGATGAGATTAATTAAGTCTTTCAGATTCTACCCATTCTTTTAATTTGTCCTTAAATAATTCCTTTCCTTTAATAATCGGTTGGCAAAATGGTGGTTGATCATCATTAAGGCCTAATAAATCTGCAGTAACTCTTACTTGCCCATCGCAAAAATTACCTGCACCGATACCTATTGTGGGAATTTTTAAAGTACTTTGTATTTCTTTGGCAAGCAAATCAGGAATATGTTCAAGAACTATCGCAAAACATCCTAATTTTTCAAGAATAGAAGCCTCATTCTTTATTTTTTCTTGGCTTTCTAAGCTTTCTCCTTGTTTCTTCAATCCTAAATTTAAATAGCTTTGTGGTGTAAGCCCTAAATGACCCATAACAGGTATTCCCATTCTTATTAATCTAGAAATAACTTTTTGTATTTCTGGATCAGCCCCTTCTACCTTAACAGCTTTTGCATTAGTGTTTTGAATAATTTTCCCTGCATATTCCACAGCTTTATCTTCTCCACACTGGTAAGTAAGAAAAGGCATGTCAGAAACTACTAAAGGGTGTTCTTCAACTTTATTTTTAAACCCTCTCGAAACAGCATTAGTATGATAAATTATATTTTCTAAAGTTAATGGTAATGTCGATTGGTATCCTAAACAGACCATTGCTAAGGAATCTCCTACTAAGACCATATCAACATTAGCTTGTTCAATAATTGAGCCTGATATGGAGTCCCATGCAGTAAGTGCGATAATTTTATGAGATTTTTCTTTAAACTTAATTAGGTCTGAAGGTAACATAAGAAAATTATGTATCTTTTTTAATCGAGAATTGCTATTATAATTTTGACTCGGCCTTTCGCGGTTTTAACGCCTAAACCTGGTCAGGACCGGAAGGTAGCAGCCACAAGGGATGCTTGAGGCAGGCGAGATAACCGAGTCACTCCATTTTACTATTAATTTATATCTTTTTTATTTTGTCTTAATTTTAAGAATTCAGGAATGCTTGCTCCAGATTCTTTGCTATCAGAAATATTATAAAGTGGTTGATTAGATAGTCTGTTTTTAATTCTTTGTTGTTTTAAAGGTTGATTAGTTTCAAATCCAGTAGCGATTACAGTAACCTGAATTTCTCCTTCCATCGCTTCATCAACAACTGCACCAACAATAATATTAGCTTCTGGATCAACAACATCATAGATAATCTCAGATGCCGAGGTCATGTCTTCTAAAGTCATGTCTTTGCCACCAGTAATATTTATAACACACCCTTTAGCTCCATCAATTCTTGCTGCTTCAAGTAAAGGACTATTCATTGCGGCTTGTGCTGCCTCCAATGCTCTTGATCTTCCTGAACCAATACCTATACCAAGAAGAGCAGTACCTGCTTCTGTCATAACTGATCTTACATCTGCAAAATCAACATTAACTAAACCTGGACAAGTTATTATGTCACTTATACCTTTGACGCCCATTCTTAAAACATCATCAGCATTCCTAAATGCCTCTTGAAGAGGAGCTCCCGCTATAACGTCTTTTAATCGGTCATTTGGTATGACTATAAGAGTATCTACATTTTCTGCCAGTCTTGCAATTCCTTCTTCTGCTTGACGCATTCTCCTTTTCCCTTCAAATGAAAATGGTTTAGTGACTATCCCTACTGTTAGGGCCCCACTTTGTTTGGCAACTTCTGCGACTACAGGTGCTGCTCCAGTTCCTGTGCCACCGCCCATCCCAGCTGCTATAAAAACAAGATCGGAGCCATCTAATGCTTGTTGAAGCTCGTCTTTAGATTCTTCTGCAGCTTTTTGACCAATACTTGGATTACCTCCTGCACCAAGACCTCTAGTAAGGTTTTGTCCTAGTTGAACTCTACGCTCTGCAGAAGACTGTAATAGTGCTTGTGCATCAGTATTGAGGACTCTAAATGATACGCCCTCTAAGTCACTACTTATCATTCTGTTAACTGCGTTACTTCCACCACCACCAACACCAATTACTTCTATTTTGGCATTTTGGCTTGGGAGGATTTCTCTCGATTGATCAAAGTTTGGATTGTTACCGAAGCTCATCTCTAATTAGGAATCTAATACTAGTATTGGGTGCATTATGAACTCCCTAAGCTCATCTGTATGAATTTGTTGAGGAAAGTCCCTAAATATTTACTTAATGAAAATTTAGTTTTTAATGCTAAACCCTTATCAACACTACATTTAATTAAAAAAAAATTTTTAAATCTGTTCTCTAATATTAGGGTTTGAACACTTTTATTTTTGGTCTATTTGGATCAGTAAGATCAATATTATCTATTTTTTTTGAAAATTTATTTTTCTTAAATTCATTTTTTAAGTTATTGATTATTTGTAATTGATAGTTTATTAATTTTGGATTAAATCCGAGTAATATTGTTTTTAAATCTTTTTCCTCAACAGTTAAGAATCCACTTGGTGAGAATGTTATTCTAACTAAATCAAATTCATAATTTTCTTGGGCAATAAAAATTTCAGATAATATTTTTTTAAATTTTTCTTTCCATCCAAAAACTTGAATCGTTAATTGGTTTAATTTGTTTTCATCTACATGTGATTTTTTGATAAAAACCCCATCTTTGTCAATAAAACCTGATATTTTTTTATCATTAAATATTCTCTCACCGTAAGCTATTGGGATTCTTTCGTTGATGTAAACTCTCAAACCAAAAGGAAAAATTTGTCTACTTACTGAAATATTCTTAAGCGATAAATTTTGTTTTAACTCTATTTCTAAAAACTTAGTATTAATTAAAATTAATTGGATTGGAAATTTTAAAGATGAATTATTTACCAAATCAATCTTCGAGAATAATTCACTACCAGAAATTGTAATATGATTAACATTAACCTTTTTTAAGGTTTTCAGGCTGATTAAGGTTGTTGAAAATAAAAATAAAATTAGGAAAAAGCCTTTTTCATTAATTTTTTTAAGGTTTTTCACAAATCACATCGAGCTTTTTCCATCAATTTGTCCATCCATTCTCTTGCCTTTTCTGCATCTGAAAATGGTACGTCCATCTCTTTCCCATTACCTACTAATCTTAGTCTGCACTTTCCTTGAGATTCACTTGTAAGAGGCGCTTCTCCTGAAGTTAAGGCCATTAATTCAACCAACTCTAATTTATTGATTATAAAACTATCTTTCTCTTCAAATGTACCAGCTTCAAATGCACTCCATCTTAATTCACCATCTTTTAAAGAGGCTGCACCTGAACTATCTAACTTACAAAGTTCAGAACCATTCGCCCAGCTTCTAAAGAGATTTTGCCTTCTTCTTTCTAACCATCCAAGAGCAGTTAATAAAACGAAGATTAAAAGCAAAGGTAACCAAAGAAGTCCATGCAACATTTGATTTTAATTATGAATTCAAAGATATTTCTACCAGTTTAGCCACAAGTTGTTCAATATTTAAACCAGAAGCTTCCCAGAGCATTGGAAACATACTTTTTTTTGTAAAACCTGGAATTGTATTTATTTCATTTAACAAAATTTTATTTGATGATTTTTCTAAAAAGAAATCTACTCTTGCAAAACTGTAAATATTTAGTGCTCTACAACTTTGAATAGCAATATCTTTAATTTGCTTTGTTATTTTAGAATCTAATTCAGCAGGGATAGTTATTTCATTATCTGAGAAATATTTCGAATCATAATCATACCAATCACTTTTGTACTTTACTTCGCCTATCTCAGAGGTTAAGAGTTTTGAATTCCCAATTATTCCGCATTCAATTTCCCTTACCTCTAAACCTTCCTCGACTAAGATTCTTGGATCTATTTCCCGAGCCTTTTCTAATGCTTGTAAAATTTCTGATTCATTTTTGACTTTTGAGATGCCAAGAGATGATCCAGAGTTCGATGGTTTAACAAAAATAGGAAAATTTAATTTCTTTAAAATTTCACTTATTAACTTATTTTTTACTTTCTTATCGTTGAGATCTTTATTTTGAAAAACTAGATAATTTACTTGTGGAAGTTTAAGACTAGAGAAAATTGTTCTCATCATTATTTTATCCATTCCAAGTGCAGAGCCTATAATTCCACATCCCACTAAAGGTTTATTTGTGAATCTCAGCAAACCATGAATTGATCCGTCTTCACCATTAAATCCATGCAAAAGAGGAAACCAAACATCAATATTTTGAAATTCAATTCCATCTAGGAAGTTAATTTTTTCTTGACTAAAAATTTCTAGTTTTTTTGTTGCATTGTTTTCAATTTCACCACTTAGGATTTTTTCTGAGAGATCATTATCAAGCCAATCTCCTAATTTGTTTATGTAAAAGGCTTTAACAGTAAAGCATTGTTTGTTAATTTCTGAATTAAAGGCTTGAAAAACTGTTTTTGCAGAGGATATCGATACTTCATGTTCATTGGAATGACCACCAAATATTAACCCAATACATTTTTTCGTTCCTCCAATCATTTAGAAAAAAATTATAAAAAAAGTTTGCCGGTAAGAGAAAAAGGTCTTGCTTGATTTATTCTGACATCTATTTCATCTCCCAATGAAAAATTAAAGTCGCTGTTTTTGGGCATCTCTACGAAAGTTAACCTATTTGTTCTAGTTCTTCCCATAATTTGCGAGGAATTTTTTGGATTTAAACCCTCAATTAAAACACTTTCGATATTGTTGAGATATCTTTGATTTCTGTTCTTAGCAGTTTTCTCAACCAAATCATTAATTTCCTGTAATCTAGCTTTTTTTACTTCTTCTGAAAGTTGATTTGACCAAAGTGCTGCAGGTGTATTTGGTCTTGGAGAGTATGCTGCTGTATTTACTTGATCAAAGCCAATATCTGATATCAGCTTTAATGTATCTTGGTATTGTTGTTCGGTTTCTCCTGGGAAAGCAACTATTGCGTCAGCTGTAATTGAGGCTTCTGGCATCAATGATCTTATATTCTCAATGATATTTTTATACTTTTTGATAGTGTATCCTCTGGACATCTGCTTTAAGATTTCATCATTTCCACTTTGGAAGGGAATATGAAAATGTTCACAGACTTTATCAAGTTCATAACAAGCTTGAATTAATCTTTTTGAAAAATATCTTGGATGGCTAGTAGCAAATCTAATTCTACGAATCCCTTTAACATCATGAATGTGATATAAAAGATCAGTTAAAGTATTCTCTTTCCTTCCCTCTTTTGTTGTTCCAGGAAGATCTCTTCCATAAGCATCAATATTCTGCCCCAAAAGAGTAATTTCTTTAAAATTGTCATTCGCTAATTTTTGGATCTCATTTTTTATATCATTTGGATATCTTGATTGCTCTTTTCCTCTAACAGAGGGAACTACGCAATATGAACATCTTTCATTACATCCATAAATGATATTAACCCAACCACAAATAGAGCTTTCTCTCCTGGCACTTGTTATATCTTCGGAAATGAAGATTTCTTCTGTGGCAGCAACTTGATTTCCTAAATCAACTTTTCCTAGAAGATTCTCAAGGTTGTTTACGTGTTGAGGCCCCATTACTAGATCAAGTTCTGGGACTCTCCTTAGTAAAGACTCTCCTTCTTGCTGAGCAAGGCAACCTGCAACAATTAGTTTTAGGTTTGGTGTTTTTTGTTTTCTTTTTGCTTGTCTTCCGAGAAAGCTATAAACTTTTTGCTCAGCATTATCTCTGATAGTGCATGTGTTATACAAAACTAAATCGGCATTTAATTCATTATCTGCTCTGGTATATCCTATTTTCTCTAAGATTCCAGCCATTCTTTCCGAATCGGCTTTGTTCATTTGGCATCCAAATGTAGTTATCCAATAACTGCCAGCAGTTGAATTATTTTGAATTTTTTTTTCGTCTGGTTTTGTTTTTGTTAGCACTTCGCTAGGAATTTTTTATGATTCTTTAATTCAAAATTACAAGTTAAATAATTTTGCTGCAATTTTTTTGAGGGCGAGCGAGGGGATTCGAACCCCCGAA
>CACGKI010000014.1 GCA_902573565.1 uncultured Prochlorococcus sp.
TAGAAAAAAGAAAAATCAAGGTTCTTTTGAATTCCACAGTTAAAGAAGTCTCAGAAACTAAGATTAGTATTTCTAGTGAGATTGGAATAACTTCCTTGGATAAAGATATTGTTATTTGGACTGCAGGTGTAAAACCTAATTGCTCTTACTTAGAAACTGATCAAATAACAAAAAAATTAGGACGAATTTTAGTTAATAAAAATTTTCAAATAGAACAATATAAAAACTGTTTTGCTATAGGCGATATTTCAGTTATTGAAGGAATGGAGGATTTACCCATAACTGCCCAGGTCGCTATGCAGGAAGGAAATCATCTGGCTAATAATTTAGAACTTTTAATTCAAGGCAAGGAACCTTTACCCTTTGAATTTAAAGATAATGGTGAAATGATTAGCTTAGGAATAGGCGAAGCTTCAATTTCTGGGCTTGGGGTTACTTTATCTGGGAAATTGGCTTTTGAGGCAAGAAGACTTATATATGCTTCCAAGTTGCCTGATATTACTGAAAGTTTAAAATCTGCATCTTCATGGATATTCCAAAAAAAATCTATTTTTAATTTTAAAAAGTTTCCTAAAAAAAGATAATTTTAATTAAACTTTTTTGAAATATTGTTTTTGGGTATATTGAGTTAAATAAGTTTCTTATGAATTTAATTGCAGTAGTTAGTAATAATTTTGATTCGTTGATAACGGTAGTTGTTTTAATAATGTCAATAATTTTGTTTATTAAAAATACTATTGCGCCAGAATTGACTGGTTTGTTATGTGTTGGAATATTTATAGCTACAGGGGTTCTTTCTCCTGAAAAAGCTTTAGCTGGATTTGGTAGCCCATCCTTAATTACTCTTATGGGTTTGTTTGCAGTTTCTTCTGCATTATTTAAAAGTGGTGCTTTAGACAGAGTAAGAGAATTGATTTCTTCTGAAAGTATTAGAACCCCAAGGAAATTAATTTCTTTAATAGCTTTTTTGATTGCTCCAATATCTGGAATTGTACCTAATACGCCAGTAGTAGCATCTTTGTTACCCTTAATTGAAGGTTGGTGCGAGCGGAGAAATATATCACCATCAAAAGTTTTATTACCTCTTTCTTTTGCTACTTTACTAGGTGGAACCCTGACATTATTGGGGAGCTCAGTAAATCTTCTTGTAAGTGATATTAGTCAACAATTAGGTTATGGAGCTTTGGAATTATTTAGTTTGACGTCAATCGGAATTCCGGTATGGCTTATAGGTACAACCTATATGATTCTTGTTTCTGACGTGCTTTTGCCTGATAGAGGAAGAGATAAGGAATTTATTAAAAATGGTGATATGAATATATACTTTACTGAAGTTACTATTCCCTCTAATTCAGAATTAGTTGGACAATCTGTAAGAAATAGTAGATTGCAAAGACGATTTGACGTTGATGTCCTGGAATTGCAACGAAATGGAAAAGTTATTCTTCCTCCTTTGGCTGATAGAAAGATTGAACCGGAAGATAGATTAATAATCCGCGTTACAAGGGCAGACTTATTCAGGCTTCAGCAGGAACATACCATTTTGTTAGGCGAAAACAAAACGACTTTTGATGGAGCAAATGTTTTCTCAGATGATGAAGGTACTAAGACCTTTGAAGCCTTGTTACCAGCTGGCTCAACTCTAGCAGGTGCAAGTTTGAGAGAATTAAGATTTAGGCAGCGTCATAATGCAACAGTTTTGGCACTAAGAAGAGGACAACAAACTGTTCAGGAGAGACTAGGTCAAGCTGTTTTAAGGGCTGGAGATGTTTTATTATTGCAGGCACCGTTAGATTCAATAAGAGGTTTGCAAGCTAGTAATGATTTGCTTATTTTAGATCAATTCGAAGATGATTTACCTTTCTTGATAAAAAAACCCATATCGATTGGAATTGCTATAGGAATGGTGGTTTTGCCTTCGGTTTCCAATATTCCATTAGTAGGTTCTGTTCTTTTAGCAGTCATAGCCATGGTTGCTTGTGGATGTTTAAGACCTGCAGAGATACAAAAATCAATTAGGTTAGATGTGATTTTATTGTTGGGATCCTTATCATGCTTTAGTGTAGCTATGCAGGTAACAGGATTAGCAGATTTAATTGCAGTCAATCTAAATTTTGCCCTTAATGGAATGCCTCTTTATTTTGCACTAGTCGTAATTTTTGTGTCGACAGTTATTCTTACACAATTTATAAGTAATGCTGCTTCAGTTGCTTTGATTTTGCCTGTTGCAATTGAATTCTCAAATGTTTTAGAAATTTCACCAAGCGCTTTAATAATGCTTGTTTTATTCGGTGCAAGTCAATCTTTTTTAACTCCAATGGGTTATCAAACAAATTTAATGGTTTATGGTCCTGGAAGATATAGATTTTTTGATATCGCAAAATACGGTGCTGGATTAACACTTATAATGTCATTTACTGTGCCAGCATTGATAATTTTAAATTACGGGTAATATCGTGAAATTAACAAGTAAGGTTTATAAGTTAAAAGATGCTTACAAAAAGCTATCTGTACCTCAATTTACTATTGTTACAGGCTTGTTTATTATTTGTCTTGGAACTTTAATTTTGAGTTCTCCATTATGTTCATCTTCAAAGGTTGGTTTGTGGGAAGCATTTTTTACATCAACTTCTGCTATAACCGTAACTGGCTTAACCATAATAGATATTGGTTCTGATTTAAACTTCTTTGGCCAAGTTTTCCTGGCTTTTATGCTTTTATCAGGTGGTCTAGGATTAATGGCCATTACAACATTTTTACAAGGATTTGTTGTAAAGGGGACAAAGCTAAGAACTAGATTGGACAAAGGAAAGACTTTAGATGAATTTGGAGTTGGAGGAATTGGTCGAACATTTCAAAGCATTGCTATTACGGCGATTAGTATTATATCTTTGGGAGCAATTGTCTTATATTCTTTTGGATTTGTAGAAATTCAAAATAATTGGGAAAGACTATGGTCCTCGATTTTTCACAGTATTTCTGCATATAACAATGCAGGATTTTCGTTAATGTCAAATAGTCTTCAAGACTATAGAACAAATTATTTGGTTAACAGTGTTTTTATTTTTCTCATTGTTATGGGTGGATTGGGTTGGCGGGTTATAGATGATATTTGGAGTCATAAAAAAAATCTTTCTTATAAGAAATTAAGCCTTCATTCCAGACTAGTTCTTAGGACAAGTTTGTCTCTAATATTGTTCGGATCATTAGGATTTTTTATCACTGAATCATTGCTAAATAGTCAATTTTTTAATGATTTAAATTTATTCGAAAGGTTATTTTCATCTATTTTCGAAACAGTTAGCGCAAGAACTGCAGGCTTTACAAATTATCCAATTTCTTTGAACTCTATATCAGATACGGGCCTCTTGTTATTAATGACACTGATGTTTATTGGAGCAAGTACTGGAGGTACTGGAGGAGGTATAAAAACAACTACATTTATTGCTTTAATGGCTGCAACTAGATCAACTTTAAGAGGTCAGAAAGATGTAATTATTAGCAATAGATTAATTTCAGATAAAGTTATTCTTAAGGCAGTTGGAATCACAGTAGGCTCTTTGCTTTTTGTTCTTTTAATGGCAATGTTGCTTAGTACAACTAATACTTTTGTTGAAAAAGAATCTTTCACATTCTTGGAAATTCTTTTTACTTGCATATCTGCATTTGCAACAGTTGGTTTTGATATTGGTTTAACTGCAAAACTAAATCATTTTGGCCAATTTATTCTTATTGTCGGTATGTTTGTAGGCAGACTTGGGATCCTTTTGCTTTTAAGTGCACTTTGGCAGTCTCTTTATAAGAGTAGAATAGATAGACAAAAGAGAATTGGCTATCCTAGGGCTGATCTCTATGTTTAGAATTGACTGATTTTAATTATGGCTGATTGGTGGCAGTGGTCTCAAAAGAGAGAAAAAGAAGCACTAACTTTTGCAGTTGTCGGCGTTGGAAGGTTTGGAACCGCAGTTTGTAGAGAACTTATTAGTAATGGTGCAGATGTTTTGGCTGCAGATTATTCGGAAAAAGCTATTGATGATTTAAGGCAATTAGAACCTTCGATAGAAGCGAGAGTTGTAGATTGTACTGATGAAGAGTCTATGAAGGAATCGGGAATACTTGAAATGAATACTGTTGTAGTGGGTATTAGTGAACCTATTGAAGCAAGTATAACTACAACTCTTATTGCTAAGGATAGTGAAGGTAGCAAAGTGAAAAGAGTAATAGCAAGAGCTACCAGTGACTTGCACGAAAAAATGTTAAAAAGAGTAGGTGCAGATAAAGTTGTTTTCCCATCCAGGATGCAAGGAGAAAGATTAGGTTTAGAATTAGTAAGACCAAACCTAATCGAAAGATTAGAACTAGATAATCAAACTGGTATAGATGAAATAACTGTTCCAGAGGAATTTATTGGAAGATCTTTAAGAGATTTAAACTTGAGGAAAAATTATTTAGTAAATGTTCTCGCTGCAGGATCTGCTGAAGAGTTAACAGTTAATCCTCCAGCAAAATATATTTTGGAAAGAGGCAATATTTTGGTAGTCATGGGTAAAACTGTAGATTTACAGAAATTACCTCAAAATTAATTATTTTAATCAGATTTTTTGTAGTATCTAATCCTTTGAGGAGCTCTTTTTAATCTTCTGACGCTTTGCTTTTCAAGTTCATCTCTAAATTTATCAGTATTTAAATTATTTTCTGAAACAGGAGATTTACTTTCTTTTTCGAAATATTTTTTTATCCCTTCTTGTATTAATACTTTTGCCATATTACTAACTGTCCTAGATTCGTTACTAGCTAAAATAGTAAGTTGCTCGCATATTAATTCTGGAAGAACTACTTGAATTCTAGGAGATTTAGGCTTCCCATTAGTTGAGTTTTGCCGGGTAGCCATGAGTCAAAGTTGATAACTGTTACTTATTAGTATACACAGTTAGTCAAGGATACTATCTTTGTGTATATTATTAGTAAGGAAATTTATGTCCGTATCAATTAATTGTTTTATTGTCCCATGAAAAATTCAAGAAAAATTGATTCTCCTAAAAGGTCGATAATTGATAAACCGAAAAAAAGATTAGTCAATTCTGATCTTTACGATAATGAAAATAGTGACGTTTTGGTATCAGCTGTAATTAGTCCATATTTGTTAACTCATCTTCACCATATTCTTCAGCAGTCTGAGTATTATGCCCAAAAAGATGGTAGAAAATCTCACGCAGCTAACTTTGCGAAACTAAGAAAAGTTTTATGTTTAGATGCAAGAAGTATGGCAGATGCCTCTGCAAAAGAGATAAAAGATGTCGATAATGATTTATCTATTAATAAATATAATGAACAAAATGTAGCTTGAAGTAATAATCTATTAATAAATAGATTTTAAAAACATGTCCAGTAATGCTGAAAAGCTCTATAAGGTAATAGCAAACGATTCCAAAAAGAAACAAAGTCTGTTTATGACAGCCTTAACTAATCCCAAAAAAGCCTTAGATAAAATATGCGATATTGGCAATGAGTTAAATATTTCTGTGACTAAAGAAGAGGTTATTGAATATTTGAGTACTATTGATGATGAAGCAACTAAAATGTGGTTAGTCAAGGCTCGAGGAGGTCTTTAGGAAAAGGTTTCGAATAATTATTATTTGAATTAGGAATAGGTTTTATTCTTTTGTTGTAGCCGCCTCCACCAGCCAAAGTCCAAAAAAACCAATAACTTGGAATTGCAAGACCTGCAGCTATGAAAATCACTACAATTTGTTCTATTCTTTTCATGATTTAATTTTATTCCACAAAATATTTTTTAGTAAATAAGCCACAGATTTTGTAAATTCTATTTTTAAAAAAGTGATTAGATTCGAAGGTGTAAGCAAAATTTATTCTACAGATATTGTTTTAAAAAATATTAGCTGGGAGATTAAGAAAGGAGAAAAAGTTGGCTTAGTTGGTTCTAATGGTGCAGGTAAATCAACCCAATTTAAGATTTTAATTGGAGAGGAAGAGCAAACAAGTGGAACGATCTTCAAAGAAGGAAATCCTAAAATTGCCCATTTAAAGCAAGAGTTTGATTGTAATTTGAATTTTTCAGTGAGACAGGAATTAGAAAGTTCTTTTAAAGATATACAAATTGTTGCTATTAAACTTTTAGAAATTGAGAATAAAATGAAATCGTTGGATATAAAAAAAAATTCCGATGAACTTGAAATATGTGTAGATCAACTCGCAAAATATCAAGCAAAATTTGAAGCTTTAGGTGGTTATAAAATGCAATCTGATGTAGAAAAAATATTACCAAAATTAGGCTTTTCTATAGAAGATGCTGATAAATTAGTTGGCAATTTCTCAGGGGGTTGGCAGATGAAAGTTGCACTTGGAAAAATAATCTTACAAAAACCTGATTTACTTTTACTGGATGAACCAACCAATCATTTAGATTTAGAAACTATTTTTTGGCTGGAAGAATATTTGTCATCGCTTAAAATTGCAGTTATGATAATTAGCCATGATAGATATTTCTTAGATAAATTATGTAAAAAAATAATTTTTGTAGATAGAGGAACATCTGAAACATATAATGGGAACTATTCTTTTTTTGTTGAACAGAAATCTTTGAATGAAGAATCACAAAATAAGGCATATCAATTACAACAAAAAGAAATTGAGTTACAGAAGAGGTATATAGATAGATTTAGAGCTAGTGCAACTAGAAGTTCTCAAGCAAAGAGTAGAGAAAAACAATTAAAAAAGATTTCTAAAATTGAGGCTCCCATAGCAAAATCAAAAAGTCCTGTTTTTAATTTTCCAGAGTGCCCTCGCTCAGGAAAATTAGTTCTAAATATCAAAAATTTGTCTCATAGTTTCGAGGATAAAATTCTTTTTTTAGATATTAATTTAAAGATTTCTTCTGGGGAGAAAATAGCAATATTGGGACCTAATGGATGCGGCAAATCTACATTGCTTAAAATTATTATGAAAAGAATATCTCCTGAAATTGGAGAAATTAATCTTGGTAAACATAATATAATTATTAGCTATTATGAACAGAATCAAGCTGAAGCACTTTCACTTGACGAAAGGGTTATTGATTTAATATGTAATAAGTCTCCAGAATGGTCCCAAAAAAAAGTTAGAACATTTTTAGGGGGTTTTGGCTTTCAAAATGAAACTGTTTTTAAATATATTAAACAACTAAGTGGGGGAGAAAAGGCAAGATTAGCATTGGCGCTCATGATTATTAATCCTAGTAATTTCCTTCTTTTGGACGAACCAACTAATCATTTGGATCTGCAATCTAAGGAAAACTTAGAGTTAGCAATTAATAATTATAAAGGTTCATTATTAATCATTTCTCATGATCGGTATTTTATTTCAAAGGTGGCAAATAGGATTATTGAAATTAAAGATTCAAAGTTATTTTCATATGATGGTAATTACGAATATTTTTTAGAAAAAACTCAAAGCCAAAAAATTTGACTATTTTTAATAAAATTTACAATTGGCTAAGTAAGATCACTCATTTATCTTTACTTAGTTTACCTTCCTTGATTAATCTTAAAAAAATAAAAATAGGTTTTAATAATTTAAATGAAAAATTACGATTTCCAAGAAAAACATTTTCAAATTTCTGATCCTATAGAAAGTTATTTTGAATGCATTACGTCGTGTGATATTAGGGATGGTAGATGTATTTCTAGATGTGTGGAAATACTTAAACGGCATGAAAATTAAATTTTTTAGTTATTTTGCAAATTAGTAATATCAGTTGGTTTTACTTTTAATCTGATGAATTTATTTTTTCGTTTAAGTAATATATTGATTTGTTTATAGATGCCATTTTGACTTATTTGACTTATAACGTCTGAAGCTTTTTCAATATCTTTATTACCCACTTTAATAATTATGTCATCAATTTTAATTCCAATTTTTTCAGCCGGGCTACTAGGTACAACATAACCGACTTTTACGGAATTTTTATTTGTTTCAAAATTATTTTCATCTATTAAGCTTATGCCAATCATAGGATGTATTACTTTTCCATTTTTTATTAGTTGATTCGAGATTTCTTTAGCTTTATTGATTGGTATTGCAAAACTTAAACCCGCTCCTGGTCCTGATCTGATCAATGTATTAATACCAATTACTTCTCCATTGCTATTCAATAGTGGACCTCCAGAATTTCCAGGGTTAATAGCAGCATCTGTTTGAATTAGTTCAAGTTTTTTATCATATATTCCTAATTGAGTGACGTTTCTTTTCAAATTGCTAATAATGCCAAGCGTAACTGTATTTTCTAGTCCAAATGGATTGCCAACTGCGATTGCCCAATCACCAACTTTAATCTTTGAAGAATCCCCCAATTGTGCTATGGGCCAAGGTCCTTTGCCTTCAATTTTAAGCACAGCTATATCAGTAAAAAAGTCTTGTCCTATAAGTGTTGCTTTTAATTTTTTGCCATTTTTTAAACCAACGATTACTTTATCCGATCCATTCACAACATGAGCATTAGTCATGACAAGTCCGTCTGAGAATATAAATCCACTTCCTTGGTTTTGCTCTATCCTTGGCTTATTGTCATTGAGTAAGTCTAATCCAAAAAATCTTTCAAAATATGGGTCTATAAATAATTGGGAATTTCTTGGATATTTTCTTTTTTTAATATATTTTTGAGTATCAATTGTGACTACTGAGGAACCAGTTCTTTCTACTGCTTTGGTTATGAATGATTTTTTGGAATATATATTAAATTCATTGAATTTTGGTCTAGTTAATGGCTGAGATATTACATTCGTTGGACATAAGATACCTAAAGTTAGAGCTAAGTAGATTAATAATTGCTTTTGGTTGTATCTTTTCAAATTGATTTTATAGTGTTTTTCGAATAATTTAATAAACACCCTTCTATTATCACACTATAACTAGAAAAAAAATGATTTTGTTGAAGAATAGATTATTAATTTTAAATAGCTAAATTTCTTTTTTTCGGGTTATGATATTAACTAAATACATAAATTATTAATTTATAAATTCGATGACTTTCTTATTTCCAATTATATATTCTGCAGCATTGACCTATCTCGTTTGGAAAGCTTTTAAAGTAATGTCCAACGGTTGGGGAATTTCTGGTACAGAAAAAAAATTTTTCAATAACCCTAATCTACAACAAAAAAAATATACAATTCATCCAGAATTATTAGATAAATCAGGGAACATAACGGAAGAGGAACTATTAACAGTAAGATTTTCAAATGATAACGACTCTTCTTTAGAAGAAAAAGGTTCAACAACCGATTAATTAAATTTAAAATTAAAGGTAAAAAACTTGGAATTAAGAACAAAAATCGTTTCAGCTGTCTTAAGATCTCTTAAATTGCCACCAAGATTCCGTCTGAAAATGGTTAAAGAAGATCCTGTAAGGCTTGAACTAAGTCTTACTCCTTCTTACGGAAAGAACCCAATTATTGTTGGTATAGTAGAATCTTTAGATTTAGTCGCTAGAAGAGATAGAGAAGGAAGATTACCAAGAGATCTACAAGGAACTTGGGATTGGACAGTAAGGCATGGGAAAGTAAGCACTGGAGGATGGAATCCTATGTTAAAGGAAGCGTTGCAAACGATGTTTGATACTGGGTTGCCAGCTATTGTATATGAGGAATTAACTGGTGATGAGTATAGACCTGTTGATGGTATTAGGCATGTTAAATAATTAATTATTATTTATCATAAATTCCTCTTCAAAACGCTAGAATAACGTAAAGCAATTTTTTAGTTATGACTGATGAAAATCAACCAAGATTTGGATTTGTAAATTTTGCTGAAACTTGGAATGGTCGTATGGCTATGATGGGCATTTTAATTGGATTAGGTACTGAATTAATTACTGGACAAAGTATCCTTCGTCAAATTGGTATAGGTTAGATTTTATTTTATTTCTTCTGCTTGGACTTCAATAGTTCTTTCACTTGGTTTTTTATTGATTTGACTTTCTTTATTTATATTTTCTAGTTCTAAGCCACAATTCATGCAATTATTACTTAATCCCAATGATATTGCACCACAATTACTACACATATTAAATTTAGACTTGTAAAAATTAAAAACTATAAATACTAACGATAATAGTAAAATAGGAATTAAAAACAAAAGAATAAAAATGTTGCCAATAAAGCTTGCAAAAAAGTTTACTCCAAAAATAGGAATTACTAACAAAATTATTACTGTATAAGTAAGCAAATTCTTGTTGATATTAGAAAAATAATTCATATTAGTAATGTTTTGTTCTTCTTTTTTTTACTAAAGTCATACTAGCAATCGCAACACTCCAGCACTGCCCAAAATATAAAATTACCCCTAAAAGCCATACCCATAAAGTAAGTACAAGAAAACCTCCAATGAAACCATATGCTTGAAATCTTGCTCCAAGAGAAAGAATACTTTTACTTACTGCAAGGTTTAACGTGGTTAGGCCAATTCCAATAAGAAAAGATCCAGGCAAAAGTGGTCTTAAAGGAACTTTTCTACTAGGTAAAAGGGCTTGTAATAAAAGAGCCATTAAAGAAAAGCCAACTAGTGGTATTGCAAATTGACCAACTTGTAAAAGTGGCAACTTTAATAACAAATCAGAAATTAGATTATTAGATTTTGAAAGATTTTCTAAAACATTTCTTGGAATCATCCTAAGATTTGCGCTGATCTGATCTATTACCATTAAGAATCCTATAAAGAATACTATTAAAAAAGCTTCAATTCTATTTCGGAGAAACTTTGAAGCTTGCTCTCTCCAAGCAGCATTTGCTCTTTTAGAAGGAAGTTCATCTTCCCAGAGCCTGTCTGAACCTCTTTGGAGAGATAAATATGCATTTCCTGCCGTGAATAGCAAAAACATAGCTCCTAGAATACCTGCTCCAAAACCTTGGTCAATTAATTTAAATAATGTTGTTTCTACTAACTCAACTACTGAAGGAGGTAAAATTTGGGCTGCAATAGATATTATTTCTTGATCTAAACCTTCTTGTTTTCCTAGGAACCAAGATACTATTGATAAAGAAATTAAAAGTATAGGAAAAAATGATTGTAGTGTGTAGTAAGCAAATGCTGCACTTAGATCAATACAATCAGATTTGGTCCATCTTTTACAAGCTCCCCATAAACTTTTTAGTATCCATGTTAAACTGCGTTGCATATTAATTTTCTGCAAATATAAATTTTATTTATTTTTCATTGTATCTAATAAAGAAATTTTTCAAGTAATTATTTATTTGTGATGCAATTAATCCTCTAACAATAAATTACCCCATGGCTTTAAGATTTCGATTTTTTCTAGTGATCTACAAGCAATCAATGGAAAATTAACATCACTCAAGTTTTGTCCTGCAACTAAATTTAAAGGGTCTATTTCTAACCACTCTAAAGAACAATTGAGTTCTTCCAATATAAGCCATGCAGCTGCGATATCCCATATCTTTGGGGTTGACTCTATCGCTCCGAAAGTTTGTCCCATTGCTACACTTGTTAAATTTAAACTAGATACACCTAAGAGCCTTATTTTGCCAGGAAAAATAGAGTTAGGTTTTTTTTGTAAAATTTTTATAGATCTACTACATAATGAAATGCATTCACTTTTGTGATTATTTTGATTAGGGTCTATTTTTTTGTTATTCAACCAAACACCTTTACCTTTAATGGACACAAACTTTTTCTTTAATGTAGGGATAATTAAAAAAGAAGATTGAGGCCTACCATTTACAAATCTTGCTACTGATATAGACCAGTAGGGAATACCTGCAGCAAAATTTGTTGTACCATCAAGTGGATCGACCACCCAATAGGCTTTTGTATCAGGAATGGACTTTCCTCCTTCTTCACTAAGGACGCCCTCATTTGGAGCTATTGAAGCAAGACCATCCACAATTGTTTTGTCACTCCATAAATCACAACTTGTTATTAACGATCCGTCTGCTTTATTGCTTGCACTTATATTTCCGAAGTCTTTTATTTGACGTTGACTAACTAATTCAAATAAAGAATCTAAATCACTTAATTGTTTATTATTTAAATTTAGTTGACTCATCTTGGAATATTGCAAATGGATACTTTATTATTAATTTTAGTCTTTTTGTTATCCAAACAAGCTTTAGTAATGTCAAGAAAAGTTAACCTTTTTAATTCATCCAAATTTAAGTTGTAATTATAAATAGCGTTTATGTTTTTTGATTTCGCATTACTTAATTCAGTTTGTCTTATAAGTACATCTTTGAGAGTGGATATTCCAACATCATATCTAAGTCTAGAAAGCCTGACCGACTCAGTACTGGATTCAATTTCTTTAAGTGAAGAAATTATTTTCTCTTCATTTAATTTAAGATTCAAATAGGCTTTACTAATTTTGGTGGTTAAAACTTTTTTTAGATTTTTAAATGCATATTCTTCAGCCTCTGCATCTGCCATTTTTGATTTATAAGAGTTCTTATTTTGCCCTCCATTAAAAATATTCCAGTCAAAATTAAGACTTATTGTATTCATATAGTTAGATCCAGATTTTTTAGAGTCAATATTGGCAGATAGAGAGTCACCCTTAGAAAACGTGCTGGAGAGTATGTTGCTGATATAAATACGTGGCTTATTTTGAGATAAAAAACTGTTTGCTTGGCTTTTTTTAATCGATTTTTGAAGGAGAAGATTTTTTAAGGAAAGATTTCTAGCTAAACCTTCATTAATATTTTTTTTGAATTTATGGCTCCAAAAACCTATTAAATTTTGCTTTTCATTAATTCTTAAATCATCATTTATGTTGAGAATCTCTTCAAGGGAAATTCTATTAATTTCATGTTCAACTTTCTTTTCATTGAGAGATTGTTTATCTCGAGATAATTGAGCCTCTGCTTCAAGAACTTCAAATTTTGTTCCAATTCCAGCATCTAACTTTGCTTTGGCATTATCTAAGCTTGTATTTGATAAATCAAGTGTAAATTTTTTATTTTGGATATCCTGATATGATTTTTGATATTTGTGATATCTCATTCTGGCTTCTTGAATTAAATCTTTTTTCTTAATCTCAAAATTATTTTTTGCAATTTCAAAATTTTTTCTAGCAATTTTAATTTCGGATCCTCTAAGGGGGTCAATTAAGTCCCATTTAATATTTAGGGAAGGATTAGCTGTAAATTGTGACGTATTCAAAGTTTGTAAATTACTATCATACTTTTTACCTGCACTATATTTCGGTAACCCATTTGCTTGAAAATTTATGGATGGGTATCTTTGACCAATTTGACTTGAGAGATTAAATCTAGCAGAGGTAATTAAGCTTTGTAATGATTTTAATTCTTGATTATTTAAGATAATTTTTTCAATCTCTTGATAACCTAAAGTAAATTTGTCTGATTTTTCACTTAACTCATTATTTATATGATTGTTTGTTTCGCTTAATACATTAATAGAGGTGATACTTAGAGCAAGGGGAAAGAATAAGAATGGATTTATTACTCTTCTAAGCATGATTTATATTATCGAGGATATTCGATTAACCAATCAAAGTATTAATAATATCATTTGAATCATCAAGAACGTGAATTTTGGTGTTTAATTGATTTTCAACTTCTTTAATATTTTTATCATCTAAAAATAAATCAGTATTAAGTTTTAACATGATAGATGGAATGTAAACAGCTTCTCCTAAATCCTTATTTTTCAACCCGTGAATTAAATCTTCTCCAGTAAGAAGACCTGTAACAACTTGATCTTGACCCCAATAAATACTTGGTAAACCATATAAATGAATTGTTAGTCCATCAATCAAGTTTAATTTATTAACTGTAGGAATTAGGGCTTCATAAACTAATTTACCAACTATCCAACTGACTTTTTTTGGGTGTTTTATTTTTGTTGGCAGGTTTTTAGAGTTCTTACTTAAAATCTTTAGAAAGGTTCTAATTGATCCCACTCCATTAGATTCTTGTGGCATGTTTTCGTAGGTTTTATAACTAGGTAAATTTGAACCAGCAATTAAATACCATTCGTCTGCTAGCCAACAAAAACGAGTCCCAAGAGTATTTTGTAGAGAGGCTTGAATTCTCTCCACCTGTTTTATAGTTTTTTTAGCGTATTCTGGGCATATTGATTTTAATCCATCATTTTCAGGTCTAAATTTTGTAAGTCCTACAGGAACTATTGCAACTGAGAGAACAGTTTGACGAGTTTTTTTGTGGAATTTAGAAAGTTGGAATATTGATTGCTCAAGAATCTCCCCATCATTTATATCTGGACAAACAACAATTTGAGCATGTATTTGGATAAAGTTTTTTTCAAACCATGAAATTTGATCAAGGATCACTCCCGCTTTTTTATTTTTTAATAATTTTTCTCTTATGGCAGAATCAGTAGCATGAACAGAAACAAAAAGTGGGGATAGTTTTTGAATAGCAATTCTTTCCCAATCTTCCTTTTTTAAATTTGTAAGGGTTAGATATGAGCCATATAGGAAACTTAATCTATAGTCATCATCTTTTATGTAAAGGCTTTTTCTTTTTCCGCTTGGCTGTTGATCTATAAAACAAAATGGACATCTATTATTGCATTGCTTGATTGAATCAAATAACGCATTTTTGAAATTAATACCTAAATTAACGTCTTGATCTTTTTCAATACTTATATTGTGAATTTCATGATTTTTATCTAAAACTGATATGTCTAAAATCTCTTCACTAATGAGAATCTGATAATCAATTAAATCTCTTGGTTTTTTACCATTAATACTTATAATGGAATCTCCAGATTCAAATCCTATTTCTTGAGCGATGGAATTACTTTCAATACTTTCAATCTCTGCAGGGTTTATTTTATAAGTAACCTTTGGAACTAAAAGATCATTGGAATCTTCTTTGTAATTAATTTCCTGCCACACAATTTCAGGCCAAATACTTTTCTATATATTTATTTTAAACTTATATATGACTTAAGGTGTATTAAATACTTTTAAAATATCAAATAATAGTGTGAAATTAAGGGCCTGCAATTTATTAAGATATAACATTCGCAGTTTTTAAAAACACGATTTAAATTAATTAAAATAACTTTAATACTTTATTCATTGAAAGAATTAATTACAAAAAATTTAGAAGTGAAAGATAAGTTTAACTATGAATTACATGAGACAGTTGATTCATACAGAAATAGCTTTTTATCAAATCCTATATCTTTAAGATTATGGTCCTCTTTTTTTGTAATTTTACCAATTTTTGTTCAAGCCCCTTGGGTGAGATTAGAACCAATAAGTGCTCTTTGTTTTACTTTTTTTATTCTCTTAGGGGCATTTGTTTTGCATCGGAAAGGATCAAATAAGTGGTTTATTGTTAGTTCACTATTACTTGGTGTATCAGGCAGTTGGCTTGGTGGATGTTTGTTCTGGGGATGGTTAAGTCCATTTCCTATCCTTCATATACCTGTTGAAGCTGTAGCTCTTCCACTAGCTTTAATTGGACTTGGTACTAATTGGAAAATAGGTTCAAGTTTTTATATCTCCTCTTTATTTGGAACAGCAGTTACCGATATTACAATATTTTTAATCGGAATAATGGATCAATGGAAACAGGTTATTACAGCAGATTCTGAAACTGCACCCCAAATTCTTCAAAAAACCTCAGAGAATCTTATTCAAATAAGGGCACTATCTATTATTGTTTTTGTTGCTCTTATACTTTGGTTTATTTCAAAAGAAATTTTTGATTCTGCCACAATTAATACTACTAATGGCAAAGCACTCTTAGTTTCTAGTTATGTAATTCAAACGACTTTGATTGTTGATGGTATTTTTATTGTTTTAGCAATTCTGCAACCAACTTTTAGTGGATTGGTTTAATGTTAAGGCCTCCATTTTCGCAAGAACCAATTCCATTAAATAATTGGGATGTAATTGTTATTGGCGCAGGAGCTGCAGGACTTATGACTTGTCTTGAATTACCTGCAAATTTAAAAGTTCTTCTTTTAAACAGGAATACTAGCAAGATATCTTCTAGTAGATGGGCTCAAGGAGGAATAGCATCTGTTGTTAGACAAGATGATTCATTCGATCTTCATGCAGATGATACTTTAAAAGCAGGTGATGGACTATGTGATTTTCAAGCTGTAGAAATGCTGGTTAAAGAAGCCCCAGGATGTGTCAATAGGCTGCAGAATTTAGGGATGATTTTTGACCAAAGTTCTGATCAATTAGCCACTACTTTGGAAGCAGCCCATTCTCGACGAAGAGTTTTGCATGTTAAAGATCGTACTGGAAGAGCATTAGTTGAAGTTCTAGAAGATCATATTGAAAACAAAAAAAATATTCTTCACTGTAGAGGTGTAAGAGTAACTGAACTTTTTGTTGACAATGAAGAATGTAAAGGAGTTCAAGTTCTTGATGGAGCAAATTTATATTGGATTCAATCAAGAGCTGTTGTTTTAGCTACTGGTGGGGGTGGGCATTTATTTACTAATACAACAAATCCTGCTCAATCTTCTGGAGAAGGGATTGCTCTTGCATGGAAGGCAGGCGCTGCTATCGAAGATTTAGAGTTTGTTCAATTTCATCCAACCGCTTTAAAGTTTTATGGTGCACCTTGCTTCTTAATATCTGAGGCACTAAGAGGAGAAGGAGCTATTTTAGTTGATAAAAATGGTCAAAGCCCAGTTAAAAATCTGAAAAATCGTGATTTAGCTACTAGAGATCAGGTAAGTAGAGCAATTATGAAGAATATGCATGATAATGATGTAGATCATGTTGGCTTAGATCTTCGGTATATTGATCCAGAAAAAATTGTAGAGCGATTTCCCACTATCATAAGTCGATGTCAGGATTATGGGGTTAATCCTTTAAATGAGGTTATTCCTGTAGCCCCTGCAGCTCATTATTGGATGGGAGGTGTAAAAACTGATTTAAATGCTTCTTCTACACTAAAAGGATTATATGCCGTTGGAGAAGTTGCATCTACTGGTGTGCATGGTGCTAATAGATTGGCAAGTAATTCACTGATGGAATGCCTTGTTTTTGCAAGAAAAATGTCTTCAATTGTTTTGAATGAACCTTCCAAATTTGAAAAATTCGATAGATCATTTAAAGAATTTGATATTCCAGATCCAAAAGAAGATCAAATTTCTCAAATCTCTGAAAAGATTGATGAATTAAGAAAACTATGTTGGTCAAATCTAGGAGTATCTCGAAATGAGGTAAATATGAGTAAATTTTTACATAATATTCAAGCCGATATTTCTCAATTACAAAAAAATGCTTTACTAAGTTCTCTTGAAAAAATAAAATTTCATCAAAAAATAAAACTTAGTGAGCGCAATAGGAGGGCACTAAATCTTTTACTTGATTTAAAGAATAGACAAATAACCACCATAACTTTATTAAAAGCTTGTTTATTTAGAGAAGAAAGTAGAGGAGGACATTATAGAGATGATTTCCCCTATAAAGATAAAAATTGGGAATGCCATACTAGACAACAGTTAGATCAAAAAATTCAAAAAAGATTTATTAAAAATTAAGATCTCCCTTATAGTCAGTTTTTGTTGCTAATTCATTCAAGTCACGAGTACCACTAATTATTTCTCCATTTATTTCCCAAGAAGGAAATCCACTGATTCCTTTAGTTTGGCATAGCTCATACTCATTATCTTTACCATCTTTAGCACATTCAACTACTTTTAATTCTTTAACTGCTTCTATACCAAATAATTGTTTCTGATCATGGCAATGCGGGCACCAGTATGCACTATACATAACAATATTGTTTTCACTTAAAAATTTTGCAAACTTTATCTTCTGGGGTGAGCTTGTGGTGGTAATTATTGGCGATACATTTTCAGTGGTGTTTGCAACATCAATAGCATTAGAGGGGTCAACGTTTGTTGACCAAATTAGGCCCCCCAACAAGACACTAATGGCAACAATAAAACCTCTAAAAATCATTGGTTCTCTACTTTCGAACTTTGCTCCAATCATAGAAATTATAAAGATAGAAAATGATAAAATTGCTGAAAGTATACAAAAAAAGCAATATGCTTGAATCTTAAAAACATTATATTTATCAGTAAAAAGCTAAATGTTGATGACGCACAAGAAATTAGAAATACTAACCACCATAAAAACTTATTTAGTTTTTCTTTTGGGGAAATTAAATTAAGCGAAAGTATTATTGTTATAACTAATATTGATAAATACGTTATAAATCCAGCTAATGAGAGAGGTATATTAATTTGACTATTTTCAAATAAAGTACCCCAAGGACTATTTAAAACTGTTTCACAACCATTTTGTCTTCCTGGGCATGAAAGCGAATTAAATAATCCCCAGTTTTTTAAAGTAATCGAACCTGTGTCAACTATGCCTATAGTGGCAAGAATTGCGATTATGATTTTTGGCCATTTCAAATCTTTTTTATTTCTTCTGTCTAAAGTCTTAAGGGCCATAAAAAATGAAAGTTTGTTATTTACATTATCTATCCTAATATTATCTTGGCATGAGAGTTATATTCGAAATGCTGTTTTAATCTTCAAATTTTTATTTTTCAAGTTGTGAAACAAAATAGTCTTAATGTAAAAGAAAAAAAACTATCTAAGATTGCATTCAGTCATGTTGGTTGTGAGAAAAATCTTGTTGATACGGAACATATGCAAGGCTTATTAGATAAAGAGGGTTATGAAGTTGACAGTAATATAAATGATGCAAATGTTGTTGTTGTAAATACTTGCAGTTTTATTGAAACAGCTAGAGAGGAATCTATTAGAAAAATTCTAGAATATACTAATCAAGGAAAGGAAGTAATAGTTGCAGGCTGTATGGCTCAGCATTTTAAAAATGATCTTTTAAAAGAAATACCTGAAATAAAAGCTTTGGTTGGAACAGGAGATTATCAAAAGATAGCTAAGGTTTTAGATAGAGTAGAAAAAGGGGAAATTGTTAATGAAGTTTCAAAAATACCGGAATTTATAGCAGATGAGGAAATACCTCGTTTTGTAGATAAAAACAAATTTGTTGCTTATCTTCGTATTGCAGAAGGCTGCAACTATAATTGCGCTTTTTGTATTATTCCTAAGTTGAGAGGTCCTCAAAGAAGTAGAACAATAGAATCTATAGTTTCAGAAGCCAAAAGTCTTGCAAAACAAGGTTTTCAAGAAATCATATTAATTAGTCAAATAACAACTAATTATGGTCAAGATATTTATGGAAAACCATCATTAGCAAAACTTTTGAATGAGCTTTCTAAAGTTCCAATTCCTTGGATAAGGATACATTATGCTTATCCAACGGGTTTAACTGATGAAGTTATTAGAGCTTTCAAAGTTTCAAAGAATATTTTACCTTACTTTGATTTACCACTTCAGCATAGTCATCCAGATGTGTTGAAGAGTATGAATAGACCTTGGCAGGCTTCTTTGAATGAATCAATTTTGGAGAAAATTAGAGAAGAAATCCCATCTGCTGTATTAAGAACTAGTCTAATTGTTGGTTTCCCAGGAGAAAAAAAAGAACATTTTGAACATCTTCTCGAATTTTTGGATAAGCACAAATTTGATCATGTGGGAGTGTTTATTTTTTCTCCTGAGAAAGGAACTGCAGCTTTTCATTTGCCAAATAAAGTATCTGCAAAGGTTGCAGAGGCAAGAAAAGATAACGTTATTTCAGTTCAACAAAATATCTCTAAAGTTAAAAATCAGACATATGTTGGTTCAAAAATGAAGATTTTGGTAGAAAAAATATCAGATAATAACGAATTAGTAGGTCGGTCCTACAATTTTGCACCTGAAATTGACGGAATTGTCATTTTATCTGTCAAAGATAAAATTGATTTGAAAAATTATATTGGTAAATTTGTTGAAGCAAATATTTCTTTTGCGGATGAATATGATTTGTATGGAGAGACAATTAAAATTTTGTAGTTTTTTAAATTAATTTAACTGCTCTTAAAAGCTTATCTAATGCAAAAGCAGCTCCAAAACCAAAACCAATAAATGCAAAATAGAAAATGATGTTCATTAATTTTTTTATTCTTATTTAATTTAACATCAGATGAAAAGATTAGATTTTTTCGTTTAATTTCTTAATCTTGGATGTATGGTAATTTTTTGTATAAACATTCTTCTGCTTTTTGTAGTTCCCTTCCTAAATATAGGGCATGATCGAATCTGGTTATTAAGTCATTTCTTTCTTCAGTGATTAATATTCCAAGTTGTTTCGCACTAATACCTTTAAAAACTTCATTACTAACTCTTTTATTTTGAGAGTCGCATTTAATTGGTTCATTTGTTTCTGGGTCAAGCGCATATCCTTCATCATTAATATTATTTAAAAAGTGCTCTAAAATTATTTTATTTTCTTCTAAATCAACTTTTATAATAAAATACCCGTTTGGATCTAAGTCTATATATCGGTTGGAAAGATTATTATCAATCTTTATTTTTTCATCTAAACTTTTACTAGTTTCCATTCTTTGAAGTAAAAAAAACTATATTACTAATATAATCTTTGGTAAAGCCAAATAATTTTTTATTTAAAGGGTATAGAATTATTTTCAAATTCAATTTCCGTTTCGGTTTGTTTATTAACTTCATTTAGCCAAGGATAAATTATATTTTCCATATTTTTGTCAAACCATTTATGTAAGCTAATGGTGCTTTTTGCAAAAAACCCTCTACGCCTTTTGTGTTTACCTCCCGCTCCAGGATCAAAAAAAATGGATACGATTTTTTATTGCCCATTCAATTGGCTGGTAGTAGCATAATTCAAAATGTAAATTGGATATATCTTCGTGACTACCCCAATATCTGCCCCATAAGTTGTCTTTATTTTTAATGCACATCGACATAGCAAAAATTTGATTTGAATCGTTTTTTGATGCACTAAAAAGTAAAATATTTTTTTTATTATCAATAATTTTTTCGAAAAATGTTGATGTTAGATATTTACTTCCCCAAACTCCCCACCTTGAACAATGCTGTTCATAAAAATTATGCATTTTTTTAAGGATTTCTTGGTTAATATCATCTTCATTAAAAATTTCTACTTTAATATCTTGTTTAGTAATTGATTTCCTCTCTTTTTTGATATTTTTTCTCTGATTAGAGTTAAATCTATCAAGAAAATCATCAAACGTTTTTTCTCCATTACTTCTCCATTCACTGCTGGAATTTATCCATTCATAGTATCCCAAAGATTTAAGATGGTTACCCCAGCTTTCATCAATATATAAAAAATTACAACTTAAAATTTTGTTTGTAATCGCAAAGCTTTCGATATGGTTTATGAGTAAATTTGTAATTTCTTTCTTATCTTTATTTTTTTTATAAAGAAATTGATATCCATTTACAGGACTATAAGGACTCATTCCAATTAATTTAGGGTAATAATTTAAATTCAGCTCTTGAGCCAATCTTGCAAATGATTGATCAAAAATGAATTCTCCATAGCTATGATTTTTTAAAAAAAGTGGAGCAATTCCTAATATTTCTTCATTTTTATAAGCAACAAAATATAGAGGTTGCCAACCAGTTTCTCTTGAAACACTTTTTGATATTTCAAGGTTTTTAAGCCAAGTCCATTCATAAAATGGATTATTGATTTCATTTGCTAATTCATTCCATATCTCCTTGGATATTTCCTTAATTGACAATTTGACTTCAACTTTATGTATTTTTTGGTTCATTTATTATGATATTTACTTTAAATTTTTTTGTAATGAACATGGATTTCATTATTCATTAAATTTTTAATTGATTTTATTTCCCAAAATCTTTTGAGATTAAAAATCTCAGTTGTTTGTTCTGGAGGGATCCACGTATATCTACCTCCAATAATTCGTGGAATAATAGTAATTTTTATATCTGTTATTAGATCCTCTTTTACAAATGAATTTATAAGTTTTGCACCTCCTAATAGAGCTAGATTATTTATCCCTTGATTTTTGAGTGAAATTAAAGTTTTCCCCCATGAATCTTCGAAAAAGAGTTGTTTTTCGAAGTCATTATTCGACGAATTATTAACTTTACTTGAGCTTATTAGCCATCTTCTAATTGGTTGACGAAAGTATTTCCAATTACTGTTAAATTTTTTGCTATTTGAAGCAACTATAGAAATTGGTTGTCTTTTTGATATATTTACTTCTTCATTATCATTGAGATTTTTAATTAGGTAAGTTGATTGATGAGCTATTAAAGTACCCAAACCAAAAATGGTTGCGTCAACCATTGATAAGTTTTGATTTAATATTTTTTTATCTTCTTCGCTTCCGAGATGCGATTCTCCACCTCCAGGAAATGCAATTCTCCCATCCAGACTAGATGCTATAACAATTATTACTCTTGGGATTCTCAAGTTTGCGTGACTAAACTATTTTCAAATTTCAACTTCAATGAATTAGTTAGCTTTTGATCAACATAAATTTCTGCAGCATTATTTGGGCTCTCCTGGAGTCTTATTTTGTGTAATGTTGCACCAAGATTGTTTATTGGTTTTTTAAGAATATCAGAAATATATAAAGCTATATTTTCAGCAGTTGGAACACAATTATGGAAAAATTCGATGTCTTTATTTAGAAAAGTATGATCTAGTTGTTCAACAACTAAATCATTAATTATCTTTTGGAGTGCAGATAAGTCACAAACCATTCCTGTTCTTTTATCAATGTCTCCTTTTACAGTTATATCGACAAGATAGTTATGACCATGTCCATTGACTCTGGCACATTTTCCATAGATTTTTTTATTTTCATCAAAGGATATCTCTTCTTTTGCAAGTCTATGAGCAGCTGCAAAATGAGTTTGTACTGTTAAAAATGCTTCCATGTTTTTTCCAAAATAATCTGCCCATAAATTTGGGTTTTCATAAAGCCTTAGACTTGTAAGAGGTAGATCATCCTTAAGACGACTCCAAATTACCTTTACTAATGCTTCAGTTGTGGGAAGTATACCCTCTAGATTATTAACATTAAATTCAGGCCAGACATCATTTAGAAAACGAAAATCTAATTGTCCAGTAACCTTATCTTTAATAGAGTGTTTTACATCAGAGAGATTAAGTACCATTCCATCAGAGTCTAGTTCTCCACCCATTGAAACAATAAGTTCATAATTATGACCATGACCTGGTGCAATACTGCACTTTCCAAAAAGAGATAAATTTTCTTCTGGACTTTTTTCAGGAAGCCAATAACGGTGACTAGAACTAAAGCAGGCACGTCGAGTTATGACGCATTCACGTCCTTTTCCATGTAATGGTTTGGATTGTGTAGAAGTCATACCTGTCTGCGATAATACTATCTTAAGGTTTTAAATACGCTTTTGTCTTTATGGAACAATCCATTATCGAAAAAACAGTTCATACTATTAAGGGCAGAAGCATATTTTTAATAGGAATGATGGGTTCTGGTAAGTCGCAAACTGGGTTGAAGCTGGCTGAATTATTGAAGTATAAATACATTGATTTAGATTCATTAATAGAAAAGTTAGCAAAAAAATCTATCAATCAAATTTTTAATGATGAAGGAGAAGATAATTTCCGTGAATTAGAAGCAAACTGCCTTAAAGAAACTATCAAAATTCCTTCATTAGTAATCTCAACTGGAGGAGGAATAGTTACCAAATCGGAAAACTGGGGAATCTTAAGACAGGGAATAATTGCCTGGATAGATCTTGACAAAGATATAGCAATTGAAAGATTGAAAAATGAAATTGAAAATAGGCCACTTCTTCAGGGAAAGAATCTAAATGATTTGTATATGAGCATTTTTCAAGCTAGAGAAAGTTTGTATTCTCAAGCAGATTTAAGAATTCAGGTAAAAAAGGAAAATATAGAAGAAGTCGCTATGAAAATAATTAATGCAATTCATAAAGAAATAATTAGTTAATTTGGTTCAATTCTTACTGCAAACCATTTGATAACGTATCCTAATTTTATTTCTAATTCATAAGTGCTTTCCAATAACTCTTCAAAAAATTCCTGATCAGGATCTTCTATATTTTGATATATTGTTTGTGTTTCTGTCTTACTAAGCCAATTCTTCAACCATAAAATTGCTTCTTGCTTTGATACAATTTTTTCTTTTGAATCTGGCTCTAATAATACATAATGATCTGATGCTCTTATTAGTGGATTTGACATAATGAAGATTCTTCTTGGATTAATTCTTTGCTTGATTTTTCAAGGAATTTTTTTAGAAAGTTCTCTTGCTTTAGTAGATTCTAACGTAAGAGAGTATTTGGAAAATCGTGTAAATCAATGGCCAGAATTATATTTGCCAAATTTTAAATTATCTGATACTTCTAAGGATTTAATTTATCCTAAATGGTTCGAGGGGAATTGGCTTGTTACTTCTCAAGATATAAATAATAATTCAGAAAAGCCAGTTATTTATAAAGTAAATTTCTTTAAGAATGATTCAGATTTAATTGTTGGTAATCGTGCAAAAAATTCTGAATCTATTGGAAAAGCAATATTTGGTGACACCTTAATCAAGGTTGTAAATGATCCTCAATCTATTAATAATCAAATTACTTATTTAAAAGATGATTTTTATATCGATTCAAGAATTACAGGGAGAAATCAGATCCAAGATGATGATATTTTTTTCGCAGATGAGCTAGTTATACAAACAGCGCATAAGCCAGGTGCTTCAAGGATTAATCAGGTAGAGACCATTAGTAAATTTGAAAAATGTTCCGAAGAAATATTCGAAGTTAATAATTCAATAAAACCATCAATTTGTGGAGTGCAATATGTTACTTCTTATGGTTCAAAAGTTGGTGATCCTTCTATTCATGCTATAAAAACAAATAAATATAAATTGACATTTGAATTTATTGAGAGTTAGCACTAAAAAGATATTCCTCTAAGTTGTTCCTCCACATGAAAAGATTTTCCAAGTAAGGGTTATTTATGTATTCTTGGCTCCCCTCTCCTGAAAGAATTGGTCCTGCAGACTTTGGAAATTTAAGAAGGGATAATTGAGCAGCAAGTGAAATATCTGCAATTGATAAACTATCTCCAACTAAATATTTTTTGTTGATCAAGGATTTTGATAAAGCTTCCAGTAATTTTTGGAGTTCTAAATTATCTTTAGAAGACAAAACTACATTAGAAATTTTACTAAGGTTTTCGAAAGGTAATTTATCAACAATACTTTTAACTGAAGAAGGTATTTCATCTGGAAGTAATGCAGCTCTTAGCTGTGGATTTTCTATTGCAGATTTTATTAAAGCTTTTCTACAAGTTGTAGCCATTGTAGTATCTGCCCAGTCTTCAATTAGTTTGCATTGTGCAAATAATATTGGGTCCTCAGGAAAGAGTGGATTGTGATCATTTTTTTTATCTATATATTCGCAAATAGTTGAAGAGTCATGAATAATTTGATCATTACTATCGACTATTACAGGTACTTGTTTTTGACCTGATAATTTAAAGATTTCAAATTGGCCTATGCCAGGTGTTACTTCTTCAACTCGATATTGTAGTTTTTTTGCATGAAGAGCCATTCTTGTTTTTAAACAAAAAGCACTATGCCTAAATTGATATAATGTAATCATGCTGTTTAATGTTTGTTAAAACTTAGCTAAAAAAGTAATCTATTTGTGGAGCTGATGGGCGAATTTTTCTCTAATGTTGCAAGATATCCAAAGTATTTGATATCCATCATTGTTGGAGGACTTGTTGCTTTGCTTGAACCTTTATTCAAGAATAGATCAAATCCACTCACAATAGTAGGTTTGATATCTTCTGTCTTAAGTGCTTTCATAACTGTTTATTTTGTCTTACAAGCGATGACAAACCCAATAAATTTACAACCATAATGCCAAATAATTACCGTCTTGCAAAAGTTTCTTCTCTTTTGAAGAAAGAAATAACCCTTATTTTGCAGAATGAATTGGAAAATGATCTTATTAGAGATCATTTCGTCAATATTTCTAAGATTGATTTATCAGGTGATTTACAACACTGTAAAATTTACATAACTTCAACTGCTCAGGAGAAAGTGAGGAAAGAGCTTGTAGCAAACTTGAATACTGTTAAAAGCTCTATAAGGCATAGTTTAGGAAAAAGAATAGAGATGAGAAGAGTTCCAGAGATAATTTTTAAAGACGATGTTGTTCTTGATAAAGGATTATCAGTCTTGAAACTTCTCGATGAATTAAAAAATAAAAATCAAAATAATAACGTTGAGGACAAGGATGCCAATAGTTGATCTACCCCTTGATCAAAGAAATATAATTATTACTCGATCAAAAGAAGGGATATTGGATATAAAAAAGATATTCACTAGCAAGGGCGCTAATGTATTTGATTTGCCTGCAATAAGTATTGGTGATCCTGATGATTTGAATCCTCTTGACGAAGCATTAGATCAAATAAATGATTTTCATTGGATTATTTTTTCCAGTAGTAATGGGATCAAATTTGTGGATAAAAGACTTAGATTTTTTAATAGTTCATTAAAAGAATGTTCTAAAAAAACAAAAATAGCCGTAGTCGGAGAAAAAACCTCAAAAACTCTTGATGATTTTGGGATTAGGGCTGATTTCATACCTCCAGAATTCGTTGCTGAAAGTTTAATTGATAATTTCCCAGTATCTGGTTATGGACTTCGAGTCTTTGTCCCAAGAGTTCAAACAGGTGGTAGAGATCTAATTGCAGATCAATTTAGAAAGGCTGGTTCCCGTGTATTTGAGGTTGCTGCATATGAAACTAGATGTCCTGAATCAATTCCGGAACAAACAATTGATATTATCTCCAGCCGAAAAGTAGATGCAATTATTTTCTCAAGCGGTAAAACCGTAGTAAATGCTGCTTTGTTACTAGAAAAAAAACTTGGTAAAAAATGGTTAGAATATTTTGATCAGATTAAGTTGTTAACTATTGGACCTCAGACATCAAAAGTATGTAATAAGATTTTTGGAAGAGTTGATAGTCAGGCACAAAAATATACTTTTGAAGGACTGCTAGATCTAGCAATTAATATTTTTAGTTAGAAAAATTCTTTGAGTAGTTCTTTTCAACTAAATCTTTGAACCTATCAATATTGGCCTGTAATTCGTTTGTAACCATTTTGCCTAAAATGTTTTCTTCCATAAACCGAGCAATCATTTTTGGTAGTTCATAGGTTATGGCTAAATTGACCGTTGTGATTTGATCAGTTTTACTTTCGAAAACTACTGATCCCTCAGTTGGTAAACCTCCTATTGATTTCCATTTAAGTTTGCTTTTTTCAACCCTTTCTGTAATTTGAGCTTTCCATTTAAACCTAAAGCCATTTGCAGCTAAAGTCCATTCTGTTAAATCTGGTAACGTATTAGTTTCTTCGTCAACTGTTTTTACAGATTCAATCCAGCTCATCCAAAGTGACATTGAGTCTAAATCACTCCATGTATCCCATACATTTTCAAGAGGCGCATTAACAACTGTTATTACGTCATGTTTGAGCCAAGTACCCATGAATTAACTTACTGCAAGATTTTTTGCTAATTCGGCTTTCTTCTCTAAAATTGCCGCGGCAGCTAAATGACCACTCATTGTAGCTCCCTCCATAGAGTCGATATAATCTTGTTTTGTATAACTACCAGCCATGAAGAAATTAGATATAGATGTTTTTTGATCGGGTCTGAAAGGTTCCATACCGGGAGCTTCTCTATAGAGTGATTGTGGAATTTGTACCACGTTACTCCAAAGCAATTTAAGGTTTTTTGAGGATGGGAATAGACGGCGAACCTCTTTATCTATTTCTTTTGTAATTCTTTCTGTGGATCTTCCCATCCATCTATCGCCAGGAGTTAAAACACATTGGAGAAGCGATCCCATATCTTTTTTTCTATAGTCTGCTGGACTTGCTAGTGCTAAATCAGCAAAACAACTGAAAGAGGCATCAGCAGAATAAAGAAGGTTATCTAGTCCAATTGGTTCGTTTCCAGTATTATCTTTTTCTAATTCAGTTACCCAACCGTCATATCTTAATTGGATTGTGGCAACAGCTACAGCCCTAAGTTTTTTTAAACCTTCAAATTCTTTAAATTGATACCATTCTTTTGGAATTATTTTTTTTATTCCGGGAACATCACAGGCAGCTAGAAATTTATCTGCAAACACTGCCTTAATTCCTTCAGGAGAAGATATTTTTAATTGATTTACTGAATAAGAGGAAGATTCCTTTTCATAAATGATTTCTTCTACCTTATGGTTAAGATGTATTTTTGCTCCTTTGTTTGTGATGTAATCAACAATAGGTTGAGTTAACCACTTATGCGGAGAACCTTTTAAAAGATTAAGTTTTGAGGCTTCTGTTTTTGAAGCAAACATCATAAATATAGTAAGCATGCATCTTGCTGAAATATCTTTGCAATTAATAAAACCTAAAGCGTATGCGATAGGATCCCACATTCTTTCTAAGCTTTTTTCACTTCCACCATGGTTTAAAAACCATTCTTTAAAACTAATTTTATCTAGATCTCTAATTATTTTCATTGCGCCTTCATAGTCTATCAATCCTCTAACTATTGGGCTTGTCCCTAAAGCTAAGGCATTTCTGAACTTATCTACCCAAGTAAGTTGTTCGGTAGTAAAAAAAGCTTTAAGTCCGTTAAATGGAGCACCTAAAGGGAATCTGAAGTCTAAAGATTTTAAATTACCACCATTATTAATAAATAGATGAGTATGATCTTTCGGGAGTAAATTGTCTAGAGCTCCCACTTTTTTCATTAATTTAAAAAGATTTGCATAATTGTAAAAAAATACATGTAAACCCATTTCTATGTGGTTGCCATCCTTATCTTCCCAACTTCCTACTTTACCTCCCCAAAATGACCTGCTCTCGAAAATTTCTACTTCGTGACCTTCATCAACTAAATTGACTGCTGCTGTAAGACCAGCTAATCCAGAACCAACTATTGCAATTTTCACTTTTTCTTAAAATTATAACAAATCAACTTTGGATAACGTTTGTTATATGCATCCTATCGATTAAGTTTTTATATTATAAATAGTAGAAATCCCTTGTTTATGGAAAATGTAGAAGTTAAACAGGAAATTAAAAATTCTGATGATGGCAAAGGTATCTTAATTACGAATGATGCTATAGAACAAATTTCAAATTTATTGAAGGGCCAAAGTGATAAAAAAGCACTAAGGGTAGGAGTAAGATCAGGCGGTTGTAGTGGAATGAGTTATACGATGGATTTTATAGGAACTGATGAAATAAATCCCGATGATAAAGTTTATGATTATTCATTAAAAGCTGATCAAAGCTTTCAAGTGGTTTGTGATCCTAAAAGTCTTTTATATATTTATGGAATGCAGTTAGATTTTAGTAAGGAATTAATTGGAGGTGGCTTTAATTTTGTAAATCCCAATGCCTCGCAAACTTGTGGTTGTGGAAGCTCCTTTGCAGTTTAATAAATAATGAATAACGAAATTAATCCCATCGAAGAGGATTTTAATGCAGCTTTATCAAGATATAAAGCAGGGCAAGATTTAATTCCAATCGTTCAAGATTTTCAAAAAATTATACAGCAAATTCCAAATCATTTTGCTGCTTGGACTTGTTTATCATGGCTTCAATTACTTTTGAAAAATAATGAAGAAGCTTTGTCATCTGCCAGACAAGCTGTTCGATTAAATCAGCAAGATCCACAAGCAAGAATGAATTTGTCTTTAGCTCTTTTGGCTACTAATAATAAAGGTGTTAGGGATCATATTGAGTTAATAAAAAAATGTCTATGATGATGCCAGACGTGAAAAGTGAGTTGAAAGAATCTGTTGAAGACGGATTAAGTAGATATCCAGATTGGCCTGAGTTAAACAAAGTAAAAAAATGGTTGGAATTTTAAATTGTTTAAGATTTTAATATTGAGTAATGGGCATGGAGAAGATCTATCTGGCAGTCTGATAGCTAAACAATTAGTAAAAAGTGGTTATTCTGTTCATGCTTTGCCAATTGTTGGTATGGGAAACCATTACGAAAAAGAACAAATTAAGATTATCGGTAAAGCTAAAGAATTTAGAACTGGAGGAATTGGCTACAATTCTTTCAAGGGAAGACTTACTGAGATATTAGGAGGAGAAATATTTTATGTCTTAAAAAGATTATATTTAACTTTTAAACTTAGAAAAAAATATGATTATTTTTTTGTAGTTGGAGATATTGTGCCAGTTTTTTTTGCATGGGTTTGTAAGAAAGATTTTTTTACATATCTAGTTGCTTATTCCAGCCATTATGAAGGGAAGTTGAAATTACCATGGCCTTCTAAATTTTTCTTGCTCTCACAAAAAGCAAAAAAAATATATACCAGAGATTCTCTTACAGCTAATGATTTAACATTGCAATTAAAAAAGAAAGTGTCTTTTTTAGGCAACCCATTTATGGATAAGTTTTTTCCTAGAAACAAAGAATTAAATAAAGCTGAATTTAGTATTGGATTATTTCCAGGAAGCAGATTCCCTGAGATTTTAGATAATTTTGTTTTTATTTTAGAGGTATTAGAGGCATTGTCAGATTTAAGATATTTTCAAAAAATTCAGTTTAATTTTGCAATAGTTAATGCTCTATCTTCATTAAAAATAAAGGAGATATTTCAAAAAAGAGGATGGTTAGAAATAAAAAATATAAAAAATAATAATCTCTTGAAATTCCAATATAAATTTTTAGAAGTGAAAATATATTGGAATAATTTTGACAAAATATTATTGAAAAGTAGATGCTGTATAAGCATGGCAGGAACAGCAGCAGAGCAAGCGATTGGATTAGGAAAACCGGTTATTCAGATTGAAGGTAAAGGTCCGCAATTTACAAGAACTTTTGCAGAAGCGCAGAGACGTTTGCTTGGAAAATATGTTTTTTGTGCCACCAATTATAAAGATAAGAAAGATCAAATCAATCAGACAATAAAATTGATCATAAAAATTATATACCTCATACAGCTGAATAAGAAGTTTATGATCTCATGTAATGAAAATGCTAAAAAAAGACTGGGTGAAAACAAAGCTTGTTTTAAAATGGTTGATGATATGAATATTGTTATAAAAAATGACTAAGGAGAATAATCAAAATAAGTTAAAACAAATTGTAGATAATTTGTTATTGATAAATTTATTTACAGTCATTTTTTTTGCAATATTTTTTATTTTTGCAATCATCATGCAATTTAATGGCATATTTATATTTATTAATTTTATTCAGATAGTTTGGAATCCTCTTGTAGTTCCATTGATAACAATTCTTATTATTGGTGCTTTAGTAAACGGTATTAATTCTTGGTGGAGGCGTAAATTGCTTTCTCAAGAAGAGGATATTTAAAAGTATAATTTTTGAGTTTACTGCTTATTACTTTTTGTCCTTCTAATACAACTTTTGCGCCATCTCCTAACAATATTTTTAAAACTGCTCCAGGCACTGGAAGTAAATTAGGTCTATTCAGACAGTTGCCTAAAGTCTGAGAAAATTCTCTCATTAATACTGGATTTGGTGCAACAGCATTAAATACTCCCGAATACTTTTTATCAACTAATGATTGAGTAATTAATGCACATAAATCAGTTCTATGAATCCAACTCATCCATTGCTTACCATCTCCAATTGGTCCACCTAATCCAACTTTAAATATAGGGAGCATTTTTCCTAATGCTCCTCCATCTGCTTCTAGAACTATTCCAATTCTAAAAATAACTAACCTTGAGAAAAATGGTTTTTCAGCAGCGACTGCTTCCCATTTTTTGCAAAGGTTAGCTAAAAAGTCTTTTCCTCCAATGCTATTTTCAGTGAATTCACCAGACAAACTTGTACCGTAATAACCTATTGCTGATCCATTTATAATGACTTTTGGGTTTATTTTTAAATTTTTAAGGGTCTGCATCATAAATTTGGTGGTGTTAATACGACTATTTTCAATCTCCTGTTTTTGTTCAGAAGTCCATTTTTTTTCTGCTATGGGTTCTCCCATAAGGTTAATAATTCCATCAGTCTCTCTTAAAACATTTAGAAGATTTTCGTTATTCCAGTTTTTTTCTTTTGATAAATCTATTTGAAAAAATTTAAACTTATTGAAATCCAAATCAACTTTTAATTTAGTTATGGGTTTTCTACTTATAATGTATATTTCGTGATTTTCATTGAGTAGTGTTGGTACTAATTCTTTACCAACAAATCCAGTGCAGCCAAGTAGTAAAAGACGCATATTATCTAAATGTTTATCATTTTAGACTATTAAATTTTTTAGACGTTTGTAATTTTTATTCCGGTATAAATTTTTTTTAATATTTTTCAAACAAGTTTTTGTATAATAAGCATCAAATAACTTTCTTGAATTAATTATGACAGATTCTATTCCAAAGATACCTCTCAAGAAAGGAAGCTTTGTTTTTGTCGATAGAGAAATTTATATAAAAAGTATCGAGGCGTTAGCCAGTGATAATGATTTACCTAATTATGTCTTTGAAGGTCCTGGAGAGATACTTTCAGTCAAAGACGAATATGCTCAGGTTAGATGGCGTAGGCCTGTGCCAGATGTTTGGCTGAAATTGGATCAACTTAAAGCATATATTCAATAAATTTTTATATCTAAAAGTTTTTATTTTTTTTCTCTGCAGACATCTTTGATTGAATTCTTTTTGCTTCTTTAATCATTTCTTTACCATCAAATAAGTAATCATCTACGTATCCTTGTGTATATCTATCAAATTCTGATAGTGCATCTTTAACTTGTGAAAAACAATGATACAGATCGAGGCCTAGAGCTGTAATAGACTTTGGAACTATTTTTTTGTTATAAATTTTTTCAACTTTTTCTATTTTCTTTTGCGACATACTTATATAACTGCAAAAATTTTCCATTAGTTTGTCATCATATGGATCCGCAGATAGTTCTTTTATTTCGTTTTTCAAAGGTTTAATTATTTGGCTTATTGATCTATTGATCGGACTGTAAATTTCTTTAAGCCATGTTTCAACTTCTTTGTCTTTAATAGACGAATTATATTTTTTTGAATTAAATTTCTCTTCCCAATTCTCATTTAATGAATCAAATGATGAACTGGAGGAGAAATAATTCCTATCATATTGTTCTTTTTTGATGGGGTCATTTAGCGTTTCCCAGGCATTTTGTATCGCAAGAAACCGTTCTTTTTTGCCACCTGCATCAGGATGATGTTTTTTAACTAAAGAGCGATATGAAGATTTAATTTCACTTTTGGAAGCATTTTTTTTGAGGCCTAATTCTTCATATAAATTTTTTTCCATTTTTATAAATTAGGGATTAAAGATAACCATCTTTTCTGGCTTGAATTGAGGTATTAGATTCAAACATTGCGGTTGATAAATATCTTTCTCCAAAACTTGGAAGAATTACTATCAATCTTTTATTCATTAGTTCTTTCCTTTCGCCGATTTTTATAGTTGCTGCTAAGGCTGCACCGCTGCTGATGCCAGATAAAAGACCTTCTAATCGCGCTAATAAACGCCCATAATAAAATGCTTCATCGTCATCAATTTTTATAATTTCATCAATTAATTCAGTATTAAGAACTTTTGGCACAAAACCTGCTCCTATTCCTTGAATCAAATGAGATCCTGCCATTTCTCCGGAAATGACGGCACTTTTTTTGGGCTCCACAGCATAAATTTTGCAATTTGGATTAACTTTTTTCAAAAAACGAGCGCAACCAGTAATTGTTCCTCCTGTGCCTACTCCTGTAACTAGTCCATCTAAATTGTTATTGGATTGAGCCCAAATTTCTTGAGCCGTTGTTCTTTCATGAATATCAGGATTAGCAAAGTTTTCGAATTGATTAAATTGGTAGCTATTGGTGATGCTTGAAGACAACTCATTAGCTAAATCTAAAGCGCCTTTCATTCCCTCTTTTCCTGGTGTTAACTGTAATTCAGCTCCGTAAGCTCTTAGCATTGCCCTTCTTTCAATACTCATCGTATCCGGCATAGTTAGTATCAATTTATAGCCTTTTGCTGCAGCAACCATTGCTAATGCAATGCCGGTATTTCCACTTGTAGCTTCAATTAATGTCGTTTTATCTGGTGTTATCAATCCCTCTTCTTCAGCCTTATTTAACATTGAATACGCAATTCGATCTTTAACAGAAGCTGATGGATTGAAACTTTCAAGTTTGGCGATTATTTCTGGATAGCAATTACAATATTTTCTGATTCTGCCTAATCTAACTAACGGAGTATTTCCTACAAGAGAAGTAATATCATTTGCTATTTCCATGAAATGATTATTGAAATTGCTAAATTAATCTTCTATTTACATACTAATTATATTCAATAATCTTTATATAGTTTTCTCAAAAGAATTTAATTTAATTATCCTTCAGTGTGCAAATATTTATTATTATAAAAAAAACTTTAAAAATTATTATGTATTCGCTGGAACTTAGTCTTAGATATTCACCTTTCCCGCTTTCAATTCAGAAGAAGGAATTGGAGGAGGTTAAAAGAATTTATGACCAAATAAAAAATTCTATGAATGAAACTTTAGAAATTTCAAACTTGATTGAATTAAGTTGTGACAAAGTTAAAGACAAATTAATTGCTGTAAGAGCTCAAGAAATTATTTCTGTCCAGATATATGAGAAATCATCAGTCGCAGGAGGAGCTAAAAAACCAGGATTTTCTCTAAACATAGACTAAATAGAATTAATGATAAATTCTAATGAAAATGAAATACCTCACATACAATTTAAGGATGTTTATTTTTCATATCCTGAAAAAAAAGATAATTTAATTTTTAAATGTAATTTCTCAATAGATAAACCTGGATTTTGGATGATCGTTGGTAAAAATGGCAGTGGAAAAAGTACTCTTTTAAAATTAATTAATGGAATAATCAAGCCCAAAAATGGAATCGTAAAATGTAAAGCAAATATTGGCATGGTATTTCAAAACCCTGATCATCAAATATTGATGCCAAATTGCAGGAGTGAACTACTTATTAACATTAATCAAGATATAAGTGATTATGAGATTACAAAAAAAATTGAATGTGTTTTGGATCAGGTTGGACTCAATGGTTTCGAAAAAAGACCAGTACACACTTTGAGCGGTGGGCAAAAACAACGCTTAACCATAGCAAGTGCTCTTATTAGTAATAAGAATTTTATTCTTTTGGACGAGCCTACAGCTTTTCTTGATCAAAACAGCCAATTAAAAGTTTTAAAAACTATTAAAAACCTTACAAGTGACTATAAAAAACCTGTTTCGGCATTATGGATTACTCACCGTTACGAAGAACTAACTTATGCTGATGCAGTAGCAGAGTTGAAAAATGGTTTTTTATCTAACTGGCAAGAACCATCAAAATTTCAATATAAATAGTTTTTTGACTTGTCATAAGGCACTTTGAAGAGCTAAATTCATCTTATATTCCTCGGTAGCTCAGCGGTAGAGCGATCGACTGTTAATCGATTGGTCGCAGGTTCGAATCCCGCCCGGGGAGTTTTAATTCACATTCAATAACTTGTCATAAGACCCCATAATAGTCTTTTTTATTTGCATGACTTGTTACATCTCAAAAATAATTAGATCGCAGACTTACATAATAGATCATCTTTTTTAAGCAATAATTTATTGCTCCTTTCTCAGGAAATTTTAGTCATTCCACATATCTTCTTTTTCTTGATTTAAATTATGCCTTTCAAGCAATTCTAGTCTCTCTTTTTGAGGGTCTATTTCCGTATCAATTAATTTTTTATCATCACTATATTTTTTTTGTATTTCTAAGAGGATTATTTCAAATTGCTCTCCAAAAAAGTCTGACATTTCTTTCCATGCTTCCATTTCCTCTTCTTTACCAATAGTATCTTTAATCTGATGAGAGATGATTTCTAGTACGTACTGTTTAAGTTCTTGATGATTCATCGATTCAACTTTTTTTTGAACAAAAAATTCTTTTAGGTTTTCCAGTTGTTTTTTTGATAAATCAGTATAGATAAATGAATTCTTTTTCATAGGTGCTTAGATTTTTTTTAATATAGACAAATTTCTTTGCTGAAACATCCAGTAATGATTTGAAATTAAATAATAAGTTTGAACTTTTATGAAAATTTGGGAATATATATAT
>CACGKI010000015.1 GCA_902573565.1 uncultured Prochlorococcus sp.
TATAAAACAGTAAATTTTAAAAATCCAAAATATATTGGAGATCCACTAAATGCTGTAAAAATATTTAATGAAAAGTATGTAGATGAATTAGTAATTATTGATATAGATGCAACTGTAGAAAACAAAATACCAAATTATACACTAATAAAAAATATAGCCTCTCAATGTAGAATGCCAGTATGTTACGGAGGGGGCATTAAAACTGTTCAACAGATTGAAAAAATAATAGGGCTAGGTGTTGAAAAAGTCGCAATAAGTAGTGCAGCAATAAATAATCCAGATTTAATTTTAGAGGCATCGAGAAGAGTTGGCAGTCAAAGTATTGCGGTGGTATTGGATATAAAAAAAGGAAAAATATTTCAAGATAAATATAATGTTTGTATTAATAATGGTAAAAAAATTTTAAAAAAAAATCCTAAAGATCTTTGTATACTCTTTCAAAGATTAGGAGCAGGTGAATTGATAATAAATTCTGTAGATAGAGATGGAACTATGAGTGGATATGATTCAAATCTTATTGATTATTTTAAAAGTTTAATTTCTATTCCAATGACGGTTGTTGGTGGAGCTTCTTCATATGAAAATCTAGAATCAACTATTGAAAAAAATAAACTGATTGGATTAGGAGTGGGCAGCATATTCGTTTTTAAGGGCAAATATAGAGCGGTTTTAATTCAATACCCAAACTTATTAGAAAAAACTAAAATATTTAAAAAATATTTATCCAAAACTAAATGATTCAGATGTATATAATATTCTATAAAAAGAAATTTTGAAGAATTACAATAAGAAAAAAGTATTAATTCTTGGTGGTTCTGGCATGCTAGGACATACTTTGTTTGAATATCTTACACAAAAAAAAGATTATGATGTTCATTCCACTCTAAGAACTAAAAATAACAAACTAACAGAATTATATAAATCTAACCAAAAATTTCATATTGGGTTTTCAGCTAAGGATATTGAAAAGTTTGTTTCCCTTTTTAAGTCTTTGAGACCTGATTTTGTAATAAATTGTATAGGACTGATAAAGCAAGTAAATTCATCAAAAGATTTGACTAAAGTTTTGCCAGTAAATTCTATTTTTCCGCATCAAATAGCAGAATTATGTGAAATAAATAATATTAAATTCATACATATAAGTACAGATTGTGTTTTTGAGGGTAAAAAAGGTTTATATAACGAAAATGATGCTCCAGATGCAAGAGATTTGTATGGTCTAAGTAAATTTTTAGGAGAAACCTATAAATATTACCCAAATTCATTAACTATTAGGACTTCAATAATTGGACCAGAATTAGGAACAAAATATAGTCTTTTTAATTGGTTTTTGGCCCAGGAAAATCAAGTTTTAGGATATAAAAATGCCATTTTTTCAGGATTAACTACAATAGAATTATCCAAAGTAATATATAGATATTTATTAGGTAATGTTGACCTAAAAGGTTTATATCATATTTCTTCTGATCCAATAAGTAAATATGATTTACTTAAACTTATTTCTATTTATTACAAAAAAAAGATTGATATTAAAGTTGATGAAAGAGTAAAAATAGATAGATCTTTAGATAGTAATAAATTCAAAAATGCAACTGGATATATATCTCCGAATTGGAATGATTTATTAGAAGAAATGTCATTAAAATCAAAAAATGTATAATTTAATAATGTCAGCATAATTTATTTTCAATAATGTTATTTAAAAATAAAACGTTATTAATATCAGGAGGTACTGGATCATTTGGTAATGCAGTGTTAAAAAAATTCTTAGAAACAGAAATTAGAGAAATAAGAATATTTAGTAGAGATGAAAAAAAACAAGATGATATGAGAAAAAAATATAAAGACGATAAATTAACATTTTACGTGGGAGATGTGAGAGATATTAGAAGCGTTCAGCAGGTTATGAGAGGGGTTGATTACGTTTTTCATGCCGCAGCCCTTAAACAAGTCCCATCTTGTGAATTCTATCCAATGCAAGCAGTTAAAACTAATATACTTGGCACTGAAAATATTCTTGAGTCAGCAATTAATAATGGTGTAAAAAGAATTGTATGTTTAAGTACTGACAAAGCTGTATATCCAATTAATGCAATGGGTATTTCTAAAGCATTGATGGAAAAAGTCATGATAGCATCTAGTAGGAATCTTAATAATACTAATACAGTTATTTGTGGTACCAGATATGGAAATGTAATGGCATCAAGAGGATCTGTTATACCCTTATTCATTAAGCAAATTAATGAAGGAAAACCTATAACTATTACTGATCCTGAAATGACTCGTTTTATGATGACTCTCCCAGAGGCCGTAAATTTGGTTTTATTTGCTTTTAGAAATGGAAATAATGGTGATTTAATAGTTCAAAAATCGCCAGCAGTTAAAGTTTTGATATTAGCTCAAGCTATTAAAGAACTTATGAATAAAAATAATCATCCTATAGATATTATAGGTACTCGTCATGGAGAAAAGTTATATGAAACCTTAATGAGTAAAGAAGAATTAGCATGTGCTGAGGATCTTGGTGATTATTTTAGAGTTCCTGTTGATAATAGAGATTTAAATTACAAGAAATATGTAGAGCAAGGAGATTCAAAGATTACAGAATCGACTGTAGATTATAATTCTCATAATACGTACAGATTAAATCTTGAGGAGATGAAAGATTTATTATTAAAAATAGGATTATTCACTTAATCAATTTTGAAATATATTTTTTTTAAATGAAAGAAAACATAAAAAAATTAAAGCTAGTAACAATATTAGGAACAAGGCCTGAAATAATAAGGTTGTCTAGAATTATAAATAATTGTGATAAGTTTTTTGAACATATTTTGATACATACAGGTCAAAATTTTGATTATGAATTAAATAAGATTTTTTTTGAAGAATTGTCAATACGAAAACCTGATTATTTTATTAATTCTGCAGATAAAAGTATTAGTCCCTCTAATACAATTGGAAATTTGATAATTTCTATTGATAAATTATTTGAAAAAATATCTCCAGAAGCTGTTTTGGTGCTTGGAGATACAAATAGTGCTTTATCAGTAATTCCTGCTAAAAGAAGAAAAATTCCAATTTTTCATATTGAAGCAGGTAATAGATGTTTTGATCAAAGAGTGCCAGAAGAAATAAATCGCAAAATAGTCGACCATACTTCAGATATTAATTTAACTTATAGTTCCATCGCTAGAAATTATCTTATTAGGGAAGGCTTCCCATCAGATCAAATCATTAAAATTGGCAGTCCAATGAAAGAGATATTAGATTTTTATAAAAATGATATTTACAAATCTAATATATTGAAAGAATTAAATTTGAGTAAAAATAAATATTTTTTAGTAAGTATGCATAGGGAGGAAAATATTGATAATGATAATTTATTTAAAAAGTTAATTAATTGTCTAAATCAATTGGCTGAAGATTATCAATTACCTATAATATTTTCGACACATCCTAGAACAAGAAAAAAGATTAAAGATAAGAAAATAATTTTCAATCCATTAGTAAGACTATTAGATCCATTAGGCTTTTTTAATTATGTAAATCTACAATTAAATGCAAAATGCGTTCTGTCTGATAGCGGCACAATCGTCGAGGAAGCTTCTATTCTTGCATTTCCGGCTTTAATCATTAGAGAAACTTTTGAGAGACCTGAAATTATGGAAGAAGGTTCCATCATTATGGTTGGACCAGAATATAATAGGATATCTCAATCTTTAGAGATATTAGATCAAATAGCAGAAAATAGAATTGGAGAATTTAAGATAGTTCAAGATTATAATACTAATAATGTAAGTCTAAAAGTAACAACAATTATCCAAAGTTATACTGATTTTGTTAGAAGATTTGTTTGGAAGGAATATAAATAAATGAATAAAAATTATTCAAAATCAAAAATAATTCTTTTTACTGATAGTTACCCACCTCTGAATGATGCGACATCAATTTTTAATCAGCAAATAAGTAATTACTTATCAAAAAAAAAGGAAATAACAGTGGTTGTTTCAAAAAGTTTGTTTGGAGATGAAAAGTTGATCTCTAATCCCAAAAAGAATCTATATATTCGACGAATCCCTCTCCCTTTTTTAAAAACAAGATACATATTTTTGAAAATCTTTAAATTTTCAAGTTATTGTTTTCTTATAACTATCTATCTTTTATTAAAAAGATCAAAAAATAATATATATATAATTCATACCTCACCCCCTCTCTTAATTCCATATTTTGCTTTTTTAGCAAAAATAAAATATGGAATTTTTAAAAAATCAACAAAATTAATTTTAATAGCTCATGACTTATACCCTAATATTTTACTTCACTTTAAAGGTTTTTCTGCATCAAGATTCGCCTATAAATATTTAAAAAAATTATTTTTAATTTCATATTGTGAATTTAAAGGAATAATATCTTGTTGCGATTCTATAAAGAATATATTGATTAATGAATTTGGAATTAAATCTAAAATAATTACTACTATCCCATGCTGGAGTCTAGTTCCAAGAGGAGTCCTTAAAAAATTTATAAAACCTAAATTAGATGAAAATTTTTATAAGTTCCCAAAATTAATTTTGATGGGAAATATTGGTGTTTTACATTTAGTTAAAGATGTCAAGAAAATAATTTCAATATTAATATCTGACAAAAAAATCAATACAAAAGTTGAATTGTATATCAGAGGGAGTAAATCTAAATGGTTAATAAAGAATCTTTTAGATAAATCGAATGTAACAAACTTTAGAAATATTCCATCCAGAAAACTTATTAAGGTATATTCAGAGCCATCAATAACCTTAGTTCCTTTAGCAAGGAATGCTAGTTTATGTGCATTCCCAAGTAGAATTACAACTTCATTATCATTGGGCGCACCAATATTATTATTAACTGATTTTCTTAATAATAATCCACTAGTAAATTTTGTAGAAAAGTACCAGATTGGTATTGCGGTTGAAGCCAAAATATCCACTGAAGAATTTGTAGAAAAATATAAAAAATTTATAAATAATTTTAATTTCTATAGTAAAAATGCAAGTAGTTGTTACTCTGAAATGTTCAGCGAAAAAAAATGCTTAGATATGATTAACAACTTTCTAGAAATTTCTAATTAAATTTTTTAGTTATCAAATGAATTTAACTGAGATATTAAAGAGTTCATTATTTTCTTCTTTGATTTCATATTTTATTACTTTATTTACCATTCCATTTTCTTTAGAAATTGGTAAAAAATTTAAAATCATTGATTATCCTAATCTTAGGAAACAGCATACTAGGCCTATCGTAAGAATAGGAGGAATAGCAATTTCAATTGGTTTTTTATCTACTTCAATAATTATATTAATATTTAATTTTAATTCACTTGATGACTCTTTTTTTTATTTGATGGTATTGGGAGGCATTTTCGCATTTTTTTTAATTGGTTTAGCTGATGATATTTTTTCTATAAATCCAAAAGTTAGATTATTACTTCAGTTATCTTTTAGTTCAATTTTATGGTGGTCTGGTTTAAGAATAGATAATGTTAATTTAACTTTTTTATTTAATGGTTCTCTACAAATTAATTTACCAGTATTATTAAGTTTATTAATAACTTGCATTTGGATTACCGGAATTGTTAATGCTCTTAATTGGTTTGATGGATTAGATGGTTTGGCAGCTGGCATTTCTATAATAATTTTATCCTCATTAATTCTCATTTCTTTAAAAATTAATCAATTTGAATTATCAATAATCATGGCCTCTTTGATAGGTTCTTTACTTGCATTCTTAAAATTTAATTATTTCCCAGCAAAAATAATTATGGGAGATTGTGGTTCATATCTTATAGGTTCAAGCTTATCAATTTTCAGCATTTTGGCTGCAAAAAATGTACCAACTTTTACGCCTCAATCAGTTATAGTTGAAATTCCAATTTTTATTCTTGCGATAATAATAATTGATATGACCTATGTTGTTTTTAAAAGGCTAATAAAAGGTTTTTCCCCTTTTTATCCAGATAAAAGTCACTTACATCATAGACTTCTTAATTTGGGGTTTAGTCAAAAAAAAGTTGTCAATATTATTTATTTAATGTTTATTTTCACATCCTTTTTGACCGTATTATACGCATATAAATTAATTAAATAATTAATATAAAAAAAATCATAACTCTAATTCATTAAATATATTGTTAGATAAATTTCTTTATTCATTTTCAGTAAAATGTCCTATTTATTGATTTTTTAAAATCATTTATATTTAATAAAAGGCACTTAATTTTTCTATTTAAATTGCAATTTCTTTGAATACTTTCTTCCATTAAGATCATAATTGTTTTTCATAATTCGGAAGACTTTCTAGAGAAATAATTTTAAGTTCTAAATTTGCTTTTTCAACTTCCTTAGCAAATTCATTAAAGATAATTTCAAATTCTTTTCAATTTTCTTTGGCTGAATATAGACTTGTTTTTACTGTTTCTCCATATCCATCGTTACTTATTCCTATAAATTTTTTAGATTTATTAGCTAAATTGCTTAGAAAATCTTTCTTCTTGAACAGCATTTATTATTTCACCATCTTTTATTAAACAAGCTGCAGTATTATGATAAAAACAAGAAATACCAAGAATATGTGTGGTCACTTTTCTTCAATCCTTTAAAAAATATCTTTTTTTATTATAAAGTATTTGTAAAGAAAATTTTAAAATCTAATTTTATTCTGGTTCATTATTTATGTAAAAAATGAAAAAGATTCTTGTTACTGGGGGGTGTGGTTTTATTGGTAGTCATACTTCACTAGCATTACTAGAAAAAGGGTATGAATTATTAATTGTAGATTCTTTGGTTAATAGTTTTCCTGTAGTAATTGAGAAAATTATAAGCTTGTTAAATAAAAGTTATCCTAATATTGAGAAGCAAATCCATCTAAAAAAATGTGATTTATGCGATTTGAATTTATTAAAAAAGGTTTTTCAAGAATTTAATAGCGATAAGCCAATATCAGCGGTCATGCATTTTGCGGGATTGAAGGCAGTATCTGATTCTTTATCTTTCCCCTTATCATATTGGGAATCTAATGTTTTGGGAACAATTAACTTGTTAAAAGTTATGGATGAATTCGATTGCAGAAATCTTGTTTTTAGCAGCAGTGCAACAATTTATGGTTTCCATGAGAAAAAAAAGGATTTAAAAGAAGATGATTTCAAAAAACCGTTCAATACGTATGGAGATACGAAATATACAATTGAAAAAATTCTTAAAAGCTTAGTTCAAGCTAATAGAAAAGATTGGAGATTTGCAATATTAAGGTACTTTAATCCAGTAGGTGCTCATACTTCAGGAATAATAGGAGAAAGTCCAAGGAATTTTGCAAATAACATAATGCCTATTATTAATAGTGTAGCTTTGAGGCAAAGGGAACATTTATATATTTTTGGAAATGATTGGAACACTTTAGATGGCACACCAATAAGAGATTATATTCACATTGATGACCTGGTTGAAGGACATATAAAAGCTCTCGAGCATCTATTTAAAAATAAATCAAAAGAAATTTCTTTAAATCTTGGCACTGGACGAGGTAGTAGTGTCCTTCAATTAATTAAGGTTTTTGAAGAGGTCAATCATATAAACATCCCATATAAATTCTCACCAAGGAGAGATGGAGACATTGCTTATTATGTGGCTGACAATTCTTTGGCTAAAAAGGTTTTAAATTGGGAACCTAAAAAAGATCTTCATGAAATGTGTAAAGATAGTTGGAACTGGGTATCTAAAAATCCATATGGATACTCAAAACAATAAAAATTTATATTAGACCATCTCCAATTTGCCAAAAGTTTAAACCTGATTCTTTAACATCAATACCTTGAATGATTGAACGAGTATCAAAAATCCAAGCGGGATGTCTCATTAAATTTGAGACATCATTCCAATTTATTGATTTATAAATATCCCATTCAGTAAGAACTACAACAGCATCAGCATCCTTAAATATTGATGATAAATTATTAGCAAAACTCCAATTACTCTCCCTAATATTATTTGATTTATCTTCTATTTGATTAGTTTGGAAAATTGCTTTTTTCAAATCAGTTTCAATTTGGCGTGGCGAAACCTTAGGGTCATGAATTACTAAATAAGCACCTTCTTCTAAAAGATCTTTACAAATTTGAATCGCCGCTGATTCTCTTGTGTCATTGGTATTTGCTTTAAATGCAAAGCCGAGAATTATTATTTTTTTATTTGAAAGAGTTCCAAAAAGATTTTTTGTAATTAATTGTGAAATTCTATTTTGATGCCAAGTATTCAGTTTTACTACACTTTCCCAAAAAGTTGCTACTTCTGGTAATCCAAAAAAGTCAGCCAAATAAACGAGATTTAGAATATCTTTCTTAAAACAGCTTCCTCCAAATCCTGGACCAGAATCAAGAAATTTAGTCCCAATTCGACTATCCGAACCTATTGCTCTAGAGACTTCTCTTACATCTGCTCCTGTAGCCTCACAAAGAGCACTTATTGAATTTATAGAACTAATTCTTTGAGCTAAAAATGCATTAGCAGTTAATTTTGCTAATTCGCTACTCCATATATTTGTCCTCAATATTTTTTCTTCTGGTACCCAATATTTATAAATAGCTGCCAAGGATTCTATGGCTTCTGGATTATCCCCTCCAATTAGAACTCTATCTGGATTAACTAAATCGTTTATAGCCGAGCCTTCTGAGAGAAACTCAGGATTAGATAATACATCAAAAGTTTTGCTTGTAAAATCATTCCTCTTGCCTGAGTTTTTTGCTTCATCAAGTATTGATTTGATTACTTCCGCAGTCCTTACTGGTAATGTGCTTTTTTCAACAATAATTGTATGGCCATTGGAGAATTTAGCGACTTGACGAGCGCACTCCTCAACCCATTTTAAATTACTTGCTTTTCCTGCTCCAAGGCCCTTTTTTTTTGTTGGTGTATTAACAGATATAAAAACCATATCTGCTTGTGCAATTTTTTCTTCGATCAAATTTGAAAAATATAGATTTTTATCTCGGCAATTTTTTATTATTTCATCTAAACCAGGTTCATATATTGGTAGTTCATCTAAATGATCACTATTCCATTTTTTTATTCTTTCTTCGTTTACGTCTACAACATTAATTATTATATCTTTGCATTTTTCAGCAATTACAGCCATAGTTGGTCCCCCAACATAACCTGCTCCAATACAACATATATTTTTAATTTTCATTTGGTAAATTTTGTCTCAATTTGTAATTGAAAAAAAAGGAAACCTAAATTTTTTAGGGTATTAATTTATTTAAAATTAACCTTTATTTTAAAACAGATTGGGTTGATTTATTTTGCTTTGACTATAAATTTTACCTTTATAGATATTTTAAAATCAATAAAGATATTTAAGAATTAATCACTCAGGAAAGAAAAATCTTAAAGTTTGCAAGAAATATATTATTAGAAAAAGATAACTAATAAAAGAATTTTGATAATAGAAAATTTTGAAGTTGCTTAAAATTTATATTAATTGGAGTTTAAATTCTTGAAAGTCCTGATAAAAGTATCCAAAAAATCATGCCAATTCTAAAGTCTAAAAATTGGACATCAAAAAATTGTGAAAATATTAATATAAAAGTTGTTGTCCACCAAGCCTTATCAATGTAAAAATTTTGACTTTTTAATGTTTTACTTGGAAATTTTTTTAATAAATATATAGATTTAAATGATCTCCATAAGGTTGAAAAAATTCCGAAGCCTATAATTGAGGCACTAATCAAACCATAACTGATTGCCAATTCTAAGAAGATATTATGAGCATGCCCATACCATTCAAATTTTCTTGAAAAAAATAACAAGGGAAAACTTGCCGATCCCCATCCCAAAAGAGGCCTTTCTAGTATAAAGTTAATAGCTTCTTTATATACACTTAATCTTGGAAAACTTTCAAAATTAAGATTAATGTTTGAAAAATTACCAAAAAATAACTGCTTTCTAAAATTGTTATTCAATAACATAAGAGGGATTATGAAAAAAAATAAAAAAATCAGAAATATAAATAAATATTTGTTTTGATAAAAAAGTTGCAAAGATAATATGGTACCTAATAAAGCATTTCTTGATTTTGTTAGATAGATAAGAGTTACTACTAAAGATATTAAAATACTAATAACAAATCTTTGAAGTTTTGAATTTGAAAGTTGATAAATAAAGGCAATGATAAAAGGGAAAATTATCACTAACCATGAGCCTGCATAGTTAGAATTACTAAATAATCCAGTCACCCCTCCAGAATCGATCATTGGCTTTTGATACCAAATTAATAAACCATTTAATGCTTTGAATGGTCCATGCCAATTAAACCAATATTGACCAATAGCAGTTATTAGAAGTGGAATTGAGCCACTTACAAGATTAATGGCAGTATTCTTTCTTAAATCGCTTGTATTTAAAAACTTTTGAAATGCCCAAAAACAGTAGAAATAAGGAATCCAATTTAAAAGACCAATCCAATTAACAAATGGTTGATAATCTGAAAGTACATCGTTACTGGAATGAAAAAAGTGATTTACTAAAGTCGTAGAGATTAGCAAGATACTGCTAAGAATAAATATCCTATTACTTTTGTCTTGAAAATAATTAATTTCAGATTTTAAACTACTTAAAATTAACGCGATCAAGAAAAATATTCCTGCAATAGCTGGTGCTGAAACTAATAGAAAAACTCCAATATTGAAAAACTTGATTCCTATAGAGAAATGATCTAAATCTTTGTTTTTATTTTCAAATATCTTTTTAATGTTTAAGATCACAGTTTTGTTTTTAATAAATTAAAAATATTCATTTTTCCTAAATTAGATGATCACCGATAATATACGCTTCCTGCAGGATTCGAACCTGCGGCCCACTGCTTAGAAGGCAGTTGCTCTATCCAGCTGAGCTAAGGAAGCACTTAATTATTATATCCGAATGGTATATACTAAACAATTGTTGAACTTGAAAATTTATAATTTTAAAGATCAATTATTTGTAAAGTTAATTTCATATTATTTTGTAGAATATAAAAAAGATTTTTTATTATTTTGGCAAAAAGACTCTCAAAAATACAAATAAGAGAAATTATTGAAGGCTTTTATAATGGAAAAGATTTGGACGAGCTATCAAAAGAATTTAATTTCACAAAGCTAACTTTATCAAGAAATTTAAAAAAAAATCTTGGTGAAGAAGTATATAAAGAGTTGATAAAGAAAAATGGACTTTCGGATAAATTAGTTAAAAATAATAACCAATCTTATAATGATAATTTTGAAGATTTAACAAACACAAAGGATAAGGAAATTGTAATTTCTAATTTGAATTTTGCTGATTATGAACCTACACATTTCGTAGAACTTACTCCCCTAAATGAAGAAATAGAAAATACAGTTCAAAAAGATTTTTCATCCATTAACATTTCAGAAATTGAATTTCCTAAAATTGTGTACATGATTGTTGATACAAAAATTGAGTTACAGATAAAACTTCTTAAGGATTATGCAGATTGGCAATTTCTTTCAGATAAGGAATTAAATAGAAAAACAATAAAAATATTTTTTGATTTGAAAGCGGCAAAAGGTAATTGTCATAAGGACCAGAAAGTAATTAAAGTTCCTAATCCCAATGTCTTTAAAATCGTAGCACCTATATTGACTTCACGAGGAATTACAAGAATTGTTGCTGCTGAAAAGTTAATTGCTCTAGATAATTAATAATTAATTTATTTTTTCAAGATAAGGAAATTACCAAATAATGAACCGGCAATAAAATTGACTCCAATTATAAAACTTATAGGCAAAGCAACTGTTTCATTATTTAAAAAATTTACTTTAGTTTTTTGAGAACTATTTTGAATACCTATCATTAACATAAGTGATAAACTTAAGTTAAAGAGAATCATGAAGGATAATTTTTTAAAGCTCGTATTCATTATTATTTAATTCTGATTTAATTCTAATCCAAAATATTATATATTAAATTTTTTGAAAGATTATTTTTTTTCGCTAAGTATCTAGAAGCTGCTGATAAACTCAAACCAGCATTTATCAATTCAAGTAAGTCCTCCTTAAGGAATCTTTTATCGATATCACTCTTTTGCAGGGTTTTAATTCCTTCAATTACAACAGTAATTTCTCCAAGAATTTTTTTATCTTTAAAATGCTCAATCATTTTATTAATACTTGTGCAAATATTTTCTTCAAACTTTTTGGTTAATTCTCTTGAAATATGAACTTCTCTTTCCCCTCCACAAACTTCCTTTAACTCTAATAGGAGTTTATTTAATCTTTGAGGAGATTCAAACAATACAGTTGTTTTTGCGCTTTCGCTGATTTCTAAAAGTATTTTTTTTCTTTCAATATTTTTTTTTGGAAGAAATCCTTCAAATACAAAACGTGAGGCACTCATACCACTAGCTACTAATGCTGTTAATGCGGCACTTGGGCCAGGAATACAAATAATATTCAAACCATTCGAAATAGCATTTTTTACAAGATCTTCACCTGGGTCGCATACACTTGGTAACCCAGCATCACTAACTAATGCTACAGAAGAACCTTTTTTTAGATCATTAATTATTTTGGGAATTCTTTTGAAGCCATTGTGTTTATTAAAACTCATTAGTTGATTTTTAAAATCAAACCTACCCATAAGTTTGGAAGTCTGGCGAGTATCTTCACAAGCAATGTAGGATACATTTTTAAGAATTTTAATTACTCTAAGAGATATATCATCTAAATTTCCTATGGGTGTTCCAACCATATATAAAGTATTATTTTCAGGTTCTTTGTTTTTATGAGATAATGTAGTATTTGTATCCATTTCGTGACTAATTTACCAGAAGGCGTAGATATTAATAATCTTATCGATGATTTGAGGATTTTCAGCTGGGAAGCGGCTGATATATTGATTTTTTATTCTGATTTAATTAAAAATTCGAAGGATGGAAGTGAAATCTTAAAAAATGGAAAAATAAATAATCCAGTTACGATGGCTGATCTCAAAGTAAATGAGCTAATTATTAAGAGAATTAATGAAAAATATCAAGATGTAATTGGTTGGGAAATTTTAAGTGAAGAAAATGTGAAGATTTCTAATGATAGTTGTGACTTGAATTCAGATTGGCTTTGGGTCTTCGATCCTTTAGATGGGACTAAAGATTTTTTGCAAAGAACAGGAAATTATGCAATGCATCTTGCACTTAATTATAAAAATAAGCCTTTGATGGGTGTTGTCCTGATCCCTAACAGAGATGAATTATGGATTTCAAATGGCCAAAAAGTTTGGTGCGAGAGTAGAGCTGGTGCAAAAAAAATATTCCATTTTTCAAACAAAAAATTTTTGAGGGATATGACATTAGTTACTAGCAAAAATCATAGTAATAAAAATTTGAAATTATTAATTAATGAGATCAACTTCAAAAATGTTGTAACTATGGGAAGCATAGGATGCAAAATTGCCTCAATCATTAGAGGAGAGAGTGATATCTACATATCTTTAACAAATCCTGATAAAAGCTCTCCCAAGGATTGGGATTTTGCTGCTCCAGAAATAATATTAAAAACTGCTGGGGGGGCACTAACAAATATTGATAATGAAGATCTATGCTATAACAAATCTAATTTCGAACAAAGAGGAATAATTGTTGCTTCAAATGATAAGCATTTGCACAAGAAGATTTGTTCAGAAATTAAAAATTTAATTAGGGCTAAGAATATTTATCCTTTAGATTTTAATTGAGTGGAGCAACTGGAGTTGGTGTTGGCTCAGGATAAGACATTCCGCCATTTTGAGCTACACCTCTAAGAGTAAGATTAATTCTTCCTCTACTATCAATTTCTCTAACTCTGACCGTTACCTCATCACCTTGCCTTATAACATCTTCTACTCTCTCAACTCTGGCTTCAGATAATTGCGAGATATGAACCATGCCCTCTTTACCAGGAAGTATTTCTACAAAGGCACCAATTGGTATTATCCTGGTAACAACTCCTGGGAATATTTCACCCTCATGAACTTTTCGAGTTAATCCTTCGATTATTTTTTGTGCTTCTTCGGCAGCAGCACCATCATGGGAAGCAATAGTTACTATACCTCCATCTTCTATATCAATTTTTGTGTTGGTCCTCTCAGTAATTCCTTTAATTGTCCTTCCTCCTGGACCAATAACGGTTCCTATAAGCTCAGGATCAATCCTGAAGCTTAAAAGGCGTGGAGCATGGGGTGATAATGATTCTTGAGGTTTATCAATCGCTTCTTGCATTTTTTCTAATATATGAATTCTTGCGGGTCTTGCTTTCTTAATGGCATCAGAGATAACTTTAACTGGCAAACCAGTAATTTTCATATCCATTTGTAAAGCAGTTATACCTTTTTCAGTCCCTGCAACCTTAAAATCCATATCTCCAAGAAAATCCTCAATACCCTGGATATCTGTAAGAATTCTTATATCTTTACCCTCTTTAATTAAACCCATCGCAGTCCCACTAACTGGGGCTTTTAAAGGAACGCCTGCATCTAAAAGTGAGAGCGTGCTTCCACAAACCGATCCCATTGAAGTAGATCCGTTTGAACTCAATACCTCACTAACGACTCTTAAGACGTAAGGAAAAGTTTCCTTTCCTGGGAGGACCGGTATAATTGCTCTTTCAGCAAGAGCTCCATGGCCTATTTCTCTTCTGCCAGGGGTTCTCATTGGTCTTGTCTCTCCAACTGAGTATGGAGGAAAATTATAGTGATGTAAATAAGTTTTTTCTGTATTTGGGTTGAGGTCATCCATCTCTTGAGCATCGCTAGGTGTCCCAAGTGTGGTAGTAGATAAAACTTGAGTTAGACCTCTTTGAAACAAAGCTGAACCATGTACTCTTTTTGGAAGTATTCCTGCAGATGCTGTAATTTTTCTCACTTCATCTAACTCACGCCCATCAACTCTTTTCCCCTCCTCAATAATTTGCGACCTCATTAATTTCTTTGTAAGCTTTTTAAAGTCGCCACTTAACAACTTATCATTCTCTGATATTAGGACTTTTAGTTGGCTGTCATCTTTCAAAGATTCTATTTTATTTTGAGTCTCAATTTTTATATTTTCAAGCTCGATATCTCTCTCTTCTTTTGATTGATCAAACTTCTTTAAAACGAGCTCGATAGCTTTTGTACAATTTTTTTCAAGATAAGAAGGTAATGTTTTATCTTCTTCAGGGTTAGAAGGCTTAATTTGTTTTATTCCTAAATCTTTTAGCAAATCTTCTTGCGATTTAATAAGTTCAGATACGGCCTCGTATCCAAAATCTATAGCTTCAATAGTATCTTGTTCAGATAGTTGATTAGCCCCTGCCTCGATCATAACAATACCATCAGGAGAACCTGCTACCACAATATCTAGATCACCTTTCTCTATTTCTCTATAACTTGGATTTAAGATGAAATCATCTCCTATAAGCCCAACTCTGACAGCGGCCATTGGACCATAAAATGGAATCTCTCCAAGTAAAGTTGCTATTGATGCTCCTGTGACTGCAAGAACATCAGCGGGCACTCTCTCATCAAGAGAAAGGCAAGAAGCAACAATCTGAATTTCGTCTCTCATCCAAGATGGGAAAAGAGGTCTCATTGGTCTGTCAATCAATCTTGAGATTAAAGTTGCCCTCTCTGGGGGGCGTCCCTCTCTTCTCATAAAACCGCCTGGTATTCTTCCTGCAGCATATAGTTTTTCCTCGTAATCACATATTAGAGGGAGAAAGTCACCAACTTCTTTTTTTGATGTTTTTGTCGCTGTAACTAGTAAAGAGGTGTCTCCACACTCAATCATTACTGATCCATTCGCTTGAGGAGCATATAGTCCTGTAGTTAGTCGTATCTCTCGTCCGTCAAACGTGATCGACTTATTTTGTCCTTCCACTTTTTAAATTATAAATCTATACATAATTTATTCTTACATTTTATAGGGACATATTGAGTGATTTATTTAAATAAGCTGTAAAATTTATAAAAAACTGAATAAATGTGAGTTAAATTTTTTAAAAATATTATTGATTAGGATGAATTTCTGAAATTTTTTTAAAACATATTAAAATTTCTACCAACTAGATTTTACAACTCCAGGAAGTTCTCCATTGTGGGCTCTTTGCCTTAATTGATTTCTGCATAAACCAAAATCTCTATAAACACCTCTTGGTTTACCAGTAGCCCAACATCTATTCCTAACTCTATTTGGAGCTGAGTTTCTTGGAAGACCCTGAATTTTCCTATGAATCTCTAATCTTTTCATAGGGTCTTGAGCAGCATTAAATTCTTCTAATAATGATTTCCTTTTTGCAGCATATTTTTTTACAAGTTTTTTGCGTTTAACTTCTCTAGCAATCATGGACTTTTTCGCCATCGAAAATATTTATAATAGATCTTATTATTCTATCAGCTTAACTAGCAAATCTCGAAATTTTATTATTGATTTAGTAATCTTTGAACAATTAAAAGTTGACTTGTATCCCTAATTATAAGAAGAACACTTAATCCAACCAAAAGAAAAAAACTTGATTGAGTAACTGCCATTTGTACCTTGCCTGGGATAGGCTTCCCCCTAAACCCTTCAATTAAAGTAAAAACAAGTTGGCCTCCATCTAAAAGGGGCAAAGGTAAAGAATTTAGTACTGCTAAATTTATAGAAATTAGAGCCGCAAATAATAAAATCCCTGTACCCCCTTGTTCTGAAAGTTGAGCTCCAATTTCAACAATTTTGACTGGTCCACTTAATTGTTGTGCTGTCGAGGAGAAATTAGTTATTAATCCTTTATAACCTTGAATTGTTTTTACTAAAAGTGACAAAAACTCTTTGTTAGAGTATTTAAAAAGTTCGAAAATATTTTTTGTTTTTTTAGTTTCTTTCCTTATATTTGGTTGTAATTGAGCTCCTATGGTGCCTTTCCCATCAACATTTTTGGGTATTAGAGTTATTTCTTTTAAGTTCCCTTCCCTCTCGATTTCAATTAAAATTGGTTTTTCTGATGAGCTTTGAATCTCTTTCACCAGAGTGGAGACAGCTTGATCACCAACTCCTAAAGTATTAGTGTGAATTTTTATAATCTTATCTCCTGCTTCTAAGCCAGCTAAATAGGCGGCCTTATCAGGCTGTGTTGCTAAAACTAAAATACCTGGTTCAGGATCAAAAGGGATTCCAGCTGTAGTTACATTTAAAATTAAAATAGTGTAAGCAAGAATTAAATTAGCAAATACCCCGGCAGAGATAACAATAATTCTTTGAATTATTGGCCTATTTTTTAAAAGGTTTGGATCTTTAGGGTCAATATTATTAAGTTCCTCATCTGGGAAGGAAACAAAGCCTCCTAAAGGGAAAGCTCTAAATGAATATGTTATTTCTTTATATTTTTTTTGAATTATTGAAGGTCCAAATCCAATAGAAAATCCATCTACGTAGATACCTTGTAAAATCGCTGCAAGAAAATGTCCCATCTCATGAAAAAAAATGAGAAATCCTAGAACTGTTATTGAGGTTAGAACATTCATTTATTTATACTAGGTGGTTTTTATAAAATTTGATCCAAAATATGGAACAAGAGCATCTGGCAACTTAACGCTTCCATCTGTTTGTTGGCCATTTTCAAGTATCGCAGCCATCGTTCTTCCAATTGCCAAACCACTTCCATTTAAAGTGTGGATATATTGATTTTTTTTATTAGTTTTTGTTCTTATTGAAGATCTACGTGCTTGAAAGTCTAGGCAATTGCTGCAACTTGAAATCTCTCTGTAAGAATTACTACTTGGTAGCCATACTTCAAGATCAAAAGTTCTACTTGAAGAGAAACCCAAGTCTCCTGTACAAATATCCACCAATCTGTATGGAAGGTTAAGTTTTTTTAAAATGCTTTCTGCATCAGATGTAATACTTTTATGAGCCTCTAAGGATTTGCATGGATCACAAAACCAATATAATTCAACTTTATTAAACTGATGAAGTCTTATTAAACCTTTAGTATCTCTTCCGTAACTTCCTGCTTCTCTTCTGAAACAAGGACTATAAGCAACGTACTTGATAGGTAAAAGCTTGAAATCAATTATCTCATTTTTATGGAAAGCAGTTAATGGAACTTCAGCTGTTGGAGAAAGCCACAAATCATCGTTGGAACAATTAAAACTTTCCTTTGAAAATTTAGGTAATTGGCCTGACCCTTGAAGACTTTCTGAATTTACTAAAGCTGGAGGTATTAACTCCAAATATCCATTTTTTGTATGGATGTCAAGCATGAAGTTGATCAATGCCCGCTCTAATTTCGCTCCATTTCCGATTAGTGTAATAAAACGACTTTTTGATATTTTTGTTGATTTTGTTGAATCAAATAGATTAAGTCTTTCGCCTATTTCCCAGTGAGATTTTAAATTTCCTTTTTTCAAAGGATCTCCCCATGTTTTTATTACGACATTGTTGTTTTCATCTTCCCCTATAGGTGCATCTTTACTAGGGAAATTGGGTAGACTTAGTATCTCTTTATATAAATTGTTATCTAATATTCTTTTTTCCTCCTCGAATTCAGAAATTCTTGTTCTATATTTGTTACCTTTATTCTTTAATTCATTAATTTCTTGAGAATTATTGTTTAGGGATTTGCTAATTTCTTGACCAATTAATTTACTCAATTTTTTACTTTCAGATTGTAGATTTGATATTTCAATGTCAATTTCTTTTTTTTTAACGGTTAATTCGTGAATATGGGAAATATTAAAAACTTTTCCTCTTAGTGACAAATTTTCTTCAACAGAGCTTGGATTTTCTCTTATTAATTTTTGATCTAACACTCTTTTTTTTCCATTTTTAATAAGATAATTAGTTTAAATTCATTATTAGAGATTTTTGATAAAAAATTAACTTAATTAAAGATTCATAACTAAATTTAATATCTTTAAAATTAAATATGGTTATGAGGCGGAACGAGCTCTTCCCGAAGAAGACCATTCCTTTAGTAAATCAATTTGTTCTTTAGCTGTTCTTGATAAAGGGACTAATTCAGAAACAGCTTTTATTAAGTCTTTCTCCATTAATTCTCTGTTTTCAGAGAATGAAATATGCATGCCCTCTATTACTGCTTGTTCAAGTTCTGCTCCAGAGAATCCATCTGTTCTGTCTATTATTGTGGAGAGAGTAAAGTTGTAACTTGGTCTTCTTTTTTTTAAATGCAAATCAAGTATGCTTAATCTTTCTTCAGAATTTGGTAAATCAAGAAAAAATATTTCATCAAACCTTCCTTTCCTTAGTAATTCTGCTGGAAGCTTATCTATAGCATTTGCCGTAGCAATTACAAATACGGCTGATTCTTTTTCCGACATCCAAGTTAGCAAGCTTGCCAAAACCCTTTGACTTGTTCCTCCATCACTTCTAGCATCACCACCAAATCCCTTATCAATTTCATCGATCCAAAGTATACAAGGTGACATTGCTTCAGCTCTAGATATTGTCTCTCTTGTCCTGGCCTCGCTCGATCCTACAAGACTAGAAAATAGTCTCCCAACATCAAGCCTAAGAAGTGGCATAGACCAACTTTTGGATATTGATTTTGCTGTAAGTGATTTTCCAGTGCCTTGTGCTCCAACAAGTAATACTCCTTTTGGTATGGGCAATCCATAGTCTCTTGCTTCTTTAGAAAAAGCTCTATATCTTTGATTAAGCCAAACTTTCAAGACATTTAGACCACCTATATCATCTTGACTAGATTTTGCTTCAAAGAATTCTAGTATTTCACTTCTCGCAATCACTTGTTTTTTCTCTTCAAGAATATCTTTAATATCTTCTTTACTAATTTTCCCTCTTTGAGCTAGGGCCTTCGCAGTAACTTGCTTTACTTTAATTTCAGTTAATCCACTATAAGCCATAGCAAGTTCGTTTAAATCTTCTTCATTAAGATTAGAATTAGTGTTAATGTCTATTCTTTTAATTAAATCTTTCAATTCTTTTTGATCAGGTAACGGCAAGTTAAGAATCGTCATCAATTCATCAAGTTCTTCAGATGATGGTAATAAATGTGAACTAATAATCAAATTGTGATTTGTTTCCTTAAGAGCAGAGGATAGTTCTTTTATTGTTCTATTTATAGATGAATCTTCATAAAATTTATGAAAATCTTTTAATAATAATATTGTCGATAAGTTAGAGCTTTGCTCTTTGAGCCATTTAAGAACTCCTAATGGATTATTAGAAAATTTACCTTCTTCATTTATTACCCCTCTTATCCCCTTAACACAATCCCAGCTAACAAATCTTTTAGTATTTAACCTTTCGCATAATTTATTCAATATTTTTTCTAATCTTTCTTCCTCTTTAGTTTTTATCCAAATTAATGATGTTCTTGACTTTAAAAGAAGTTCTAAATTTTTACTCCAAGAATTCATTATTTAGTATTATGAATTATTTATTACTATTAGGTTCAAAAGGTAATCTTTTATCTGAAACTGTTGAAGCCGTAGTTGATATAGTTTGATTTTTGTTTAATAATTGTTGATCGAGGATTTTTTGTAAATTCTCAGGAAGAGCTTCTTTATTCAGAAGAAAAGTTTGAAAAGCTTGGAAAATGTTAGCTACAACCATGTATAGCAAAACACCAGCTGGTAATGGAAAAAATAAAAACATGCCGGTGATCATGATTGGAGTAATTTTATTGGCAGTTGATTGCTGAGGATTTGCAGGCATTCCCTGACTGGATAAGACCTGGGAGAGAAGTAAAGTTAAACCGAAAGCTCCTACAAGAGCAGCTATATCCCAATTTATTGAACCATCTACATAAAAACCAACTTGACCGAGAGCTTTAATGAACAGAAAACCACTTTTAGCTGCTAAACCAGGAATTTTAGCCTCGATGGTTGCATCTCCCGGTTTGATTGCAGTTACTGTTCCATCTTGGTCAACTTTTAAATTTTCTGACCCTTTTGAAACTTTCCATGTTGGTAGGAATTTTGAACCGTTCTTATATTTAGATAAAACGTCTGAATAGCTGTTCCCATTAGTTGTTTGCAAATTTATTTTAATAGATTCTTCTGTCCCTAATTTTGTTCCATTAGGAATTGACGCTATGACAGGGAAATGGGATTTTTCTGTAATGAATATTGAATGCCTTGGAGACTTATAAGGCTTAGGATCAACTGCGGCTATTTGATCTTGGGGAAGAACCTTAAGATTTATGTTGTATGGAACATCCGCAAATGGTGACCCCCTCAATGTTGCAAATAATGCAAATAGTACAGGCATTTGTACTATCAAAGGCAAACATCCTGCAAGAGGACTACCAAACTCATTCATTAATTTCCCTAATTCTTCTTGCTGTTTCTTTGGATCTCCTGAAAATTTAGATTTTATTTCAGCTTGCCTTTTTTGCATTACTGGTTGGGCTATCTTCATTCTTCTTGCACTTCTTATAGACCCTGCGCTTAAAGGGAAAAGTGCTATCCGAATAACAACTGTTAAAGCGACAATTGCTAAACCATAACTAGGAACTAAACCGTAGAAAAAATCTAGAATAGGGATAAGTAGTTTTTCAGAAATGAACCCTATCACGATATTAAAGTTGATGAAATTTTAGTAGACATTTTATTTTACAGGAAAAGAAGTTATTTGTAATTACTTAATTTAGGATTTAGTAGCAAATCCCTCTACCTCCTTGAGATTTATTGTCTGAGATCTTTTAATTATATTTTCTTCGATAAATTTCTGTTTATCTCTAAATAAAGGAAGTGATTTCATTTCAACCTTAGATCCATCATTAAGGATGAGAACCATATCTCCATATGAACCAAATCCCCTTGGGACGGATCTGATTTCATCAATATTGCTTAATGCAACTTGTGTTTTATTTTTGCCAAACCAACCACCATCTATAGTAATTCTTTTGTTTGAAATATTATATCTCAACCACAAAGCCCGCACTATCGCAGCAAATGTAAATGGCAAACCAAGAATAGTTAATCCTGCAAATAGATTTACTATTAAATCGCTTTTTGCAGGACCACCTTCATAAAAGACTTCTTCATTGATGTTAATCATTTGATTAGACCAGATTTATTCATTAAGTTTTGAAATTCCTTTAATAATTGATTTTTATCATTGAGTGAAATTCCAATTTTTAGGTTAACAAGTAACCAATAAGGTTTGTGGTTATTCTTTATTTTCAAATTGCTTGATAACCATTCTTGAAAAATCCGCCTTATCTTATTCCTTTCTACAGCTTTTTTGGCCACTTTTTTACTAATAGCAATCGAAACTCTAAAATTGTCTGAAGTCTCTTGTAGTTTATGTGACGAAAGTATTTCAGGATTTGATCTTGCTACTTTAAAAGTCATTAATTTTCCATAATATTTTATGGAATTTTTATGGATATAATCAAAAGTTCTATGACCCTTTAAACGCATATGTTTAGGTAAGGCCATTTTAATGTTAGACAGCTATTCTCTCTCTACCTTTTTGTCTTCTACATTTTATTACTCTTCGCCCGGTATGAGAACGCATTCTTACTCTAAATCCAGATACACGTTTTCTTTTTCTTGAAGTCCCGCCAAAAGTTCTTTTTGTCATTTTTTTATTAATCCATTATTAATTTATCATTTAATCGATCAAAATAGTCCAGCTTCCTAAATAACTTGATGATGGTTTCCCAGAAGGCTGGCCAAATGAATGAAATTGATATAGGCCACTTTTCTTTGGATTCATTGCCTTCAAAACAATTGCATAACTATCTTTATTTGCTGGTATCGGGCTAAAAGGATAAATATTGATTGTTTTTCTTGAAGATTCTTCATTATTAATTGCTATATCTACTGGTATATCTTCCAAACATTTTGTACGGCTGTTATAACCACCTACATTTACCTTGCAAAGACTAATATTCTTCTTTTTTATTTTCGTTTTAAAGGTATGAGGTATTACAAAATCAATTTTTAAGAGACCAGTATTTCTATCTCTAGGTCTCAAGAAAAAAAAGATCTTGTTTCGAAATTGTTTTTTACTTTCTTTTTGAAACCAACTTAATCTTTTAAAACCACTATTCTGATCCCATTGAAACTCTAATCCGGCTTTGGCATCCTCAACAAAATTGATTATTGGGAGTGAAAATAAAATAGGTGATATGAATAAAAATCTTAAGACTTTTATTTTTAAATCTACTTTCTTCTGTATTTTGAACATTGATTTCATAAATTTTTGATTGTATAAGTTAGGTCTATTAGATAAATATGATTTAACATTTTACCAAGATTAACATCTATCTGTCCTTAATTTTGAAGCTCCTCTCAAATATGGATGTTTTACAGGATAATCTCGAGGCAATAACGCTTGTGCCATAATTCTTATACAAAAATCCATATCATTAGGCACATACATTTGTTGACAATCTAAAAATGCAACTGAATCAAGTCCATTACATTTTCTAGCAATTGAGGCAGGGAAGCAGGCATCCAAATCATTTGTTGAGGTGAATGTAATAGATAATAAATTCTTTTTAACGAGATTATTCCGTGAAATTAATTCATTTATTAGTTCCTCAACTGCATTTTCTATTTCCTCAGTAGTATTTCCAGATGCTGTTGTAGCTCCTCGAATAAATGTAATTTTATAGTCATCTTTAATTTGTTGATTCATATTAATTTAGGGCTTATATAACCAAAGTACTTTATTTGATGAATCAATTTCAAAAAAGATATTATTGATAACTTTTTCAATTATCTTACTTCCAGGAATTAGACCAAGTATTTTCTTTTTTTTCTTGCCGAATGTTAAGGGCTGGATTTTAGGGTCAATATTAACCATTTTTGCAGCAAGTTCTCTTGCAACAAATTCATCTCCAACTTCATCAACAAGTCCTAAAACTTTCGCTTGTGTTCCAGTGAAAATTCTCCCGTCGGCAAATTTTTTTACTTCTTCAACTGGTAAATTTCTTCCTTCAGCAACTGCTTCAGTAAACTGTTTGTAACTTTCATCTATAAGGCCTTGAAGTAATCCTCTACCTTCATCACTTAAAGGTTTGTCTGGTGAAAGTATATCTTTAAATACACCGCTTTTAACAGTTTCAAATTTAATCCCGATTTTATCTAATAATTCAGATAAATTATTTCCTCTTATAATCACACCAATAGAACCTGTAATTGTGCCTGGGTTAGCAACTATTTTGTCAGATGCAACACCAATATAAACACCTCCAGATGCTGATATGTTCCCAAAACTAGCAATGACTTTACATCCTTTATCTTTTAGTCTTTTAATAGCAGAGTATATCTCTTGGCTATCACCAACGGTTCCCCCTGGCGAATCAATTCTCACGATTAAAGCTGGAAATTCTCTATCCTCAATTTGTTTAAGAGCTTTAAGGACAGAAATTCTTGTTGAACTCGTAATAGGCTCATCAATTACAATACGAGCCATTCTTTTTTTTGACTTTCGTCTAAAAGGCCAAATCATTCTTTTAAGGTAAATACATAAAACTACTTTAAAAAGATTATCAGCAGACCTAATGAATTCAATCCTAAATTGGTTTTTAATGATACTCCCTTTTGCACTATGGGGCACTTCAATGGCGGCTATGACTCCCTTAGTATCTAGTGCTGGACCAGAATTTGTGGCATCTTTAAGGTTACTTCCTGCAGGAATTCTTGTTCTTATAACAACATATTTGTTAAAAAGAGATTTGCAAATTTATAAGTGCGATTGGAAGTGGTTTTTTGTTTTTACAATCGTAGATGCTACTTTTTTCCAGTTGTTTTTAACTTATGGTATTGAAAAAACTGGAGCAGGTCTTGGATCTGTATTGATTGATTCTCAGCCCCTTTTGGTGGCTATTTTAGCAAGAGGAATTTTTGGGAATTTAATTAATCCAATAGGATGGTTAGGGCTGCTTTTTGGCCTAGGAGGAATAGTATTCTTAGGCGTTCCTCAAGAATTTCTAGAAAAATGGTGGTTAATGTCTGATGCCTCTATAGGTGATGTATCTTTTAACTTTGGAGAACTTTGGATGCTTGCGGCTTCGCTGGCTATGGCACTTGGAACAATTCTAATTAGATTCACATGTACCAAAAGTGATCCGGTTGCAGTTACTGGTTGGCACATGGTTTTTGGTAGTATTCCTTTAATTATCAAGCATTGCTTACAGTCTAATTTTCAGACAATTCCAGACTGGTCAATATTTGATTGGGGACTTATGTCATTTGCAAGTATTTTTGGAGGGGCAATAGCTTATGGATTATTCTTCTACTTTGCTAACAACAAAGAAATCACTGGATTTAGTACTCTTGCATTTTTAACTCCTGTCTTTGCGCTTCTAAGTGGAGGTGTTTGGTTAAATGAAAGACTTAGTATTATTCAATGGATAGGAGTAGTTTTTGTTCTTATCTCGGTATTTTTTGTTAGTCAGAGAAGGTCTTTATGGGAAAATAAATTTAGTGAGCCTACTATTTAATTAGTTTCTTGGTGTAAAAAGTTTAATAATGCGAATAGTTTTAATTAGTACTCCAATAGGTTTCTTAGGAAGCGGAAAAGGTGGAGGGGTTGAATTAACTTTAAATTCTTTAGTTTCTGGTTTGCTTTATTTAGGTCACTCGGTAGAAGTAATAGCTCCTATAAACTCTAAATTATCTAAAGGAAATGAAAAAGCAAAACTACATTTTGTAGAAGGTGAAGATCAAATTAGTTGGCAGCATCAAAATTATAATTCTCCTGTGAGTATCCCGGATAATTCGCTTCTAGCCGCGATGCTTGAAAAGGGATTAGATATCGCTAAAGGAGCAGACATATTATTGAATATGTCTTATGATTGGTTGCCTATTTGGATGACTTTAAATGTAGAAATACCCATTGCACATATTATTAGTATGAGTTCGGAAAGTGCAGTAATTAGTAATTTAATTGCCAAGGTATACGCTAAACATCCATCTCATTTTGCTTTTCATTCAAAAATACAAGCTGATGATTATCCATTTATAAAAAAACCAATAGTTATTGGTAATGGTTTTAAATTAGATAACTATACTTTTCAAGATTCGATGAAGGGACCCTTGGCCTGGGTTGGGAGAGTGGCACCGGAGAAAGGTTTAGAGGATGCTGTATTTGTTGCAAATGAACTTGGCGAAAAACTAAAAGTTTGGGGAGTTATAGAAGATGAGACCTATGCCCAAAAGATAGAACAATCTTTCCCTCCAGGAACTGTAGATTGGTTGGGTTTCTTATCAACTAATGAACTACAAAAAGAACTTGGTAAATGTAGGGTTTTACTAAATACTCCGAAATGGAATGAGGCATATGGGAATGTAGTTGTAGAAGCTCTAGCCTGCGGGGTCCCAGTGGTAGCTTACAAAAGGGGCGGTCCTAGTGAAATTATTCAGCATGGACAAACAGGATATCTTGCTGATCCCGATGATAAAAAAAATATGCTTTCCTTTGTAGAGATTATTGAAAAAATAAAGCGTGAGAAATGTAGAGAATGGGTAGAAAAAAATGCTTCCTCAGATATATTTGCCAATAAGGTTGTAAACTGGCTTAATAAGGTAATGCATGAATATAAATAAATTAACCTTATTAGATGATTTTTCTTAAATCAAAAAAAAGGCTTATAAACTTGCTGATAGTTTTAATTTGTGGGTTAATAATTTTTACCTTAGGTTTAGGAAGCACAGGATTGGTAGATGAAACTCCGCCTTTATTCGCCTCTGCTGGAAGGGCAATGAGTGAATCTGGTGATTGGTTAACTCCAAAAGTCAATGGAATGTTTCGTTTTGATAAACCTCCACTAATTTATTGGCTAATGGGTTTCTTTTACTCATTACCGAAAAACGAGATTTGGGATAGTTTAGGGACAATCTCAGCAAGACTCCCTTCAGCCTTAGGATCATTATTTTTAATGTTGATGATTGGAGATACATTGTTTTGCTGGCCACAAAGCGGTGATAGGCAATTTCTTACTCCAATAGTTGCATCATTAGGCTTTGCTCTTTCTCCATTCATAATTATCTGGAGTAGAACTGCTGTGAGTGATTCTCTTTTAACTGGAACCTTAGGGATTAGCCTACTGTTGTTTTGGAGAAGAATGGCAAGTGAAAATAATGATCAATGCATTTCCGCATGGGTATTTTTAGGGTTCGCAATTTTAACTAAAGGACCTGTTGCATTTGTTTTGGCAACATTTACTATTACATCTTTTTTAATAAGTCAGAGGGATTGGAAAAAGTTGCTCTTTAAAATAAAGCCTAAGAAAGGTTTTTTAATAGCAATACTTATAAGTGTCCCGTGGTATATCTTAGAACTAATTAAGGAAGGAAGACCTTTTTGGGATAATTTTTTTGGTTATCATAATTTTCAAAGATATACCTCAGTTGTAAATAATCATGCAGAACCATTCTGGTTTTTTATTTACATAATGATATTTGCTTCGTTACCATTCACACCTTTTTTATATCACGGTATCTTTGAAGCTTCTAAGGATTTCTTAAAAAGATTCAAGAAAAGTTCCGAGATCACTGAAAGCCTTTATACCTATTCTCTATGCTGGTTAATGTCAGTATTAATTTTCTTTAGTATTTCTGCAACGAAACTTCCAAGTTATTGGTTGCCCGCAATTCCAGCAGCAGCAATTTTAATCAGTAATAGCTTTATAAGCTTAAAAAATCAAAATAAAGCTTATTCATATTTGTGGACTATTAATGTTTTAATTTTGTTTGGAGTCTCTACAGCATTCTTTTTCTCAAATATTTGGTTAAGTGCAATAAATGATCCTGAAATGCCTAACCTTGGATCTGAATTAATAAGTTCTGGGATAATTTTTAAAGCCAAAATGTTCTTTTCTTCATTTACACTTCTTTCAATAATTTTATTTTTTTTAAAATCCAAAAATATATTACTTTACCTTCAAATTTTACTTTTAATAGGACAATCTTTTTTGATGTCGCCAATTAGAAAATTGGCAGATACTACTAGACAATTACCTTTGAGGAATATCTCAAAATTAATTTTAGGTATTCGTGAAGGGAATGAAACTTTAGCAATGATAGGGATAAGAAAACCCTCACTACACTATTACTCAGGACAAATAGTTTTTTATGAACCAAATACCAAAGAAGGATTAATTAATCTTTCTGATAGGCTAAGTACTGATAGGAGAAAAAATTATCAGGATCAACCTGATTATGAATACAAATCTTTATTGGTTGTGATAGATAAATACTCTTCGCGCGAACAGCACTGGTCAAATATTAATTATCAAAAATTGGGCGAATTTGGGATTTATAATTTATGGCGAATTCAAAAAAGTGATTTGAATAGGTATTCGAAATTTTTAGTTAATACCGGTTATAAATCTGACTGGAAAAATAGAAAGGTTGAGAAATTTTAACAAAGCTTCTTTTTAAGAAGTGCGTTTTTAAGATCATCAAGACTGCACTTATTTGGGATATCGATTTCATTCAAATCTTCAAGTATTTCGAGATCGATTACAGAATCTTCGGCTAAGAAACTAAAAACATCATTGATGCTTATGCCCATATCATGGGCCATCTCTGAGATTAACCTTAGAGTATCCCTCCTCACAGAAATTCTGAGATCTACAGGGATATATTCATTTTCAGGGTTAGCTGACTTCATAATCTAAATCTTAAGACATTATGTAATTATCAGGACATTATCTTTACAATATTCATTAATCATGCGTTTAAAGTTTTTAGTTTAAAGCATGCATTAGAATTTTTAAGAGAGGAATTGTAACTATTGAAATTAAAGTTGTGGTAAAAAGTATTTTTGAAGCTATTTTTTGTTTTACATCGTAGGCCTCTGCCATTAAAATTGTGGATATTGCTGTTGGGGTCCCTGCCTGAAGTATTACTGCTGATGATTGATAGAAGTCGAAATTTAAAAATTTGCTTATTAAAAAAACAAGAAAGGGTAGGATAAATAACTTTAATAAAATTGAAAATTTAATTTCCTCATTAAGATCAAAAATCTTACCTTTTTGATTTGTTATTATTCCCAGTCTTGTCCCCACAATTATTATTGCCAAAGCAATAACTATTCTTGCAGGTATCCAAAGGTAATTGCCTAATATTTCATCTATTTGGAAAAGATATGCTAGAAGTACACCAATTATTCCTCTTGATGCAGGACTATTTATCAATGCGTTTAATAAGCCTTTGATATTTGGGATATTCTTATTTTTGGATTTTTCTTTAAGAAAAAAAGGTCCAAATATCCATGCAAATAGCGTTGTTCCTAAGTCAAATCCGATTGTGAAATTAATAGTTCTTGAAGGTAGAAGAGCCATTGCAATTGGTATTCCAAGAAATGATGTATTACCTATTAGGCCTGCCAACTGTAAAGTATAATTTGAAAGCCTATTTTTAAATATTGGGTTTATATTTACAAGAACTATTAAAAATCCAATTAGAGAGAATGCTAAAACAGAGCTTTTAATAAGGTTTATATCTATACCCTCTTTTAGTAAAAGACCCATGACGCTTAATGGAATGCCAAATCTTATTAAAGGTCTTGCAATATGTTTCGAAATCTTTGGATTCTTTTTCCCAAGAAAAAACCCAAAAGTTAAGAAAGGAATTATGTTAATAAAAAGAGAGTAGATGGAATTAATTTAATATTTTATAAAGCAATATTAACTTGTCGTCGCACAGTCAAACAGTTTTTAAATGTATGAATAAATTAAATTATTTTCCATATTGCTTTATCAGGAATTAAAGGAGATTTATATAAATCATCTGGTTCTTTAGTCAAAACTCTCCAAGTTGGAACTCTACAAGTTACATAAGCAGGACTTTCTATTAAAACTCCTGGTTTCTCATCAAAGGTACAAGTAAACCCCTCTTTCCAAAAACCCCCATTGTTGAGACTACCTTTAAACCAAACCCAGCATTTTGAAGTTTTCAAGATCAGTAAAAATTTAGTTTTATAATATATAGAATTTGATTAAAATATTTATAATTTAATACAATAAAGATAATTATAACTGACTTGAAGTTTTTGAAAAATATATTTTAGAGATTAATATCAATAAATTTAAGATCAGAGTAATCAAATTTGCTATCAATATTGGTGTAGATGAAATTTTATAACCGTAAATAATCCAAGACAAAACGCCGATAATAAACATTATTAATGTTGTCAAAGAAACATCATCTGCCTTTTTTGTTTTTAAAGTTTTTATCAATTGAGGTAGAAATGCAGCTGTTGTTAAAATTGCTGCAAAATATCCGAATATATCTACATTCATAAAAAACTTTAAAACTATTCTTTAGTTAAATCAGTCAAAAATTCTAAGGGATCCCGCATGTTTGATGAATATCCAAGTACATCATTTGAAAAAAATTTATAAATTACTTGATTTTTATTGTTCAATAGAAAAGAAGCTCCTCTTTGAGGAAGGTAGTCTTCATTAAGAATATAGGAACTCCAATTCTGAATTATTTCATTCATGTTATTTAATCTAAATGTTGCCAACTCAAATGGTCTCAAATAACCATCCCCGAAAACCTTTTTAAAAGAATTTCCTGAAAATTTTAGAAATTTTAAAACTTCAATTTCGTCAAATTCTGAATAGATTTGTTTGGCTTTACTGTCTCCGAGATAACCTCTAATAACTTCTTTGATTGTTTTAAAAGAATTTATACCTGATAACATCAAAAGCATATTGATCCAACCTCCTAAACCAATATCTAATCCTCTTGAAACATTAAGATTATTATGAATTTGGTTATCCTCAACGACTATTAAATTTTCTTCTTGAAAGCCAGTAAATTTGCAAAATTTTTGTTTCCCATTTTTGTTACCAATAGCAATAGCAAAAATATCTAAATTTTTATCTTGATGATTATCGATAAAATTTTTTAAATTTATTGCATATTCAAAGCTATCAAAATCTCCCAATAAACCAAATAATACGATTAATTTAAATTTTTTCTGCCCATTAAAGTTAAATTCTTCAACAAGATTTTTGATATTACTTTGAAATTCGTCAGTCACGATGTTTTAAATTATTTATAAATTATTCTCAAAAAAAAATTCTCAACTTAGTTAGTATAAAATTTTACATGAAAAAGTTTTTAAAGAAATTAATTTAACGTTTTTAGATTTTATTATTTTATTGTAAACATTTTGAAGTTATGACTGTAGGAATTTATTACGCAACTACAACGGGGAAAACAGAAGATGTGGCTGATCGTCTTCACAACTTTATCTCTTCAGCAGAAGCACCTAAAGATGTATCTGATGTTGATGATCTTTCAGAATTTGAAGGTCTTGATGGAATTATCTGCGGGATACCTACTTGGAATACAGGTGCCGATGAAGAAAGGTCTGGAACTGCTTGGGATTCAATCTTGGAGGATATTGGTGAACTAAGTTTATCAGGAAAGAAAGTTGCAATTTTTGGTTTAGGAGATTCTTCTACTTACACAGAAAACTATTGTGATGCAATGGAAGAACTCCATAGCTATTTCACAAAAGCAGGCGCCGAAATGGTCGGTTATGTAGATAAATCTTCTTATACTTTTGATGAGTCTAAAAGCGTCATAGGAGAAAGCTTTTGTGGATTACCTCTTGATGAGGATAGTGAATCTGATTTGACCGATTCGCGACTTGAAACATGGGCTTCTCAGCTTAAGAGTGAAATCCCCTCATTGGCATAAGCTTTCATAGATAGTACTTCGCCAATTTGTAACATTTGTTCTTTCATAATATGTTTTTTTTACATAAGTAATTAAATCTGTAAAGAACATGTAAAAAGAATAGCGATAAGCAATATGCTCAATTTGCTGTTTACTTAAATCAAGTGTTACAAACTTACGGAAAAACTGATGTCACCTATGACTGGTACGCAGGGAATTCTGGTGTTGTTGGCCGTTCAGGTAAATTCATAGCTGCTCATGCTGCCCATGCAGGTTTAATGATGTTTTGGGCAGGAGCTTTTGGATTATTTGAATTAGCTCGATACGACGCCAGTATTCCAATGGGTGCACAGAAAGCAATTGTTTTGCCTCATCTAGCGGGTATTGGAATTGGTGGCATTGAAAATGGTGTTATTACAGAACCATATGGAATTGTTGTAATTTGCACATTACATCTAATTTTCTCAGCAGTATTGGGTGCTGGAGGATTATTACATTCCAACAAATTTGCAGGTGATCTTGGAGACTACCCAGAAAATAGTAAGCCACAAAAATTTGATTTCGAATGGGATGACCCAGATAAATTAACTTTTATTCTTGGCCATCATCTAATTTTTCTTGGGCTTGGAGCAATTATGTTTGTTGAATGGGCTCGTATTCATGGAATTTACGACCCAGCAATAGGATCTACAAGACAAGTTATTTACAATTTAGATATTGCCGCTATCTGGAATCATCAATTTGATTTTTTAAAAATTGATAGTCTGGAAGATGTTATGGGAGGACATGCTTTCCTTGCCTTCCTAGAAATAATTGGGGGTGTTTTCCATATTTGCACTAAACAATTTGGAGAATATACAGAATTTAAAGGAAAAGGATTACTTGGCGCTGAGGCAATTTTGTCATACTCAGTTGTTGGTGTTTCTTATATGGCTTTTGTTGCTGCTTTTTGGTGTGCTTCAAACACAACTATATATCCTGTTGATTTGTATGGAGAGCCCTTAAAGCTTCAATTTGAATTCGCCCCTTATTTTACTGATACAGTAGATTTAGGTTCAGGAGCGTATAGCTCAAGAGCTTGGCTTGCTAATACTCATTTTTATTTGGGTTTCTTTTTCTTACAAGGTCATCTTTGGCACGCCCTAAGAGCAATGGGATTTGACTTTAAGAAAATTGGTCAAGCTTTTGACAATATTGAAAATACAAAAATTACTCAAAACTAGTTCAATCTAATAAAAAACCTCTCCTCTAACAGGGAGGTTTTTTTTTGTAGAATTGCTTTATGGATTCAAAAAATCAATGGATAATCTAAAAGAAATTAATTGTAAGGAGATTTTTAGAAAGGCTTATGAAAATCGTTACACGTGGAAAAACGATTTTAATGGTTACCAAGGTAAATGTATATTTTTGAATAATAAAAATACATATAAAGGTAACTTCTTTTTAGGTAAAGATTTTAAACCAAATATTCAAAAAATAGAAGATGAGAAAGTTGTTAAAAGTATTGCCTCGCAGTTATTTGAAGTATGTATACATAGGGTAAAAAGAGAATTCGAAGCAGTGCACTCAGAAAATAATTTTAATTTACTCAAAAATTCTGAAAGTGGGATTGAGATGATTGTTTCAGGTAAGAATGAAGGTGATAAATATAGAGTTAAAAATAACTGTATTAATATGGTCTATAGAAAAATTCATGGAATTATAATTGAAATTTTTGTTGAAGAATTCTTTGATACAGGAGTCGGTTCCCTTAGTAAAAAATACAGTAGTCAACAAATTAATCCAGATACACTTCAGACAAATTCCGAAAAATTGGAATACGAGGATGAATTTGTAAATGTAGGGAAAGACGATTATTGGATATTAAAATCGAGGACAATTAAATATTTAAACCAAAATCAAGAAGAAGAAATGCAAAAGTTTGTTTTCGAGGACCTATACTTATTAAATTAGGTTTTTTATTCAACTAACCTAAACCCTTTATCAAGTAGTTTTTGGTATAAAAGTCGTGCTCTAAAAGCTAGAATTTGTTCTTCATTTTCATTACTAATTACATGAAAATAGTTATTATCTAATTTATTTTTGCTAAAGCATACATTTGCTTCTCCTAATCTTAAAGTCCAGTTCTCTTCTTTGGCTAAATGTTGATTAGGTCCAAGATCCCAAGGACATTTTTCAGGATATTTTTCTCTTTTAGAACCCATATTAATAATTTTAACTACCCAATATTAGTAAAAATTTAAAACTATGGCTATGGAAAATAGTTGTTAACTTTTTTATGGAGTTGTTGATTAGTTAATTGCAATTAAAAATTTACTCTTTGGTCGCGATTAAACAATAAAATGGGTCTTTATTTAAAAAATTAAAAATATTAAGTGGTTGTTCACTAAACTTTTTGATAATTTTTGGCTCATTAAATCCGTTTGAGATTAATACTTTTCTTACGTATTTGACCCTCTCTTCTTCAGTAGATGAAGTCCATATGTTGGGTGCCTTATGCCAAAATGCTCTGTTTGAAAAAGCAATAATAAACTTACCCTGTCTACTTAATATTCTTGCAATTTCTTTGGTTAAATTCTCTGGATATTGTAAATATTGCCATGCGGCCACCATTAAGCAATAATCAACGCTTTCTTCATCTAGCGGAATTTGTTGATTTAAAT
>CACGKI010000016.1 GCA_902573565.1 uncultured Prochlorococcus sp.
AAAATTATTTTTATTATTACTTTTCCCATTTTCAGTGTTTTCTATATCTGAGTTTAAAAAAACATTTGAAAAGAATAAGTATATTAAATAAAAACCAGCAAAAACTCTGATAAGAATAAACTTGAGAAGAACATTAGATAATATGATCAGAATAATCCTAAATAATAAAGATATTGTAATGCCAATATTTAAGGCTCTTGACCTTAACTCTGAACTGTCGAGGGATTTAGTAAGAGAAGCTAGTGCGACAGCATTATCTGCCGATAATAATAATTCTAGAGCAATTAATATTGGTAAAAGTGTAAAGATTTCGTACCAACTATCTACCTGATCTAGTGTGGGTATAAAAGAATTTATTGCAGCTGAATCCATCAAATATTATTCACAATCAGTATAAAATCTAATATAATGTATCGGATATTTGTAATCAAGATTGATAACTATAAATGAGTTTAAATACTTTAGTTGATTATATTTCGAACTCACAAATTACTTCTGAATTAATAAAAAGAATTTCAAAAAATAATGAATTAAATATTGTTGGTTCAAGTAGATATGCAAAATCAATAATTTTAGATAGCATCGCAAAAAAAGAGGAGAAAAATATATTATTAATTTGTCCTAATGTAGAAATTGCCTACAAATGGATTGGTTATTTTGAAAGTATAAATGATAAAGCAGTTTTATATTACCCTCCAACAGAACATCTACCATACTCATCAATTAATAAATCCAAAGAGATTGAATTTAGTCAGCTTACTGTTTTATCCAAATTAATAAAAAAAGAGAAAAATGAACTTAATATTGTTATATCAACAGAGAAATCACTACAACCTCATCTAATAAATAAAAACTTATTAATTGAAAACAAGTTAGATTTGCAAAAAGGAATTCAAATCGAGATTCAAGAATTAGCAAATAAACTTACTTTGCTTGGTTATACGAAGGATAATGTAACTTCAACAGAGGGATTCTGGAGTAGGAGAGGGGAAATAATAGATATTTATCCTGTCAATAATGAGTTTCCTATAAGATTAGAATTTTTTGATAATGTAATTGAGAAGATAAGAGAATACGATCCCCATACACAGAAAACATTAGAAAATATCAATAATATTGAAATAATACAGGCTGGATTTGATTTGCTAATAAAAGATAAGTTAAATAATTTTTCAAAGAACGGTGTTTTTAATTCAGAAGACCTAAATAAAAATAATCTTGATCGTTACTTAGGAATAATTGAAAAACAACCCTCAAATATAATAGATTTTATTGATAGGGAAACAATTCTTGTAATTGATGAATTAGAAGATTGTACGAAATTTGCAAATAATAGGTATCTAGATTCTGAAAATAATTTTGATAATTGTGCACATGAATTAAATGAGAACCTTAAAAATAATGACATTAATTTAGAGGCCAAACCTAATTTGCATATAAAGTTTGACGAAATATTAAATTCAATAGGAAATTTTAATTTAATAAAATTTTATGAATTTGAATCAAAAGTCAATATTGATAATAGGTTTTTGTTAAACGATAAAAGATTAAATTCATACTCTAAAAATATAGGAAAATTGTCCAATGATATAAATAAATATATAAAAAATAATGAAAAAGTATGGATATTATCAGCACAGCCATTGAGAACTAGGACATTACTTTTTGAGCACGAATGTAATACAAATTTCTTAAACAATCCTAATGATATTGATGAAGCATTTAAGTCCATTAATAATTCAACTCCTCTAATTTTAAAAAATAAGAACAATTATGAAATCGAGGGTTTTTATCTTCCGATATGGAAAGTTGTCCTCATAACAGATAAAGAATTATTTTCACAACAATCTCTTTTTAATAATGTATTCATAAGAAGAAAAAAAAGAAGTGTCAATTCAAATATAAATGTGAATAAGATTAGTCCAGGTGATTTTATAGTTCATAAAAATCATGGAATAGGAAAATTTTTAAAAATAGAAAAAATAAATATAACTGGAGATTCAAGAGATTATTTAGTCATTCAGTATCAAGATGGGAAGATAAGTGTTGCCGCTGATCAACTTGGTAGTGTTAATAGATATAGATCAAGCGGAAAAATAAAGCCAAAAATAAATAAATTAGGAGGTATAGAATGGGAAAGAATAAAAGATAAAAATAAGAAGCAAATCAAAAAAGTTGCTGTCGATATTTTAAAACTTTATGCAAAGAGAGAAAAATTAAAGGGGTACATATACCCAGAAGATGGTCCTTGGCAAAATGAATTAGAGGACTCATTCCCTTATCAACCAACACCTGATCAAATTACTGCTGTAAAAGATATAAAATCTGATATGGAAAGCGATAAGCCAATGGACAGGCTAGTTTGTGGAGATGTAGGATTTGGAAAAACAGAAGTCGCTGTTCGCGCTATTTTTAAGGCTATTACATCAGGCAAGCAGGTAATATTGCTAGCACCTACAACAATCCTTGCTCAGCAACATTGGCGAACAATAAATAATAGATTTTCACCTTATCCAATAAAAGTATCATTACTCAATAGATTCAAAACCGTTAATGAAAGAAAGGAAATCTATGCAGGTTTGAAAAATAACAAAATTGATTTAGTTGTAGCAACGCACCAAATTTTAGGAAAAGAAATAGAAATTAAAAACTTAGGACTACTTGTTATTGATGAAGAACAAAGATTTGGAGTAAGGCAAAAGGAGAAAATTAAAAAAATCAAAACCAACATAGACGTTTTAACTCTCTCGGCAACTCCAATTCCAAGAACTCTTTATATGAGCTTATCTGGACTAAGACAAATGAGCTTACTAAATACTCCTCCTCCATCAAGAAGATCAATAAAAACATATTTATCTGAAATAGATATGGATGTTATAAGAACTGCGATTAATCAAGAACTTGATAGGGGAGGACAAATTTTTTATGTTCTTCCTAGAATTTCTGATATTGATCAAGCAGTAAACAAATTAAAAAATATGTTTCCCAGCTTAAAATTTATTGTTGCTCATGGGCAAATGATCGAAACAGAGCTTGAAAATGCAATGATTGCTTTTAATAATGGTGAAGTAGATCTAATGATATGCACAACGATAATTGAAAGTGGGTTAGACATCCCTAAAGTAAATACAATCATTATTGAAGATTCTCACAAGTTTGGACTATCACAACTCTATCAACTTAGAGGAAGAGTTGGAAGAAGCGGTGTACAAGCACATGCTTGGCTATTTTATCCAAATATAAATAAAATTAATGACGCTGCGAAACAAAGATTGAAAGCTATAAAAGATTTTTCCGAACTTGGAAGTGGATACCAACTTGCTATGAAAGATATGGAAATAAGAGGTGTTGGAAGTTTACTAGGAGAAGAACAAAGTGGGAAAGTTAATGCTATTGGATATGACTTGTACATTGAAATGCTCCACGAGGCTATTTCAGAAATTAGTGGACAAGAAATACCAGAAGTTAGTGATACACAAATTGATCTTCCAATAAATGCATTTATACCTGCAACATGGATATTAAACAGGGAAGAAAAGCTTGACGCCTACAAATCTGCTACTGAATGTTCTAATAATAATGAATTAACGGATTTAGCTACAGACTGGATTAATAGATATGGAACTTTGCCTAAACCTGTTGAATCATTAATTATGCTGATGAGACTAAAATTAATAGCTAAAAAATGTGGTTTTAAAAAAATTAAACTAAAAAAACCAAACATAGTCATAGAAACAAAATTAAAAAAATCTACTTTTAAAATACTTAAAAATTCATTACCAAGTAGTGTTCAAAATAAATTTAATTTTGATGAAGGTGAACAGTGTTCCTTAATAACTATAAGAGGTTTAGGAGTTACTGAGATTCAAAATCAAATTGAACAATTAATGCATTGGTTTGGATCGTTCATAGATGAAATAAATAATTTCGACAAAGATCTACTTTAAAAAAATAATTAATTATTAAATAATTATTTAAAATCCGCGAAAAAGTTTAATTTCGGTTAGGTTTGTAAAAATTTTAATTTTATATGGGTGAATATATAGATGTTGGAATTCAAAATTCAATTTTGCCCTTAACAATAATTTTGTCATCGTTGATACTCGGAATTTATGCACTTTTTGGGGTGGAAACAGAAAATGATGATGACGACTCTGATTCAGGTAGTGGTGGTTTAATGCAACCAATTTGATACTATTTATAAGAAATTTGTTTCGACTTCCTTTTAACAACCCTAAATAATCTATAAATAGATCCTAGAAATAAAATTAAAGATGATAATAATGAAATAAATATAAAAATTACCAGAAAAATATCATAGAGATTTAAAAAGAGATCAATTATTAAAATAAAAGATTTATTAAACGTTGTAGACAGGTTCCGAATCAACAAACTTTTATTAGGTATGAGATAATTTATGTAAAACAATATAAGACTGAAAATAAACATAAAAGCAGATTCTGTGAATAATCTTCTTTTTGATTTTCGTCTTAAACTTAATTTTTTTTTGAAAATATATTTATCAGACTTCTTATTCAAATTGGGAATGTTTAAATCTGCCATACGTCAAAATTCGTAGGATAAATTAAAAATTTATTTTGAATAGAAAATTAACCCATACTATCGTTTTTATACTAAATATGCTACAAAGCTTTTACCTTGGAATGATTAGTTCATTTTTTTCTTTATTTTCAAGGGGATTATAAAGATAAATAAGAGTAGAAGAAAACAAAACAATTGAACAGATTGAGATGATCGGTGGCAAAAAAATATTTAAAAATTTAACTTTGCTAGTTAATGGAAATCTTACTTTTTTGGGAATATTATTAAAAAAACCTGATTTTTTTATTCTGACTTTTGATGATTCATTTAATTGGTCAAAACAATTTATTATATCTGATAAAAGAGAATTACCAATCTTTATAATTAACGGTTTAACATCTGGCTTAGAGCTCTTTAGAACAACATTATGTATATAAAGGTTGTCAGCTTTTATATCGATCAAATTGGACTCATATATTGGGGTTTCATTAGTTATCAATAGATTTGAATAAGTATAAAATGCATACATAATTTGAGCTAAATGGTCAATTTTTCCTTCAATAAGTGGTTTATCAATAATGTTTAATTTCCAATCCGAAATTATAGATATTTGATCTTTATCTTCATTATTTGAATGATCTGGTAAACCTATGATTTCCAGACTGACTGAAGATTGATGAAATGATAATCTATTTTGCAACATATTAAAAATCTAATAAAAAATTCTTTAACTTTTTATAGCCCTCATTAGAAATACAAAGTGATAATATTAGTAATGATTTTATGATAATTTCGTCATTTTCTGTTTGATTTAAAAGCTTTTTCACTCTTATACTATTTATATTAAATCTCTCATAAATTAACTCTCTAAATCTATTATGAAAATCACACCAAATAACTGAATTCATTTTAGAGTCTTCCTTAGATTGGAGTATTTTCTTTATAAAAGGATATAAATATCTAGACATTTCTACCGTAATTTTTATTAAAGCATCAAATTCTTCTATTTTTATATTGTGATTTATGTAAGATTTTCTTAATGGATTATTATTCCTTAATTTCCAAATGGTTATTTTATTTGGCAAAACATCATTTAAATTTAATCTATTAGATAAAGCATAAAGAGAACCTATACCATTTAAATCTATTGTCTCGAGTATTAATAACAAAAAATCAAGCTTCTCTATAGATTGTCTTGTTACCTGATTTCCTTTAATTTTAAGTGTAATTGTTCTTGATTAAAACGTGAGCTAATTATAACAGAATTATTATTCCATTTTTTGAAATAAATATGAATATAACTTATCAAGTTCTTCAATAGTTAGCATTCCATAACTCCATAATAAGATTGGTAAAGTGGTTTTATTTTTTATAGATAACTTTAGACCAAGCTCAATAGAAGACTCCTTTAAACCTACTTCATTAAGTAAATAAAATATCATATCATTGTACAAATTATTATTCATGAATCTTATTTAATTCTTGAGTAAATGAGGGATTTAGTCATTCTATTTAGGACTAATTTTCTTATAAAAAGAAAATTATTTAAAAGTAAAAATGAAAATTTTCTTAATGGGAAAAATAATAGGTTCCTATTCGCAAAAATTGAAATCAATGAGTCAGTTATGAAAATAGTAAAAATAATATCTAAAATCCTGCTTGAAACATATTTAAATTTAAAAAAAATCAACTCCATTTTAGTAATAGCAGTATTTTCATTAAAAAGATCAAAAATAGTATTAACATCTCTCCAACAACTATTTAGACCCTGACCACCAACAGGATGAAATGTATGAAATGCATCACCTACAAAAACTAATTTTTTAAAATTTAAAACTGGTAAATTTAGAGATAATGAAACTGGAAAAATATTAAATTCGCCAATTATTTGATCTAACTTAAATTCATCAGGCAGAATAGTTGATAAATTATCCATTAAAAAATTCTTATCAGAATTTAACCTTTCAATAGCCTTTAAAGTGCTGGAAGTCCAAATTACTTGATATAAATTTTTTTCTAAAGGTAATAATGCTAGTGGTCCTTCTTTTCTAAAAATTTCGTAAGCACGCTTTTCACAATTACCTCTAAGTAAGACCTTAAAAGTTAAACAAGACTGATCATAGGATTTTTTTAAATCTACAAAATCAATTAATTTTTTATCAAGTGAGTTTGCTCCTGTTGAAAAGAATTGATAATCAAATAATAATTTTTTACGTAACAATCTTTGCGGCATAATAAAAAAAATATTTTCATAATTTTCAATCTCTTGAAAAAATATGTTCATAAGATCTGAATGTTTAACTACCCAGCCAATATTTTCAGCAGAGCTTATATCATCATCTAAATCAAAAATTGATAAGTTGGTTTTAACAGAAGTTACACTATCTGAAATTGAAAGGGTATCAAAGCCATATAAATAAGGTTCTAATTTTTCCCAAAGTCTGAATTTAGATAAAATTTTTCTTGTTGAGTGAGTAATAGCATAAGTTTTGTCTTTATCAATTAGTCTATCTTTTGTTAATAAATCAGTTAAAAAAATATTGCAATCAAATTTTGAGAGTGCAATCGAAAGTAATAAACCTGTTGGACCCGAGCCAACAATTTTGAAATTGAATTTATTTTTCATCAGATAATATAAATAGCAACTATTTTTTCATGTAAATATAGCAAATTTCCTCAAAGGCCGGTCTTAATAAATAGGGGTACTCACCAACCCATAAGTTAATTTCTGGTAGCCAAGCATCGGTTAAATAAAAATCTCTGTCAAAATTACGGTTATTTGATGTCAATAAACATCTAATACTCGAACCCACTCTAATTTGACTGTGCTTATTTTCCATGGGGAAACTTAACTTATCTAAATAACCATCTTCATCTTCTAATTCAAGCACTAACCAAGTCCTTTTATTTTCGATAATTTCTAAACGACCTTGCCTATTAGATTGTTCTCTTGAACTTTCTATTTTCTCTGTTTTATAGATATCTGATACATAGCCATCAAATATAGAAAAAAATTTATATTTTCGTAATTGTAGATTTTTTCTACTTGATTCAAGAATTGGGCCCCAGATGATATACAGAAAGAAAACTAAACATAGCAATAACCAGAAATTATTTGTTTGATCTCCAGTCGAACTAATTATTAATGAGATAAATCCACCAATTGAAGAAACTATTACTCTTTGAAGAATTTTTCTTGGATTACCCAAAGTGTACTTAAATTGACTCCCAGTACCCACTGCAGGAATAAGTTTTGAAATTTGATTTGAATTAATTGGAATTAGCATTTTAAAAAATCAATTTTTCAAGTCCGTAAACTAAAGTTTCATAATTACCTATTTTTTTAATCGCCTGTAAAACACCTGGCATGTAGGCCTTTCTATCAATAGTGTCATGCTTAATTGTATAAGTTTCCCCTGGAGAGCCCATAATTACTAACTGATGGGCTAATAATCCTGGTAATCGTACAGAATGTATATTAATTCCTGAATCTCTGACGCCTCCCCGCACTCCTTTTAATGACTCGAACTCCTTTACTAAGTTCTGATTAAATTTCTTTGGATATTCTTCAATCATTTCGGCAGTTTTTATACAAGTCCCACTTGGAGAATCAGCTTTTTGATTATGATGCATCTCTATTAATTCAATATTGTCATAAAACTTCGCTGCTACAGAAGCTGCTTGCTGAAGAAGAACCATACCTACTGAAAAATTAGGAATTATTGCACAACCAACACTTGCCTTCTTAGCAAAAACAGACAAATCTTTTATTTGCAAAGAGCTTAGACCTGTAGTTCCAACAACTGGTGAAATACCATATGCGATTGCTGATCTGGTATTTTCATACACAGAATCAGGATGAGTAAAATCAACCAAAACAGGCTGGATATTTTCATTTCTGTAATTTTGACTAACAGAACATAAAGTTCCTTCAAAATCATTTGAAACAAAAATATCACAATTTTTAACCTTCAATAATTCAGAAATATTTGAGCCATTGTTCTTTTCGTTTATGTCGATTGCTGCAACAAGTTGACAATCTGCGGAGTTTAATACAGTATTCACAACTTCGCTACCCATTCGCCCTAAAGCTCCGGAAACTAGTACTGGTATAGGTTTTTTAGAATTTTCAGTCATTTTTTTAAAAAATTTTTTTTTAAAGGTTGTTACACGCTATTTATATTGCACACAATAACGTCTTTTCATTCGTAGTCTGGTAGAAATACTTAAAGAAAATCAATGTTTACGCAGGTCCGCTCAGCAAATCGCAGAGTATCTCCTGTTGAGGATAACAAACACAAAGTTGTAATAAAAGCTGTTTATGTTGTCCTTGAGCCACAATACCAAAATTCCTTAACGGAAGCTGCAAAGTCAATCAATAAGATGAATGGGCCAATAGGTATAGATCTTAGCGGCTATCTTATCGAAGAACTTAGAAATGATAGTAATTTTGAAGACTTTAAAAAAGATATAGCTAATGCAGATATATTTGTTGCTTCTCTAATTTTCATCGAAGATCTTGCTCAAAAAGTTGTCGATGTAGTATCTCCATATAAAGACAAACTTAAAGCATCAATTATTTTCCCCTCTATGCCAGAGGTAATGAGATTAAATAAGTTAGGTTCATTTAGCATGGCTCAACTTGGCCAATCTAAGAGTATTATTGGAGATTTGATAAAAAAGAAAAAGGAATCTGATGGAGCAAGCTTCCAGGATTCAATGTTGAAATTACTAAATACACTACCGTCAATACTTAAATATCTACCAGTAGAAAAAGCTCAAGATGCTAGAACATTTATTCTGAGTTTTCAGTATTGGTTGGGTGGTACTACTGAGAATTTAAAGAACTTTTTGTTAATGATTTCTGAAAAGTATGCTGTTTCAGAGAACATAAAAGATCAAATAGAAGAATTCAAAATTCAAGACCCTGAAACATTCCCAGATTTGGGAATTTGGCATCCTTTAGCGCCCTCTATGTTCGAGAGTCTTAAAGAATATCAAAATTGGGAAAATAATAGGAAAGACATAAACCCTAAAGATGAAAAAACCCCAACAATAGGTTTAGTGCTTCAAAGGAGTCATATAGTTACAGGAGATGATGCTCATTACGTTGCTGTTATTCAAGAGTTGGAATATAGAGGAGCAAGAGTACTACCTATCTTCTGCGGAGGTTTAGATTTTTCTAAGCCAGTTAATGAATTCTATTATGATTCAATCAACAAAGATTTACCTATCGTAGATGGTGTTGTTTCTTTAACAGGATTTGCATTAGTTGGGGGACCTGCAAGACAAGACCATCCCAAAGCTATTGATGCTCTAAAAAAGCTAAACAGGCCCTATATGGTTGCACTTCCGTTAGTTTTTCAAACCACTCAAGAATGGGAAGATAGTGATCTAGGATTACATCCAGTTCAAGTAGCGCTACAAATTGCAATTCCAGAACTTGATGGTGCAATTGAACCAATTATTCTCTCAGGTCGTGATGATGCTACAGGCAAGGCACATACTCTCCAAGATAGAGTTGATGTAATCGCTGAAAGAGCAATAAAATGGTCATCTTTAAGAGTAAAGCAAAGAAAGGACAAAAAATTAGCTATTACAGTATTTAGTTTTCCACCAGACAAAGGGAATGTTGGTACAGCTGCTTACTTGAATGTTTTTGGTTCAATTCATAGAGTACTTCTTGAAATGAAATCAAAAGGTTATCAAATAGATGGACTTCCAAATAATTCAAAAGAATTAATGGAAAAGATCATTAACAATCCTGAAGCAATGGATGGTTCACCGGAGTTAAATATTGCTCATAAAATGTCAGTAAAAGAATACGAAGAGTTCACACCATACTCACAAAGACTTGAAGAGAACTGGGGAAAACCTCCCGGGAACCTAAATAGTGATGGTCAGAATTTACTTATATATGGAAAACATTTTGGGAATGTATTTATAGGAGTTCAACCAACATTCGGCTATGAAGGTGATCCAATGAGATTACTTTATTCAAGAAGTGCTAGTCCTCATCATGGATTTGCTGCTTATTACACTTATGTTGAAAAAATCTGGGGTGCAGATGCTGTTCTTCACTTTGGAACTCATGGCTCACTTGAATTTATGCCCGGTAAACAGATGGGTATGAGCGAAACATGTTATCCAGATTCTCTTATTGGATCATTGCCTAATTTGTATTACTATGCAGCAAATAATCCTTCTGAAGCAACAATCGCCAAGAGAAGAGGGTACGCTTCAACTATTAGCTATCTTACTCCTCCAGCTGAAAATGCCGGACTTTACAAAGGACTTAAAGAACTAAGTGAGCTTGTTGGTTCTTATCAACAACTAAGAGAAAATAGTAGGGGTATTCAGATTGTTAATGCAATAGTTGAGACTTCGAAACAATGTAACCTTGATAAAGATGTTGAGCTTCCTTCTAAAGAGGCAGAAGAACTTTCTCTAGATGAAAGAGATTTATTTGTTGGGAATATCTATAAACAGTTGATGGAAATAGAAAGTAGATTACTTCCATGCGGTCTACATACAATTGGAGAAGCACCAACTGCAGAAGAAGCTGTAGCAACCCTTGTAAACATTGCATCTTTAGAAAGGGAGCAAGAGGGCTTAAGATCTCTTCCTGGATTACTTGCAGAATCAATGAATCTGACTATTGACCAAATTTACGACGGTAATAATAAAGGTGAACTCAAATTTGTAGAGTTAAATGAAAAAATCATCAAGACTTCAAGAGAGTCAATTTATGCAATGGTTAACTCTTTGAAAATTGTTAATGGCAGAGTTTATCTAGAAAAATCTCTTCTTTCCAAACTTTTTGACTTTCTAAAAGTATTCGGTCTAAATTTACCTACTCCGTGGTTAAGAGTTTGTAGATTAACTGGATTCAATGAAGTTAACCAGAAGGAATTAAATAAACTATTTGACTATTTACTTTTCTGTTTGGAGCAAGTTTGTGCAGATAAAGAAATGGATAGCCTTATTAAAGCATTGGATGGTAATTATGTTTTACCTGGACCTGGAGGTGATCCAATAAGAAATCCAGGTGTTTTACCTAGTGGTAAAAACATTCATGCACTTGATCCTCAATCAATTCCTACTACAGCAGCAGTTGCTGCAGCAAAGTCTGTTGTTGACAAATTAATTGCAAGACAAAGGGAAGAACAAGGTACTTGGCCTGAAACAATTGCTTGTGTTTTATGGGGTACAGATAACATCAAAACCTATGGAGAATCACTGGCACAAATCTTATGGTTCGTTGGGGTAAAACCAAAACCAGATTCTGTTGGAAGAATAAACAAATTGGAATTAATTCCTTTAGAAGAATTAGGTAGGCCAAGAATAGATGTAGTAGTTAACTGTTCTGGAGTATTTAGAGATCTATTTATTAATCAAATGGCATTAATAGATCAGGCCGTTAAATTAGCCGCTGAAGCTGATGAGCCTTTGGAGTCGAATTTCGTAAGAAAACATTCACTAGAACAAGCAGAAAAAGAAGGAACCTCTATCAGAGAGGCTTCTGCAAGGGTTTTCTCAAATGCAAGTGGAAGCTACAGTTCAAATGTTAATTTAGCAGTAGAAAATTCAACATGGGAAGAAGAAAATGAATTACAAGAAATGTATTTATCACGTAAAACATATGCTTTTAATGCTGATAATCCAGGTGAAATGAATCAAAAGAGAGATGTATTTGAATCTGTCATGAAAACAGCAGATGTTACATTCCAAAACCTAGATTCCTCAGAGATATCCCTTACAGATGTAAGTCATTATTTTGATTCAGATCCAACCAAATTGATAAAAACATTGAGAGATGATGGCAAAGAGCCTAGTAGCTACATAGCAGATACAACTACCTCTAATGCTCAAGTCAGGACACTTGGAGAGACTATTAGATTAGACTCAAGAACAAAACTTCTTAATCCTAAATGGTATGAAGGTATGCTCAAATCTGGTTATGAGGGAGTAAGAGAACTTTCTAACAGGCTTAATTACACACTCGGTTGGAGTGCGACAAGCGGTCAAGTAGATAATTTTGTTTATGAAGAAACTAATGAAACATTCATAAATGATGAAGAGATGAGGAAGAGACTTATGGATTTAAATCCTAATAGTTTTAGAAGAATAGTAGGGACTTTACTAGAAGTTAATGGTAGGGGATATTGGGAAACTTCAGATGAAAATATAGAGCAGTTAAAAGAACTTTACCAAGAGGTAGAGGATAAAATCGAAGGTGTAAAAGAATAATAATTCTTTTATTTTCTGTAAATTTTATCAGCAACTTTTAGTATCTGAGAGTTCATTTTTACGTTATGAACTCTTACAATATCAATATTAAAATGTGAGCAAAGACAACTTATTGCAAGTGTACCAATATCTCTATCTTTAGGGTTAATTTGATTTAAAATTTCACCTATAAATCTTTTCCTTGATGCACCAATCAATATTGGAAAATTTAAATTTTTTAGTACATTCAAGTTTCTTAAAATTTCAAGATTCTGATTAATATCTTTTGAAAAACCAATTCCAGGATCAATGATTATATTTTTTTCTGATATATTTTTATCTAATGCATTTTTCACTAAAGTCTCCAGAGAAGACTTTACTTCACTCAATAAATTCTGATATTTAGAAAGTTCATTCATATTTTGACTATTTCCACGACTATGAGTTATCACGAATGGGCAATTAAATTTCGAAACTACATCAAGAATTTTCTTATCTCTTCTTCCTCCAGTGACATCATTTATCCAATTAGCACCATTTAAAAGAGCTTCGTAAGCTACATCAGAATTAAATGTATCGATAGAAATTAAAATATCTGGATGTACAGATTTTATTAATTTCAGATATGGGATCAATCTTTTTATTTCTATATTAGAGCCAACTTCTTCAGCCCCAGGCCTCGTGCTCTGGGCACCAAGATCAATGACATCCGCACCATTACTCAAGAAGTGATTAACTTGATCTAGAACTTTCTTTGTAGAGTTTAAATCTCCACCATCACTAAATGAATCAGGAGTTAAATTAATAACCCCCATAATTGAGGTTTTTTGTCCCCAGCCTTTTGGCCATGGATCTATATTATTTGTAATTTGCAATTCTCGCAAAACTATTTGGATCTAATGAAGCCCCGCCTACTAAAACTCCATCTATATCACTCATGGACATTATCTCGTCAATATTATTAGGTTTAACTGAACCTCCATATTGAATAATTACATCATCGAAACCTATTAATTTTCGAATCAAAGAACATATCTTATTTGCATCTTTAGCCTCACATGTTTTGCCTGTCCCAATAGCCCAAATTGGTTCATAGGCAACTATAAGATTTGATGGATCAGTGTTCTCCAGTCCTTGTTCAACCTGTCTTGTAATAACTCTATCTGCCTCTCCTCTCTCTCTTTGTTCTAATGTTTCTCCAACACAAACTATTGGAGTAAGTCCACTAGATTGAGCAAAAACTGCTCTTTTATTAATTTGTTCATCACTTTCGCTAAAATATTTTCGTGGTTCACTATGACCAACTATTGCATAAGAAACCCCATGTTCTAGAAGCATTTTTGGAGATATTTCCGCTGTAAATGCTCCTTTATCTTCCCAATGAATATTTTGACTAGAAATATCTAAATAATCAAAATTGGTATTACTAGCAAATGTTGAAATAGCTGTAAAAGGTGGAGCAATAACTACTTTACGGTCATCTCTAATATTTTTTATTAAAGGAATAAACTCTTGTAAATAAGACTTTGCTTCAGCACAAGTCATATGCATCTTCCAATTACCAGCAATAACAGATTTTCTCAAAATACTATCTCCAAGAAAATTATATTAATATAAATTGAGTTGAATAGGCCAACTATTCAAAAATTAATTTATTTTTTAGAAACATAACTTTATCTCCTTTATTTAATTTTCTGCCTCTTCTAGTTTCAATCACACCATTAACTTTGACAGAACCAGATTTAATTAAAATTTTCGCCTCTCCACCAGAAGATACTAAATTTTTCCATTTTAAAAATTGATCTAATTTCATTGTTTTTATATCTAAAAGATATTGATAAAGTAGTATAAATAATAAAATATACAATATCTTGCGATTAATACCTCCATTCAAACCATATTCAAATAGGTTTATAAAAGGTTTTATATGCATGCTTATTTATGTAGCTTGTTGGCCTTTGTTAGCATATTTAGCTGGAAACTTAATTCCAGCAATTGGATCTGGTGATCTTTCAAAAGTTTCTAACATAATAGTTAATTCCTTATTAGTATTTTTAATTCAAAAAACCGCTCAATTTGGACAAGACGTTTTTATAGCTAAACCATCCTTAGAAATTAGCGAAGTAATGAGAGGAAATTTATTTAGAAAAATACAAAGAATAGATATGATTTCTGTTGAAAAGATTTCAGCAGGAGATATTACATATAGGCTAACAGAAGATGCAGATAGAGTAAGCGAAATTATTTATAAAACAGCTCAGGATACTATTCCGTGCACCTTACAATTATTTGCGGTTGTTATATATATGTTTTATTTAGATTGGTCACTCTCATTTTCAACTTTTGTATTAGCTCCATTAATTATTATTTCAGTTAATAGTTTTGGAAGAAAAGTTTTACTTTCATCTGAAAAAAGTCAAGAATCGACGAGTAATTTAGCAAGTTTAATAGGTGAATCTATAAATGGAATGTCTACGATAAGAGCTTTTGCTGCTGAAAAATGGATTGAAAATAGATTTTATAAAAAATTAAGTACTAATAAAAAAGCTAAATATAGAACACTTAAATTACTTGCTTTTCAGCATCCTATTGTAGGTTTTATAGAAGCATTTGGAATATTAGCAATATTAGGATTAGGAGCCGCAAGAATTAACCTAGGGCTTCTAACTAGTGAAGAATTTAGTAGTTTTTTTGCAGCGATATTGATGCTTATTGATCCAATAAGTCATATAAGTACAAATTTTAATGACTATAAACAGGCAGAAGCATCTATAAAAAGATTGCAAAACATAAATCTCGAACCTATCGAGGATGATAATGAAAATTCAAAGAGGATATTCAATATTGATGGCAAAATAAGTTTCAAGAAAGTTAATTTTGAATATAAAAAAGATGATCAGGTTCTTAAAAATATAAATTTAGAAATTAAAAAAGGGGAAGTTACTGCTTTCGTTGGAGCTTCAGGGGCTGGTAAAAGTACAATGATGTCATTGATATTAAAATTTTTAAAGCCAAATAATGGCGACATTTTTATTGATGATAAAAATCTAAAATTATTAAATACAAAAGATATCAGAAAAAATATAGCACTAGTGCCACAACAACCTTTTTTATTTTCCGGGAAAATAATTGATGTAATTAGAATGGGCAGAAGTTTTACTAAGGAAGAAGTTATAGAATCAGCAAAAAAAGCAAATGCTCACCATTTCATTCAAAAGCTTCCTGATAAATATGAAACTAATATAAATGAAAGAGGATCAAATTTCTCAGGAGGTCAGATTCAAAGGATTGCAATTGCAAGAGCTATACTAGGAAACCCTTCCATTCTTCTTTTAGATGAAGCTACAAGTGCACTTGATGCAGAATCAGAATCTGAAGTTCAAGAAGGTCTTAATAGAGCCATGAAGAATAGAACGGTTATTGTAATTGCTCATAGATTAGCCACAACTCAAGAGGCAGATAAAATAGTTGTCTTTGATAAAGGTGAGATTATTGAGGTAGGCAAACATATTGACTTACTTAACACAGGAGGTATTTATAAAGAATTATGTGAAAAACAATTGATAAAGAAATTATAATTTTATCCTATTTATTAAAAATTAAATCTATGAATGAAAACTCAAATGATTCTGCCAACCCTGTTTTAACCTTTGAAGGAAAGAAATATCTGATTAATGAACTTTCTAAAGACATAAAAGAATCGATAAAAGGATTACAAATAGCAGAAACACAAATCAAAATGCATGAAGATACATTGAAATTACTTTCAATTAGTAGAAATTTCTTAGCAAATCAATTAAGAGAAAAACTGAAAGATTTACAATAAATCATCAGAAATTATGAATTTCTTGTAGAGAGTAGGTGTCAATCTTATTGCTTCGCAATGCTTTTATTGCTTTAATTGCTGCCTTAGCTCCTGGAATTGTTGTGAAAGTAGGGATATTATATTCTAAGGCAGCACGTCTTAAATACGCATCATCATGAAGAGCCTGAGAACCTACGGGAGTATTAACTATTAATTGAATAAGTCCCGAACGAATTAGATCTTCTATATTTGGTCGTCCTTCATGTACTTTTAGAACTTCTGCGACATTAATGCCCAAATCAACCAAATATGCTGCAGTACCTTTTGTTGCAATTAATTTAAATCCTAAAGTTAACAATTCCTTGGCAATTTCCTCAAGATTTTTTTTATCTAAATCATTAGTTGACAAAAAAGCAACTCCTTCTGAAGGAACCCCATTTCCTGCTGCTAATTCTGACTTAGCATAAGCTATACCAAAATCTTTGGCCAAACCCATTACTTCTCCAGTAGATCTCATTTCAGGGCCGAGTAGTGTATCTGATCCAGGGAATCTTTTGAAAGGCAATACAGCTTCTTTTACTGCCTGATATTTTGGAGAAAATTCTTTAGTAAAATCAACATCTTTTAATGTAAATCCTTGCATTAATTGAGTAGCTAATTTAGCAACTGGTTTCCCTATAGCCTTTGAAACAAATGGGACAGTTCTGGAAGCTCTTGGATTTGCCTCAAGAATAAATAATTTATTTTCTTTATCATTTAGATTCATCACTGCAAATTGCAAATTAATTAAACCAACAACATTTAATCTTTTTGCAATTAATTTAGTCCAGTTTTTTACATTATCAATAGTAGATTCAGAAAGAGAAATGGATGGCAAACAACAAGCTGAATCACCAGAATGAATCCCTGCAGGCTCTACATGTTCCATTAGACCAGCGATTACAACAGAGCCTTCTGAATCGCACAAAGCATCAACATCTATCTCAATAGCATTATTCAGATATTGATCAAGTAAAATCGGATGATCAGGTGATACTTTGACAGCCTCAGAGATGTATCTCGATAACTCATTCTCATCTTTAACAATTTCCATTGCCCTTCCACCCAAAACATAAGAGGGTCTTACAACTAAAGGGAATCCAATATTTTTTGCTACCGTTTGTGCTTCATTATGATTACGAGCTATTCCGTTTAAAGGTTGCCTAATTTTTAATTCTTCAAGAATTTTTGTAAATTCCTCTCTATCTTCGGCCAGATCAATTGAAATGGGCGAAGTACCAAGAATTTTTGATCCTGTTTTGAGTCCATCATTTGATTTAAGCCACTCAAATAAAGGTAATGACAATTTCAAAGGAGTTTGACCTCCAAATTGAACTATCAAACCATAAGGATTTTCAGCTTCTATTATATTTAGTACATCCTCGAAAGTTACAGGCTCAAAGTACAAGATATCGCTAGTATCATAATCTGTTGATACAGTTTCAGGGTTACTATTAACCATTATTGTCTTGTAACCATTTTTAGAAGCTTGATATGACGCATGACAACAACAGTAATCAAATTCTATTCCCTGACCAATTCTGTTTGGACCTCCTCCAAGAATCATAATTTTTTTAGTATTATTTTTTGAAATTTCGTTATCTAAAATTTGACAATTTAAATTAATAAAAGACTCTTCGTATGTGGAATAATGATAGGGAGTTGAGGATGCAAACTCTGCCGAGCAAGTATCCACAGTTTTATAGATTGGTGTAATATTTAATTCTTTTCTATATTTTCTTACTTCAAAAAAATCTGTATTAGTTAACTGTGCTATCTGTTGATCTGAAAAGCCTAGTTGTTTAGCTTGAAGCATCAAATCTTTATCAAGATTATGAAGTTTTTTTCCTTCTAAAAAATCTTTTTCAAAATTAAAAATATTACGTAATTTTTCGATAAACCATAAATCTATTTTCGTAACTTCTTGAATAAAAGAATCAGTTTTACCTACTTGCATAGCTTTTTTAACTAAGAGAATTCTTTCAGATGTCGGATTTCTTAAACTATTCTGTAATTCACTCTCATTCTTAAATTCATCTAATGAATCGCATTCCCATCCAGAAACACCTACTTCTAATGACCTTAATGCTTTCTGAAATGATTCTTCGAAAGAACGACCAATCGCCATAGACTCACCGACAGATTTCATAGCAGTAGTTAAAGTATTTGAACTACCTTTAAACTTTTCAAAAGCAAACCTAGGAATTTTTGTAACAACATAATCTATTGATGGTTCAAAACATGCGGGTGTCTTTTTTGTAATGTCATTAATAATCTCGTTAAGTGTATAGCCCACAGATAATAAAGCTGCAATCTTAGCTATGGGAAATCCAGTAGCTTTACTTGCCAATGCAGAGGATCTACTTACTCGAGGATTCATTTCTATTACTATTACTTCTCCATTAGTTGGATTTATTGCAAATTGAATATTACTTCCTCCAGTTTCAACTCCTACCTCTCTAATAATTTTTAATGACAAGTCTCTCAATCTCTGATATTCCTTATCTGTTAAAGTCTGAGCGGGAGCCACAGTAATCGAGTCTCCAGTATGTACACCCATTGGGTCTAAATTCTCGATACTGCAAACTATTACTACGTTGTCTGCAGTATCTCTCATGACCTCTAATTCAAACTCTTTCCATCCAATAAGTGACTTTTCAATAAGTATTTGATTACTAGGACTTTCTTCTAAACCTGATTTACACAATTCGACAAATTCTTCTAGATTATATGCAATTCCACCTCCTACACCACCTAGTGTAAATGCCGGTCTTATTATAAGAGGGTAAGAATTAATTATTTTTGAAACTTCTTTAGCTTCTGTAAGATTAGAGGCTATTCCAGATGGACATACATTTACATTTATCTTATTCATCGATTCTTTAAATAATTTTCTATCTTCAGCTTTATTAATAGCTTTTAAATCAGCACCAATTAATTCAACATTATTATTTTTTAAAAAATTTGACTCTGACAATTTAACCGCAAGATTCAAAGCAGTTTGACCTCCCATTGTCGGAAGAATTGCATCAGGTTTTTCTCTTAAAATTATCTGAGAAACGATTTCAGGAGTTAATGGTTCAATATACGTTTTGCTTGCAATATCAGGATCAGTCATTATCGATGCAGGATTTGAATTTATCAGGATAATTTCATACCCAGCTTTTCTTAAGGCTTTGCAAGCTTGAGTACCTGAGTAATCAAATTCGCAAGCTTGTCCTATAACAATAGGTCCTGAACCTAGAATAAGAATTCTTTTAAGATCACCTCTTTGAGGCATAATTTAAAACCTTCATTTATTTCATGCTACTTATAAATCTTCAGATGTTAATTAAGTTACTTGAAAAGCAACATTTGTTTCTATAGTATTGAAAGAAATTAATTTTTTATGAGCGAACTTCAACGACTTAAAAGTTTGTTGCCTCCAGAGAATGAAAGTTGGGTATTTATTGAAGCTGCTGCTGCAATAGACCCACCATTAATAACATTAGAGGAAATTGGTCGTGACGAAGTAGAAATCCAGATAGATTTAGATAAATGGGATAACTTTGCTATTGATCACAGAAATTTATTATTTTGGCATGAAGTTGGAAAAATTCAAAATGACGCAATACCCAGAGATGGATGGGAAATGGCGGCTCTTGCAATAGGGCTTGGAGGTGCAATTGGTGAATTGTGGGTACAAGATGGATTACTTTTATTACTAGCTCTGGGGTTATCAAGTTTTGCAGGATATAGATTATACATAAAGAACAATTCTGAAAAGAAACTACAAGATGCTATTTTTGCAGATGAAAGAGCAATAGATCTTGCGTGTAGATTTGGATATAGCGTCCCAAATGCGTACAAAAGCCTTGGAGGAGCATTGAAGGAGTTAATTGAGAAAACTCGAAAAAAGAAAAAAAGAAGTTTTTTTGAGAATAGATTGGATGCATTAAGAAAAAGTGCAGAAAAAGCTAGATCAGAATTGTCTCAGCAAGAAGGTTCAGAAAAATCAGTCTCTAGCGAAAATGTATATGGACAATAAAAGTTTGGTGTTAATGGCAGCTAAAGCTTGTGATGAAAAAAAAGCAAAAGATATAAAACTTATAAAAATTGACAAGGTCTCTTTCATAAGTGAATGGATATTGATAGCAGAAGGATTATCTGATGTACAAGTTAGATCCATATCTAACTCCGTTGAGGGGGAGCTGAGGGAGAAAGCTAAAATTGAACCATTTAGAAAAGAAGGGGTTAGCGAAGCGAAATGGGCCTTACTTGATTATGGTGATTTGATAGTAAATATTTTTCAGCCAGAAATAAGAAAATTTTATGACCTTGAATCATTTTGGAGTAATGGAGATAATTTGAACTTTCCATAATTTGAATTTTATGAACGAATCTAAATGTCCTGTCCCCAGAGAGCAACAACCCACAAATGAATTTATTGAGTTATCTAAATCCATCATTTTTTCTTGGCCAAAAACAAAAAAATCACTTATTTCTGTATTGACTAAATTTTGGCTAGTAAGTTTTGTTCTATTTCTTGTTATTTCGTCAGGAAGTATATATTTCAAGTCATCCCTATTAAAGTACATACTTTTAAGTTTTTTTAGTAGCTTATCAATACCTTTCTTGATTTCTATCAGATTATATCTAGGCTGGAATCATGTATTTAAGAGATTAACATCCGAAAAAGTTGAATACGAAGAATCAGGCTGGTATGACGGTCAAGTATGGATAAAGCCATTAGTTTTAAAAGAAAAAGAATCACTTATTGCTTCAATTGAGGTAAAGCCAATTTTAAAAAATTTAATTCAAACTTTTTCTATTATCTTAGTTTTAGCTTTATCAGGAATTTTAGTTTTTCAATATGCCAATTTCTAAATGAGTTCAAACTTCAAAAACCTATACACATCAAATAACCCTCCTTTACAAGCAACCTTAATGAGAGGATCTAATATTGAGTCCATCCACAAAATTCATGCTGTTATTTCTGACAAAAAAGGAAGGGTTTTAATGTGCGCAGGAAATCCAGAGTATAAAAGTTTTATTAGGTCAGCATTAAAACCTTTTCAAGCAATACCTTTTGTTAGTAGTGGGGCAGCATCAAAAATCAGTAATAATTCAAAATCAATTGCCCTAGCAAGCGGATCCCATAGTGGATCAAAACTTCATTCAAGGGAAGCTTTCAAAATATTATGGGAATATGATATTGACATCAATAATATGAAATGTCCAAAATCAAAAGTAAGTCCCTTAGAACATAACTGTTCTGGTAAGCATGCTGCTTTTTTAGCTACATGCAAAAAAATGAATTGGCCATTGGATAATTACTTAAAGGGGGATCATCCGCTGCAGATAGAAATATTCAGACTTGTTTCTGAATTGCTTGAAATCCCAATATCTGATATAAAACCAGAACGTGATGATTGTGGAGCCCCAACTCTTTATTTAAAACTTTTAGAAATGTCAAAGTTATATTCACTTCTAAGCAGTTCTGAAAATGCTGAATTAGAACAGATCAGCAGAGCAATGACAACTAACCCAATAATGATTAGTGATAACAATAAGTTTGATACTGAAATAATTAAGGCTTCTCATGGACAAGTTATAGGTAAAGGTGGTGCCGAGGGGATACAGTGTCTATGTAAAATAAATGAAGGTATAGGGCTGGCTTTAAAGGTAGAAGATGGTTCAAAAAGAGCCAAACATGCCGTTAGTCTTCATTTACTAAAACAATTGGAGTGGATTTCTGACTTGAGAATTCAAGACATTGAAGATAAAGTATTTAATTTTGCCGAAGGAGTGCGAATTGAAGTTAAAGGTCAATTAAAATTCCAAGAATCTTAAATATATAGGAAAAATAACCCTTTCAGATGTATGCTATGTATATGTCGCGGGGTAGAGCAGTCTGGTAGCTCGTCGGGCTCATAACCCGAAGGTCGGAAGTTCAAATCTCCCCCCCGCCACCAATGATACAGCCTCCTTTTGGAGGCTTTTTTATTGCAAATACAAGGCTTTTAAGTATCAGAGATAACTTTACTTGCTGCAATTCCTATTAAAAAAGGATTAATTGATAATTCTGCAAATAAACAAGCAATAACCACTTATGACCTGAGACATACTTATGCAATACGCCTAGCAACTGATCCTAGATGTTCTCATATATCTATAAAGGAAGCTGCTCAAGCTATGGGACATGATGTGGTTACACATAAAAAGCATTATCAATATTGAATTAGTAGTGAAGAAAAGAAAAAACAAATAATGTTTTCCACTTCAATACCTGATTAAAATTAATACAGGTTATTAGGACATAAATTTTAAATGTACTGTACTTTTATTGAAGCTAGTAAACTTCTGGGTTACAAATCTCGAAGTACTCTATACCGGCTAAAAGAAAAAGGTTTATTAGACGATTATTTAGAAGAAATTGAAGGAAAAACTTACCTTCTTTAGATATTAAATTAAAATTTTCTCCAATAATTTCGCTGAGATCATGGTCAACATTTTTTAATATAAAAATTTTTTATCATTTATCGCTTTAGAAATACCCCTATGAAAAAATTTACCTTTATATTTTTTTTCCAAAAAATAATTCTCCTTTATTTCTCATCATGTTCGATATAATCAGTTGAATTAACGCCAAAAGGTAAAACTATAGCAGCTAGCAGTGGGATTAGTAAGTTTTTCATTAATTAAAAAAGATATCCGAAAACTGCAGGATTTATATCTTTCAAAAGAGATATTTTGTGAACTTGTTAGAGATCCTTTTGCATGTAAAATTTAAAATCAATTCTTACTACTAGACCAATAAGGATAAAGAAAATGCCTAAGTAAGAGTTTAAAGATAGATCCAAAATATTTAATAAAGTTCTTTAAAGAATTCTAGCTTATATATCAATCCGAATAAATAGCATAATAAAAAACTTTTTAAACATTTAAGAAAATCAAGCATTTTTTGATTAAATAAGCAACGTATAAAGTAGAGTGTCATTCATATAATTTAGGATAAATGCAAAATTTATTTCAGCGTGATCTTGGTTCTAGCTTGCTATCAATAGCTGTAATTTTAGGGTGGTTAGGACTTTTTTTTGTTTTCTTGAGAATAATAACAATTGGAATAAAAAGAATCCTTGAAGCGATATTCAAAAAATCTTAATTATTGAAATAAATCAATTATCTTATATAAGTCACATAATTCCTTTGCCAATAAGTATAATAACCTATAAAAATGTCAATTTTAGAAAAGGCTAACATAGGTAATTCAGTTAGAGTAAATTTAGAACTTTCAAAGGATAGACTTACTAAAGAAGTTATTGAAGCTATAAATATTTCTTCAGTGGGTAAGATAAGTGATTTTAAAATAACTGATGGTAAAGGTATAGGAGTAGTTTTGCAATTATCCAATGGGAAAGAACAATGGTTTTTTGAAGATGAAATTGATCTACTTGACGAAAAAGGCAATGTGATAAAAAAAATTAATGATGCAAAAGTGAATAATAAATTGACATTTAATTTCTTAAGAGAATTAAATTATGAAAATAAAAATAAAATAAGCGAGTTAGTTAATCCAATTAACTTTTTTCTATGGCTAGTAGTATCATTTAAAGATATTTTTTAAAACATTAGAAATTTTCAAATATATAAATAATCTAAAAATTAAAATAAAAACTTTAAAAAATTTATAATGAAATGTTAAAAAATATTATTGAAGTAAAAAATCTATCTAAGTCATTCGATATTTCTTCCAAAGAACCAGGCTTAAAAGGAACCATTAAACATTTTTTTAAAAGAAAAACAAAAAGTTTAAAAGTTATAAAAGATATAAGTTTTGAAATCAAAGAAGGTGAGATTGTAGGTTTTCTTGGTGCTAATGGAGCTGGAAAAACGACGATTTTAAAAATGCTTTGTGGATTAATTTATCCAAGTGAAGGTTCAATTTTTGTTTCAGGCAACTTACCGTTCAGAAGAAAAGAAAATTTCCTAAAGAATATCACCCTAATAATGGGGCAAAAACAGCAACTTATTTGGGATCTTCCGCCAATTGAATCATTTTATTTGAATGCATCAATATATGACTTAGATAAGTTCGAAGCAAAAAAAAGAATAAAAAAATTATCAGAAATGCTTGAAATAGAAGATGAGTTATTCATACCAGTTAGAAAACTATCACTTGGTCAGCGTATGAAGTCAGAGTTACTAGCAGCTTTGATACATGAACCAAAAATATTATTTTTAGACGAGCCTACCCTTGGTTTAGATATTAATGCACAAAGAAATTTAAGAAAATTCCTAGAAAAATATAATAAGGAAACTAATGCAACAATATGCCTAACGAGCCATTACATGAAAGATATAACATCTCTATGCAAGAGGGTTATATGTGTTCACAATGGAAGCATCTCATATGATGGGAAACTTAATTTATTATTAAAAAAGCTATCGCCCGTGAAGGAAATATTAATAGTTTGTAAATCTGAAAAAGATGCCAATCAATTAGAAAATTCAGGTTTTAATGTTAAAAATAAATCAAAGAACGAAATCACAATAAAAGTTGAAAATCACTCCATTACTTCTTCATTGAAAACCATCCTAAATAATTTTGATATTGAAGATCTTTTCATAAATGAACCACCTATAGATGAAATTATTGGAAAAATATTAATTAAAAAAGATCATAATGTCTAATTTGACTAATCAAAAAATATTCACTTTATTAAAAGTTCAATATTCAAACATGTTGGAATACAGGGTTGAGATTGCACTATGGGCAATATCTGGGATAATCCCTTTTTTCATGTTAAATATTTGGACGAACAATAACCTTAATGAATCTATAAATATTAGTGATGTGATGCTCTCTCGCTATTTTTTATGTGCTTTTTTTGTGAGACAGTTTTCTGTAGTTTGGGTTGTATTTAGTTTTGAAGAAGATTCTCTTATGGGTAAAGTATCTCCTTATTTAATTCAACCTTTAAATCCATTTCTAAGGTATTTTGCTCAACATGTTGCAGAACAAATAACAAGATTTCCTTTTGCATTAATAATCGCATTTATCTTTTTTATTCTTAATCCAGAAACTATATGGATTCCAAATTTAAGTATTCTATTCTTATCAATAATTTCTACTTTCTTATCTTTCTTAATTCAATTTTTAATTCAATCAATAGTTGCATGTCTATGTTTCTGGACAGAAAAAGCATCCTCAATTGAAAGGTTATTATTTATCCCAACTTTATTTCTCTCAGGGCTTTTAGCTCCAATAGTTTCATTTCCAGAAAGTGTTAAATCTTGGATTTATTTTACTCCTTTTCCATATCTAATCGATTTCCCAGCAAACTTACTATCAGGAAATCATACAAATATTACTGGAGGTTTAAGTATGCAAATTCTATGGATTGTTTTACTTTTCCCAATATTTAAAAAAATATGGTCTGCAGGAACGAAAAAATATACCGCTATGGGATCATGAACTTAATAAGATATTTAAAAGTTTATACGAAATTTTTACATACTTCTTTAGCTTCTGAACTAGAGTATAAAACTAATATACTTATTGATTTAATTACTGCAATTTTAAGTTTATTAGGCAGTATTTTTTTACTATATATTTTCTTTCAAAATAATGAGAGTATTGGAGGTTGGGAATTCAAACAGGCACTTATAATTCAAGGAATTTATACAATTTTGAATGGAATAACTAATACATGGTTCAATCCAAATCTCACAGAAATAGTTAAACACATAAGGGAAGGTACCTTAGATTTCGTGCTCTTGAAACCTATTGATAGTCAATTTTTTATCTCCTTAAAAAAAATAACACCGTCCGGTTTTTTAGAAATCATTCTTGGATTTTGCTTATTGTTATACTGCATTAAAATTAATCAAATAAAAATACATTTAAGCTTTCTGACTCTATCTTTGATTACTATTATTTGCTCGATTTGTATTTTATATAGCTTATGGTTTTTCATTTCTACAACTACTATTTGGTTTGTTAAGACATGGAATGCAACAGAAGTATTAAGGTCGTTCCTTTACATTGGAAGATTTCCCTTGAATTCATTTTCATTTTCTCTAAGAATATTTTTTAGTGTGTTCATTCCTATAGCATTTATAACTACTATCCCTTCTGAAGTTTTTCTGGGCATTTCTCAAACATGGAAAATACTACTGGAAGTTATTGTTGCTATGGTATTTCTATTTACTTCTAGAAAGTTCTGGTTATTTGCATTGAAATTCTATTCATCAGCTTCTAGTTAAATCTTATTTAAAAAATTCCCTACAAAATTCCCAAATTTTTTGTTTACCTTTTAAATTAGTAAGTTTCGATAAATTTTTAAAATTAGATTTAGATTTTTTAACAGATAAAAGCCTACAATTGTATTCAATTTGATAATGTCTTGAAATTATTCTTATTTTCCATGCAACATCACAAAATATGATAATCAGCGCGAGACTAATAATACTTCTAAAAACATGCCCAAATAAGTTGAAATGATTTTCATTTTCAGTTTTTAATTCAAATTTCATTAATTAACTATATGCTGAGGGCACTTAATTGCTGCAATAGCAATAGCGGTAACTTTGAAATTATCTGACTTTTCTATAACCTTTTTAACCTCTAATGGTCCAAATTTATTACTAGCATCGCTGTATGAAAGAAGTAACGATTTATAGTTATCATGGCCTAGATCTCTATATTCGCAAAAATTATTTCCAACATAGTTCAAAAGAGTTAGTAATGTTAATTCAATCATTAAAACTTTTTAATTAACATATTCATACGAATAATACAATCTGTGGAATTTTAAACAAGTTTAATTACTAAAAACATTTGGAATCATCAAATAAGAAATTTGCTAATAAGGTTTAAAACTAGAAAATTACGCCAGAATTTCAAGACCAAAACTAAAAAAAATACTAAAGCACTACCTGTAGCGTCTATTTAGTACAAAGTTTGCACTATAGATAGGGGGTTGCATTTTTTAAGAAATTGGTTTAAAAATAAGGTTCCCCATCACCTGGCCTCATGCATGTGAGGTCTTTTTTTTTTACTTTTTATCAAATAGGATTTCAATTTAATTTAATTTTTACATAAAGAGTAATTTATTAAAATCAAAAATTAGCAAATAAATTGCAAATCAATTTACCTTTATTAAGATGCTATTGCTGTTTTAGGTCTTTTTATGAATACAACATACTGATATTCACGATGAATTTATCTACAGAAAGCTCATTATGGATTTAACAAGTAAACTAATACCAACAAAAAGACAGACTGCAGTAAAAGTTTTTTTTATTAATATATTTCCTTTTAATTTTGACAAATGGGCCCCAAAATAACCTCCTGTAAAAGAACCGATTATTAATAATATTAATATATTTGAAGGAACTGAACCTATTTTGCTCAATAAAATTGCTCCGGTAAAATTCCAAAAAATTCCCACTGTAAAAAATGTCAAACTTATTGCACGAAGAAAATCCATTCCAAAAGTTTTGATTAAAAGTATTGTTATAAGCAATCCTGTTCCAGAAGAAATAGATCCATTCATAATACCTATTAGAAAAATAAAAATTAGAAATCTAATTTTATGAATTAAATTAAGTTCCTTATTACCAGATGACAAACCCAAGTCTGACTTAAAAAATGAATAAAATGCTAGTAATATTGAAATTATTCCTAAGAATAAGTATAAATATTGCTCTGATATAAATTCAACAATAAAAGCTCCAAAAGTCACTCCAGGCAATCCAAAAATTAAAATTTGACAAGCAATCTTAATATCATTTTTTAGAGATTTGCGGTTTCTTAATGAACCGCCTAGTCCTAATGCTACTGTGGCTAATTTATGACTTGCCAAAGCTTGGTAATAGGGTACCCCAGATAAAATCAATGCAGGCAGTTGGAGTAAGCCTGCTCCACCGCCAGAAATTGCTGAAAAAGTATTAGAAAAAAAGGATATCAAAAATATAGAAATACTTTTATAAAAAGAAAAATCAAGGCTACTTATTATAGTTGTTAATAAATAGAGCATTGCTTTTAATTTTATGAATGTTTTATCTTAAAAATAATCGTATTATTTAAACATTTTTATGTTCTCTTTTTCAATCATATTTTAATATAAACTGTTAAAATTCAAAAATAATTAATAATATTATGCATAGACAAGATGCTATTTACCTTGATCAGCTATGCCCCAAGATAAATAATAAAAGCTGGCGAGAGTCACTTCAAAAACTAACTAAATATAAATGTATTTATTGCGGCAAACCATCAGAATCACTTGATCATCTTCATCCAATGTCAAAAGGGGGTACAAGCAGTACTAGCAATTGCGTGCCATGTTGTTTGTCATGTAATGGTAAAAAATCAGATTCGGAAGTTCTTAGCTGGTATAGAAAACAAAATTTTTATGATCCTAGAAGGGCTATGGCAATACGCGCTTGGTTTAATGATGATTTAAAGTTGGCTTCGGTTCTTTTGAATTACCTTAAATAAAAACCTAAATGATTAAAATTTTAAAAATTTATTGGATCGATAATTAATATATTTATTTTAAAGACTATTAGATTAATTTTATTTAAATTATTATTCCTTCATAATTTTTTTTATAACTCCTGATAATAGAAATCTTGGAATAGTCATCTTTCCACATTATTGGGGAATCTATAACTTTTCTCTCTGGAGACTTTACTGAAAAAATTAGGCCAAACACAAAAAGAATAGTAATTAATATTATAGTCATTACTAATTTATCTGAAATATTATTCATTTGTCCAAACTATCTAGAAAAATTTTTATCAGGTGTTGTTTTTTCATAAATTTCTAGAAAATAAGATTTAAAATAATCAACTCCCTCCTTTCCAATTAGTCCAAATGACCAACCACAATCATTTACTACTTGCAATGAAATTTGATTTGCCAAGTCATCTTTTTCAATCCATTTTTTTTGTGGATTGTATGAGAAAGATATAATGTTTTCTGTTTTTACAATAGCTGATTTCATTGCTTCATCTTTTGAAAAGCCATTTTGAATAGCCTTGCAATATTTTCTAGAAAAATTTTTAGAGATCCTATTTTGGAGTAGGCTAACACTAGGGTCTGATGTATCAAATGCAAACCCTATTGGAGGATTAAATATATAAATCAAAAAGAAAAACAATGTAAAAAAGAAATTTAACAATAGCTATACATCAATACTAGTAATTAATATATTAGTTTTTATTAGATCCCTTTTCAATTAGATTTTATGATTCTTAAAAGCCAAATTAAATTTCATTTTATTAAAAATTAATAGTATTGCTATAAGTTCAGTAATAATGGTTTGAGGTTTATTGACTACTTATATGTACGAATCTTTGATGACTTTGCTTTTCTTCCCTGATTGGACAAATGGATTACCCTCAGACTTTTTGATACTTCATTTTTTTGTAGGAGCTGTGATTTTCCCATTCAACATGATTCATGCTAAAGCAAGAAAAATTGACAGTCAAAACCCACAGGAAGCCGCTAAAGGGTATAAAAATTCAGATAATACTTCATACTTTGGTTACGAAGAAATCAATTAGATTTAACTAAAAGTTCTTTAAGGAATTACTTATTGATGATAATTTCCCTAAATAAAGCTTTAGATCTCAAGATTTTTAGTCCCAGTGAACCCATCGGAATACTTATCCTTTTTTTGGGATTAGTGTTTACTGGTATGATTTTCTATATTATTTATGCTGTAAGTACAAATAAAGAATCACTCGAAGACAAGAAAATAAGAACTAAAAAAGAGTCCTTACAACAAGATAAAATAGGCAGGTTATTTCCTAAGAAAAAATAAATTTAATTGTTTTATTGTTATTAAGAAATCTATTAATATTGTCAATTATCATATCAGTAGGATCTAAAAACATTAACTTTAACTCTATTAAATCAAACATGTTTCATTAAAACCTAACTCTAACAACTATTTCTTTTTTGCGAGAAATTAATATTGCTATTTATATTGCAAAAATATTTCCAGAATAGGGGATTAATGTTAAAAATGGAGAAATGATTTGAAATTTTGGAGAATTCATCTCAATATCTATTTCTTGCCAGTGGAGTAAAGAATGGAGAAGGGTTTTGGATAGTGGGTGTTAAAAATTCTGATGAAAATATTCATGATGATAAGAACCTTTTAGATTGCCATCGGAAAGAATTAATAGGAAATGAGTCAGCTAAAGATATTCTTTTCGCTATTAATTTAAACATAAAAAATTTATTCAATGAACTAAGAAATAAAAATTATTTAATTGAGAAACCTTCAATAGGAATTTCTTTTGATATACCACTTGATATCTTGGAAAGTATTTTTGATTTTTGGTTAGATATTTATAAAAATCAAGAGGCTTGGGAAACTTGTTTAGGACTTCTTAAAGTCAGAAGAAGAATTTCCCTTACAAACCTAATTGAGAGCGAAAGTTTAAAGGGTAACTCTAAAAAATGGGCTATAAAAGTTGAAACTTTACATAATTATGTTCCTAATTCGCTTATTATTGAAAAACTAAATGATCCTATGTGGAAATAATTTTATCTTTAATTAATCTAATTATTTACCTAGTATGATATTTAAGTAAAAATAAAATTATTTATCAATTAAAAATGAATAAGCAATATTCTTTTAGTAACGAACAAATGAACGGAATTGTCGAGCTTACTTACGTCAATATTATAAAAGAATGTGAAAATTTAAAAAAAAATACCAATTGCCCAAATGAACAGGTAGTCGCACTTTTAAGTGTAATCGCATCGAACTTCGCAACTACACCAGAAAAAAAAGGAAATTAAGATGGAGATTCACTTTACTTGGAGAGAATTTGATAAGAGCGTAGAACACATATACAACAAATGTAAGTTTCTAGAATTTTCTGGAATATACGGAGTGCCCAGAGGCGGTTTATGTCTTGCTGTAGCACTAAGCCATAAACTAAAAATAAATTTAATTTCAAAACCTATAAAAAATTCACTTATAGTTGACGATGTTTATGAAACTGGCAATACATTAAACTCCTTCAAAAATATAGAGGGGGCAATGTTTTTTGTTATATTCAGTAAAGTTAAACCCATATGGTGGAATACTGTACACATATCAGAAAAAAGTGAATGGATAGTTTTCCCTTGGGAAAACCTTGCCAACTTACAGAGTGACCGCAACGAATACTTCAAAAAAAGGGGGGATAGTTGAAAAAGAAATTATACTTAGCTAGTCCATATGGATTTTCAAAACAAACTAAAAAACTTTTATGTGAATTTATTGATATATTCAATGATTTATCTATAGAAGTTTATGAACCTTTTGAGAGGACGAAACACATAGTTCAAAAGGAAGGTCAATGGGCATATGACATAGCAAGGAGCAATTTCCAAGATTTAAAAAAATGTGATTGCATTTTTGCGATTGTTAATGGAACACCACCAGATGAAGGTGTGATGATTGAATTGGGTATTGCAATTGCTTTAAAAAAGCAGATCTTTTTATTTAGAGATGATTTCAGAAGTTGTTCAGATAGCAACCAATACCCATTAAATCTAATGTTATTTCTTGGATTGCCAAGAAATAGTTGGAAAAAATATTATTTTGAATCCTTACAAGAGATAAAAAGTCAAAAAAAAGGATTTGTGGAATGGTCAAAAAAACAAATTAAATAAACCAATAATTTTTGAGATAAAGTTTTAAATTTAAAATAAATCCAATAAGGTGTTAGAATATATTTTATTTAGAAAAATTTGACACAAGTTACAGTTGGAGAAAACGAGGGTATTGAGTCAGCCCTCAGAAGATTTAAAAGGCAAGTATCTAAGTCTGGTATTTTTGCAGATTTAAAAAGACTTAGGCATCATGAAACGCCTATTGAAAAATATAAAAGGAAGTTACAACAAAGAAGAAAAGCAAGAAGAAGATAATTAAAAGTACTCTTTTGAAGAGTTATATCAAATATTTTTTATAGTATTAAGTTAGAAATAATAAAAAATTATATTATTTAAGCTCTTTTAGCTTTTTGACGAGATTTATTCCAACACCTGAAACAGCAAGAAGATCTTTTTCATCAGCTGCAATAATTGCATCTTTCGTTTTAAATCCAGCCTCAAACAAAGCCTTAGCACTTTTAGCTCCTACGCCAGGAAGAGAAGTTAAGGTTTCAATATTTTTCTTTGAATTAGCTGTTTTTGCTTTAGGTTTCGTTTTTGGTTTTGTTTTTGATTTTGTTTTTGTTTTTGCAGACTTAATTGTTTTCTTTTCTTTCTTTAAAGGAGTCTCAGAGGTTGCTCCACTTTTAAATAGAATAGATTTTAGTCTACCTAAAAATTTAGAAATCATTGCTGTATATAAGTAATGAAATTAAGTTTCAATTTGAATATTTTATCAAATTCCAGTAGGAATTTATGACATAAATATAGATAATTGAATGAAATTAATTTTATTTACATATATATAAAGACACATATTTAATATTTATGCAAGTTTATAATCCATCGCATCACTTTTAAAAAAAATGAAATTTTTTCAAAAATAGAAAAATATACAGATTTGTAATTTAAATG
>CACGKI010000017.1 GCA_902573565.1 uncultured Prochlorococcus sp.
TTATTTAAAACTCAAAGCCGGCTATTTATTCCCTGAAATTGCTAAAAGGGTGAAATTATACTCTCAAACAAATAAGAATTCTGACATAATTAAGCTCGGAATTGGTGATGTAACGGAACCATTACCCAAAGCCTGCATAGATGCCATGGCTAAAGCTCTAGATGATATGGGGACAATTGATGGCTTTAGGGGTTATGGACCAGAGCAAGGTTATTATTGGCTAAGAGAAAAAATTTCTGAGCATGATTTTATTTCTAGAGGCTGCCATATTGAACCTGAAGAAATATTTGTTTCAGATGGCTCTAAATGCGATAGTAGCAATATCCTAGATATTCTTGGTAAAGACAATTCAATTGCCGTAACAGATCCTGTTTATCCAGTTTATGTAGATAGTAATGTTATGACAGGAAGAACTGGAGATCCTCTTGAAAATGGCACATATAAAGGACTGAAGTATCTAGCAATAAATGAGGAAAATAATTTTTTACCAGAACTACCAAAAGATAAAGTTGATATTTTATATCTATGTTTTCCAAATAATCCTACTGGAGCAACTATCACCAAAGAAGAATTAAAAAAATGGGTTGAGTATGCTTTGAATAATAAATCTTTAATACTTTTTGATGCAGCTTATGAAGCATTTATTCAAGATAAAGATATTCCTCATTCAATATATGAAATTGAGGGAGCTAAGGATTGTGCTATAGAATTTAGATCTTTTTCAAAGAATGCAGGATTTACAGGAGTAAGATGTGCTTACACTGTAATACCCAAAAATCTTGTTGGTTTCAGCTCAAGAAGTGAAGAAATATACTTATGGCCTCTTTGGAATAGGCGACAATCTACAAAGTTTAATGGAGTAAGCTACATCGTTCAAAGAGGAGCAGAGGCGGTTTATTCTCCTAAAGGAAAAAAAGAGGTTAGAAGCTTAATTGATTTTTATATGGAAAATGCAAAAATTATGAAAAATAAACTTCAGACTGCAGGATATAAAGTTTATGGTGGGGATAATGCTCCTTACATTTGGATCAAAGTTCCTGATCAAATGACATCTTGGGATTTTTTTGATTTCCTTCTTCAAAAGGTTAGTGTTGTTGGAACACCTGGAAGTGGATTTGGATTATCAGGAGAGGGTTATTTTCGATTGTCAGCATTTAATTCACGATCAAATGTCATTGATGCAATGGAAAGAATAATTAATATATAATTATGATTAATAAAATTTTAAAAATTTAATGTTATCCATAAAGTTAGAACAAAATACAAATAATTCAGCAGTGATTGAGAAAAAACCTGCTGAATTAAAAAATAAATCTCCCAAATATAAGGTTTTACTTCATAATGATCCAGTCAATTCAATGGAGTATGTCACTATTTCACTAAGAGAGGTTGTACCTCAATTAAGTGAGCAAGATGCAATCGCTATTATGCTAGAGGCACATAATACAGGAGTTGGTTTAGTAATCGTTTGTGATTTAGAACCTGCAGAATTCTATTCAGAGTCATTGAAATCTAAAGGAATTTCAAGTTCGATTGAAAAAGAGGATTAACTATTAAAGTTTTAGATTTAATATTTAGTTTGGGCTAATTTCCTTTCTGATAAGGGACGAACTTTTAAAGATTCTTTTAAGGACGATCTACCATATTCTCTCTCAAGAATATTGATAACTGTTTTACCAAATTCATCATCTTTATTTTCAAAAGCTTCTAGGCAAACCTGACCAAGTTTTTTCCCCAAAGAACCTGGGTTCCACAAAAGTTTTCTTGCTGTCCAAGGCATCATACTCATAGGGTTATAATTTGGCTTTAAAATTTTATGATCTATGGCATATTTCTCAAGATGTGTATGAGGTTGTAATCCAATGAAAAATATAGCTGGGTCAACTGAGCCTTTTCCAAAAATGTTTTCTAACTCTCTGTGGTAAGCAATCGTTTGTCTTATGGTTCTAGGAGTTTCATCAAAAACATTAAATGAATAATTTACTGAAACATGATTCTTGAAACCTGATTTGACTAGCAATCTACAATTATTTAATACAGTTTGAAGATCATATGCCAGCCTCATTTTTCTAACAAGTTCTTGAGAACCTGATGTGATACCTATTTCAAAATAACTCATACCAGTATCCACCATAAGTTGAGCAAGATCAGCATCAATATTATCTGCTCTAATATATGCGGCCCAATGAATGTCGTCCCACCCTTGGTCTTTAATTGCTTGTAAGAGTATTTTTGCGTCTTCAATATGCTTTTTGGCTGGAATAAACTGTGCATCAGTAAACCAAAATCCTCTAACTCCAAGATTATACAATTGCTTCATTTCTTTGATTACTTCATCAACCGGATTAACTCGAACCTTTTTGCCCTCAACAACTGTATAAACACAGAAACAACAATTATGAGGACAACCTCTTTTAGTTTGTACCCCTAAATAGTAATCTCCACCTTCTATGTACCAATCGAATTCTGGCCATATGGATTTAATGTATTTATAGTCACAAGCAGTTTTGATAGTGCCTGAGGGTTGCTCATGTATAAGTTTATTACGAGGTTCCGTGCCAGCAAGGTAACATCTTTCTTCGTCTATTGATTCATTCTTAATAATTTTTTCAATGAGATTTTCTCCTTCTCCAACAGAAATAACAGTTCCTTTTGGAAGTAAATTTCCTAGTTGTTCATAGAAAACACTTACGGCTCCTCCGCCTAAGATAATCTTGACATCTTTATTATATTTTTGTGCTCTTTTAAGTCCCATCTTGACTAAAGAGGTATTTCTATATATTTCTCCATAATGTGATGCAATTAATTTTATTCCCCCCCAAGAACCTCTAATTTTTTTAAATATACTTTTTGAATAAAAAACTTCAAAAGAGTTTTGTAGAGGGTTTCCACTTCTGCCATCAACAGGTGCATAAATCTGTATATCTCTCCAGGAAAAAATTATTAGATGAGGTCTAAATTGATCAATTTTTCTAGCTAAATTTTTTGATACTTTATTAGATGGAATTATTGCTAAGTCAATAAATTGCTGCTCAATGTTTGGGAAACATTTATGGATATGATCTGTTAAGTAAATTGGACCTATTGGGAATATTGGATTACATGGAAGTCGCACAGTAAGTATCTTTCCATAATTTTTTCTATGGAAATTTCTTTTTTTTAAATTTTTTAATTCAAAATTAAAATTCATGTTAAAAAACTTTAATGAATTTATCTTCATTAAGAATCTAACTACTTTATTACTATTTTGACGAAATTAAAAATCTTTATAAAAAACTACTAAGAGTTTATTTAAATTCAAATATAAAAATCATTGCAATCAATACTTTAAGAATTTTGAATCCATCAATCTATCTAACTTGTAGTTCATGAAATCCTCAATTAAATTAAATCAACTTTCATTAAGAAATAAAATACTAAAAAAATAAATAAATTATCTAGAAAACTTGAATTTAATTTCTATATCGTTATTTTTTTATGCTTTTGGAATGCCGATAATTGGAATTGAACCAATGACCTACTGTTTACGAGACAGTTGCTCTACCGCTGAGCTATATCGGCATTATTAGAATATTTATATTTTCAATATACAATTAATTCTATAATCAAAAGAATTTATGTCAAAAATAGATCCTGAATTAAAAAAGAAATTATTAAAGGAATCTCAAGCTCCATTCAAAGGATTAAGAAAAGTATTGTGGATAGCTTTTAGCGGTTCAGCTTTTTTGGGACTACTAATAATGCTTTCCATGATTTTTAGAGGAACTGAAGTAGAGCAAAATAATCTCCTTATACAAATTGGTGCTTGTATATTATTTCCTACTTTATTACTGTTTGATAGGAATAAAGATCAATAAGAAAGATTATTGTTTTAATGTTCTCTTTTTAGTAACAAATTTGAAAGCTTCTATTATGTCGCCTTCGATCCATGAAGAAAATTTATCGCACCCAACTCCACATTCAAATCCTGTATTTACTTCTTTTACATCATCTTTAGATCTTTTTAAAGAGTCTAGATTACCTTCAAAAATTACCTTATCTGACCTAATTACTCTAAGTGAACAATTTCGTTGCAATTTACCGGTTTGTATATAACAGCCTGCAATAGCTCCCTTGCCAACTGCAAAAGTTGCTCGAACTTCTGCATTACCTAATGGTTCCTCGACAAGGTCAGGTTCGAGTAGGCCTTCCATAGCCAACTGAATATCCTCTAGTAGTTTATAGATTACTTCATATTCTCTTATATCGACATCATTAGCATCAGCTGCTCTCTTTGCTCCAGATGCTAATGAGGTGTTAAACCCAATAATTACTGATCCTGAAGCGGCTGCAAGATCTATATCTGTCTCAGTTATTTCTCCTGGAGCAGAAAGTAGTACTCTGACTTGAACTTCATTTTTTGGTAATTGCTCTAGTGACCCCAATATTGCCTCAACACTACCTTGAACGTCAGCTTTAAGAATAAGGTTTAACTCTTTTAATTCTCCATCATTTGCTTGAGTTGATAAGGATGATAGGCTGACTCTTCTAGAGGCCATTTGCTGAGCTAATTTTGTCGCTCTGGCATCAGTAGCTCTATCTCCGACAATAGCTCGAGCAGTTTTCTCGTCAGGATAGACTTCAAATTCATCTCCTGCGGTTGGAACTTCACTAAATCCTAATGCTTCTACTGGGAAAGATGGTCCCGCTTCTTTTATCCTATTGCCATGTTCATCTACCATTGCTCTAATTTTTCCGAGTACTGAGCCTGCAGCTAAAACATCCCCAGATCTTAAAGTGCCATTTTGAACTAACAAAGTAGCGACGGGCCCTTTGGCTTTATCAAGGTGGGCTTCTATTACTGTTCCTTTAGCGGATCTGTCTGGATTAGCTTGAAGATCTTCAACTTCTGAAACTAGTAAAATCATTTCGAGCAATTTATCTATATTTTGTTTTTTAATTGCACTTACTGGTACCATCACGGTGTCTCCTCCCCAATCTTCAGCAATTAAATCTTTTTCTGATAGTTCTTGCTTGACTCTCTCTGAAGAAGCACCTTCTTTATCAATTTTATTTATTGCAACAACTATTGGTACTTTTGCAGCTCTTGCATGACTAATAGCTTCAAGTGTTTGAGGTCTGCAACCATCATCTGCCGCTACCACAAGAACAGCTACATCAGTAACTTTTGTCCCCCTTGCTCTCATTGCTGTAAAAGCTTCATGACCAGGCGTATCAAGAAAAGTTAATTTTTTCTTTTTAGATTCATGTTCAAATTCAACTTGATAAGCTCCTATATGTTGAGTGATACCTCCTGCTTCTCCCGAAGCTACTCTTGATTCTCTAATGGAATCTAGAAGACTTGTTTTACCATGATCAACATGCCCCATTACAGTGATAACAGGTGGTCTTTTAATAAGACTTTCTAGATCATCAGATTCAATCATATCTACTGTTTTTTCTGCAGCTTCTTGTACGTCATCTTGCAATACAGGTACTCCAAATTCTTCTGCTACTGTTTCTATAGTTGTTAAATCAAGTGACTGAGTTACAGTTGCCGTTATTCCCTTAAAGAAAAGAGATTTGATTATTTCAGAACTTTCCAGACTTAATTTATCAGCTAACTCTTGAACTGTTAAATTATCTTCGGGCACTATTATCATCTCAGGTCTAACTTGTTTGGCCTCTTTTGCAGCCTTTAATTCCAAAGCTCTTCTTTTCTGTCTTTGCCTTGTCGTTTCTTTTTTCTTTTTCTTAAATTGTTTTATTGATTTTTGAGATTTATTATCATCAGACTTTTCTTTCTTGGGACGAGCCAAACTGGCCGATAATATAGAAATTTTTTCACCTGAGTATCCACTGGTTTCAGATGTCAATGAATCATCATTTTCTCCGATAATATGAACCTTCTGTCTTTGTTTCTGGGGATTTTTACTTCTTAATGCTTCGAGTTTTGCACTATCATCCCAATCAGTCTTGCCTGGTTTTTTTGAACTATTGGTAAACGATCTATGAGGTGGCTTTTTGGAACTTGGACCAGAACCTATACGATTATTAGGGGCTTTAACCTTCTGTTTAGGTATCTCAATATTTTGTTGTTGCTTATTCTGAGTATTTTGTTTGTCTTTATCAGATTTATTAGTTTTTTGAAGTTGCAAAAGTTCATTAGGTGATACTGGTTTCCTGACTCCAGCTGGCTTTCGTCCATTGAATTTAGAATCTGACCTTTTAAAATCACCTTGTTTTACAGAATTTCCTTGCCTGAAATTTCCACCAGTATTATTAGGATTCCCAGGTCTATTTGGATTAACTTGTCTATTAAACGAGCCAGGTCTATTGGGGGAACCAGGTCTATTGGGAGAACCAGGTCTATTGGAAGCGCCAAGCCTGTTGGGAAACCCAGGTCTGTTTTGGGTATTTTGTTTAAAAGAAATATTTTGCTTATTAGTATTAGGCTTATTATTATTTCTATTTAGATCTTGTCTTCTTATCGGCGCTCCTACAAGTTCTGGGGTATTGACTCTATTATTTGAATTATTTATTTTAGGTTTATTAGTATTTTGACTAGTTTTATTTAACAGTTGATTTTTGCTTCCGGTTTTAAATGTGTTCTTGGAAGAGATATTAGATTTAAGACTATTAGTTAAATTTTTTGGTTTTTCAATTAGTTGTATAGGTGGTTTTACTGGACTTTTTATGGGTGGGTTTGAGTTATTTCGGATGAGTTTTTTATCTTGGTCAAAATTTTGAGAAAGTTTATTTTGTGAATTCTGATTTCTTAGATTCGCTTGAGATTGAGAACCACTGACCAAATTGGGTTTATTGGGATTTTTCGGTTGGCTTGAAATTGTTTTTGGACTCTCAGGCTTATTTAGAGGTTTTATCAATAATGGTTTTTTATTTGAATTTTCTTTGAGAGGGTTTCCTGCTTTGGAAGAGGTTAGAGGAGATTTATTGTCTTTGTTTTGTTGGAGGGTTTCTTTTTTAATTGGAGGTTTATTAATGGACAGTATTTTTTTATCGGCATTTTTTTTATAAATAAGGTTTTTAATTTTTTTTGCATCCTCTGCAGTTATGGAACTACTATGACTTTTTACCGAAATTGAAAGTTTTTGAGCAGCATCCAATATATCTTTATTTTCCAGATTTAAATCTCTGGAAAGTTCGTAAATTCTGATTTTATCGCTGATAGTCATTTAATCTGTTTTTTACTCTTTTTCTGAATAAAGAGAATTTAATTTAATTATATTCCTTTATTGGAATAGTCATTATAACTTGCAATTTCTTGTTCAAAAATATCAATAAATTGAGGTTCTAAGAAAGTTTTTAAAGCTTTTTGAAGCTTTTTTTTAATCTTTGAATCTGCATAACATTTTTTTGACTTGCAAATGTAAGCTGATCGACCTATGCCCTTTTGAAACATGATACCTTGCTTATAATCTCTGGTAATCTTTAAAAGATTTTTCCTGTCGAATGTTTTTCTACATGAAATGCATATACGCATGACAGGACTTTGTTGTATCAACGTTCTCTCTCCTCTTTAGCCAATATTTCACTTTCTTGAGTAATCTCTGATTGATCATTTTCTGAGATTGTTCCATCCTCGTATTGTTCTTCTCCATATTCTTGATCATCTTCAGGTAGTGGATAAAGCTCTCTTAATCTTGCATCTTCTGCAGCACGCTCAGCTTGTTCTGCTTCTAATCTAAGCTCAGCTTCTCGCTGTAGATTTTCTTCATCTTCTCTTTGAATGATTAATTCGGAGACTGCTTGATCTTCTGCTTCCTGATCATACTCATGGGAGTTTTTAACATCAATTTTCCAACCAGTTAATCTTGCAGCAAGTCTTACATTTTGACCTTCTCTACCAATTGCAAGACTAAGTTGATCAGGAGGAACTAATACGTGTGCATGCTGACCCTCTGGGTCAACTAGTCTTACTAAATCGACTTTTGCAGGACTTAGAGAGTTTAAAATATACTGAATCGGATCAGATGACCATTTGACGACATCAATTTTTTCTCCTCTTAATTCATTAACAACTTGTTGAATTCTTGCTCCTCTAGCTCCAATACAAGCACCTACAGGGTCAACTTCTTTTTCAACACTATCTACAGCTACTTTTGTTCTTGGACCAACTGATCTTGAAGGAGGGTTTGCTTCCCTTGAAACAGCAACAATTTTGACAGTACCTTCTTGAATTTCCGGAACTTCATTCTCAAATAAATAAACAACTAAACCAGCATTTGATCTACTTACAAAAAGTTGTGGACCCTTTCTAGCTATTTCGCTAACTTCTTTTAAAAATACCTTGAAAGTTGCATTTGCTCTATAGTTATCATTTGGCAATTGATCTCTTTTGGGAAGTTCGGCCTCTACTTCAGGCCTGCCAATACCGGAACTAACACCCATAATTACTGATTGTCTTTCGAATCTTATAACTCTTGCAGTTAAAACAGGATCCTCTAAATCTGCAAATTCTTCTTGGATCATTTTTCGTTGCTGATCTCTTAACTTTTGAGCTAAAACTTGCTTGGTTGTTGAAGCAGCCATTCGCCCAAAATCATCTTTTTCTGGGGTGACGTCTAAAACAACTGTGTCACCTATTTGAGCATCTTCTGCAACTTGTTTAACTTCTGATAGAGATATTTGATGATCCTCGCTGTCTACTTCTTCAACAATGATTTTACTCGATAATATTCTGTACCCTTCTTCATCTAAATCCAACCCAACATCAAAATTGCTAAAGTATTCCTCGTCAAAAGGATCGTCGCTAATTCCAATATAAAAAGTTCTTCTATATTTTTCATATCCTTTTAGTAAAGCTTCGCGCAGGGCTGCTTCCACTATATTTGGAGGCAACTTTTTTTCCTCACTAATGTCTTCAATGAGATTGTTTAAACCGGGGAGAATAACTAATGCCATCTATGATGGGAAATTGAATAATGTTTGAAAAATAATTAATCTTTTAATGTACAAAGACTAATTTTTAGTACTTCATCAAAAGGTATTTTTTTTATCTTACCTTTTATGTTAATGGCTAAATAATCTTTAGACTTTTCATAAAGTAAACCATTCAGAAATTTTGTTTTGGAATCCTTCTGGTTTAACTCAACATTAACAGGAAAACCCTTAAAAGTTTTGAAGTCTCTCTCTGAGGTTAATTCATCACTGACCCCTTGACTACTAATTTCTAAAACATATGAACAATTTAAAAGATTTGATTTTTCTATTTGCTCAGATGCTGGGGTATTAAATAGCGCACAATCATCAAGTGAAATGGCATCTCCATTAGTTTTTTTAATAATTACTGCTACAACTATTGGATTTTGATTAGTTCGTATGTTTAAACTGCAAATTTCTAAATCGCTCTTATTAGCAACTTTTTTTAATAGGGTTTCAATTTTACTTACGTTTTCTTTATCCAAATTTTTAATTAAATTAATTTAAGATAATTTTTACATATAAAAATATTATTTTTATAAAAATAATCAAAAATTTGTATTTTATGGATGTAAACAAAAAAAACAACAATTATATATTTCTTCAATTAGATTAATTCAAAGAAATCATAAACTATTAAATAAATGAAATTAATCAAGAATAAATTTAGTAGTTTAATCCTTCTATTCATTACTTTTTGTTTTTGTTTACTTAATTTTTCTCAAAAATCTCAAGTTCTAGCTTTAACTTCTGCTGAAAATCATAATTTCGTATCATCTGCGGTTAAGAATGTTAGCCCTGCAGTTGTAAAAATTGATACTGAGCGACTAGTAGAAAGGCAACAGTTTGACCCTACTTTACTTGATCCTTTATTGAGAGATTTATTAGGCGAACCAGGAAGTACACCTGACAAAGAGAGAGGTTTAGGTTCTGGGGTAATTATTAATGAGGATGGTTTGATCCTTACAAATGCTCATGTCGTAGAAAGGGTTGATGATGTTTCAGTGACTTTGTCAGATGGAACAATTTGCGACGGTCAAGTATTGGGCACTGATGCAGTAACTGATTTGGCTTTAGTAAAAATAACCGAGCGAACGAATTCGAGCTTTGCTTCACTTGGAAATTCCGAAGATCTTGAAGTTGGAGATTGGGCAATAGCTTTAGGTACTCCTTATGGTCTAGAAAAAACAGTTACATTAGGAATAATAAGTAGCCTACATAGAGATATTAATAGTCTTGGTTTTTCAGATAAAAGGCTTGATCTTATACAAACTGATGCGGCAATAAATCCAGGTAATTCTGGAGGACCACTTGTTAACTCAAATGGTGAGGTAATAGGAATTAATACATTAGTAAGAAGCGGCCCTGGAGCCGGTTTAGGCTTCGCAATTCCTATAAATTTAGCTAAAAATGTTTCTGATCAGCTCCTTAGAAATGGTGAAGTTATTCATCCATATTTAGGGGTCCAATTAATTTCTTTAAATCCTAAAATTGCTAAAGAACACAATCAAGATCCAAATTCATTAGTTCAGTTACCTGAACGAAATGGAGCTTTAATTCAATCAGTAATACCTAATAGTCCTGCGCAAAAGGCAGGATTAAGAAGAGGTGACTTAGTTATAGCAGCCGAAAATATCTCTATAGAGGAACCAAAGGCTCTTCTAGATGAAGTTGAAAAAGCCCAAATAGGCAAAGTATTTCTTTTAAATGTTTTACGAGATAATAAAGAGATAGAAATAAACATCAAACCAGAACCTCTTCCGGGTTTGACATAAATCCCTCATTGAAATTTAATAATCTATAAACAAAAAAAGATTTTGGACTCACAAACTCAAATGAAACAAATAGTTGCTGATGCAGCAATTAAGGAAGTAAAAAGTGACATGATAGTTGGATTGGGATCAGGATCTACAGCTGCGCTCATGATAAAATGCCTAGCTGATGAAATCCGTTCTGGAAGATTGCAAAATATAAGAGGTGTTGCAACTTCTTTTCAATCTGAAGTTCTTGCGCTTGAGCTTGATATCCCGCTTATTGATTTAGCCTCTGTTAGTCAAATCGATTTAGCTATAGATGGAGCAGATGAAGTTGATCCAGGTTTCCAACTGATTAAAGGAGGGGGAGCTTGTCATGTAAGAGAAAAGCTTGTGGCATCAAAAGCGGATCAACTATTAATTGTCGTTGATGAGACTAAATTGGTGCAAAGCTTAAATCAATCTTTCCCATTACCTGTAGAGGTCCTTCCAAATGCTTGGAAACATGTTCAGCAGATGATTTCAAAAATGAATGGTAGTTCTAGTTTAAGAATGGCTACAAAAAAAGCTGGCCCTGTCGTTACTGACCAAGGTAATTTAATCTTAGACGTATTATTTGATTATGGTATCGATGATCCAAAAGACATTGAAATGAGCATTAATAATATTCCTGGAGTATTAGAGAACGGATTATTTGTTGATCTTACAGATAAAGTAATGGTTGGTAAAATTCAAGACAATGTTCCTATTGTTTACTCTCCTTCAAAAGTAGGCTAATCTTCAAATCTTATTTTTACTGAATTAGCATGACTATGTAAGCCCTCACTTTTAGCAAGATTAACTATATCAAAACTGTTTACTTTTAAACTTTCTTCATTAAATTCAATTATTGAGGTGTTTTTCATAAAAGTTTCAACTCCTAAAGAACCACTAAATCTTGAATTTCCTGATGTTGGTAAAGTATGATTGGGTCCAGCCAGGTAATCCCCTACAGCTTCGGGAGTCCACTTGCCTAAAAATATTGCCCCTGCATTTTCTATCCCTGCAAGAACTTTTTTTGGATCACATGATAAAATTTCTAGGTGCTCTGGCGCAAATTTATTACTAAGTTCAATACAAGATTCATAGTTCTCGCAAATAACAATTAATCCCCAATTTTGTATTGATTGAATACATATTTCTTTTCGCGGATGGTCATCTATTTTTTTATAAACTTCTTCAAGAACTTTCTTGGCCTGGTCTTTTGATGTAGTCAGAAGTATTGAAGAAGCTAAGGGATCATGTTCTGCTTGTGCTAATAAATCAGATGCTATATGTTTGCTTTGAGCTGATTCATCTGCAATGATTAATATTTCACTTGGACCGGCTAAGGAATCAATTCCTGTAGAGCCATAAATTAGTTTTTTGGCTGTAGTCACGTAGATATTACCTGGCCCAGAAATAACATCAACTTTCTTGATTTGATTTGTGCCAAATGCTAAAGCGCCAATTGCTTGAGCTCCTCCTATTCTAAAAACTTTTTTAATTCCAGATAAGTGCGCTGCAGCTAAAACAGTCTTGTTTATTTTCCCTTCTTTATTTCCAGGAGATACCATTACTATTTCCTCCACACCAGCTACTTTTGCAGGTATCGCATTCATTAATACAGTACTTGGATAGGCAGCCCTGCCTCCTGGAACGTAAATCCCTGCATTTTTTACTGGTCTCCATCTCCTTTCGACTAACTCACCATGTTCACCTTCTATGGTGAAAGATGATGGAATTTCTTTTTCATGAAATTTTTTAATTCTTGAATGGGCCACCTCAAGTGAACGCTTTAAATTGCTATCAATTTCATTCCATGCATCCCTTAAATCATTTTCGCTAATCAGCATAGGGTTAGGGTTGAAACCATCAAATTTTTTTGTATATTTTTCTACTGCTATATCCCCATAATTTTTTACCTCATGAAGAATTTCTTCGACTATTGCATTTATTTTATTATTGTTTTCTGAATTAGTTCGATCAGAAATCCTTTTTAGTTCTTGGAAAGCTTCTTTTTTACTTTTTATAATTTTCATGTACTTAATTTCAAATTGAAATGCTCGAGATCTAATTAAATAATCTAGTTAAATTATATATGATTGATTAGTTGACGATCTATTTGTTATGATAGTGGTCTTATAATTTATGAACCTCTGTGGCCAATAACAAATCAGCAAAAAAGAGAATTCAAATTGCAGAAAGAAATCGTTTAATCAATAAATCATATAAATCTACAGTTAGGACTTTGACAAAAAAGACCCTTGAAAATTGTGAAAAATATAAAAAAGAACCTAATGAGAGCAACAAAAACCTAATTAAAACTAGCCTCAGCAAAGCTTTTAGTTTAATTGATAAAGCAGTTAAAAAAAATGTTTTACACAGGAATACAGGCGCTAATAAAAAATCAAAAATTAACAAATTTGTAAAAACTACTCTCACCGCAAAGTAAAGGTTAGTTCTAGATTATGAGCGATATTGAACTCATAGACTCGCATTGTCATTTAATATTTGAAAATTTTGAAAGAGACCTCGAAGATGTAGTTTTAAGATTGCGTTCAAAAGGTGTAAAAAAATTAGTTCATGCTTGCTGTGAATTGTCTGAAATTCCTAAGTTAAAGAAAATAGCATATGAATTTGATGAAATTTACTATTCGGTAGGGTTGCATCCTCTTGAAGCAGAACAATGGGAATCAAGTTTTAAATCTATTTTAAGAAAATCAGCTCAAGAAGATAAAAGAGTAGTAGCTATTGGGGAATTAGGCCTAGATTTTTTCAAAAGTACAAACAAAACTCAGCAAATTGATGCTCTTATTCCACAAATGGAATTAGCTTATGAACTCGAATTACCTGTAATTATCCATTGCAGAGATGCTGCAAATGAAATGATAAAGATATGTAATAACCTTTCTAAAAGAGGTAAATGTCCTAAAGGGGTACTTCATTGCTGGACAGGAACCCAAAAAGAAATGAAGCAGTTTTTGGATCTTGGCTTTTATATCAGTTTTAGCGGGATAGTGACTTTTCCAAAAGCATATGAAATTCATGAGTGTGCCAAAATAGTTCCTAATGATAAATATTTAATTGAAACAGACTCACCCTTTTTAGCCCCAGTTCCTCATAGAGGGAAAAGAAACGAACCTGCATTTGTGGAAAATGTCGCCAATTTTATGGCAGATTTAAGGTCGACAGAATTATTTACCATAGCCAAAGAGTCATCTAAGAATGCTGAAGATTTGTTTAAATTTGACTTGTTAAGTAGGCCTGGTAGCTGTTAGTATTAGGAATTACTGGAAATTTTTCTTAATTTTTAGATTTAACTTCCTTAATTAATGGAATTGTGCCCATTAAAGTTCGATTTTTTAGTTTTTTTATTAAATTGATTTTTTGTTGAAATCGAGATTAAATAATTGATTTCAAACTAAAAGAAAAGTTAAATAGCTGAATATTAAGTAGATTAAAAGTAAATATTAAATCTCACATAATTTCAGGTTTTCTTGGATGAGCAGTAGCGCTTTACAGGTAGCAAAAACAGCTACTTATCTACCAGATTTAGTTGAAGTACAAAGAGCAAGCTTTAAATGGTTTTTGGAAAAGGGTTTAATTGAAGAATTACAAAATTTCTCTCCTATTTCTGATTACACAGGTAAACTTGAACTGCATTTTATTGGTGAAGACTACAGGTTAAAAAGACCTAGACATGATGTTGAAGAGGCGAAGAGGAGAGATGCAACATTTGCGTCTCAGATGTACGTAACTTGTAGATTGATTAATAAGGAGACAGGAGAGATTAAAGAACAAGAAGTTTTTATTGGGGAATTACCATTAATGACTGAAAGAGGAACTTTCATCATCAATGGTGCTGAAAGGGTAATTGTTAATCAAATTGTTCGTAGTCCAGGGGTATATTTTAAAGATGAACAGGATAAAAATGGTCGAAGAACCTATAATGCGAGCGTTATTCCTAATAGAGGCGCATGGTTAAAATTTGAGACTGACAAAAACAATTTACTTTATGTAAGAGTTGATAAAACTAGAAAAATTAATGCTCATGTTCTTATGAGAGCGATGGGACTTTCTGACAATGATGTGATTGATAAACTTAGGCATCCTGAGTTTTATCAAAACTCAATTGAATCAGCTAATGATGAAGGAATAAATTCAGAGGATCAAGCTTTACTTGAGCTATATAAGAAGTTACGTCCAGGCGAACCACCATCTGTTTCAGGAGGACAGCAGCTTTTACACAGCAGATTTTTTGATCCAAAAAGATATGATCTAGGTCGAGTTGGTAGATATAAAATAAACAAAAAATTAAGACTCACAGTTCCAGATGATGTAAGGACGCTTACCCATGAAGATGTTCTTTCTACTATTGATTATCTAATTAACCTAGAACTTGATATTGGTGGTGCAAGTTTAGATGATATTGACCACCTTGGGAATAGAAGGGTTAGATCTGTCGGAGAACTTCTTCAAAATCAAGTAAGGGTTGGACTTAATCGCTTAGAGAGAATTATTAAGGAAAGAATGACTGTAGGAGAAACAGATTCTCTTACTCCTGCTCAATTAGTTAATCCTAAACCTTTGGTTGCAGCTATTAAGGAGTTTTTTGGCTCCAGCCAATTAAGTCAGTTTATGGATCAAACTAATCCTTTAGCAGAATTAACTCATAAAAGAAGAATTTCGGCTTTAGGTCCTGGAGGTTTAACAAGAGAAAGAGCAGGCTTTGCTGTTAGAGATATACATCCTTCACATTATGGAAGATTATGTCCCATTGAGACACCTGAAGGTCCTAATGCAGGTCTTATAAATTCTTTAGCTACTCATGCAAGAGTAAATGAGTATGGTTTTATTGAAACACCTTTTTGGGAAGTTAAGAACGGTAAAGTTAACAAAGATGGCAATCCTGTTTATCTTTCTGCTGATTTAGAAGATGAGTGCAGGGTAGCTCCAGGAGATGTGGCAACTGATAAGGATGGAAATATACTTGCAAATCTCATACCAGTCAGGTACAGACAAGATTTTGAAAAAGTACCTCCTCATCAAGTTGATTATGTTCAACTGTCCCCCGTTCAGGTAATTTCAGTTGCGACCTCACTAATTCCTTTTTTAGAGCATGATGATGCAAATAGAGCTCTAATGGGATCAAATATGCAACGCCAGGCCGTTCCATTACTAAGACCTGAACGGCCTTTAGTTGGAACTGGTTTAGAATCTCAAGTTGCTAGGGATTCGGGAATGGTTCCTATAACAAAGGTTAATGGAACTGTATCTTATGTAGACGCTAATGAGATTATTGTAAAAGACGAGGATGGTAATGAACATTTTCATTTTCTTCAAAAATATCAAAGATCAAATCAAGATACTTGTCTAAACCAAAGACCAATAGTGAAAATTGGAGATCGAGTCATATCTGGACAAGTATTGGCAGATGGCTCAGCTTGTGAAGGTGGTGAAATTGCACTAGGCCAGAATGTCTTAATTGCATATATGCCATGGGAGGGTTACAACTACGAAGATGCAATCCTTGTGAGCGAGAGGATGGTAACTGATGATTTATATACTTCTGTACACATCGAAAAATATGAAATTGAGGCTAGACAAACAAAGCTTGGACCTGAAGAAATCACAAGAGAGATTCCTAATATATCGGAAGAAAGTTTGAATAATCTCGATGAAATGGGAATAATTAGGATTGGAGCTTTTGTTGAGAGTGGAGATATTCTTGTGGGAAAAGTTACTCCAAAAGGGGAATCAGATCAACCACCTGAAGAAAAACTTTTGAGAGCTATTTTCGGAGAAAAAGCCAGAGATGTTAGAGACAACTCTCTGAGAGTCCCAAAGACTGAAAAAGGAAGAGTTTTGGATGTTCGTATTTATACCAGAGAACAAGGCGATGAATTACCTCCTGGTGCCAATATGGTTGTCAGAGTATATGTTGCTCAACGAAGAAAAATACAAGTAGGTGACAAAATGGCTGGAAGGCATGGAAATAAGGGAATTATTAGTAGAATCCTGCCCAGAGAAGATATGCCTTACCTTCCTGATGGAACCCCAGTAGATATAGTTCTTAATCCTCTTGGAGTTCCGAGTAGAATGAACGTAGGTCAAGTTTTTGAATTATTAATGGGCTGGGCAGCCTCCAATTTAAATTGCAGGGTTAAAGTTGTTCCATTTGATGAAATGTATGGTGCTGAAAAATCACATCAGACTGTTCAAGCATTTTTAGAGGAAGCCTCAAAACAGCCAGGTAAAGCATGGGTTTATAATCCTAAAGATCCTGGTAAATTATTACTCAAAGACGGAAGAACAGGAGAACCATTTGATCAACCAGTTGCGGTTGGATACTCCCACTTCCTTAAGTTAGTTCACTTGGTGGATGACAAAATTCATGCCAGGTCTACAGGTCCTTATTCTTTGGTTACACAGCAACCATTGGGTGGAAAAGCTCAACAAGGTGGGCAAAGACTTGGAGAGATGGAAGTATGGGCTCTTGAAGCTTATGGTGCAGCCTATACTCTTCAAGAACTATTAACGGTTAAATCTGATGATATGCAGGGAAGAAATGAAGCTCTTAATGCAATCGTTAAAGGTAAACCTATCCCTAGGCCCGGTACTCCTGAGTCATTTAAAGTTCTTATGAGAGAATTACAATCTCTAGGTTTAGATATTGGGGTTTATACAGATGAAGGAAAAGAGGTAGATTTAATGCAAGATATAAATCCGAGAAGGAATACTCCATCAAGACCCACTTACGAATCACTAGGAACCTCTGAATATGAGGAAGATTAAATACTCAATTAAAACTTCTAATTTAAATTCCAAAAAATGACAAACAGCAACTTAAGAACAGAAAATCACTTTGATTACGTCAAAATTTCAATAGCCTCTCCCCAAAGAATAATGGACTGGGGACAGAGAACATTGCCTAATGGACAAGTAGTAGGTGAAGTTACAAAACCTGAAACTATTAATTACAGGACACTTAAACCAGAGATGGATGGATTATTTTGTGAGAAGATTTTTGGACCCTCGAAAGATTGGGAATGTCATTGTGGTAAATATAAAAGAGTTAGGCATAGAGGAATTGTTTGTGAGAGATGTGGAGTTGAAGTAACTGAAAGTAGAGTTAGAAGACATAGGATGGGTTACATAAAACTTGCTGCGCCAGTCTCCCATGTTTGGTATTTGAAAGGCATTCCGAGTTATGTAGCAATTCTTCTTGATATACCACTTAGAGATGTAGAACAAATAGTTTATTTTAATTGTTATGTTGTTTTAGATCCCGGAGATCATAAAGATCTTAAATATAAGCAATTACTCACTGAAGATGAATGGCTTGAAATTGAAGATGAAATTTATGCTGAAGATTCAACAATAGAAAACGAGCCTTATGTCGGTATAGGTGCTGAGGCGTTGAAGCAATTACTTGAGGACCTTGATTTAAATCAGGTTGCTGAGGAGCTTAGAGAAGAAATAACAAATAGTAAGGGTCAAAAAAGAGCAAAACTTATCAAAAGGATCAGAGTGATTGATAATTTCATTGCAACTAATGCAAAACCAGAATGGATGGTTTTAGATGCAATTCCCGTAATCCCGCCAGATCTTAGGCCTATGGTTCAGCTTGATGGAGGTAGATTCGCAACTTCTGATTTAAACGATCTTTATAGAAGAGTTATTAATAGAAATAATAGATTAGCTAGGTTACAAGAAATTTTAGCACCCGAAATTATTGTAAGGAATGAAAAAAGAATGCTTCAGGAGGCGGTTGACGCTCTTATCGATAATGGAAGGAGGGGAAGAACTGTTGTGGGAGCAAATAATCGAGCTCTAAAATCCCTAAGTGACATTATTGAAGGAAAACAAGGAAGATTTAGACAGAATCTTCTCGGTAAGCGTGTTGACTATTCAGGAAGATCCGTAATAGTTGTAGGACCTAAATTAAAAATGCATCAATGTGGTCTTCCCAAGGAGATGGCGATTGAGCTCTTCCAACCATTTGTAATTCATAGATTAATACGCCAAAATATTGTTAATAACATCAAAGCTGCAAAGAAATTAATACAAAAAGCTGATGATGAAGTTATGCAAGTACTTCAAGAAGTTATTGAAGGACACCCAATTCTTCTTAATAGAGCACCTACCCTCCATAGATTAGGAATTCAAGCTTTTGAACCAAAATTAGTTGGAGGTAGAGCAATACAATTGCATCCATTAGTTTGTCCTGCATTTAACGCTGACTTTGATGGAGATCAAATGGCAGTCCATGTCCCTCTAGCTTTAGAGGCACAAACTGAAGCACGCATGCTTATGTTGGCTAGTAATAATATTCTTTCACCTGCTACAGGAGAACCAATTGTAACGCCATCGCAAGATATGGTTTTGGGATCTTATTATCTAACGGCCTTGCAACCGAATTATCAAAAGCCTGCTTTTGGAGATAACAGTTCTACTTTCGCTTCATTAGAAGATGTCATTTTTGCTTTTGAAAATAAAAGACTTAGCTTACATGAATGGGTATGGGTAAGATTTAATGGAGAAGTTGAAGATGAAGACGAAATGAGTAAACCTCAAAAAACAGAAGAGCTAGAAGATGGCTCTAGATTAGAAATATGGAAGCTAAGAAGAGACAGATTTGATACTCAGAATAATTTAGTAAGTAGATTTGTTTTAACCACTGTTGGGAGAGTAGTGATGAACTATACCATTATTGATTCGGTATCTCGAACGTAATCTCTAAAAAACTATTTTCTTTCATTTAAAAATCATGACATCATCTAAATCTAAAAAAACTTCAAGGGTACGCAAAAGTACAAAAAACTCAAAAAAGAATAATCCAGTAATAATGCCTCCTTTATCTAAAACACCGCCATCATTCAAAAATAAAGTAGTTGATAAGAGAGCCTTAAAAAATCTTGTATCTTGGGCTTACAAAACTCATGGAACTGCTATCACTGCAGCCATGGCTGATAACTTAAAGGATTTAGGATTTAAATATGCTACTCAAGCTGCTGTTTCTATTTCAGTAGATGACTTAAAAGTTCCTGAAGCTAAACAAGATTTGATAGGACAAGCTGAAGAGCAAATATCTGCTACAGAAGAATGCTATAGACTTGGTGAAATTACAGAAGTTGAGAGACATACAAAAGTTATTGATACTTGGACTGAAACTAATGAGAGATTAGTTGATGCTGTTAAAAATAATTTTAACCAAAATGATCCTCTCAATTCAGTTTGGATGATGGCTAATTCAGGGGCAAGGGGGAATATGTCCCAGGTAAGACAACTTGTTGGGATGAGAGGGTTGATGGCTAATCCTCAAGGAGAAATTATTGATTTACCAATAAGAACAAACTTTAGAGAAGGGCTTACTGTGACTGAATATGTGATTTCTTCTTACGGAGCTAGGAAGGGTTTGGTGGATACTGCCTTAAGAACTGCGGATTCTGGCTATTTGACTAGAAGATTAGTTGATGTAGCTCAAGATGTGATTGTTAGAGAAGAGGACTGCGGAACTGAACGATCAATAGTCGTTGAAGCTGAAGATGGTAAATTTGGATCAAGACTTCTTGGCAGACTAACTGCAGAGGATATTTTAGATCCTGAAGACAACTTAATTATTCCTCAAAATACTGCAATAGATCCTTCATTGACAGAAAAAATTGAGGCAACATTTATTAAAGAGGTAAAAATAAGATCCCCTTTAACATGTGAAGCAAATAGATCTGTTTGTAGAAGATGTTACGGATGGGCTTTGGCTCATAATCATTTGGTTGACTTAGGAGAAGCTGTAGGTATCATTGCTGCTCAATCTATTGGAGAACCTGGTACTCAATTGACAATGAGAACTTTCCATACTGGCGGTGTATCCACTGCTGAAAGTGGAGTAGTAAGATCTAAGATTTCTGGGAAAGTTGAGTTTAGTTCCAAAGCAAAGGTTAGAGGTTATAGAACTCCGCATGGTGTAGAAGCTAAACAAGCCGAAGTTGATTTCACTTTAAAAATTGTCCCTCAAGATAATAATTCTAAAAAAGTACAAAAAATAGATGTTTCGAGTGGTTCGCTTTTATTTGTAGATGATGGTGAAGAAGTAAATGCTGACAGAACAGTTGCTCAGATTATTGCTGGAGCTGTGAAAAAGAGCGTTGAAAAAGCTACTAAAGATGTTATTTGTGATTTGGCTGGCCAAGTAAAATATGACAAGGTTATCCAACCAAAGGACGTCACAGATAGACAAGGAAATATTACATTAAAAGCGCAGAGATTAGGTAGATTATGGGTTTTAGCTGGAGACGTTTATAATTTACCACCTAATGCTAGACCAGTTGTATCATCTGGTACTTCTGTAAGTGAAAGAACTGTTTTAGCAGAGGCAAGTCAATCAAGTGAGTTTGGGGGACAAGTTCGATTAAGAGATTCAGTGGGAGATTCGAGGGAAGTTCAGATTGTTACTACCTCAATGTCTTTGAGTAATTTTCAATTAATTGAAGAATCTTCGCACTCAGGTCAAATATTTAATTTGGAATCTAGCGATGGAACCTCTTATCGTTTGAATATTTCGCCCGGTAGTAAAATTAGTAATGGACAGGTTATAGCAGATTTAACGGATGAAAGGTTCCGTACAAAAACTGGCGGGCTGGTAAAGTACTCTCCGGAGTTAAGTGTTAAAAAAGCAAGATCATCTAAAAATGGTTTTGAAGTTAATCAAGGGGGCACATTACTTTGGATTCCCCAAGAAACTCATGAAATAAATAAGGATATATCACTTCTAATGATTGAGGATATGAAATGGATTGAAGCTGGAACAGAAGTTGTAAAAGATATATTCAGTCAAACATCAGGGATTGTTACGGTAACACAGAAAAATGATATTCTTCGTGAAATAACTGTAAGAAATGGAACTTTTCATGAGTGTAATGATGAAGAAGTTTTGAATAGATTTACAGAAGAGGGTAATTTAGTAAATCCAGGTGAAAAGATTTTGGATGGTGTTGATAATCAAGAACTACTATTCGTTCAGAAACTGGAAACTCCTAAATGTAGAGGTTTATTATTAAGAACCGTAGAGGAATTTACAATTCCTGATCAGGCAGAGCTGCCTCAATTATCTCATGTTAAGCAGGAAAAGGGACCACATTTGGGCTTGAAAGCTATCCAAAGACTTGCTTATAAAGATGGTGAATTGATAAAGTCAGTTGAAGGTGTTGAACTGCTTAGAACACATTTAAGTATTGAAAGTTTTGATGCTACTCCTCAAATGACTATTGATGTGGAGTCGATTGCAGATGAAAATGACGCATCAATAAATAGATTAAATTTAGTAATATTGGAATCTATTCTTGTAAGAAGAGATACAATATCTGACTCTAGTCATGGCTCAACGCATACAGAATTGCAAGTTAATAACAACGAAATAGTCAAAGCAGGAGATGTAATAGCTACTACTCAAATTCTTTGTAAAGAAAAGGGTTTTGTTCAATTGCCAAATGTTGTTGATGATGAGCCTGTAAGAAGGTTAATTGTTGTAAGAGAAGAAGATAAATTAAAAATTGAGATAAGTAATAAAGCAATGGTTAAAGTTGGTGATCGTGTAGTTGATGGTGATCCTATTAGTAAATCTGAAAAATCAACTTCTTGTGGAGAAATCGAAGAAGTTTCAGGTGGGTCAGTAACTTTAAGACTTGGCAGGCCTTATATGGTCTCTCCCGATTCAGTTTTACATGTTAAAGACGGAGATTTGGTTCTTAGGGGAGATGGTTTAGCTTTGCTTGTTTTTGAGAGGCAGAAAACTGGAGATATTGTTCAAGGATTACCTAGAATTGAAGAGTTATTAGAAGCTAGGAGACCTAGAGATTCTGCAATCTTGTGTAAAAAATCTGGAATTGTTCAGATTAAAAAAGGTAATGATGAAGAATCAGTCTCGTTATCTGTTATTGAAGATGATGATTTAGTTAACGAATATCAATTATTAGTCGGGAAAAATATAATGGTTAGTGATGGACAACAAGTTACAGGGGGTGAGATTCTTACTGATGGTCCGATTAATCCGCATGAATTATTAGATTGTTACTTCAGTGATTTAAAGGATCAAAAACCTCTAATAGATGCAGCTCGAGAATCTATATCAAAACTACAAAGAAGTATGGTAAGTGAAGTCCAAAACGTCTATAAGTCCCAGGGCGTTGCAATCGATGATAAGCATATAGAAGTTATTGTTCGACAGATGACAAGTAAAGTTCGCATTGAAGATGCTGGCGATACTACTCTTTTGCCTGGTGAGCTTATAGAGTTGAGGCAAGTGGAAGATACAAATCAAGCAATGGCAATTACAGGAGGAGCACCAGCAGAGTTTACACCCGTTTTATTGGGTATTACTAAAGCTTCTCTCAATACAGATAGCTTTATATCAGCAGCTTCATTCCAAGAAACTACAAGAGTTCTCACAGAAGCTGCAATTGAAGGTAAATCTGATTGGTTAAGAGGTCTAAAGGAAAATGTTATTATAGGTAGATTAATACCTGCAGGTACAGGTTTTAGCGGCTTTGTTGAGGAATTAGCCTCAGAGGCAGGCCCTCATCCTGATATTCTTGCAGAAGAATCTGGTGGATATAGAAGAGCACAGAACTTAAGGCCAGATTATACAGTTGATATGCCACAAACCCCTGCCGTAAATTCGACTGCAATACTTGATGATCCTAGTGATGAAGATTTGGAGACAACTCGAAACCGACATGGAATCGATCCAAATTCCAGTAACTTTGCGGCATTTGCAAGACCTAGTGCTGAAAATCAATTTTCTGAAGATCAATTACCAGATCCTGCTGCATTGGAAGGATTACAAGAGGAGGGACTTTTATCTGATGAATAAATATTATCTATTATCATTTTTAGCTACTAGAATAAATTCTTTAGTTTGTTAGTGATGATTAAGCCAGACATTGTCCCTAGGAAAAAATTACCTCGTTATGGTTTCCATTTTTATAATGAAAGACTTAATGGAAGGTTGGCCATGATTGGATTTATTGCTCTTGTTCTTACAGAATTATTTCTAAAACATGGTTTGCTGTTGTGGTGAAATTTTTATTGATCTAAAGACTAAATACTTTGAAAAACCTTCTTGGAAGCAGCATAAAAGATTTAGAAAATGTAGCTCTAGATTATGGTCAGGCTGCTTTTAGAGGTCGTCAAATTTATAATTGGATATATAACTATAGAAATAAGAATAAAAATATTGATCAAATAGAAGTCTTACCTTTAGATTTTAGAAAAAGGTTAAAGGATGACGGTTTTAAATTAAGCGAACTTAGTTTCCAAGAAAAAAACTTAGCTAATGATGGCACGCTAAAGTTGTTACTTACTACAGAGGATAATGAGAGTATTGAGTGCGTTGGAATACCAACTGAAAAAAGACTAACTGCATGTCTTTCTAGTCAGGTTGGATGCCCTATGGACTGCAAATTTTGTGCAACTGGGAAAGAGGGTTTGAAAAGATCCTTAAAAGCAAGTGAAATATTAGATCAAATTTTATTTATTGAAAATGAAATGAATAGAAAAGTGACTAATATTGTTTTTATGGGTATGGGTGAACCCTTATTGAATATAGATGATGTGCTTTTGTCAATTCGATCTATAAATGAGGATTTTCATATTAGCCAAAGAAAGATTACTGTAAGCACTGTTGCTGTGCCAAAAATGATTAAAAAATTATCAACAAATTCCTTTCGAATTTTGGGTAATTGTCAATTTACATTGGCAATAAGCCTCCATGCTTCAAATCAAATAATAAGAGAAATGATTATACCAAGTGCAAAACACTATCAGATCGAAAATATAATTGAAGATTGTAAGCAATTTGTGAGAGATACCGGTAGGCGGGTAAGTTTTGAATATTTAATGCTGAGTGGTATTAATGATAAATTAGAACATGCTAATGAATTGATTAATTTGCTAAAAGGTTTTCAATGCCACGTAAATTTAATACAGTATAACCAAATTGATGGAGTTGAATTTAAACGAGCTTCTTTGAAAAATCTTAAGTTTTTTCAATCTAAACTTTTAAATAATGGTATCGCCGTTAGCTTCAGAAAAAGCAGAGGGCTAGATAAAAACGCTGCATGTGGTCAGCTAAGACAAAATGCAAGAAATAAATAATATTATCTAAAATAATTTTTTTAAAGTCTCTTAAAACAGGTTATTATTGAGTTAAATGATTTTGAATCTTTGGGATTTATTAAGACAAAAATTTTACCTTTCGCGATCGTTGCACTTTTTGGGATTGCTTTTTTTGCAGTTAGCGCAAGGATTTGGTTGCCTGGAGATATGATGTCGCCTGCCCCTTTAAATTAATATTTTTAAGTTATCAAAATGACAAAAAATAGGGATCCCAATAAAGAAAGCTTAGCTGAAATCGCTGTTGATCCAGATGTATTGGCCAAAGAATTAGCTTTAGAAATTGAGATTGATCCTTTAGAGCAAATTGATGAAGAAGCATTTTCAACAGATCTTAATATATCTCAAGAGTGCAATGAAGCTTTGAAAATGCTACGTGGTAACAAAGAAGAGAGAATACAGGGATTAAGAATATTTTGTGAATTTAGAGATCAGAGATCTTTCCCCCTTTTACTTCCGCTACTCGATCAACCCTGCCCTGTTGAAAGAATGAGTGCGGTATATGCATTAGGTCGTAATCCATGTCCTAGCGCAGTCCAAAAACTTGTCAGTCTTTTGCAAACTGACGATAATGCTTATGTAAGAAGAGCAACTGCATGGAGCTTAGCAAATTATGATAATCAAATTGTTTTAAAGCCATTAATAAATGCTTTGAAGAATGATGTAGCTGCAGTAAGGTTATGGTCATCAAGTTCTCTAGCTGAAATTGGGAATGTTTCTTTGGAAAATGCTCAATTAGCTGCAGAACAGCTTTTAATCAGTTTAAAAATAGATAATGAATCAGGTGTTAGAAGTAATTGCATTTGGTCATTGTCTCGGCTTTATGGAAAATTAAACAATACATTTCAAGAAACTTTCATTGATGAATGTACCAAGATTGCCCTTTTCGATAAAGAACCATCAGTAATGGAAGAAGCAAAAACTGCTCTAGATTCAATGGGAATGAAAAGTTTTTATAATTAAGCACTTTAATTTTTTTATCCAGAGGTATGTAAAAAAAATTAATTTATCTGATATTCAGTATAAAAATTAAAATTAATTAACTTGTGCCAACTGAAACAAAAAATTTTCGTTATTCTATATAAAGTAAAAGTACTTAGTACTTGGATTTAATGCCTCAAAAAACATTAAGATTCAAAATTCATCAAGATGGGAGAGTTGAAGAGACTGTTGTGGGATTTACTGGTGAATCATGCAATGAAGCTACTAAAACTCTCGAAGATGCTCTAGGAAAAGTAACAGTTAAGAATAAAACATCTGATGCTTTCATCTTTAATCAAAATGAAAACTTAAAACAATTAAACAACGAATCTAATGTCACATTTTAGTACCATAAAAACTCAGCTTAAAGAAGCTAAGCCTCTTATCCAGGCGTTGAACAATCTTGGCTATAATATCAACCAAGAAGAAAAGTTTGTTAAAGGCTACAAAGGCAAGTTTACAGCCGTAGATATAAGTATGGACTTACCTGGAGAAACTAAAGTTGGATTTAAATGGGATAAAAGTTCAAATGCTTACGAATTAGTTACTGATCTTGATTTATGGAAGTTTGAACTTCCAGTGGAAAGATTTATTTCTAAAGTTACACAAATGTATGCTTACCAAACAATTATTTCAAAAACAGAAGAAGATGGATACCAAATAGTGGAACAATCAAACAAAAATGATGGTTCTATAGAATTGGTTTTAACTAAGTGGGATAGCTAGTATCAGAATATGGATTTTATAGATCCATTTGATAATGATAAAGAAAATAGTGAAATTACTGGTTTCGAACCTGTCCTTGGTGGTCAATTAACCGAAAAAGCTGTATGGGTTGATGAGGCTAAATGTATTGGTTGTCAATACTGTGTACACGTTGCATCGAATACTTTTATGGTTGATGAATTTCATGGTAGAAGTCGAGCTATTAGGCAAGATGGAGATAGTTCTAGTCTTATACAAGAAGCAATAGATACATGCCCTGTTGATTGCATTCATTGGGTAAAGTTTGAAGAATTGGATGATTTAGAGAATAGTCTTGATAGAGATATGTTTCAAACTTTTGGAAAACCACCAAGAATGAATAAGCATTAATATCAAAAAGATGCAATATCGTAGATTTGGCAGAACCAATCTAAAGATGCCTGTTTTATCATTAGGTGGTATGAGATTTCAAAAAAGTTGGGATCAATTAGATTTTTCTGACGTTTCATTTGCAGAACAAAATAAAGTAGAAAATATATTAGATCTTGCAAACCGATATGGATTAAGTCATGTAGAAACCGCCAAGTACTATGGAACTTCTGAGGTTCAATTAGGGATGTGTTTTAAGAGTACTAAGAGAATCCCAAATATAATTCAAACAAAAATTCCTCCAAATAGTGATCCAGAAATCTTTGAGAGAGATGTTATGACAAGTATTGAAAAATTAAAAGTTAAAAAAATTGATTTGCTAGCGATACATGGAATTAATACTCTTGAACATTTACATCAGTCTATTAGGCATGGAGGTTGTATTGATATTTTAAGGAATTTGCAAAAAGAAAATTTAATTGGATCTATTGGATTTTCCACTCATGGCAAACCTTCTCTAATTTCGAAGGCCATATCAACTAACTTATTTGATTATGTAAATTTGCACTGGTACTTTATCAATCAAGAAAATACAAAAGTCATTAATTTAGCAAATAAGTATGATCTTGGGGTTTTTATAATAAGTCCTACCGATAAAGGAGGACATCTTCATACTCCCCCGACAAAAGTTTTAGAACTTTGTAGTCCACTTCATCCTATAGTTTTTAATGATCTTTTTTGCTTAAGGAATAAAAACGTCCATACTCTTAGTGTGGGCATTGCAAAAGAGACAGATTTTGATCTCCATTTGGAAGCGGTCTCCTTATTATCAGAATCTGAGCAGTATGTTCCCAAGATAATAAACAGATTGAGACAAGAATCAATAAATACTCTTGGTTTTGAATGGTATCAAAATTGGAATAGAAATTTACCTAGTTGGGAATATACGCCAGGAAATATTAATATTCCCATTCTGCTTTGGCTTTCAAATTTAATTGATTGGTTGGATTTGGAAGGATTCGCGAAAGCTAGATATCAATTGCTTGGTAATGGAAGTCACTGGTTCCCTGGGAGTAACGCTAATTTATTAGATGTGGATGTTTCTGAAAGACAATTAATGAATGTTTTAGAAGGCCATATAAATCCTAAAAAAGTGATAAATAAATTGAGAACTTTAAAAGAAAAGTTTGGAGATAATGTTGGTAAAAGATTATCAAAAAAATAATCTCATAATGGATTTTTCTCAGGTTTGCCAACTTTTCTTGGGTAAATTTTGGGGCAAAAATTTTTTGGTTGAATAAGAATAATATTTCGGGTGCCTTTATTTCTCGGTAATTGTATCTCTTTTTTATCTTTAACTTTCCCTTCTAATATTTCTAAAGTTTTATCTAGATTTTTGCTTTCTTCATTCGTCCATTTGCCACAATATAAAAATCCAAACCCTTCTTTTTTCAACATTGGTAGAATATATTCTGCAACTGTTGATGAATTACTAACTGCTCTAGTTGTTGCAATATTAAAATTATTTCTCATTGACGATTGGTGGGCTAAGTTCTCAACACGATCATTGATTACATGAATATTGTTTTTGAAATTGATCTGTTCAACTAAAATTTTTATTGCATCTGTTTTCTTTTTCAAAGAATCAATTAGGTATATCTCAGAATTAGGATGAGTTATTGCATAAGCTAAACCTGGAAAGCCACAGCCTGATCCAATATCTAAAAATTTTTTATTATCAAAATTAATATTCGTGAAAGCTTTGAATGGCCAAATGCTGTCAAAAACTTGAGATACCCAATAATCATCCCCGTCAGTTAATCTTGTGAGATTGGTCTTATTATTTAATTCTTTAATTTTAATTTGTAACTCTTGAAATAAATTTATTTCTTCTTCATTTATTAAGGAAAGAATTTCTTCTGGAATTTTTT
>CACGKI010000018.1 GCA_902573565.1 uncultured Prochlorococcus sp.
TTATTTGCAGTTATATTCACTTCACTTACGAGCAAGTCAGCAATTTTACCAGTCATATTTATGCTTCTTAAATCGAGTAAAACAATATGATTATCAGTGCCTCCACTAACGATATCAATACCTCTATTTATTAAAGTTGAAGCTAGAACTTTGGCATTTTTTATTACTTGTTGGGAATAATCAACGAAATCTGGCTGTAAGGCTTCTCCAAATGCAACTGCTTTAGCTGCAATAATATGTTCTAGGGGCCCACCCTGAGTTCCTGGGAAAACAGATTTATCAAATTTCTTTCCAAATTCTGCATCTTTACACAAGATAAGTCCACCTCTAGGCCCTCTTAATGTTTTATGAGTAGTTGTAGTAACTACATCACAATAAGGTATTGGATTTGGATGAAGTTTACTTGCTACAAGACCTGCGATATGTGCAATATCAGCCATTAAGAATGCACCAACTTCATCTGCAATTTTTCTAAATGATTCAAAATCGATTGTTCTTGGATAAGCTGAATATCCGCATATGATCAATTTTGGTTTTGTTTCTAATGCTATCTCTCTTATTTCATCAAAATTTAATTCACTAGTTTCTTTATTTACACCATAGTGAACTGCATTAAACCACTTACCACTCATATTTACTGGAGATCCATGAGTTAGGTGCCCACCATGAGATAAATCCATCCCAAGGATTGTATCGCCAGGTTTAAGTAAACTTAAGAAAACAGCAGCATTTGCCTGTGCTCCACTATGGGGTTGCACATTAGCCCAATTTGCATTAAATAATTTTTTCGCTCTTTGAATAGCTAATTCTTCGATTTCATCAACAAATTCACATCCTCCGTAATATCTTTTCTGAGGTAATCCCTCTGCGTACTTATTTGTAAGAACTGATCCTTGCGCCTGCATGACAGCAATTGATGCGAAATTTTCACTTGCGATTAACTCAAGATGAGTTTCCTGTCTATTTTTTTCAGAGTTAATAAAATTGGATATTACTGGATCACTTTCTTTAAGATTTTGAAGGATATTCATTGAATTTGATAAGTTATAACCATAATATAGACGATATTTTTTAGAAAAATATAAAAAGAATATTTCATAATTTTAAACGCGCCTGGAGAGATTCGAACTCCCGACACCCTGATCCGTAGTCAGGTGCTCTAATCCACTGAGCTACAGGCGCATAATTATGTAATATCTCTGTTTCAGGGTCTCTTAGTCAACTAGATTTCAGGTAAAATATCTATTATTAACAATAAAATTATTAATATGCCTATAAAGTGGTACGGAAATGGTGATTTAGAAGATCCCATCTATAAACATTTTTCTCGAATAGTAAATTTTGTTATTCACTGCATGATATTTACTGCGATAGTAAGTGGAACTTGGCTTTTAAAAGAAATTAAATATGAAATCGCTTTTTTTAATAATTTTGCAATTTTCTGGTCAATTCTTTTAGCTTCCCATTTACTTTTTGTAATTGTAAAAAAACCTAAAGATACTTCAAAACAATCAACTTAATTTTTAATTTATGGACTCCCAGATACTTATAAGTGATCTAGAAAATATTCTTTCAGAAAAGGTTTTTATAAAAATAGAAAAGTGGAATTTACATCTTGGAGATGCTGGCCTTGCAAGAAATCTTGCTATTGAATGTATCAGCAATAAAAATCAAGGCCCATTGGAGGCTGCAAAAATAAGTTTGAAAGCAATAAGTGTAAAAGTTGGGGATGGTGTTAACAGTATTCCACTTATTAATTTAATCACTACTTCGCAAATTCTAGAATTAGAGGAGATTCTGGAAAGCTTTTTTGAAAACTAAATCTTTTTTTTATAGACTTTAAATCTATTTACTTTCAGGCATTTTGTAAGAAAAAAATAAATTGCAAAAAAAGTTAGAGATCCAAATATTAAAAATAAAAATTCTCCGAGATTTGAATTGGAGTTATTCGTAGTCTGGAGAATAGTAAAACAAATTGTGCTACCTATAAATGCTGCTAATGACATGAGAATAATTTTCCTTAATAAATCCAAGTTAGGCAAATGGATATTTTCATTTTTCAGATTAAAAGAGAGCAAAATACAAACTATAAAGTTGACTATTACTGAAGATAAAATTATTCCTACAACTCCAAAATTATATGGTGAAAGATTCCCAAAATTTTTAATTGGGGCTCCAATTAAAAACCAATCAAAAAAAATATTTAATATTATTCCCGCAAATGATGACTTAAAAGGGAAGGTTGTTTTTTCTATTAAATAGTAAGTTCTTACTAATAAATCTTTATAAAGATAAAAAGGTATGCCAACTGCATAAGCAATTAATATATTCTTTACTTTTAACGCCGCTGAATAATCAAAAGATCCTCTCTGAAAAACTAATTCTACTATTTGATTATTAAAGGTTATGAAAAATCCGGTTAAAAAAATAGTTGTCAAGAAACAGTACTCTATTCCAGAGATCAATTTTTTTTGGAGTCCTATATAGTCTTTATTACTTCTCAATTTTGAGAATTTTGGAAGTAATGGCAAAATCAAAGAGTTAGATAATATACCTAATGGGGCTTGTATTAGAAAGTTTCCGTAAGCTAGTCCCGATGCTGCCCCTTGAAAACTTGAAGCGAAAAACATATCGATAAAAACATTAATTTGACTGAGACCTGATGAGATAGACGCTGGAATAATTAAGTTGAATATCCTCCTCTCTTCATCTTTAAATAATTGGAGGTTTGACTTAAATCTCAAGAGACCGATTTTATTAATTTCCGAAATTTGAACAAGAAACTGTATTAAAGTTCCTGTCAAAGTTGCAAAAGCTAGTAATCCCGTATAAGTAAAGAACTGAGAATATGCATTTTCTTGTTTGAAAATCCAACTTAATAAAATAAAAAAAATAGTAGTTAGGCTTGTTATGGCTGGACTTATACTTGATAAAAAGAATTTTCTTTGGGAATTTAAGGCGCCAAAGCTTAAACCTATGAATCCAGATAAAGGGATACAAGGTGTAAGTATTTTTAATTGGTAACTGGCAATAGCTTTAGCTTCGTAACTTAAATTTGGGGCTAATAATTCAATCAATAAACTGGAATTAAAGTAAATCAATATAGCTAAACCAATTAATAATATTGAAAGTTTTATGCTTATTTGAGTTAAAACAATCCCTCCATTTTTTTTGTTAAGGGGAGTTAGAACTGAAACGACTGCGTTATGTAAGGGACCATTAATCCCTCCTATGATTATTAGTAAAAAACCAGGAATTATATAGGCATAATTAAATGCGTCGTATGTTACCCCAACTCCAAAAGCAGCAGCTATAAATATTTGTCTTATACATCCAGCTAATTTACTAAGACTAGTACCAAACGAAATTGAAAAAACATTATTTTTTAAAAATGAATGCATTTGGATTTGTCTAAATTTTTCAAGAAGTTTAAGTTTCAATTATATTTGATTTTTAACTAACGACATATTTATGAATGATCGGATAATAGAATTTGATCCACTAATTGAAGGGATTTTAATAAAAAGATATAAAAGGTTTCTTGCAGATATAAAATTAAATAACGGAGAGGTAGTAACTGCTCATTGTGCTAATACAGGTCCAATGAAGGGACTTTTGACTGAGGGAGCAAAAGTAAGAATAAGTGCCTCCCCTTCTCCCAAAAGAAAATTACCTTTTACTTGGGAACAGATATGTGTTTTAGATGAAAAAAATGAGGAGGTTTGGGTGGGAATTAATACTTTATTTGCAAATAAGTTAATCAAAAAGGTTATTGAGAAAGATTTGTTATACGAAATAATAGGCGAAATAGAGACAATTAGATCTGAAGTCCCTTATGGAAAAGAGAAAAAAAGCAGAATTGACTTTTTGCTAACTCCAAAATCTTCAAATCCTGATAAACGTAACATTTACATAGAGGTTAAAAATACGACTTGGATTCAAGAAAATGTAGCTCTTTTCCCAGATACAGTAACAAAAAGAGGTCAAAAACACCTCATGGAATTAAAGGAATTAATTCCTGAAAGTAAAAGTGTTTTAGTACCTTGTATCACAAGAAAAGACGCTAGTTTTTTTGCCCCCGGAGATAATGCAGATCCCTTGTACGGCAATCTCTTTAGAGAATCTTTAAGTGCAGGAATGATAACTATTCCATGTTCATTTGAATTTCATATAGACCATGTATCATGGAATGGAATCAAACCTTTAAAATAGCTGAAAAACTTGATGTTTTGAAATCCAAAAAAAATAATTTTTAAATTTAACAAATAATTTTTTAGGGTGCAACTATAAAAATGGTATAAACAACTACTAGACACGGATAAGTTTTTTGAATAAATTTAAATTTGAAAGGAAACAGCACAAACTGTTTTTTTGCAGATCTAATTTTTTTTTATGACCACTGCTTTGCAAACGCCTCAAAGGCGCTCTAGGTCCAAACTTCAAGATGCAAGTCTTGTAAATGGGCCTATGCTCCTTTTGAGGAGTATTCGAGGATTTAGTTCAAACCGCTCTATGTTGTGGCTTGCAACTGTTCCCCTAGCTTTGTTTGGTTTAGGTATTTTTAATCTTTCAGCTCACGCAGCTGATTTACCTGAGTTGAATGCAGCTTTTCTTGCTAACAATTTATGGCTTTTGATCGCTACTATTTTGGTGATCTTCATGAACGCTGGTTTCGCTATGGTTGAGGCAGGTATGTGCCGTTCTAAGAACGCAGTAAACATTCTTGCTAAAAACCTCTTTGTATTTGCTTTAGCTGTAACTTCTTATTGGTTTATCGGCTATTCATTAATGTACGGAGGAAGTGTTGCCGACGGTTGGCTTTATTTTGGCGGCTTATTTTTTGATCCAACAGTTACTGCAGACATGGTAACTGATGCTGGATTAGTCCCAACTGTTGATTTCTTGTTCCAGTCTGCTTTTGCAGGAACTGCGGCAACTATCGTTTCCGGTCTTGTTGCTGAAAGAGTTAAATTTGGAGAATTTGTTGTTTTTGCTGTTGTATTAACTGCATTTATATATCCAATTGCTGGTAGCTGGAAATGGAATGGTGGTTGGCTTGATTCTCTAGGTTTTGTCGATTTTGCTGGTTCTTCAATTGTTCACTCAGTTGGAGCATGGGCGGGTCTAGTAGGAGCTATGCTTCTTGGGCCAAGAATTGGCAAATACTCTGATGGGAAACCACAGGCCATGCCAGGACACAATATGGCTATTGCTACTTTAGGTGCCTTAGTTCTATGGATAGGTTGGTACGGATTTAACCCCGGTTCTCAACTTGCTATGGATCAATGGGTTCCATATGTTGCTGTAACAACTACTTTGGCAGCAGCTGCAGGAGCTATTGGAGCAACAATTGTTTCAACATTAACTTCTGGTAAGCCTGATCTTACAATGATAATTAACGGAATCCTTGCTGGTTTGGTTAGTATCACTGCTGGTTGTGGTGATATGACTCTTGCTGGAGCCTGGTTCGCAGGACTAGTAGGTGGAATAATCGTTGTATTTTCTGTTGCAGCACTTGATGCCGCTGAGATCGATGATCCTGTAGGTGCATTCTCTGTTCACGGAGTTTGTGGTGTATGGGGTACTGTAGTTATTGGTCTTTGGGGTACAGCTGTACAAGGCGATGGAGCAGGTATGGGATTGTTCAATGGTGGAGGTATTACCCTTCTTCTAGTTCAAGCTCTTGGTGCCGCAGCTTATGCTATTTGGACACTAGTTACTTGCTGGATTGCCTGGTCTGTAATTGGAGGATTATTCGGAGGAATCCGAGTATCTGAAGAGGAAGAGACTCAAGGCTTAGATATAGGAGAGCATGGAATGGAAGCATATCCAGACTTTGCATCTGCTAAATAACTAAACCTTCAATTGAATATAGAAACCTGACATATGTCAGGTTTCTTTTTTTTTGAGGAAAATTATTTAAAATGTTGTAATATCAATGCATGGATACTCAAGCTTTTAGAAGATCACTGCATCATTCTGACAGATATAATAGAAGAGGTTTCGATTCTCCAACAAAAAGAGCTCAAGCTTTAGAAGAAGCTTATCAAAGTGATTTGATAAGTTCTATAAGAGATAACAACTTCACTTATACGAAAGGAAGATTAAAAATTAAGTTAGCCCAAGCCTTCGGTTTTTGTTGGGGAGTTGAAAGAGCTGTAGCAATGGCTTATGAAACTAGGAGACATTACCCAGATGAGAATATTTGGATAACAAACGAGATAATTCATAACCCTTCAGTTAATGATCACTTGAGGAAAATGAATGTAAAATTCATTTCGGCTAAAAACGGAATCAAAGATTTTTCTTTGGTTTCTAATGGGGATGTTGTTATTCTTCCTGCTTTTGGAGCTACTGTCCAAGAAATGAAACTCCTTCATGAAAAAGGATGTCATATTATAGATACAACTTGTCCTTGGGTTTCTAAGGTTTGGCATACTGTTGAAAAACATAAAAAACATGTTTTTACATCAATAATTCACGGGAAGTTTAAGCATGAAGAGACTTTAGCTACGAGCTCCTTTGCAGGAAAGTACTTAGTTGTACTTGACTTAGAAGAAGCAAATTATGTATCTGAATATATCTTGGGTAGAAGAAACAAAAATGAATTTATGAATAAATTTTCTAAAGCTTGTTCTAATGGATTCGATCCTGATAAAGATTTAGATAGAGTTGGAGTTGCCAATCAGACAACCATGCTTAAAAGCGAGACAGAGGAAATTGGAAAAGTTTTTGAAAAAACGATGTTAAAGAAATTTGGACCAGAGAATTTAAATAGTCATTTTTTAGCGTTTAATACAATTTGTGATGCAACTGAAGAAAGGCAAGACGCAATGTTTTCTTTGGTTGATGAAGATCTTGATATTCTTGTTGTTATAGGTGGCTTCAATTCTTCTAATACTACCCATTTACAAGAAATAGCAATTACAAAGAATATTTCTTCTTTTCACATAGACACTCCTGATAGAATATCTATCGAAGAAAATTCAATATTACATAAACCACTTGGATCAGATTTAGAACTCAAAAGAAATTTTTTACCCAGTGGAAACATTAATGTTGGGATTACCTCAGGTGCATCCACTCCTGACAAGGTTGTCGCTGATGTTATTGAAAAGTTAATTGATATAACTTCCTAATTTGGAATATTTTTAAGGAATTTGCTTAGTTTTTTAAATTTATTATTTATATATTTCCTAAAGATCTACTTTATTAACTAGAATAATGAAAAATTTATGAAGTATGGAAGACAAAACACTGAATAATCAGGTTCAAACAGCCAGTGTAAATAGATCAAAAGCCCCTCAAAAAGTTGAGGTTGTAGTCGCTAATCCATCTTCTGGATCTGAAGTTAATATCCTTGGAGAACTATCAATTTTTGTTTTGAGAATCGGCTTTTGTGCTTTAATGATTCATCATGGCTTAGAGAAACTTCAAGATCCTCAAGGTTTTGCTGAGTTTGTGGTTGGTAAGTACTTCCCATTTTTGCCAGGCGATCCAGTTATTTGGACTTTTGGAGCAGCTATCACTCAATTAGTTTGCCCAGTAGGATTGGCCTTAGGTATTTTTGCAAGGCTTTCTTCTCTTGGATTATTTTCCACAATGGCATTCGCTGTTTATTTCCATCTCCTAGATACTGGATTAGAAGGTTTTCCTCTGGCAGTAGTTGATGGCCATAACTATGCCTTTGAATTGTCCTTCATATACGGAGCAATTTCTCTCTACTTTTTATGTGCAGGTCCAGGAAGACTATCCCTGTTTAGAAAGACTAACAAAATAACATATTATCCGAAATCATCCTAAATCAATGTAAAAAATGTCTCTTTTGAGTAAACACCATAGATATTCCTCTTGCATCACACATATCAATACTTTCTTGGTCTCTTAAACTTCCTCCAGGCTGGATAATAGCTTTAATTCCATATTTATCTGCTAGTTCTACGGTATCTGCAAATGGAAAAAATCCATCACTTGCTAAAACAGCCTCAGAACATATTTTTGAAGCAGCATTTAATGCAATTTTCGCAGCTCCAACTCTATTCATTTGTCCAGCCCCAATTCCAATAGTTTTTTGATTTTTTGCTATTACGATTGCATTTGATTTGACATGTTTGCATACTTTCCACGCAAAATTTAGATCTAACTTCATCTGATTATTTGGACTTTTCTTAGTTACTGAAACCCAACTTTCAGTTGTATCTTCACCATCGTCGGTATCTTGAACTAATAATCCTCCCATTATCGATTTAGTTGAAGTTAGATTCTTTTTTGGAAGTCTATCTTTTGTTAACTTTAAAATTCTTAAATTCTTTTTTATTTTTAAAATATTTAGAGCTTCTTCATCAAAAGATGGAGCTACGACGCACTCTAAAAAAATCTCTTTGAGGTTAATTGCAGTTTCTTTATCTACATTTGTATTAAAGGCAACTATTCCGCCAAATGCACTAACTGAATCACATTCCAAAGCATTCAAAAATGCTTGGGAGGCTGAATTGCTTATCGAAGCCCCACAGGGATTATTGTGCTTCAGAATAACTGAAGCGAAATCTTTTGTTGTAAGTTCACCTTTTTCTGCATAGCCAAATTCTAAAACTGTTGAAAGAGCTGACTCAAGATCCAATAGATTGTTATAACTTAAATCTTTACCTTGTAATTGTTCTGCTGATTGCCACCCAACATTACTTAAACCATACCAAAAAGCTTTTTGATGAGGATTCTCCCCATATCTTAAGGTTTTAATTAGTGGATAAGATTCAATATAATTTGAAGATGGTAAATTTCTTTCTTTACTTATCCAGCTAGATATTGCCGCGTCATAGTCCGCTGTATGTTGAAAAGCTTCAAGAGCTAATTGTGCTTGATATGATTTCTTTAACTTACCTTTTTTAATTTCATCAAGAAAATTTTGATATTGACTAGGATCGACTAAAACGGAAACTTCTTCATGATTTTTAGCTGCAGAACGAATCATTGATGGCCCTCCGATATCGATATTTTCAATAGCATCCTCCCATCTAGATCCCTTTTCTACAGTTTTCTTAAAAGGATATAAATTGACAACTACTAAGTCAATAAGTTCAAGTTGGTTAGCCTCTATATCTCTTCTATGTTTTTCGTCAGTTCTTTTAGCTAATATTCCACCGTGAATTTTTGGATGTAAAGTTTTAACTCTTCCTTCAAGGATTTCTGGAGAATTAGTAAAATCTGCAACTTTAATAACTGGAATTTTTGCCTCAATTAGATGTTTGGCAGTTCCTCCACTTGATAGAATTTTATAATTAAATTGTTCTATCAATTCCTTACAAAATGGAATTATGTTTTTTTTATCAGAGACACTTACCAAAGCTAAAGGTGACATTATGAGAAAGTTTACTTACTTAAGAATATAAACATGAAATACGAGATCAATCATGAATTTGTCTCGATTAGCTCTCAAACTGCAACTCATAGAATTATTTTGATACATGGCTGGGGAGCCGATTCAGATGACCTTTTGATATTTGGAAAGGAGATTACAGATAAAATAAATCTTGATTTTGAAGTAATTGCTTTGAGGGCTCCTGGCTCACATCCTAGTGGCCAGGGAAGACAGTGGTATGGGTTATACCCACATGATTGGAATGGAGCTGAGGTCGAAGTAAATAAACTTTTTGGTACATTAAAAAAATTTGATACTGATCAGATTTCACTAAGAAAAACAATTTTGTTGGGCTTTTCCCAGGGGGCTGCAATGGCAATTGATGCTGGATTCAAATTAAATTTTGGATTAATTGTGGCCTGCAGTGGTTATCCCCATCCAAACTGGGATCCTGGAGAAAAATGCCCGCCATTAATTATTAGTCATGGTCTATTCGATGAAGTAGTGCCAATAGAAGCTTCTAGGAGTATTTATGAAAAGGTAAAGAGTAAGTCTTCTAAATTTTGTAAATTATTAGAATTTGATGGAATCCATCAAATTGATTCAAATTTAATTAATTTTATAAGTTCAAATATTAATAATATTTTTTAAACGAAAGCATATTCGTATTCTTCGATTTCTTCCCAGTCATCTGCAGTAAGTTCTAGACCTTCAAATATTTTTTCCTCGCCAATTCCTTCAACCACAACTTTTAGTGATGGAAATAAAAAATGATTTTCTTCAGCATACTGGGCACTAAATAAACCTTTTTCACCCCAAAAAAACCTATCCGTAGTATGTTCATTTCTTCTTACATTGAAGACTGAAGGTGCAGATAGAGCATTTTCAGCTATGAATCTTCTTGCTGCTGTAACTGGTTTATGTTTGCCAGTTTCGATATGATAAATAGGTACATGTGCCATTACTCTTTGGCCAGCCAATCTTCTTCTGCTAATTCTTTTTCTTTTTTTTGACATTGATTGGTACTCCTGAAATTATTAATGAGATTAGTCTTATTTATTTTTACTAATCTTATATATGTGATTTTAAATTTACTTCAAATTACATAGAGGACCCATCAACCCCTGATGTAGCTTAAAATATGATTAAATATTCATATTTAAGGCTGGCTAAAGTCAGACCTCTTTATATATCTTAATACTTTTTTCATATTTTACAAGCCCTATTTCAAGTTTTTTTAAAAATTTCCAAAAATTTTATTAATTATGAATCTTTCAAAAAAATTTGAAGAACTAATTATAAAACAGCTAGAGAGTTTTGGTTGCTCAATGGGCGTTACTAATTTAGTGATGTATCTTGCTTCAGCTAATCAAGGAACTAAAGCATCTTTTGAAATGATTGGTCAATGGCCACAAATTGATAGGTTACTGATATCAATAGAAGATGATCCTTCACTAAAAGTTTCATCGCCTAATAGAAGATGGTACCCGCTTCAAGAAAACGATATTCTACTGGGTGTCCTTAGGGTAGAAACTGATTTGAAAGAAGGGAATTGGCCAGTATCTCTTGATTCAAGATTAAAAGCGCTTTCAATATCTTTAGCTAAATGCGTCTCTATTGAATTAGAACGTCAAAATAAAAACAAAGAAATCAATTTTTTGAAAAATCAGGTGAATGTCATTATCCATCAATTAAGGAATCCATTGGCTGCTATTAGGACATATGCAAAATTACTAATAAAAAGACTTGGTTCAGATGATGACTCTATTGAAATAGTCGAACGAATGATAATAGAGCAAAAACAAATTAATCAATATATGGATTCTTTTGCACAGTTAAATTCAACTATTCAACTCCCTCTAGAAATTGGAGAGGAAAGATTATTATTACCACCAAATTTAGATAATAAAAAGGTAATAACTGTTAAGAGTTTATTGAAGCCAATATTAGAAAGGTGTAAAGCTAATGCGGACTTAGAGAATAGAGAGTGGACTGAACCTTCTCTTTGGCCAGATTGGACAATATCGCCTCTAAAGGCAAAATATGCTGTAATTGCCGAAATTGTGGCTAATTTATTAGAAAATGCTTTTAAATATGCTCAAAAAGATGTTGAAATTGGACTTAAAATTACGAGTAATGGACTTTGTATATTTGATGATGGTAAAAAAATAACCAAAAATGAAAACGACAAAATTTTTGAAAAAGGTTTTAGAGGATCTGCCGCTAAGAAGAAGGACGGCACTGGTGTAGGACTTTTCCTGGCTAGAAAATTGGCAAAACAAATTGGAGGAGATTTGAGATTGCTGGAAAATAACTCGATTGATAATACTAGGAAATTAAAAAATCTTCAGAAGAAAAATATTTTCTATTTAGAACTACCTATAAAAGAATTGCATGCATAAACAACATTGTAGTTTCAACTAGTACAATACTTGCACCGCAGGCATCTCCATTGAAGCCTCCAATTTTCTTACCAAGTATGTTTGGGATAGAATAGCTTAGAAAAATACCAATCAAAATAAGAAATAAAAATTTAATTAATATTTCTTGGGATGTAATTGAAACTAATTGGTATGCAATGAAAATTAGAAGAAAAATAATGGAGATCAAAGATTCTTTTTTTAATCCATTCCAAAACTTTTTGTGACTAATAGATTTTTTCTTGAAACTCAAATATTTAAACTTTTCTATAAAAAATAAATTTGAAAATCTTCCCCAAAATAAACATATAGGTAAAACAAAAATTATTAGGTTTTGAATTTTAAGTATGCAAGCAATTTGAATTAAAGTTATAAAAACTAAAGCTTGAACGCCAAAGGACCCAACTTTACTGTCTTTCATGGCTTTTAAACGTCTCTTTTTACCCGCAAAAATACCATCGAAAGTATCCATTAAACCATCAATGTGTAAACCACCAGTAATTAAATATCCTGAAGCCAAACAAATTAATGTAGATGCATAAATTGACCAAGAGTTTGTTTTAAAAAAAAGAAAAATATAACTCTGTATTATTCCAATAAAAAAACCCAAAGGCGGCGCAAATTGTGCAATATTTTTAAATTCGGGATTAATTAAAGGTATCTTTGGAAATGTCGTATAGAAAATCCAAGATCCTGCCAAATTTTTTATTAAATATTTTTTGATGAGATAAAAATAGATTCAATATCAAATAATAGAGTAGATTAAAGAAAATGGATAAACAATTTTATAAATTATCGTGTTTGAATTTGAAGTTACATCGAATTGCAGTAATACAGGAGCAAGAACTGGTATTTTTCATACACCACATGGTCAGGTGAACACACCAAAATTTATGCCTGTGGGTACTTTGGCAACGGTTAAAGGAATGTCATCTAAGCAGTTAACCTCTACAGGGTCAGAAATGATCCTCTCAAATACCTTTCATCTTCATTTACAACCTGGAGAAAAACTAGTTAAAGAATCTGGCGGAATACATAAGTTCATGAATTGGGCTAAGCCTATTCTTACTGATTCAGGAGGATATCAAGTTTTTAGTTTGGCCAAATTAAATAATATTTCTGATAAAGGTGTGGAATTTAAAAATCCAAGAGATGGTAGTCATGTATTTTTATCACCTGAAAAAGTAATAAAGATTCAAATGGATCTTGGCTCGGATGTTGCGATGGCGTTTGATCATTGTCCTCCGCACACAGCTAACGAAAATGATATAGAGGACTCCTTAAAAAGAACTCATTCATGGTTGCAAAAATGTGTTGAGACTCACCAGAAATCCAATCAAGCATTATTTGGCATAGTTCAAGGTGGTAAGTATCCGAAATTGAGAGAATATAGTGCAAAATATACAAGTTCTTTTGATCTGCCTGGAATAGCAGTGGGAGGTGTAAGTGTTGGCGAGGCAGTCGAAGAAATACACAGTGTAATTAATTACGTACCGAAATTCTTACCAATAAATAAACCAAGATATTTAATGGGAATTGGCTCTTTAAGAGAAATTTCTTTAGCTGTTGCTAATGGATTCGATATATTTGACTGTGTTTTGCCTACAAGACTAGGAAGACATGGGACTGCATTTTTTAATGATGAAAGATTGAATTTGCGAAATGCTCGATTTAAAAATGAATTTTCTCCAATTGATAAAACTTGTAAATGCGAGACCTGTAAATCCTATTCTCGAGCATATTTGCATCATCTAATTAGAAATGACGAAATATTAGGCCTAACCCTCATAAGTTTGCATAATATTGCTCACTTAATTAGATTTACCAATGCAATCTCTACTGCAATTAGAGATAATTGTTTTACAAATGATTTCGCTCCTTGGAAAACATCCTCTATTGCTCATCATACGTGGTAACGTCTTAACATAATTAATTAAATTATTAAAAAAGGTGCTCATTCTATTTAATACATTCGCTGAATTGCCTGAGGCTTACAAGGCCTTTGCTCCAACTGTTGATGTTCTTCCACTTATTCCTTTATTTTTCTTTTTATTGGTATTTGTTTGGCAAGCTGCAGTAGGATTTAAATAAAATTCTTTTAATTTAGATTCATAATATTAGACGGGATTTTCAAGTAAAATCGCATCTCCAGAATTATCTACAGCACTCTCTATAAAATCAGCAATTTTTAATGCTCTTGAGGCTTGCTCACCATCTACCTCAGGTATTTCTTTGCCCTGAACGCATTTAAGAAAATGCTCCAGTTCTGCATAAAGAGGTTCAATAGAGGTTGTGCTAACTTCTTCGACATATCCATCATTTCTATAAACTAGTTCGCCATGCTCTGCTGTGTATGATTCATGTGACTTTCGATGGATTTGTAAAGAGTGATTTAAGAAATCAGTTTCTACTAAACCATTTTGGCAGTGAGCACTTAAACTTCTAATTTTTTTGTGACTCATTTTGCTGGCAGTTAAGCAAGCAATAACATTATTTTTAAAAACTAAAGTAGCGTTGACATAATCTATTAAACCCTCACTATTTCTGCCTCCAACAGCGGCTAATTTTTGTATTTTTGAGTTTACAAGCTCTAAAACAAGATCAATGTCATGAATCATTAAATCCATTACCACTGATACATCATTTGCTCTATCTGCATGTGGACTGTGCCTTATTGCTTCTAAAACAACAATTTCTTCATTATGTACTATTTTATTTAATTCTCTAAAAGCAGGATTAAATCTTTCAATATGCCCAACTTGTAATAGACAGTTACTTGCATTAGCGGCCTCTATTAAAGATTTTGCTTCTAACTCGTTAGCTGCAATTGGTTTTTCAATAAGAACGTTAGTACCTCCATTTAGACAATCTAGTCCTACCGTATGATGAAGTAGTGTCGGGACGGCAATACAAATAGCATCAACTTTTGGAATTAAGTCCTTATAATTTTTAAACCATTCACATTGAAATTGTTCAATAGCTAATTTACCTCTTTCTTCATTTGGATCTGCTACTCCAATGAGATTTGCATCTTTGAGTAAACTTAGTACTCGAGCATGATGCCAGCCCATATTCCCGATACCTATGACTCCAACCTTTACGGGTGATGAGGTTGGTTGCATAATTTCAAATCCTTATATTTATTATCATTATCCTCTATGGGGAGCCATATTTAGCTTTTAGGAAGAATTATTTTAACACGATCAATTTTTGGACCTGACATAGAAATAACTTCAAATTTAATGTTATGAAAATCTAAAACGTCCCCAATTTTTGGAACCATTTGAAATTTTTCTAGCAGAAATCCTGCAAGAGTATGATAATCTGCGCCCTCTGGAATGGAACATCCTAACTTCTTATTGATATCAATAATTTCTGATTTTCCAGATATTGACCATTTTTTAGAAAAATTATCTAACATTCTCATGTCTGAATAAATTCTATTGTTGAGCATTTCCTCTCCAACTATTTCTCCATTTAGATCTGCTGCAGTTATGAGCCCCTCTGTTCCACCGTGTTCATCAACTACTAGTAAGAAAGGATTGTACTCTCTTACTATCGGTAATATTTCTGCTAGTGAACATGTCTCTATTATTTTTGTTACTGGTAAAAGGAAGGGCTCCAATAATGTATCGGCTTCCATTTCACCTTTTGATATTGGCTTAGCTAAATAACGCAAATCTAATACACCTAATACATCATCTAAAGACTCATTAATCACAAAGAAGCGAGCATGGCGAGTTTTATCTACTTGTTTCATAAGTTCTGAAAAGGTTATATTTTTTGGCAGAGTTACCATTTCAGATCTTGGAATCATTACTTCTTTAACCTGAGTATCTTTTAAAGCAAAAACTCCTTCAAGAATATTTTTCTCATCTGGTTTTAAACCTGTTACGTTATCCGTTTCAATAAGAGTTTCTAATTCTCCTGCGGATAAACCAGAGTTTAAAGAATCCCATTTGTTATTTAAATTGAACAAGCTTAAACAGGCGCTAGCAAAAAATTCTATTGTCTTCACTATAGGATTCATAGCTTTTCTAACGGCGTCGAATATTGTTGTAAGCCTTAATGCAGCAGATTCTGGATTGTTAATTACTAGTGCTTTAGGAATTAGTCCAGAAACGAGAGTGACAACTAAAACAACAAATAAAAACAATAGAAGATCATAAAATCTATTTAACAAAATATTGCTTTTCCAATAATCATTAGCCAGGTTATTGCTAAGCCATCCAATTGCAATTAATGAAATTGTTACTCCAAATTGAGAGGCAATTAATGAAGATCTAAAGCGTTTTTGAATTTTTAAAATTGAAAATGCTCCTTTCTTTTTTTCTTCTATTAACCTTAAAACTTTACTTGGCCTTATTAATAAAAAAGAGAGTTCACTCGCTGCAAAAAAAGCTGGGAAAAATAAGAGAAATAAAAGTAGAGTTATTTTCATTCAATGACAAATGAATAATGGGGGTGGCGAGGATCGAACTCGCCTTAGCCAAATTATGAGTTTGGTGCATTCACCAGATTGCTACACCCCCAAGGGAGTTTATGTAATTTTAATTACATTGAATTTCAATATACAATATAAAAATAATATTTCAAAAAATACCTCATTAGGAAGTTTTTGTGAGATTTCTTTTTTTTCTTCTAATCTTTAAATATAAATTTAACTTTTACTAATGATCAATTTTTCGGAAAAGTATGATTTTAATAAAGCTAAATTGTTAAAACAGTTAATTGAAAAATCTTACAAGAAAGGAAACTTCACTTTATCTTCAGGAAAAAAAAGCAGTCATTACTTGAACTGTAAACCAGTATCATTAAATGGCGAAGGCTTAAACTTAATAAGTGATTTATTTTTAGAGTTAAAGGACTCAAAATCAAAAGCTGTAGCAGGATTAACATTAGGTGCAGACCCTTTAGTAAGTGGATTAATTGTCAAAGCAGCTTTACATGGCCTAGACCTTAATGGATTAATAATTCGGAAAGAAATCAAAAAATACGGAACCAAAGCTGGGATAGAGGGACCTATATTAGAGGAAGGAACTTTGGTAACTGTTTTGGAGGATGTCGTAACAACTGCTGGTTCAGTGATAAAAGCAATAAAAAAGTTACGCGAAAATAATTATGTTGTTGAGGAAGTTTTGTCTATAGTTGATAGGCAAGAAGGGGGATTAGAAGCCCTTGAAGATGAAAATGTTAAATTAAAGAGTCTTTTTACAATAAAAGACTTTTTATAATTATCTCAAAATGCAAGATATAAACAAAAAGTTTTGGCTTGAAAAATTTGATTGTTTTTCGATTACTGGAAAAGATGCCAGAAAATTTTTGAATGGAATAACAACAGGTAATATTTTAAATTCAGAAAATAAAGTCATCAAGACTTGTTGGTTAACTCCAAATGGAGTTCTAAGGTCATTAATTGAAATTATTTTTTCAGAAAGAAACTTAGAAGTAATTATTTTGGCGGGTAACACTAATGAAATAATTAATTACTTTAATCAAATTATTTTTCCAGTGGATGATGTATTTCTAAGTGAACCTTTCTTAATAAATAGAATTCAGGAAATTGATGAATCTAGTTCATGGAGAACTTACCAACCTATTTTCTTTAAAACTGAAGATAAAGAGTTTGAAATATATAAAAATAAACTAAATTTACTAAACCCCAATGATTTAAAACTTTGGAAGATTAATCAGGCAATACCATCATTAGAAATGGAAATAAACGGAAAAAATAATCCTCTTGAGCTTGGATTACAAGATCTTATAGATTTTAATAAAGGTTGTTATTTAGGGCAAGAAACAATGTCAAAAATAAAAAATGTTTCTTCTTTAAAACAGGAAATAAGAACTTGGAAATCATTAGAATCTAATTTTAATTTAGACGTTGAAGATAAAAATTTATATATAAATTCCGCCAAGGATATTTCTGTAGGCAAAATCACAAGTTTTTTTAAATCAGATTCTCAAATAAAAGGTTTAGCAATGATAAAAAGAAAATATTTAGAGGAAAGAAGTTATTTTTTTTCAAAAATTTTTGGAAAAATTATTATCAATAAATCTGTAGGTTCAATTTTTCTTTAATAGATCTTTGATTAAATATTCTGCAATTTTTAGAGTAGCCAAACAATCATCTTTATTATATTGGATAATTTTTTTTAAAAATATTTCGTTTTCTGTAATTTGATATTGAATCCACCAATAAAGTGCTTTCGAGCCACTTACATTTTTATGCATCCATTCAAATCCAAGCCAATTAGAGACAGTTTTTAAGCCATAGTTTTTTAGTGGTAATATCCAAGATTTTCTTATTAAGGTATGTAAGTCAATAAATCTTGAGGCAAGTGAATCAATTTCTGCAAAACTAAAATTTAGTTCTTTAGTAATATTAATTATTGATATTTTTTCAGTTTCTCCATAATGCAAAACTGGCCATTTCTTGTGTGAAAAAAGTATTTCAATAATTTGCCTGTAAGATTCTTCTTTATTGTTTTTAAGATTTAAGATTGGTTCATAAATAAGATCTTCTTTTTTTATAGACAAATTATTTACTTTTAAAAATCCATATAAAAAATCATGCTTCTCATCTGGATTTGACTCAATATCAAATATATAAAATCCCGAACATATTTTTTCTAATAGGTATTCCGTATTATTTTTATTAGAAATGCAATATGGTTTTCCAGAGATATATGCTTGTGCTTGCTTTACAAATATGGACGCTTTTTCATACTTTTGATCGTTGAATTTAGATAATTTCTCTCCAAGTTGTTTTTCGTTATACGAAGCTAATGTTTGGATATTAGTAATTCCTTTTGCTTTGAGTAATGAGGCCGTTTTGGACCCTATTCCATCTATATCTGTTAGATATCCATTTTCTTTTGCTTCTTTGTCACAAAATTTTTGCCATGAACAAATAGTACATTTTTTTCTATCTTGAGTTATTTCTGGTATGGATCCCTCCAAGCATTCATTCAAATTTAATAAAACATTTAAAACTTTTTTTCTTAATTTTTTATTTAAATAAATTTCTTCAACATTAACTTTATTCCCAAAACTTGATATTACTAATCCTTTCTCAATTTTAGATTCTTGAAAAGATTCCAACATCATAGAACAAAAAGCTAAGTCGAATAAATGTTCTTTTGTTGTTTTGTGGCCTAACTTATAAACAGCAGGTAAATATTTATATTGTCCCCATTTACTTTTACCTTTAGTCTTTACAAGTAATTGTGGACGTATCTCTGCGTTTATATTTTGGAAAAGATTCCCTTTGATTTTTAATCCAATTACTCCTTTATAACCATTTTCAAAGGCTTTTAATCCTGTATATATTTCACCATTACAAAATTCAGAGAAAATTTGAAACTGATTAATTTTATCTATAGCTTTATGGGGAGACCAAACTTCATAAGATTTTTTTCCCTTAAAATCTAGCCATGCTTTTCTTTTGCATCTTGTAAAACTTTTTAAATGAAGAGAATTCAAATTATTTTTTGTTGGCGGTTTTAAAATTTACTCATATAAATTAGTATAGATAATTAGAAGAAATAAAGGAAATTTTAAATTTGACAGCTAATAAATTAGATAAGATAAAATTTGGAACTGATGGGTGGAGAGGAATTATTGGATTTGATTTTAATTTATCCAATCTTTCAAGAGTTGTAGTTGCTGCATGCCAGGAGTTGCATTATCAATACTATAAAGACGTTAATTCAAAGAGAATTATTATTGCATATGATCGTAGATTTATGGCTTATGAATTTGCCAAGCAAATAGTGCCTTTTGTAAGAGGATGTGGTTTTCAACCGATCTTATCTGATAGCTTTGTTACGACACCCTCTTGTAGTTTCTATGCCAAGGAATTCGGTTGTCTTGGAGCATTAGTAATTACAGCAAGTCATAATCCATATAATTGGCTAGGTCTGAAAATAAAGAGCTTTAATGGATGTTCTGTTGATGAATCTTTTACAAGTGAAGTTGAAAAAAGATTAATGCTTGGAAATTCAATTGAAAAAATAGATGGTGTTAATCAATTGGTAGATATTAAGAAATTTCATTTAGATAGAATTAAATCCCTTTTTGATATTGATTATATTTCCAAGAGATTAAAAAAAATGAAAATGAGAATTTTTGTAGACTCTATGCATGGTTCAGCTGCAAATTGTATGGCTGAGATTTTTGCTTCTAATGATTTAGAAGTTATTTCAGAAATCAGGAACGATTCTGATCCTTTTTTTGGAGGTAAACCTCCTGAACCTCTTTTGAATTATGCAGATGATCTAAAACAAATACTAATGAAAAATTCAACAAATGAAGTGAAAACTTTAGGAATTATATTTGATGGTGATGGTGATAGAATTGCTGCAATTGATGAAAAAGGAAGATACTCTAGTACTCAAGATTTACTCCCATACTTTATTAGCTATTTGGGCGAAATTAAAAATAATTCTTATCCAGTTTTAAAGACTGTTAGTGGTTCAGATATTATTAAAAATATATCAGAGAGTCAAAATAGAGATGTTTTTGAACTTCCAGTTGGCTTTAAATATATTGCTGAAAAAATGATGAAAGAAAAAATATTTATTGGAGGAGAGGAATCTGGGGGAGTTGGTTTTGGTGACTTTATGCCTGAAAGAGATGCTCTATATGCAGCGATGGTTTTATTAAATGGAATTGCTGAAAAATCTCAATATTTATACGAAACCTTAGAAGAAATACAAAAAGAATTTGGGCCAAGTTTTTATAAAAGAATTGATATTAAATTTCCAAATCAGTCAGAAAAAAATAACGTAAAAGAATTTATCATAGATAATATTCCAGAGAATATTAATAATCATAAGTTAAAAAGTATCTCAAGAATCGATGGAATAAAGTTAAGAATTGATAAAAATTTTTGGCTTCTTTTTAGGTTTTCAGGAACGGAACCTCTTTTAAGGTTATATTGTGAAGCACCAAAAGAATCTTATCTAATTGAGGTATTAGAGTGGGGTCAAGAATTTATAAATTTGGAAGGAAAATAATGATGAAAAATTTATATTTAGCAAGTAAGAATAAAGGTAAAATTGAAGAATATAAGAAATTGCTTGCTGGAGTTAATTGTAAATTGTTACTCCAGCCAGAATCATTAGAAGTTAAAGAAGATGGACTGACATTTAGAGATAATGCAATTAAAAAAGCGAGTGAAGTTTCTAGAAAAACGAATAACTTTTCAATAGCAGATGATTCAGGAATTTGTATTGAAGCACTAGGTGGTAAACCTGGCATTTACTCATCTAGATATGCAGAAAATGATCAGAAGAGAATTGAACGAGTTTTAAGAGAACTTGATGGACTTCAAAATAGAAGTGCTTTCTTTATTGCTAATATTTGTGTTTGTTCCCCAGATGGTGAAGTGATTATTGAATCTGAGGCCAAATGTCATGGCAATATCATTTTAAACCCCAGAGGAAAAAGTGGATTTGGGTATGATCCAATTTTTGAGGAGAGTTCTACCAGATTAACTTTCGCAGAAATGAATAATGATATTAAAGACTCTTGTAGTCATAGAGGTAAAGCATTAAAAAAAATTATTCCAGATTTAATTGAAATTTTTTCTTAAATTCAATTAACCCAAGATCCATGAAGGCCATGAGGAATTGAAATGGGTAATTCATAAACAGCTAATTCTTTTAAATCTTTTGCGTCTAATATCACTAAATCGCTTCCTCTTCTTTCTCCGTTCCATAGAAGTATAAATAAAAATCCCTCATCTTCTTTTGAAGAGTTTTCTGATGGAACCATAATTGGTTCACTAACAAATCCACTTGGACCTGCTGACCAAGAAATCTCTTCCTTAGAAGTTAAATTTATTTTTTTTATTGCTTGAAGTGGAGCGTTCCCCAGCTTTTGGGATGTGCTTGCCATCCAACTAAAAGTTGCTTTTAATCCTAAGTTTTTAGGATTAACAACAGCAAATTCACAACATTGTTCACTGAAAGTTTCAAGTTCACAAGTTTTTGTCTTTAGATCGATAATTGATCTTTTTAGTTTTCCTTCTGGATATTTATCAAAGTCAATATCCCTAAAATTCTCGTCTGGACCAACTGATGGGAAATCATCATAAAAAATACTATCTAATACGATTTTGGAATCTTTTTCAAATGCATTTACATGATGAAAAACAAATCCTTCTGGAGCATCTATTGTTAAAGGAGGCTGTCCCCTAAATAATCCACTTTCTCTTGGGATGATAAAAAACTTTGCCTTTTTATTTGGGTTTGACTTTAGACATTGTGCCGCTCCTCTTTGACCCATTACAAATGGAAGAGGATTGAAATCAATAGCATTCTGTAAAAATATTGCCCAATTAGTTGTGATTGCGAAATCATGAAGGAATGCAAAGCCATTAAATGTATCTTTTCTGTCAAAAATGAGCTCTCCAGAATTAGTACCTGCATTATTAAATTCCATTAATCTAATGGTACTTTTTGGCCCGGTTTGTACTCCAAAAGTGACTAAAAGTTCCGAAGATGCATTTGAGTTTAGGTCTTTTTTGGGATGAGCACTGAATGCTTCGTTAGGCTTGAGTACTCCTTTTAATGTTGTTAGACCAATAGTGTCGAGACTATCAGGATCCACTGCATGTGGACCTGCTGCTTCCCATAATGCGAGAATTTCATCTCCTAATTTAATGACATGTGTATTAGCGATATTCTTGAATTTTAAATCTAATGCATTATTGAAAATCCCTCCATTTTTTTTGTGTTCCAAAAACACCTCTATAAATAAATTTATCTATTTTTTCTTCTTCCAAATAGCCTTTAGTTTTAACGAATCTATTTGTTAAGAATGGCTGCCCATTTTCGAATTTTATGGATGTTATCATTCCATCACCATCAAATGGATGATGAACCCATTGTCCACCTCTCTCTAATATTCCTGGTCCATTTCTTAGTAATGTTCCATTTAGATTTTTAATATTATTACCTTTACTAATTGTTAGAGGCTCTTTAGTTAGCTCCTTTTCTACATTTTGATAAGCACTTGACCAATCTTCTTTATTAAAAATTTTAAATTCCTCAATTTTTTTATCTTGTAAATTAGTCACAACAAAATATTCACTTTGTCTATCTTCGCCAAAAATCAACTGAATTGTGGCTGATTCGAAAAAAATTCCTATTTTATTGTTTTTCTAACATTCCTTTACTGCTTGGAATTGAATCAGATCTTCTCAGATCTATTTCGGTAGCCATTCTCATTGCTTTTGAAAAAGCTTTAAAGCACGCCTCAACTATGTGATGTGAATTACTGCCTCGTATTTGATTAATATGCAGAGTAATTCCGCTATTATTTACAAAGGCAATAAAAAACTCTTTTACTAGTTCAGTATCATAATTTCCTATTCTAGGGGCTTTTAATTGAAGATCATAAGATAGATGCGGTCTGCCAGAGCAGTCTAAAGTGACTTGAACTAATGCTTCATCTAATGGGGCAAAGAAATGTCCAAATCTGCTTATTCCTTTTCTTTCTCCCAAGGCTTTTGAAAATGCTTTGCCTAATGCTATTCCTACATCTTCATTTGTATGGTGATCATCAATATGGGTATCTCCAATTGCTTTTATTTTTAAATCGAACAAACCATGACTGGATATTTGATGAAGCATATGATCTAAGAATGGTATCCCGGTATCAATCTCAGAAATTCCACTTCCATCTAAGTTTATAAATACAGAAATATCTGTTTCATTCGTTTTTCTTTTTATTTCAGATTGCCTTAGAGATGACATTTTTATGCAAAATACTTGGTTTACATTCCATTAATGCAGTAACCCGCATCAACATAAATTGTTTGGCCTGAAATGCCGCTAGAGAGATCACTTAATAAAAAAGCAGCTGTATTACCTACTTCTGTTTGAGTGACTGTTCTGCGTAAAGGAGCCTTTTCTTCAACATTGTGAATCATATCTAAAATGCCACCTATAGCAGAACTCGCAAGTGTTCTTATAGGCCCAGCACTTATTGCATTAACTCTGACTTGTTTTTCGGGACCAAGTTCTGCAGAAAGATATCTTACTGAAGCTTCTAAAGCTGCTTTAGCCACTCCCATCACGTTGTAGTTAGGAATCGCCCTTTCTGAACCTAAATAAGTTAATGAGACAACTCCAGCACCATTACTAAAAAGTGGTTTTGCTGCTTTACATAAAGGTGCTAACGAATACGCACTTATATTAAGAGCCCTATCAAAACCCTCTGAAGTGGTAGCACTATAATCTCCAATCAATTCATCGCGTCCTGCAAATGCTAGGCAGTGAACTAATCCGTCAATTTGCCCCCAATTGTCTTTTATATTTTTAAAGATTTCTTCAATTTGCGCTGGATTTTGAACATCAAGAGGCAAAAATAACGATGGGTTTAAAGGTTCAGTTAGTTCTCTAACTTTAGACTCGAATCTTCCCTTATCATCAGGCAAATATGTGATTCCAAGTTCTGCGCCAGCTTTTGAAAGTTGTTGAGCGATACCCCATGCTATTGAACGATTGTTGGCAATTCCCGTAACAAGAATTTTTTTGCCAGTTAGATTTAGAAGCATTTTGTTTATTATTTCTATTATTCTCCTATACAAAAGTACCTATCTTTACGGATTACTGCAAAATATACAATAATTTTCAAATATCAAAGAATTTTTAACTTAAACATGGTAAGAACAAATTCTATGGTTTTGGAATTAGGTTTTCAATTACCGAATTTCGAAATGTTAAATGCTAATTCATCAAATAATCAATATTTTAATTCTCATAATCTAGATAATCGGCATTTACTTTTAATGTTTATTTGCGCCCATTGCCCATTTGTTAAATATATTGAGAATCAAATTTTCACCTTAAGCAAAGAAATTGAAAATACAGTTCAAACAGTTGCAATTTCTAGTAATGATATTGTCACTCATCCTTCAGATTCTCCAAAAAATTTGAGATTACAGGCACAAACACAGGGATGGAGTTTTCCTTATCTATATGATGAAAATCAAAATTTTGCTAAGGAATTAAAGGCGGCTTGCACTCCGGATTTTTATCTTTTTTCAAATGAGGGAAATGGTGATTTTTTATTGTATTATCATGGCCAATTAGACGATAGTAGACCAGGTAATAATATCCCTCTATCTGGAAAAGATTTGCGCTCTGCTGTAAAAGATTTGAATCAAGATAATTCTTATCCTTCAAATCAGATGCCTTCTTTAGGTTGCAATATAAAATGGACTCCTGGTAAAGAACCAAGTTGGTTTAAATGAAATAAAAATTTTTTTACCCATAGAAATATGGTTTAGGGTTAATATATTTATTATGCAGATACCTCCATTTACTTTAAATAGGCAGTACCACGAAATTGGCTCAGAAATTGAGAGTGAGGTTTTTAAAGTTTTAAAAGGGGGCCAGTATATTGGAGGACAAGAAATTGCCAAATTTGAGGAGAGTTTTTCAAATCTGATTGGTGTTGAAAATACTATTGGATGTAATAGTGGAACTGATGCTTTAGTATTAGCTTTGCGCGCATTAGATATTGGTGTGGGTGATGAAGTTATTACCTCATCTTTTAGCTTTTTTGCAACTGCAGAGGCTATTAGTGCAGTTGGTGCTAATCCTGTTTTGGTAGATATAGATCCAGAAACTTATCTTATTAATACTGAACTCATAGAACAAGAAATAAATTCAAATACCAAGGCAATTATGCCTGTTCATCTATTTGGTAATGCAGTGAATATGACCTTAATAAAATCTTTGGCCAAGAAATATGACTTAAAAGTAATTGAAGATTGTGCTCAGGCAACATGCACAATGTGGGAAAATTCCAAAGTTGGTAGTATCGGTGATATAGGCTGTTTTAGCTTTTTCCCTACTAAAAATCTAGGAGCTGCTGGAGATGGTGGAGCAGTAACAACTTCAGATCAGAAGATTGCAAAAAAAATTAGAGAACTGGCTGTTCATGGCAGCCCAATAAGATATCATCATACCCAAATTGGATATAACAGCAGACTTGATACCATTCAAGCTGCCATATTAAACATTAAAATTAAATATATTTCTAAGTGGATTAATAATCGCCAAACAATTGCTAATAATTATCTTGATTTATTGGAAAAAAATTCATTTATTAGTTTTCCAAAAATTAGCTCTGATTCAATTTCCCATTCTTGGAATCAATTTGTCATCAAATTAAGAAACGATAAATATTTTTTAAATGAAGATTTTTCAAATTTATTTGATACTGATTGCAAGAAATACTATTCCTTAAGGAATTTGGTAAAACAGCAACTTTTTGAAAAAGGTATTA
>CACGKI010000019.1 GCA_902573565.1 uncultured Prochlorococcus sp.
GAATTCCTATGGAAAAAATATTATCTGGAACGCTTGCTATTGATTTAGGAAATACTAACACTGTAGTTGCTTTTCAAGATCAAAAAAATACTAATCCTATTTTAGTTGAAATACCAGAAATCACATCATTTCCTGGCGTTATCCCTACAGCAGTTTGGTTCGAGAAAACTTCAAAAACTTCAAAAATTGGTGTTAGTGCTCTTAAGATGAGGGGAAATTCTAATTCGGAGTTGTTTTTTCATTCAAATTTTAAAAGATTGATTGGAAATCCAATTGAAAAAACTAACCAAAAAAACGTTTTAGATCCTACTGAATGTGGCGAAAAATTTTTTAAAATTTTGTGGGCAAGTATTCCACAAAAATATGAAGTCAAAAGACTTGTTTTGAGTGCTCCGATTGATACATACAAAGGTTATAGAGAATGGTTGATAAACTTGTGCGAGGGAATATCTGTAGATGAAATAGCTCTAGTCGATGAGCCTACAGCGGCAAGTTTAGGAATTAATGTTCCATTTGGCTCCAAAATAATGACAATCGATATTGGAGGAAGCACAATTGATATGAATATAATCAGGATAGAAGGAGGAGAAGGTAAATCTGGACCAATTGCAGAACTATTAAAATTTAAAGGAAATGATGTAAGCTCAATTTCAAAACAAAAACTTAGGTGTGCCGAAATTATTAGCAAAACAGGTTCGAAAATTGGAGGTAAAGATATTGATCAATGGATCGTTAACTATTTCATCCCAGTGAACAGCAACGAATTCAATCTTATAAAAGCAGAAGAAATAAAATGTAAACTAAGCGGATCAAAAATCAAATATGAGACCAAATATCCAATCAAATTATTACTTGAAGGGCATCAAGAAGAGGAACATTTCTTAAGTAAAGAAATATTTGAGAAAATACTAATTGAGAATAACCTTCTTAATCACCTTAACTCCTTGCTTAAAGATTTATTAAATGAAGCAAGAGGCAAATTTTGCACAACTGATGATTTAAATGCGATTATTTTAGTTGGAGGTGGAACTCAAATACCATTAATTAAAGAATGGATAATAAAACAGATTCCAAAAATTAAAGTAAAGTCTCCCCCACCTATCGAATCAATAGCTTTAGGGGCTTTGGCAATGACCCCAGGAGTAAAAATCAGAGATATATTGAACAAAGGACTATCCATAAGATTATTTAATAGAAGAGAAAAAAAACACTTTTGGCATCCTATTTTTTGCAAAGGACAAACATGGCCAACTGAAAATCCATTTAAACTTGTACTTCAACCAAATAAAAATAATCAGAAAATATTTGAAATAATAATTGGAGAAACAAAAAGAGAGAGAGAATATGATGTGATTTTTGAAAATGGATTACCAAAATTATCAGAGTTTCAAAGTGAAGAAGAAACTATTAAATGGGATAAAAAGCCTCTCAAAATCACACTAAAAAATGAATCAAATATTGGAGAAGATAACATAATACTTTTCTTCAAAATCACAAAAAAAGCCGATTTAGTTGTAAAGTGTTTTGATATAAAAGATGAATTTATTGGAGAATATAATTTGGGAAATATCTTCTAAAACACACTATTCAAGAAAAACTCCTTCTTCATTATCCACATTATTTAAACGTAAGCTAATACTTTCATGTTTTGTAGTTGGAACTTTTTTACCGCAAAAATCAGGCTGAATAGGTAATTCTCTGTGGCCTCTATCAACCATTACAAGTAACATCACTCTTTGAGGTCTTCCCCAAGAATATAAAGCATCCATGGCAGCTCTAATTGTTCTTCCTGTATAAATTACATCATCTATCAAAAGAATTTCTTTTTTCTCAATAGGAGTTGGAATATCAGTTGTCTTTATTAAACGAGTTCCAACTCTATTTTGATCATCTCTATAAAAAGTTGGATCAATTATCCCTTTTCTTATTTTTGAACCTGTCTTGAGAAATAATTCTTTTTCTAAAACTTTAGCTAAATCAATTCCTCTTGTAGGAATACCAACCAAAATAAGGTTATCAAGGTTTTTTACTTTTTCAATAATTTCGGAAGTCAAACGTGCAAGGGTTTTTCTAAGTTCAACTTCAGTTAGTATTACAATCCTTTTTCCTTTATTGGGCATGATTTATCTATAAATAATATTTGTTCAATATCTTCATAAATTAGCAAAAGCTAACTATATTGAATATAAATTGTTAAAGAGTAGCTTTTGAAGCTAAATTGAGGATTGGATCACTCAAAAATGAATTTGATCTAACATATGGCAAAGATTAGCAGCAAAAATATAAATAAATTAAGTGTTCCACAGAGCCCTGTAGTTCTAGCAATTTTAGATGGTTGGGGATATCGAGAAGAAAGCTACGACAACGCTATTAAAAGTGCAAATACACCAATAATGGACTCATTATGGCATGCATATCCCCACACTTTAATTAGTGCTAGTGGGTCTGATGTAGGCCTGCCAGATGGTCAAATGGGTAATTCAGAAGTTGGGCATCTCACCATTGGTTCGGGAAGAATAATCCAGCAAGAACTTGTAAGAATATCAAATACTGTAAAAAAAGGTCAGTTAAAGCAAGTTAATGAGTTAAAAGAGATAGCTGATTCATTAAAGAAAAACAATTCAACTTTACATATCACCGGATTATGTTCTGATGGAGGAGTTCACAGTCATATTGATCATTTACTCGGTTTAATTCATTGGGCATCGGATAATGGCATCAAAAAAGTTGCAATACATATTATTACTGACGGTAGAGATACTCCAGCAAAAAGTGCATCTAAATATTTAAATCAAATAGAGACATGCATAAAAAATCTTAATACGGGAGAAATAGCCTCGATATGCGGAAGATACTGGATAATGGATAGAAATCTTTTATGGGACAGAACAGAAAAAGCATATGATAATTTGACTGATCCTAATATTAAAATAACCAATATTTCCCCACAGGATTACATTAAACAAAGTTATGACAAAAACATAACCGACGAATTTATAGAGCCTATCCGAATGTCTGAAAACTATCTTAAAGATGGGGATTGCTTGATTTGCTTTAACTTCCGCCCAGACAGAGCAAGACAAATAATAAAATCCCTTTCGATTAAAGAATTCTCTGACTTCAAAAGAAAAGTCTTTCCAAACTTAAATTTAGTTACTTTTACTCAATATGATGCGACCTTCCCTGTTAAAGTTGCATTTCCTCCTGAGTCTCTCAATAATTTTATCGGTCAAATAGTTTCAGAAAACGGACTAAAACAATACAGAACTGCAGAAACAGAAAAATATCCTCACGTAACATATTTTTTCAACGGAGGAGTAGAAATACCTTTACCAGGAGAAGAAAGACATTTAATTCCATCTCCAAGAGTCGCAACTTATGATATGGAACCTCAAATGTCCGCCAAAGAATTGACTATTAGTTGTTCTAAAGCAATAAAAAGCGGAAAATACGCTTTCGTTGTGATCAATTTTGCTAATCCTGATATGGTTGGTCATACAGGCAAACTAAATGCAACAATTAAAGCTATAGAAACGGTTGATAAATGTATTGGTGAGATAGTCAATGCTACTGGACAAATGGGTGGAAGTGTCCTAATTACAGCAGACCATGGTAACGCAGAAATGATGAAAGGTCCTGCTGGAGAACCATGGACAGCTCACACTACTAATAAGGTCCCCTTAATTTTTATTGAGGGTGAAAAAAGAAAAATCCTAAATATGGGCAATGAGATTAATTTAAGGGATAATGCTGGCTTAGCAGACATTGCGCCAACTTTATTGCAGTTATTAAATCTACCCATTCCAAAAGAGATGACTGGGAAATCTCTCATTAAAGAAATCGAATTAAAGGGTTATAATAAAGTGGTACAACACGTCTAAAGTAAATACAAGTTTTTTCAAACAATGATTCAAATTTTTAGTTGGATATGGGTTTTATCTGGAGTTCTTTTGATAATTTTAGTTTTACTTCACAGTCCCAAAGGTGATGGAATGGGAGGAATAGCAGCTAGTGGAAGCTCAATGTTCAATAGTGCAAGTAGTGCTGAAGCATCTCTCAACAAAATAACTTGGACTTTTTTAATTATATTTTTGGCTTTAGCAATTATCCTAAGCGCTGGGTGGATTTCATAAGTTTTGCATAAAAAAGGGATCATTTTCGTGATCCCTATACTTGAAAAGTTCTTTTAACTACTTTTAGTTAATAATCAAAATCACCGCCCATACCTGGAGCACCTGCAGCAGCAGCTGAATCTTTTTTCTCAGGTAAATCTGCAACTATGCATTCTGTGGTAAGAACCATTCCTGCAATTGAAGCTGCATTTTGTAATCCTGAGCGAGTTACTTTTGCAGGATCAACTATGCCAGCGGAGGACATATCAACATATTCTCCTGTAGCAGCGTTAAATCCATCGTTAAAGGGCTTCGATTTTACATTTTCAGCTATTACAGCTCCATTAGAGCCTGCATTTTCAGCAATTCTCATAAGTGGAGCTGTTAATGAAGCCTCAACAATGTTAGCTCCAATTAATTCCTCTCCTGTTAAGTTCTTATCAGCCCAATCTTTTAAAATAGGGGATAAATGAGCAAGGGTTGTTCCTCCTCCTGGAACGATTCCTTCTTCAACAGCAGCTTTTGTAGCATTAATAGCATCCTCGAGTCTAAGCTTTTTATCCTTCATCTCAGTTTCAGTAGCAGCACCAACCTTAATTACTGCAACTCCTCCAGCTAATTTAGCTAGACGTTCTTGAAGCTTTTCTTTATCGTATGAAGAATCGGTTTCATCCATTTGCTTCTTAATCTGATCACATCTAGATTTAACTGCTTGCTCATTACCTTCAGCTACAATTGTTGTAGTCTCCTTATTGATAGTTATTCTTCTACCAGTTCCTAGCATATCTAAAGTAGCATTCTCTAGTTTCAAGCCCGCATCTTCAGTGATGAGTTGACCGTTGGTTAAAACAGCCATATCTTCAAGCATTGCTTTTCTTCTATCACCAAATCCAGGAGCCTTTACTGCTGCGACATTCAAAACACCTCTCAATCTATTAACGACAAGGGTTGCTAAAGCTTCTTTTTCTATGTCCTCAGCAATAATAACTAGTGGTTTGCCAGTTTTAGCTATTTGTTCCAACACGGGAACTAAATCTTGGACTAGTGCAATTTTTTTATCAGTTAGAAGGATGTATGGTTCATCTAAAACAGCCTCCATTCTCTCTGTGTCTGTTGCAAAGTAAGGGGATATATAGCCCTTATCAAAACGCATACCCTCAGTAACTTCTAATTCAGTAGTCATTGATTTTCCTTCTTCTAAGGAAATAACACCTTCTTTACCAACTTTATCCATAGCATTGGCAATCATTTGTCCTACTTCTTCATCGTTTCCAGCAGCAATAGTTCCACATTGAGCTATGGCATTGCTATCACTTATAGGCTTGGAGTTCTCCTCAATTTTACCAACCAGAAATTCAGTCGCTTTATCAATTCCTTTCTTTAAGGTGATTGCATTAGCTCCTGCAGCAACATTTCTTAACCCTGCTTTAACCATTGCGTGTGCTAAAACAGTAGCTGTTGTTGTGCCATCGCCAGCTGCATCATTAGTTTTTGAAGCAGCTTGTCTGATTAAAGCAACCCCTGTGTTTTCAATGTGGTCCTCTAATTCAATTTCTTTGGCGATTGTTACACCATCATTAATGATTTGGGGAGCACCAAATTTTTTTTCCAAGACAACGTTTCTTCCTTTTGGTCCAAGCGTTACTGCAACGGACTCAGCAAGGATATCAATCCCTCTCTCGAGCGCTCTACGAGCTTGCTCATTGTAAATAATTCTTTTAGCCATGTTTAGGCAGCAATTTAGTAATAAGTTTTAATAATTTTTGAAACAAATATTTTAGCCAACTACAGCTAAAATATCTTTTTCAGAGAGCAAGACATATTCATCTCCTCCCAATTTAATGTCTGTACCAGCATACTTGCTGTATAAGACTTTATCGCCAATACTCACTTCTGGAGTTTGTCGAGAACCATCGTCGTTAAGTTTGCCAGGGCCTACCTGAGCAACTTCTCCTACCTGTGGTTTTTCTTTAGCTGAATCAGGCAAAAGGATGCCCCCAGCAGTTTTTTCCTCAGATGCGGAAACTTTAATAAATATTCTATCTCCCAGTGGTTTTACTGTAGAGACTGTAAGTGAAACAGCTGCCATAGATTAATGGAGGATCATGATTGAGACGCTTTGCGTCATAGAAAATGGAAAGAGGAACTCTCTATCCGTATCATCAACAACATAATCTGCGAAGCAGCAATTAAACCATACTTAAACTGTGCGGGTGGCCGAACCCATTTAACGAATTTACCCATGAGATGGTAGTATTTTCGGATTATATGCTGAAAAAATCAGCTATTCATCACCAAATTAATAAAAAATGGTAGCAACTCCATCAACTTCTTCACAAACAAAAGGCGTAGTTCGTCAGGTAATTGGCCCAGTTCTAGATGTAGAATTCCCAGCCGGGAAATTGCCCAAAATATTAAATGCTTTAAGAATTGAATCAAAAAATCCAGCTGGACAAGAGATAGCGCTTACTGCAGAGGTTCAACAGCTCCTTGGTGACCATAGAGTTAGAGCAGTGGCAATGAGTGGCACAGACGGCCTTGTGAGAGGCATGGAAGCTATCGACACAGGCGCACCAATTTCTGTACCTGTAGGAGAAGCAACACTAGGAAGAATATTTAATGTTTTAGGAGAGCCAGTAGACGAACAAGGTCCTGTAAACACTAAAGATACTGCTCCGATTCATAGAGCTGCTCCAAAATTAACTGACTTAGAAACTAAGCCAAAAGTTTTTGAAACCGGAATTAAGGTTATAGACCTTTTAGCTCCTTACAGACAAGGAGGAAAAGTTGGATTATTTGGAGGAGCTGGTGTCGGGAAGACTGTTCTTATTCAAGAGTTAATAAATAATATCGCAAAGGAACATGGTGGAGTTTCTGTTTTTGGAGGTGTAGGAGAAAGAACTAGAGAAGGGAACGATCTATATGAAGAATTCAAAGAATCAGGTGTTATCAACGCAGATGATCTAACTCAATCAAAAGTTGCCTTATGTTTTGGACAGATGAATGAGCCACCTGGCGCAAGAATGCGAGTAGGCTTATCAGCTCTTACAATGGCTGAACATTTTAGAGATGTAAACAAGCAAGACGTTCTACTTTTTGTTGATAACATTTTTAGGTTTGTTCAAGCTGGCTCTGAAGTATCAGCTTTACTTGGAAGAATGCCTTCAGCGGTTGGATACCAGCCAACTCTTGGAACTGATGTTGGTGAATTACAAGAGAGAATCACATCTACTTTAGAAGGATCAATAACTTCAATACAAGCGGTTTATGTACCTGCTGATGACCTAACTGACCCTGCTCCAGCAACAACTTTTGCCCATTTAGATGCTACCACTGTACTTGCAAGAGCTCTTGCAGCTAAAGGGATTTATCCAGCAGTTGACCCATTAGATTCCACAAGTACTATGCTTCAACCATCCGTTGTTGGTGATGAACATTACAAAACCGCTAGAGCAGTTCAATCAACTTTGCAAAGATACAAAGAACTACAAGACATCATTGCAATTCTAGGTTTAGATGAGCTTTCTGAAGAAGATAGATTAACAGTCGACAGAGCAAGAAAAATCGAAAAATTCCTTTCTCAACCTTTCTTTGTAGCAGAAATATTTACAGGAATGTCTGGTAAGTATGTAAAATTAGAGGATACTATTGCAGGTTTCAATATGATTTTGTCAGGTGAATTAGATGATTTACCTGAACAGGCATTTTACTTAGTTGGCAATATTGATGAGGTCAAAGCAAAGGCTGAAAAAATAAAGTCAGAAAAATAAATACCTAACTAAATTTAGATTTAACCTTCAATAATTTTAAATTAATGTCAATTTCTCTTAAAGTTTTAGCTCCTAATAAAAATGTTTATCAAGGCGAAGCTGAAGAAGTAATACTTCCAAGCACTACTGGGCAACTAGGTGTACTTCCGGGACATATTTCTTTAGTAACAGCTATTGATATTGGCGTTTTAAGGCTAAGAATGAATGCTCAGTGGAAATCAATCGCTTTAATGGGGGGCTTCGCTGAAATTGAATCAGACGAAGTTATAGTTTTAGTAAATAATGCAGAAATTGGATCCGAAATTAATGTCCAAAATGCTGAACAAGATCTTAAAGAAGCAAAGTTAGCAATTAGCAAATTTTCTGAAAATGAAAAAACCCCAGAAAAAATTAAAGCTCTGAAAGAGATTTCAAAGGCTGAGGCTAGAATTCAAGCAGCAAAAAACTAATTTTTAAGCAGTCCCACAAAAAGTTACTTCTGGAAACTTTAACTTTGCTTCTTCTAATTTTTTAGTTTTACCCTCTTCTTGCCAATAATTAATTACTTCTGTAGCTTTATTCAAAATTTCAACCCTCTCATTATCTGTAATCCAACCTTTATTCTCTATCTCACTTTTTAATTTTTCCCAAGCATCCTCTCTTGGCCAAAAATAATAAGCTGTGAGAGGACTTGGCCCTCCTCCTACTATTTGATCCACAGCTAAAGCAACATTATCAGGCAACCATAATACTTTAATAATAAACCTTCCTTCGTCTGGCTTAGGAGTATAACCAGTAGGTACTCCATCTTCGTCTATTTTCGCAGCTGCCATTACAGCTGTAGCACCCATCATTCCTGAATTAGTAGAAGAATTTTTAGATTTTGGAGAATCACTGCTATTGTCCTTTTTTTCTGTTGAATTTTGATTTAACTTATCTGATGAGGTCATTCACTTATTTGTGTTTAATAAATAATTTATCAGCTTATGGTCACATTTTGATTGATTTATTCAAAATTTCTTGATTTTATTTATCCATGCTTATTAAAAAGAATTCTATCTATCATGAGAAACTTCATAAAAATCATAAATTTTAGCTTCTAATAAATCCCAAAGATCTTTGGGGATATCATTCTCCTCTGCAAACATTCCAAGTTGACTAGCCAACCCTCTTGCTTTAGAGAGTTTTGAATTATATGAATCTGACTTATTCATTTTTTAACTTTAAACTTTATAAAATAAATCCATTAACTATATAAGTCAAATTTTAAAATTCTAAATCGGAAATTTCTTTAAGTGCAGCAATACTTAAAACTTCTGGGTTTGCATCTTTAACCAGAACATCATCTTCTATTCTTATCCCAATGCCTTTCCATTTTTCATCAATCTTTGGTTGACCCTCAGGTACCGGGATCCTGTCACTAATATATATTCCAGGTTCTACAGTAAGAATCATTCCATTCTGTAATGGCACTTCATAGTCTCCCATTCGATATGCTCCGACATCATGAACATCTAAACCTAGCCAATGTCCAGTTCTATGCATATATAGATGTTTGTATGATTGATTCTCTATTATCTCCTCAGTGCTGCCCGATAATAAACCAATTTCTTTTAATCCCTCTATCAGAATTGTCAAAGCAACATTATGAACAGTACTAGAATTTGATCCAGTTACAGCACTTTTAATTGCATTTTTCTGCGCACTCAATACAATTTCATAAATGACCTTTTGCTCTTTAGAAAATTTTCCACCTATCGGGATGGTTCTCGTTATGTCCCCATTATAATAATCAGTTAATGAGCAGCCAGCATCTACCAACAATAAATCTTCCTTCTTCAATGGTGAGTTATTTGAAGTGTAATGCAAAATACAGGCATTATCTCCTGAAGCAACAATAGAGTTATATGCAGGTCCTCTAGCCCCTTTTTCCAAAAAGAACCCCTCTAGAACACCCTGAATTTGCCTCTCATTTTCCTTTGTTGAGATGGATTCTCTTACTAGTTCATGAGCTTCTGCTGAAATTTGTATAGCCTCTCTCATTCTGTTAATTTCAAATTCACTTTTAATTAATCTCATCTCATTTAAATAAATTTCTGGAGATTTTATAGATTTTGCACCAATCCCTAATCTTGAGCTATTTTCAAGTTGTTGTGAAAATATCTCGAGTACTATTTTCTCAATTAATGGATACTTACCTATTGAAAAAACAATTTCCTCAGAACCATTTATGTATCCTGGAAGAAAATCTCTTAGTTCAGTTATTGAGTGAGCCTTGTCAGCCTTAAACTCTTTTTCGGCGCCTTCTAAACCCCATCTAAAGCCATGCCAGACTTCACTTATGACATCTTTGGGAGCAACAAACATAATAAATCTCTCTCCCTTTGGCTTATGCGATAAGAAAAGAGCAATTGCATCAGGCTCATCAAAACCAGTTAAATACCAAAAATTACTATCTTGTCTAAAAGGATATTCACAATCTGCATGATGCTTTACAAGATTAGCTCCTGGAATAATGGCAGCTTTTCCACCTAATTTATTTAGGAAAATTTCTCTTCTTTCTTCAAAAACTTTATGGTCTGGTTTAAACATAAATTTTGTATTGGCGTGTTTAAAAAAAAAATGGAAGAATGAATTAGAAAAAGATTTAGTACCTAATCTACTTTAATGGAACCAAGTGTTTACGGTTTAATTTTTCTCATTATTACTATATTAATTGGATCAGCATGTTGTTCGGGAGTAGAAGCGGCCTTTTTAGCTGTAAATTCAATTAGAGTTTTAGAAATAGCTTCAAAACAGAAACCTAAAAGTTCTGCAAATCAACTTCTAAAACTCAGAAAACATCTAGGACGGACACTAACTGTAATTACTATTACTAATAATGGATTTAATATAATTGGCAGCCTTATTTTAGGTGTATATGGAGCACTGGTATTTAAAAGCAATTTTAGCTTAACCCTTTTTTCAATAGCTTTTTATATACTAGTTGTTTTAGTAGGAGAAGTACTGCCCAAAGCTCTTGGCACAAGATTTTCAGTTCAAATTGCATTATTATCTGTCCCTATCTTGAGAATATTAAATACTTTAATGAGGCCATTCTTAATATTAATAGAACAAATATTTCCAGTTATTACAGCAGAAAATGAAATTTCCACTGATGAAGAAGAAATTAGACAAATGGCAAAAATTGGAAGTCAGAAAGGTTTAATAGAAGCTGATGAGGCAGCAATGATATACAAGGTTTTCCAATTAAATGATTTAAAAGCTAAAGACTTAATGACCCCTAGGGTATCTGCACCTTGTCTTGATGGGTCTTCAAATCTTGATGAAATTTCAGAACTTATAATGTCTGACAGCTCTCCATGGTGGGTTATTTTGGGAGATAAAGTTGACAAAATACAAGGGGTAGTAGAGCGTGAAAAAATGTTAGCAGAATTAATTAATGGGGAAAATAAAAAATTACTATCAGAAATCTGCGAACCTGTGGAATACATTCCCGAAATGATTAAGGCAGATCAATTATTAACTAAATTTGACAAGAATCATAAAGGAGTGAAAGTAGTAGTAGATGAATTCGGGGGATTCGTGGGAATTATTGGTGCAGAAGCTGTGTTATCTGTATTAGCCGGTTGGTGGCAAAATAAATTATGAAACAATTGAAAATTAAAGAAAATTATTTACTTTTAAAAAATTGGTGGGAGACTATTGATCTTACCAACTATGAAAAAAGTTTTCTTAATAGAGAAATAATTTCCTTTAATCAACAACTTTTAAGGCTCAAAGAAAAGAAAATAAGAATTGGCGCATATGGTAAATCAGGCGTTGGAAAATCTTCTGTTTTAAATTCTTTATTAAAAAAAGAAATATTCAAAACAGATATTATTAATGGGACCACAAGAGAAATAAAATCGGAAACTTTGACTCTTGAAGATCAAACATTAAATAGTTTAGAGTTGCTAGATTCTCCAGGATTTGATTTCTGTAATATAAAATTCCCAGAGAAAGTTTACTCTTGCATAAATCATTCAGATCTTATTTTATTCATAGTTTCGGGAGATTTAAATAGAAATGAATTAAGCGAAATCAGCTCTTTTATAAAAGATGGAAAAAAAATTATTATGATTTTAAACAAAATCGATCTATTTAATAAAAATGAATTAAAAGAAATAATTGAAAATATAAAGTTTAAGCTTCCAAAAGATTTAAATATTCCAATAATTATTAATCATGAAAACAACCTTAAAAATTACATAACAAAAATAATAAATCAATATGGTGAGATATTATTAACACTAAATTCTATTCAATTAGCCGACAAATTGTTTCTACGAATAAAGGAACAAAGATTGAAAAGAAGGCAGAAATTAGCTCAGTCAACTATTGGTAAATTTTCGACCATAAAGGCATCAGCAGTAGCTCTTAATCCTTTTATTTTATTTGATGTTGCTGGTAGTTTCGCACTTGATACTGCATTGATTAGCGAGTTAAGTAAAATTTACGGCTTAAAGTTGAAAGGTGAATCTGCAAGAAAAATATTTAAAAATATATCCATTAATAATTTATTTTTGGGAGTTACTCAAGTCAGCGTCAATACATCATTCAACTTTATTAAGAAAGTAATTCTTTTAACAGCACCTTTTACTAACGGGATTTCATTATTACCATATGGACCCATAGCAATTATTCAAGCAGCAATTGCAATTTACTCTACAAAAATAATAGGGAAATTAGCAGCAAAAGAGATATTTATAAAAAGCAAAGCTTCTTTTATAGAACCAGCTATTATGATCCAAAATATGACTTTTAATGACCCAGAAATTTTTAACCACATAAATATTTATTTTTCAAATAGAAATTTAAATAATAATTTTGTTAGTAATCTGCCTTAAAACTTAAATGGAAAAAAGCATTGCATTATTTGGGACAAGTGCAGATCCACCTACAATTGGGCATAAAAAAATACTTGAAGAATTATCCAAAATATATACTTTTACTATTAGTTATGTGAGCAACAACCCATACAAAAATCACAAAGAGGATATCTCAATGCGTAGCTATTTATTAAAAACTCTTATTGAAGACTTAGATAATCCTAATATTTTATTTAATCAAAGTGTAAGTAGCCAATGGGCATTAGAGTCAATAAAAAAATGTAAAAGAATTTATGAATTAAATAATTTAGATTTTGTTATTGGAAGTGATTTAATTAAAGATATTTTCAACTGGAAAAATTTTGATAAAATTAATAGCGAGGTTAGTTTTTTAGTAATTTCAAGAAAGGGATATCCTGTTGAATCAAATACTCTTAAAATGTTAGAAACTTATAAAGTGAAATTTAAGATTTCGACCATAAAAATCCCAAACATTTCCAGTTCTAAGTTCAGGTCAAATTTTAATTATTCTGATTTACCAACTTCATTAATAGAAATTGTTAAGAAGAATAATTTATATGAATCCACCAAATTTGTTGAATGAAGTTTTTACTTGCTCAAATTAATCCAATTGTTGGAGATTTAGAAGGCAACGCAAAAAAAATACTAAATATTGCTTCGGAAGCTTGTTCAATTTCTGCTGATTTTGTTCTCACTCCAGAATTATCATTGTGGGGATATCCAGCTAATGACTTACTTTTAAAAAAAAATTTAGTCAAAAATCAATATCAAATACTTGACCGATTAGCCTCAGATATTAAAAAAAAATATAGAAACTTATGTGTCACAGTTGGGATAGCAGAGATAATAAATGATTCTTTTTTTCCAAACCTTTATAATTCTATTGCATTACTCGAGGGTGGTGAATGGAAAATAATTGCTCGTAAAATTATTCTTCCAACTTATGAAGTATTTGATGAGAAGAGGTATTTTAGATCAGAAGAAAAAGTTTCAGTATTAACAAAAAAATTCAAAGATCAAACTTTGCGAATCGGTTTTACTATATGTGAGGATTTATGGGTCAACAAAGATATAGAAGGCAGAGGAATTCATAAAAAAAACCCTATTGTTGATCTAAAGAAGAAAAAAGTTGATATTTTAGTCAATTTATCGGCTTCCCCTTATACCTTCAAAAAGTTAGAGCTAAGATCCAAAGTTTCCAGTTTTGCTGCACAATATCTTCAAGTTCCCTTGATTTATGTAAATCAAATTGGAGCAAACGATAATTTAATTTTTGATGGAAATAGTTTTATTCTCGATAAGAATGGAAATAAAATTAAGCAATTAAAATCCTTTTCAGAAGACCTTTCCAGTTGGGAAATTGAGCAAACAAAGCCTGAAAAAAATAAATATAACCATTCTGAAATGTCATCAATTTTTGATGCATTAGTCCTTGGTGTTAAAGATTATGCTAAAAAATGTGGATTCAAAACAGCCCTAATTGGATTAAGTGGTGGCATTGATTCAGCATTAGTTGCAGCAATTGCGACAGCTGCTCTTGGCAGTAATAATATTTATTGTGTCTCAATGCCCTCTAAATGGAGCTCATCTCATTCAAAAAGTGATGCGAAAGATTTAGCGAAAAGATTAAAGATTAATTACGACAGCATACCAATTGAAAACTTGATGAGCTCTTTTGAAGAATCTTTGAATAAAACCTTAGATCTCGATATGGCTGAAATAACAAATCAAAATATTCAGTCAAGGATCAGAGGAACGCTTCTTATGGCTTTAGCAAATCAAGAAAAACATTTATTACTTTCAACAGGTAATAAATCGGAACTAGCTGTAGGATATTGCACACTTTATGGTGATATGAATGGAGGATTATCTGTCATAGGTGATTTATATAAAAGTAATGTTTTCAAATTATGCAATTGGCTTGATAGTAAAGATTCAATTAATCATAGAAAATCACATATGTTGGATATTAATGAAAATATAATTGGAGAAAATATAAGGACGAAGCCGCCAAGTGCGGAATTGGGGCCTAATCAATTAGATATTGATTCTCTCCCACCTTATTCCATTTTGGATAATATTCTTAAAGGAATTATTGAAGAGAAAAAAGATCTAAAACAACTTGAAGAAGATGGTTATAAAAAAGATTTAATTTTAAAAATAATCTTACTTATAAAAAAAGCGGAATTCAAAAGAAAGCAAGCTCCTCCAATACTAAAACTAAGCAGTCAATCATTAGGAACTGATTGGAGAATTCCAATAGCAATATCTTATTAATCGCTAAGAGTAAATTTTTGGATTTTTTTCAAAGGCCGTTTAATTGACTTAAGGTTGATACCTTTTTTAATAGCAAGAATTATACCTGCAGCTTCTAAATAATTATTTACTTCAAAAAGATTATGATAATCATAAAAGTCATTAGTCACTTTTAATATATTTTGATTTTTCACAGAAATAATATTCAAACCTTTTTCAATCCCTGCTAGTACTGCTTCTCCACCTAGTGCCCCATCAGGGACAACAATAGATTCAATCTGATCAGGGTGTAGTGAGATAAATTCATGTTGAGCAGGCAATTCAACAATATTAGGTGCACTGCTTAAGCCAATCAGTACTGATGGTAAAAAGGTGTATCCTATTTCTTCTGCAGCTGCTCGAGGATCTAAATTTTCATTCAACTCAATTAGATCTAAAGCTGGTGCGTGAGCACAGGGAACTTTTAAGAATTTGCTTACTAAATGACTTATAACTGCTTCGACTCCAGAAATAGGATCAACCCCTTTTCCCTCTCGATAAGTATTTGTTTCTGAAGAATCTGAATCATCTGGAAATTTTGCCACAATTGCTATTGCCGTCACTCCTTTTTCAATTAAATATTTTCCAGCATCAATTAGAGTATCAGGATTTTCAATTATGCCCCCACTCATTTTCGACGAATCAGAATCTATAACTACGTTTAATGGCTTTTTTGTAACCACATAAGAATGAACATTAATTCCTAAAGTAGAAACACAGGCATCAGCAACTTGTAAATGTCTTACTAATATTTCACTGTCAATGGCTGAATCAAAAATTATCCCAATTTTCTGTTGCTTTACCCTTTTTAAAGCGATTTCTCCTTTAACAAGTCGGTCTAAACTATAACCCTCAACATAAAAAATATTTTTATCTTTTTCCGAAAGAGTACCACCATTCATAACATTTGGATGAGTAATTAAACATCCACTTGCCGATGCTAATAATTTAGCGGTAGGAAGAGCATCCCCAGCAAAACCGCCTATTTCACAACCAATACCAGTTGGAACTATGAAGATTGTTGGTGAAATTTCCATTAATAAAAATATTTAAATTGATATTCTTTAATTAGCAAAGACAGCTTTAATTTTAAGTTTTTTTGTTCCAAAAGAGTCAATTGAATTTTGGATATCAACAATTGACCATCGAACTAAATCACCCTTTTTTTCTAAATTTGCAATAATAAATTCCCTTAAATTTTTTAATTTTATTGAAACTGGCCAATCTAAATAAAAATCAACTAGGTTTAATTTCATTTTTGATATTTACCAAATTGATCATTATATAAATCATCTTCGACTTCTTTACCAATAACAATCTTCAAATCTGACTTAGGATATGCAACACACAAAAGTGCAAAACCCTTTTCCCTCAAATCATCATTTAATCCCATAGCATCTTCTTGATCTACAGATCCTTCCAATATCATGGATGCGCAATCTGTACAAACTCCTGAACAACAACTACTTGGTAAATCTATTCCATTCATTTTTGCCGCTGAAATAATATCTTGATCTTCAGAACATAAAAAACTCAAAGTCTTTTGCTCAAATTGAACTTTGATATTGTATTCAGGCATATCCTAAATCTTATTGCTAAACTGCAGAACCTCCTACAACCTCTAATATTTCTTGAGTAATAGCTGCTTGCCTGGCTTTGTTATAGGTTAGATTCAAAGTACTTGCTAATTCTTTAGCATTGTCACTCGCATTATTCATAGCAGTCATCCTACAAGCGAGTTCTGAAGCTGCTGACTCTTGAAGAGCTCTTAGTACCTGATTCTGTAAATATAATGGTAATAAGGAATCTAATAGTTGATCAGGACTTTGTTCAAAAACAATATCTGATGGCAACTTCTCTGAATCACTTTTTTCCATATTTGATTTTTCAACAAGTAACTTACTATCTTTTGTAGTCAACCTAAAAATTTCATCGTTTTCCTCAGCAATTCCTTGAGGGTCAAGTGGCAATAGTGTTTGAACAACAGGAGCGCAGCTGACTAGAGTGATGAATTTCGTGTAAATAATTTCCACCCTATCAGAATTTTCTGAGAGAAATTCAGCTAAAATTTCATTTGTTACTCCTTCAGAGTCCTTGACTGTGGGTACCTGTTCTAGTTCTTTGAAAGTACTTTTAATTACATATCTATCCTTTCTATTTTGAAAATATCCAATAGCTTTCTTGCCTACCAAAATTAAATTTGGCTGATACCCTTGTTTGACTAATTCTGCGTATCTTATTTCGACCTTTTTTATTATATTTGTATTGTAACCACCGCATAAACCTCTATCCGCAGTTATGCAAACCAAAGTGATGCTCTTTACTTCTCTCTTGGATAATAGAGGAGAGTCTACAGCCTCAAATTGAACCCTAGATTGGATATTTTCTAAGACCCGTGCAAGTTTATCTGCAAAAGGTCTACTCTTAAGAACTTGATCTTGAGCTCTCCTAACTTTTGCAGCTGCAACAAGTCTCATGGCCTCCGTTATTTTTCTTGTATTTTTAACAGAAACGATTCGATCTCTAATCTCTTTAAGATTTGCCATGGTATCTCCTTAAATAAATTTAAACTGTGGCAAGCATTGATGATTTAACTTCATTTATCACCTCTTTTAGTGTTGCTTCTAATCCATCATTTAATTTCTTCTCTTTAAGAATTTCTTCTATAAATTCTGATTTATTTAACTTTAGGTATTCCCTAAGTTCAGTTGCAAACTTAGTAACATCTTCAACAGGCACCTCATCAATAAGACCTTTAACTCCTGCGTAAACTACGGCAACTTGCTCTGCAAGGTTAAGCGGGGAGAATTGAGGTTGCTTTAATAACTCTCTTAGTCTTTTACCTCTTTCAAGTTGTTGCTGAGTTGCTTCATCAAGATCAGATGCAAATTGAGAAAAAGCAGCTAGTTCATCAAACTGTGCGAGTTCTAATTTTAAAGTTCCTGCAATTTTTTTAATTGCTTTTGTCTGAGCGGCACCTCCAACACGGCTAACAGAAATACCTACATTAATAGCGGGTCTTAATCCTGAGTTAAATAAATCTGCACTCAAGAATATTTGTCCATCTGTAATTGAAATAACATTAGTTGGGATGTAAGCGGAAACGTCCCCTGCCTGAGTTTCAATAATTGGAAGAGCTGTCATAGAGCCTCCTCCCATAGCATCAGAAAGTTTTGCTGCTCTTTCTAGTAATCTACTGTGTAAATAGAACACGTCTCCAGGATAAGCTTCTCTTCCTGGTGGTCTCTTTAAAAGAAGAGACATTTGTCTGTAAGCCTGAGCTTGTTTTGTTAGATCATCATAAATAACAAGTGTTGCTTTACCCTGATACATAAAATGTTCAGCAATTGCTGCACCGGTGTAAGGTGCTAAGTACTGTAAAGCAGCAGGTTCAGAAGCTCCTGCACTAACTACGACTGTATAATCTAGTGCTCCTCTCTCTCTTAATACCTCTACGATATTTGCTACTGATGCTGACTTCTGACCAATAGCTACGTAAACACAAACTACGTCTTGGCCTTTTTGGTTGATTATCGTATCGATTGCAATAGCCGATTTTCCAGTTTGTCTATCACCAATAATTAATTCTCTTTGACCTCTTCCAACAGGAATCATTGCATCAATAGATGTAATACCTGTTTGCATTGGTTCATGCACTGATCTTCTCTTGATTATTCCGGGAGCCATTTCTTCAATCAATCTAGTATCACTAGTAGGAATTTCCCCTTTCCCATCTATTGGTTGTCCTAGAGGATTAACAACTCTCCCCTGCATTGCTTCACCAACTGGAACAGACGCGATTTTACCTGTGGACTTAACGTTACTTCCTTCTTGGACACCAAGCGCCTCTCCCATTAAAACGGCTCCAACATTATCATCTTCAAGATTTAAAGCTATACCTTCGGTACCATCTTCAAATTCCAATAACTCACCTGCCATGACCTGATCTAAGCCATATATTCTTGCAATGCCATCACCGATTTGCAGAACAGTTCCTACATTGCTAACACTTACAGATTGGTCATAATCAGTTATTTGTTGTTTTAAGATTGAACTGATTTCATCAGGGCGTATAGATACCATGGATTTAAGAATTTAAGGTTGATTTAAAAGTTACTTGGAAAGGGATAAGCCAAGTTTTCTAATTTGTGAAGCAAGGGAAGCATCAATTACTTTTGATCCTACACTGGCGACGAAACCACCAATAAGAGATGGGTCGATTTTAGTTACAAGTTCTAATTTTTCTGTTCCAGCAATATTGATGATCTTTTTGGTAATTAAACCTTTCTGTTCATCAGTAAGCTCGACTGCAGAAGTAACAGTTGCCAAAGCAATATTACTATTTTCTCGGTAAATCTCTAAAAACCTATCAAGAATTGAAGTGAGGATTCCAATTCTTTGCCTATCGGCCAATAATTTTAAGAAATTCAGTAAAGAAGAATTAACCTTATTTGAAAAAATTTCAATAATGATTTTCTTCTTAGCATCTGTCTCTAAAATGGGAGAGGATAATGCCTTCTCCAATTCAGGGGAATCATTTATTAATTCCAAAAGTTGTTTAACCTCAGAAACCATCTCTTCAGTTTGCGAATTTTCATTCACAACTTGAAGTAATGCCTCTGCGTATGGTGTAGTAACTGAATTTAAAAGTGGCATTAGTTCACCTCAATATTGTTTATTGATTGAGTTACCAAATTTTCTTGTGTTGTTTTATCAAGTCGATTTGGGAGAGATTCTAAAGCTTTCTTAATTGCCAGTTCAACCGCTTCTTTTCGTAGTTGAGAAATTGCTCTGGATGCTTCAGAGCTTTCATCAGAGATTGCACTTTGTTTAATTCGTGCCATCTCCTCTATCGCTTTTTTCTCACTTTCCATTCTGATTGATTCAGATCTTTTAAGAGAATCTGCTTTTATTTGAGAAGCTTTTTCTTCTGCTGAAGATAAATCTTTCTTCGCCCTTTCTAAAGCTTTAGTTGCATTTAGGAGTCGATCTTCAGCATCTTTTAATTCAAGAAGGATTCCTTCTCTCCTTTTTTGAAGCATTTTACCTAAGAAACCAGGCAAAAATTTATAAAGACCGAAAACCACTACAGCCCAATTAAGGATATTAGTTTCGAATAAATTGAAGTTCAATCCAAAACCTTCTGTAGCTAAAAGAGTTAAATTCATTTTTCTAGAATCAATCTATTAACAATAAGTTCGCTTAGATCATCAGCCTGTTTAGAAAGTTGATCACGAGCAGCGGACGTCTGGCTTTCAATTTCTAGTCTTGCCTTTTCTTTTGAAGCATTTGCTTCATTATTAGCAAGTTCTAGTGCTTCTTTATAAAGCTTGTCAGACTCATTCTCAGCTTCGCTCACAATTCTTTGGGCTTCTGTACGAGCACTTTGAAGCTGAGTTAATAAATCAGCTTCTAATTTTTTAACCTCAGAAAGTTTATTTTTGGCCTCAATAATATTATTGCTTACAAACTTTTCTCTTTTTTCTACAACATTGCCAACAGGCTTAAAAAAGAGAGAATTTAATATGTAAGTAAGCGCGACTACTTGTATTGCCATTAGTGGCAAAGTGGCATTTATATCAAATAATCCACCTTCTGTAGCACCAAAAAAATTAAAGGCCAACATATGATTCAGTTGAAGTTAAAAAATTAAATTTAATTATTGCTAATAAGAATTAGAAGCAATATTAACTTTTAGGAAAAAGGATTCGCAAAAAGTAGTACCAAAGCCACAACTAATCCGTAAATTGTTAATGACTCCATGAAAGCGAAAGACAAAAGAAGAGTTCCTCTGATTTTACCTTCAGCTTCTGGCTGACGGGCAATACCCTCAACAGCACCTTGAGCTGCGTTACCTTGTCCAAGACCTGGGCCAATAGCACCTAGACCAACTGCTAAACCAGCAGCTACAACTGATGCAGCGGAAGTAATCGAATCCATAATTTTGAAATAAAAAGCTTAATACTTGTGATAATCTTTGTTGTCATACACGCTTGGACATCCTTTGTTTTAAGAATGGGTCTGATATTTTCAGACCTACGCGATTAGATATTTTGCCAGATTACAGACCCTTTGTAAAAGCGTCTGAATGTATCAGAAAACAGCTAATGATGTTCTTCAACAGCTTCTCCAATGTAGTAGGCCGCTAAAGTTGCAAAAATCAATGCCTGAATTGCACTAGTAAATAATCCTAGGAACATGACAGGTATTGGGAGAATTAGCGGAACTAAAAAAACTAGAACACCAACAACAAGTTCATCAGCCAAAATATTTCCAAATAGCCTGAAAGAGAGTGATAAAGGTTTCGTAAAGTCCTCTAGAATTTTGAAAGGAAGCATAATCGGAGTTGGGTGAACATAGTATTCGAAGTATCTCCAACCCTTATTGCTTAAACCAGCATAGAAATAAGAAAGTGAAACCAATAAAGCCAAGGCTATAGTTGTATTGATATCTGCAGTAGGTGCTCCTAATTCTCCACTTGGCAACTTAATTAATCTCCAAGGAATTAAAGCCCCTCCCCAATTACTAACAAAGACAAATAAAAATAAAGTACCTATAAATGGCATCCAATCTCTATAAACTTTTTCACCTATTTGAGTCCTAGCAAGATCTCTTATGTAATCCCAGAGGAACTCAAGCAGGTTTTGAAGGCCTTTAGGATCATTTTCCATTTTTTTAGTTCCTAAAGAAATAAAAACTAATAACGCTCCTAATAAAATCCAAGATGTTAAAAATACCTGCCCATGAAGTCTGATATTTCCAATTTGCCAATAAAGATGTTGACCAACTTCTAATGCTGCAAAATTTGTTAGCAAGGAATTAAAAAACATTTGTTTTGAATAAAAAAAATTTACTTAAGAACGTGAAAAATAAAAAATGAGTGAAGGCTTATAAATGAAAAAACCTATCATCGCAGGAAAAATATCCAAAGATCCTAGCTTGCTAGCAAAAATAAAGAGGCAAACTGGAACTAATAGTTGCAATTTTGATACACCTGATGATTCTTTACCAAGTTTCCCTATACTTTTGGCAAGCAAACGAAGGTAAAAAATGCCGGCAATTGCACCTATAAAAATACTAAAACCAAAAGTAAAACCTAGAAAAATTCCAGTTATTGATGCTAATAAAATAGAAACAATAAAAGTAATTCCAAAAATTGTTAATTGCAATTTTGTGTATTCATCATTTTGGGAAAGCAAATGATCTATTTGATTGGCAATGCCAGATTTACTTTCTTTGATGATCGAATTATTCAGGGATTGAGGAAATTGAACATTCTCATTAGAAGGATGCTCAAGTTTTTTTCTATTTGAGTCCACTGATGTGAACATAGTTTAGAAACCCCTCTGAATGGTTTTAAGTAAGTACATAAACTCACGGAATCTATCACGGAGAGGTGCCTTTTAGCTAGTTTTTTTTTATAAAAAATTAATTCTTAAGATTTATGATGTATTTATAAACCATTTTTACATTATTATTCAGGAATAATTTTTTTTTAAATAATCATCTTTTTCATAGATTTACACTTGAGAACGTTGATAAAAGACTTGGCAAAATCTCAATTAAACGTCTCAATAGGGCATATACAACTAAACAATTGGAGATAAGAAAAGAAAAAATAAAATATAAAAGAATTTCTAAAAAGGGGGGAAACCTTAGTTGTGATAGCAAAAAGAATCAAAGCAATTTAATAGAATCTATACTCCCATTACCTTGGACGATATGGCCTTATGAGGCAAAAATCCTGGTTGTTCTCATTGGAATTTGGTCAATATTAGGATTATGCATTTTAGGATCATCAAGTTGGTGGGTAGCTAGCAGGGAAATGGGAAATTGGGCTTATTTCTTAAAAAAGCAAATTATTTGGACAATTCCAGGAGTTAGTCTATTTTATTTCATTCTAAATACAAACATCAGGAATCTTTTGAAATTTTCGAAAATTATTTTTTATATTTTATTCTTTTTAATCTTCCTAACCAATGTTGCTGGAATTACAGTTAATGGATCTTCAAGATGGCTAGTGCTAGGCAATTTACGTCTTCAACCATCTGAATTAATTAAACCGTTTCTAATTCTTGAAGCTTCTAATCTTTTTGCCCATTGGAATATTATAAATAATGATAAAAAATTAATTTCAATAATCTCCTTTGGTTTATTAATTTTTTTAATACTTAAACAGCCTAATTTAAGTACTGCATCATTAACTGGAATTCTTTTTTGGGTAATGGGATTATGTGGAGGAGTAAAACTTAGTTCTCTATGCTCATTTGCTTCAATAGGATTAATTACAGGTTGTATTAGCATCCTTAAAAACGAATATCAAAAACTTAGAGTTACTTCTTTTATTAATCCTTGGAAAGATCAGCAAGAAAGTGGATTTCAATTAGTTCAAAGTTTATTAGCTATAGGTTCAGGTGGTCTATTTGGCCAAGGTTTTGGGCTATCTATACAAAAATTACAGTATCTACCTTTTATGTACACAGATTTTATTTTTGCTATTTTTGCGGAAGAATTTGGTTTGTTGGGATGTAGTTTATTTTTAGGATTTTTAATACTTTTTTCATATGTAAGTCTAAGAATTAGTCTTAAATGCAGGAATAACTATACAAGATTAGTTGCTATTGGATGTGGTGTATTGTTGACAGGTCAATCAATAATGCACATCGCTGTCACAACAGGTTCAATGCCTACTACAGGATTACCGCTACCTTTCATCAGTTATGGTGGGAATTCATTAATCGCATCTTTTTTTATTGCAGGGATGTTACTGAGATGTTCATTAGAATCAACAGGATTCATTGGTATGATTAGTACACGAAAGACACTTCATTAGTTAGAATTTAAAAGATTTAAGTCAAGTTATCGAATCATTTAATTTAGTTATTTCAGAATTATCTCAAAAGGGTAATCTCCTTATGCAGAATGGTCTTAATAATCCTGGCCCTTTTACTATATTTTTGGTTTTCAGCGCAGGACTTTTAACGAGTCTTGGACCATGTTCATTATCATTACTTCCAATCACAATTGCTTATATTGGAGGAACAGAGAAAAAAAAATTTAAACTTCTTAGTTTTTCAGGTGGGGTTGTTTTTTCACTTGTGACACTAGGAGCTGCTAGTGGATTCTTAGGAAAAATATATGGGCAAATTCCATCATATTACACTTCGGTTGTTGCCTTGTTAGCAATAATAATGGGTTTAAATTTACTAGGAATAATTAAGTTTCAATTCCCAAATGGACCTGATTTAAAAATAATTGAAGATAGAATTCCATCCTTTTTAGCGCCATTTGCAATAGGGACTACTTTTGGACTAGCTTCTTCACCTTGCATTACTCCAGTTTTAGCAACTCTTCTGGCATGGGTATCACAAGCTAAAAGCCCAACAATCTCTATTATTTTTTTATTTTTCTTTGGAATAGGCCAAGTAACTCCACTTATAGTTGCGGGAGCTACTGCAGAAAACTTAAAAAAATTTTTAGAACTTAGAAAATTTAGTCAAATAATTCCTACTCTAAGTGGGATATTTTTAGTTTCTCTAGGCTTATTAAATTTATTTTCAAATTGGATTTAAATGACTATTGTTAAGAATTTAATTTTCAAAATATCAAGTTTAAGATTCGCTATATCGCTAATAATATTCATAGCCATTTCAAGTGGCATAGGAACTTTCATTCCTCAAGGTAGCAATAAAAAATTCTACATTGATATTTTCAATGATGCGCCTATTTTTGGATTTTTAGATGGAGAAAAAGTTTTAATACTGCAATTGGATCATATATATACAAGCTTTTGGTTTTTGTTTGCATTAATTCTTCTTTGCATTTCACTCGCAGCTTGTAGTTTCAGAAGGCAAATCCCATCTTTAAAAGCCTCATTAAAATGGATTGAATACAAGAGGGAAAGCAATTTTAGCAAACTGCAATTAACTTCAAGTCACCAAATCAATGAAAGTGAAGACAATATATCAAAAGCTGATCTGTTACTAAAAAAAAGAGGATGGAAAACATACAAATTCAAAAGTAATATTTCTGCGAGAAGGGGCTTAATTGGAAAAATAGGACCTTTAGTTGTTCATATTGGATTAATAATATTACTTATTGGTTCAGCATATGGAAGTTTTGCAAGTCAATCAAAAGAACAATATTTATTGCCTGGAGAAAGCTTGGATCTTATTAATGAAAGCACAAACTCAAAAGCCAATGTAAAATTAGTTGATTTTTCTATAGAACGCGAAAGTGATGGTATACCAAAACAGTTCATATCAAAACTAGATTTTTC
>CACGKI010000020.1 GCA_902573565.1 uncultured Prochlorococcus sp.
GAATCTAATTACCAAATTTTAATTTTAATTTAATAGTCTATAAAATATGAAAATTTCAATCCTTTTAATTGAAGATGATCATGATATGCGTGATTTGGTAGCAAAGCATTTGGAGCATTCTGGTTTCGAGGTGCAAAAAGCAGAAGATGGCATTAAAGGTCAAGCATTAGCTCTCCAATACTCACCAGATTTGATACTTTTAGACTTAATGTTGCCAAGTGTTGATGGCTTGACTTTATGTCAGAGACTCAGAAGAGACGAAAGAACATCGAATATCCCAATTTTGATGATAACTGCGTTGGGAGGTCTTAAAGATAAAGTTACGGGATTTAATTCTGGTGCTGATGACTACATTACGAAACCATTCGATTTAGAAGAATTATATGTCCGTATCAAAGCATTGTTGAGGAGAACAAATAGAGCACAGTTGAATTCTAGTAATCAGCAAGAAATTTTAAATTATGGTCCTCTTACACTTGTTCCTGAAAGATTTGAGGCTATCTGGTTTGAATCACCTGTTAGATTAACTCATCTTGAATTTGAGTTACTGCATTGTCTTTTACAAAGGCATGGTCAAACTGTATCCCCATCATTAATTCTTAAAGAAGTTTGGGGATATGAACCTGATGATGATATCGAGACAATCAGGGTCCATATTAGACACTTACGTACTAAGTTAGAACCTGATCCACGTAAACCCACATATATAAAAACTGTTTACGGAGCAGGTTATTGCCTTGAATTGCCAATTGGTTCTCAAGTTGAAATTGCCAAGCAGGAGTTTATTCAAGCAAGGAAACCTAATCTGATAAATACCGTAATAGATTAATTTTTATATATCCTCAATTGAAATTTTCATGAAAGTAATTTCCCATGATAATCTCGGTTGAATATTTTGTCTTAAGCGAAATTTTAAATTTTCAAGTTTTTTAATTACATTAATGTTCCTTGTTTTTCTCCACCAAATAATTTGAATTAAATTGACTAAAAAAATCTGTTGATAAATATCAAGTTGTTCAGATATTAGTTTAGATACTTCTAATATTTCTAGGTAATTTTTTATTGGAGAATTTAACTTATTTGTAATTTCATCTGATAATTCATTCCAAATTTCAATATTCTTTAATAATTGACCTGGTGATCCATTCGAAGAGTTTATTAAATCTTGAATATTAAATTTGCCATTAATACTAGATTTAAATGGGTCTAATGAATCCTTTAAAATAGAATTTATTTGTTTATTAGAAAATGATCGGAATCTAACTATTTGACATCTTGAGATTATTGTATCTAAGAGAAGGTTTAATTTAGATGTTAGTAAAATAAATATGCCATTGCTGGGCTCTTCTAGGGTTTTTAATAGACAATTTGAGGCTGCTTCATTTAAAAGATGTGCATCAATAATCAAAACAATTTTCTTTTCTGAGTGTATTGATTTTTTACTCAAAAAAGTTTTGATATTTCGTATTTGAGCAATCTTAATAATCTCAGATCCACTTTTTGTCATTTCTTCGTTAACAGAACTTTTTGATCTTTTAACTTCTAAAAGAGAACTTGGTTTGATAATTAGAAAATCAGGATGGTTATTATTGCTAATTCTCTTTTCAACATTTTCACTTGAGGAGAATTGATTGAAAACTTTTTCTATAAATCTAATAGCAGTTTGTTTTTTTCCTACTCCTTCAGCACCATAAAATATATATCCATTAGCAAATGATTTGTTTTTAATTATGCTGTTAAGGCATATATTAACTTCTTCATTAAATAAGAGATTATTTTTTTCTCTAATCATTTTTTATTAGAAAAATTATTTAATAAGGTCTCTTTAATTTGATTAGAAATAGTTTTAATATTTTGTGAGGCAGATATTACTTTCCAGTTTTTTTCTTTAGCAATTTTTTTAAAGCCTTCATTTACTTTTTCTAAAAATCGAATACCTTCTGATTCTATTCTATCTGGAATTTCATTTTTTCTTCGCAAGATACTCTCTTCTGGAGAAATTTCTAAGAAGAAAGTTAGGTCAGGATATTCTCCTTGACATGCGATAGATTCAATATTTTTAATTATTTCTAAATTTATGTTTCTTCCATAACCTTGATAAGCCAATGTGGATCCTGAAAATCTATCACTAATAACCCAATCACTGTTATTTAAAGCTGGTGAAATAATTTTTGAAACATGCTCAGCTCTATCAGCTGAATAAAGCAATAATTCTGCAAGAGATGAAGGCTTGTTGTTCTGATTGTTATCAAGAATTAGTCTTCTTAGTTTTTCTCCTAATTGGCTACCTCCAGGCTCTCTTGTTCTGATTAATTTTGAATCTTTTTTTATTAGGCCACTAGAAGGAAGCCATTTAGATAATTCATCAATTTGGGTAGTCTTACCACATCCATCAATTCCTTCAATTACAATAAATTTTCCTTTCATCTAGTCCAAAGATAAAGCATTAATTACAACTGTAATAGAGCTAGAGGCCATTAATAATGCTGCTATTGAGGGAGTAAGAAGTATTCCATATTTAGGAAATAAAATACCTCCTGCTATAGGTATAGCAAGTAAGTTGTACCCAAAAGCCCATATTAGATTCTGTTTTATTTTTCTAAGGGTTTTTTTTGCAAGATTTAATGCATAGGGTAATCCATTTAGTTGATCGCCCATTAAAACTACATCAGCATTTGCTTTTGCTATTTGTGTTCCTGATCCCACTGTAATGCCTAAGTCTGATGCAGCTAAGGCTGGTACATCATTAATTCCATCACCAATCATTGCTACTTTATTATTGATTTTTAAATTTTCTATAGTCTTAAGTTTCTTATGAGGGAGAAGATCCCATTTTACTTCTGTTTCTTTACAACCAATTTTTTTAGCCAAGGATAAAACTGTTTGTTTTCTATCTCCACTTAAAATATTAATTTTAAATTTGTTTTCTCTCAAGTTTTGAACTGTTTTAATTGAATCCTCCCTAAGTAAATCTCCTAACAAGATAAATCCTAACAACTTATCTTTAATACTCACTCCAATAAGTGTATGAGTTTGTGTTTCATCATTTTCAATAATTTTTTTTTCATTATTATCGATAATTATTCCTCTGCTCATTAGCCATTCAATATTTCCAATATTGATAAGTCCATCAATTGAATCAAGTTCTCCAGAAATACCTCTACCTGAATGCGTGGAAATTCTTTTTATTTTTAATAAACTTAAGTTCTGCTCTTGTGCCTCCTTAATTAGAGCATTTGCAATTGGATGCCTGCTTTCCTTTTCTAAACTGGCAGCAATTCTTAATAAGAATAAATGATCATTACTATTTTTATAATCAACAATAAATGGCTGACCTTTTGTTAAAGTTCCTGTTTTATCAAAAATAATGTAATTAATTTTTGACGCCATCTCTATTTTGTCACCACCTTTAAATAAAACCCCTTTTTTTGCTGCTTTTCCTGATGCAACTGTGATTACTGTTGGTGTTGCTAAGCCTAGTGCACAAGGACAAGCTATTACTAAAACAGCAATTGATAATTGAATTGCTAAACTCAGGAAATTATCAGCATTACTACCAAGCGAACTGTGAAGTGTGTGGCCTGTATTTGTTATCAATTGATCATGATTATGACTTAACAGATCAGGCCAAATAAGTTTTGCTCCCTTCCACCAAAAAAAGAAACTTAAAGTGGCAAATATGAGTACAAAGTAAGTAAATTTGCCTGCAACCTTATCAGCAATTCTTTGAATGGGAGGTTTATTAGCGTTTACAGACTCAATAAGATTTACTAGTTTTGCAAGAGAAGAATCTCCTCCAACTTTTTGTACCTTTAGTCTAAGAGTTGAATTAAGATTTAAAGATCCACTGGATAAATTTTCGCCTTTTTTCACTTGTATAGGTTTGGATTCCCCAGTTATATGTGAAACATCAACATATGAAGTGCCTTTAATAACAATGCAGTCGGCCGGTATTCTGTCTCCTGCTAAAACTTGAATCTCTTGATCAGGTCTTAAGGTGTTTACTCTTATTGATTTTATTTGATTATCTTCAGTGTAGATATTTGCCATTTCAGGTTGAAGATCTAATAATTCTCCAATGGATGAACCAGTTTGATATCTAGCTCTTTCTTCTAAAAAACGCCCAATCAGTATAAAACCCAATAACATAACAGGCTCATTAAAAAAACAAGGAAAACCAGTAGCAGGGAATATTAAAGATAGAAGACTTGTAAGGTATGCACTAGTTACTCCTAGAGCCACTAAAGAATCCATATCTGGGCGATTTCTTATAAATGATTTAAAACCATTAATAATTATTTCTCTTCCAGGAAATACTAAAGCTAATGTTGCTAATGAGGCGTGAAAAAATATGTTACCTAATACTGGAAAATTTATATATCTTCCTTCTGCAAGATGACCTAAACCTGAAAAAAATAAAAGCAAAAGTGCAAAAGTTAGCTTTTGCCATTGGTTATTCCATTTCTTTTTTTTTTCTAGTTCTGCTTTATTAATTTTTTTTGAGAAATCATTTATATAAATCTTTGATGGGAAACCATTTTCTTGTAGGTTCTTGAGAACTTTTTCTATTTCTATCCGTTGCTTACTAATTTCAAAATATGCACTTTCAGTGAGTAAGTTTACAGAAACATTTTCAATACCATCAGCATCATTTAATATTTTTTCAACAGTACTCACACACCCACCACATTTCATCCCCTTGATGTTTAATTGAATGCTCTCCATATTTTTTACTTTAAAAGCAGACTAATACTTGTCTTTATTCTTAACTATAATAATAAATGTTATAGACTTTTTAAATAGTTATTTTTTAATTTACTATATAAACCTATTAGAACTAAAGCAGTGCCTAGTAATCAAAACAGAGACAATTTTATTGATAAAGCTTTTACTGTAATTGCTGAATCTATAGTAAAAATAATGCCTATTGCAGAAAAAGAAAAAAAAGCTTATATCTATTATCGAGATGGATTAGCTGCACAAAATAATGGGGATTATTCAGAAGCATTAGAATACTATAAAGAGAGTTTACTTCTTGAAGAAAATAAAATTGATAGGGGTGAGACTTTAAAAAATATGGCGATCATATACATGAGCAACGGCGAAGAAGATTTGTCTATTGAAACTTATGAAAAAGCATTGGTTGAGAACCCAAAACAACCTTCATGTCTCAAAAATATAGGTTTAATATATGAGAAAAGGGGTAGATATGCGGAACAAAGTGGTGACTTAGATCAGAGAGATATTTGGTTTGATAAAGCTGCTGAAGTCTGGTCAAAAGCAGTAAGACTATATCCTGGTGGTTATCTAGATATTGAAAATTGGCTGAAAACCTCAGGAAGAAGTTCAATCGATATGTACCTTTAAAATTTTTACCTTAACAAAGAATAATCAACTGCTTCTTTAATATTAGAAATCTCCTTGATATTGATTATATTTTTGAAGTGATTATTTAAATTCTCGTTTAATTTTGGCACCACGATATTTTTGATCCCTATTCTTGCAGCCTCTTCTATTTTTGTTCGAAGATTATTTGATTTTCTGATTTGGCCACTCAAACCTAATTCTCCAATAAATGAGCTACTTGCCAAAGGTGGGATATTTTTCAGACTTGATAAAATTGCTATTGCTACACCTAAGTCAGATGAAGGATCATTAATCTCAAAACCCCCACCAGTAGCTATGTAACAATCAAATTCAGATAATTTTATCCCTACGTGTTTTTCAATAACAGCTAGGATTTGATGCAACCTATTTATGCTTATTCCAGTTGTAGTCCGTCTTGGGTTACTGTAGAAAGTTTTATTTACCAGTGCTTGTATATCAACTGCTAGTGGTCGAGTGCCTTCATTTGTAATAGTCGTTGTTACGCCTGAAATATTTTCTTTATTTGTAAAAATTGAACTTGGGTTTTTTATCTCGCGTAAACCCTCTTCAAGCATTTCAAAAATTCCAATCTCGAAGGTCGATCCAAATCGATTTTTTATACTTCTTAGTAATCTATGTGAGGAAATATTATCTCCTTCAAAGTTTATTACTGTATCAACTAAATGCTCTAGAGTTTTAGGGCCAGCTAAAGCACCATCTTTGGTTACATGACCAATTATTAGAAGTGCAATATTATTTTCTTTGGCAAGATTTTGCAATTCAGATGAACATGCTCTAACTTGGGAAACCGATCCTGGAGAACTTTGCATTTCATGATTATGGATGGCTTGAATACTATCAATAATTGCGAAACTTGGATTGACACGTTTGATCTCTTCAATAATTAGAGATAAATTAGTTTCTGCGAAAATTTTTAAATCAATACTGTTTTGATTTAATCTTTCCCATCTAATTTTTACTTGCTCTAAAGATTCTTCTGCAGTTATGTATAAAACTTTCTCATTAAGAGATATTTTTCCTGCTGATTGAAGAACTATTGTGCTTTTACCTATACCTGGTTCTCCTCCAAGTAAAACAACAGATCCAGGTACTATCCCACCTCCTAGAACTCGATCAAATTCCTTAAAACCACTTGTGAATCTTGATATTTTTTTTGATGAGATCTCATTAAACGGTATAGATTTTTTAATATTTTTGATATCTTTTATTTCTTGATATTTAGAGCTTTTACTTTTTATTTCTTCAACAATAGAATTCCATGAGTTGCAATTAAGGCATTTCCCAAAGTATTGAGAAGTTTCAGATCCACAATTCTGACAAATAAAAGTTGATAATTTGCTAGACATTAAGTTTCTTAATGAAGTAATGGAACTATAATGTTTGGGATATTGCCCCTCTACAAGTTAGATTAGGTTAATAATAAATTCTCTTACTGATTAGCTAATAGAAACAAATGGCTCTATCTAGTCAAACTAAAGAAACTATACTTGTTGCAGATGACGAGGCAAGTATTAGAAGAATTCTGGAGACACGTCTCTCCATGATTGGCTACAAAGTTGTAACTGCAAGTGATGGTAAAGAAGCACTTAAGTTATTTAAGGATTATGAACCTGATTTAGTAGTGCTTGATGTCATGATGCCAAAGCTAGATGGTTATGGAGTTTGTCAAGAATTAAGGAAAGATTCTGATGTTCCAATTGTGATGTTAACTGCATTAGGAGATGTTGCAGATAGGATAACAGGTTTAGAATTAGGGGCTGATGATTACGTAGTGAAACCATTTAGTCCTAAAGAATTAGAAGCTAGAATCAGATGCGTTCTAAGAAGAACTGATAAAGAGCAAATTCTTGGTATGCCTAATTCAGGCTTAATTTTGGTTACAGATATAAAAATTGATACAAATCGAAGACAAGTTTTTAAAAGTGACGAAAGAATTAGACTAACTGGTATGGAATTTAGTCTTTTAGAGCTTTTGGTAAGTAGATCTGGAGAGCCATTTAGTAGAGGAGAAATTTTAAAAGAAGTTTGGGGATACACCCCTGAGAGACATGTAGACACGAGAGTCGTGGATGTTCATATATCAAGACTAAGATCAAAATTAGAGGCAGATCCAGCAAATCCTGAATTAATTTTGACAGCAAGGGGTACTGGATATCTTTTTCAGCGTATTGTTGATATTGCTCCTTTTGATGGTAAATAAATGGGGAAAGAAACTGTACATAAAAACAATAAGTCTAGAGCTATAAGAAGATTAGTTATTTGGTACAAAAGAAATTCTGCTGTAACTTCTATAGTTGATACTGCTGCTAGTTCTGCAGCAACGGCTAGTAATGTTGCGGGTAATATGGTTTCTGGTGCTGGTTCTGTTGTGAGCACAGCTAGCAATGTGGCGAGTAATGTTGCAGGTAATGTTGCAGGTAATGTAGTTTCAAGCGCTGAATCTGTTGTGAATACTGCAAGTAGTGTTGTTTTAAATGCAAGTTCAATAGCTAAAAATACATTACAGCCATTAGTTTTTGACCCATTAAAAAGGTTACAAAATAACGATAATATCTTAGATAGTGTGGAGGAATCTCAATCTAAAAGAATTTGGATCGCAGTTGATGGCATGGGCGGAGATTTTGCTCCTAGTCCAATTCTTGAGGGTTGCCTCGAAGCAATAAGTAGATTTCCAATAAATATAAAGTTTGTCGGCGAAATTGAAAAAGTTAAAGGTGCAGCAGAAAAAGCTGGTTTAGCAGAATTGCTAGAAAATGAAATAGATAATAACCGTCTTGAATTAATTGATAGTGGAGATCCTATTGGGATGAATGAAGAAGCTACTGCAGTTAGAAAAAGGAAAAATGCAAGTATAAACGTTGCAATGGATTTAGTGAGAAATAATCAAGCTGAAGCTGTTTATTCAGCTGGTAATTCAGGCGCCATGATGGCTTCTGCCATATTTAGAATTGGAAGATTGAAAGGGATTGATAGGCCAGCTATAGGAGCATTATTCCCAACGAGAGACCAAACTCGCCCGGTCTTGGTTTTAGATGTTGGTGCAAATACTGATTGTAAGCCATCTTATCTGCATCAATTTGCTCTTCTAGGTAACATTTATGCAAAAGATGCCTTGCAAGTAAAAAAACCAAGAATTGGCCTCTTAAATATTGGAGAAGAGGAATGCAAAGGCAATGATTTATCCCTAAAAACATTTGAATTATTATCTTCTGAAAAAAGTTTGGATTTTGGAGGTAATTGTGAAGGGCGAGATGTATTATCAGGTACTTTCGACGTAGTAGTCTGTGATGGATTTACTGGAAATATATTATTGAAATTTCTTGAATCTGTGGGAGGAGTTTTATTAGATATTTTGAGATCTGAACTGCCACGTGGAAGGCGGGGAAAAGTTGGTTCAGCTTTTTTAAAAAGTAATCTACTCAGAATTAAAAAAAGGTTAGATCATGCCGAACATGGAGGAGCTTTATTACTTGGGGTGAATGGTATTTGCGTTATTGGTCATGGAAGTAGCAAATCTTTATCAGTAGTTAGTGCTCTTCGCTTGGCTCACTCTGCAGTAAGTCACGGTGTTATGGATAATTTAAATCAACTGCAAAAGCTTCAAGTTTTAAATTCATAAAACATATTGAGTCAAATTTATGTTTGACTAATATAAGTATCTAAAGAACTCTTTTGGAAGGAATAAATTTTAATCAGATTGGCGTGTCATTCAAGGGAAGCGGAAGTTATGTACCTGATCAAATCCTAACCAATCAAAAAATTAGTCAAAAGGTTGATACAAGCAATGAATGGATCCAATCTAGAACTGGCATTTCTGAGAGAAGAATCTCAAGCGTAGAGGATAATGTTACTGAGATGGGTTATAAGGCTGCTCTAACTGCTATAGAAATGGCTAATTGGGATATTGAAACTATTGATTTGATTGTTTTAGCTACTTCTACTCCGCATGATTTATTTGGATCAGCCCCATCCATTCAATCTAAATTAGGGGCGGCTAATGCTGTAGCTTTCGATTTAACTGCAGCTTGTAGTGGCTTTTTATTTGCTTTAATAACAGCCTCACAATTTTTAAAAGGGGGCAGTTTTAAAAGGGCTATTGTTATTGGAGCAGATCAACTATCAAGTTTTGTTGATTGGAACGATAGAAGAAGCTGTATTCTCTTTGGAGATGGTGCCGGTGCATTAGCAATTGAAGCTACAAATGAATTTGATAATTTTATAGGTTTTGATATGAGAACTGATGGGGGAAGGGGTTCTTTTCTTAATCTTCCATCAAAAAAGAATAAGGATTCAATCGTGGATGAAATTGACTTTTTAAGTGGAGGTTTTTGTCCAATTCAGATGAATGGTCAGGAAGTTTATAAATTCGCAGTTAAAGAAGTCCCCCTAATTCTTGAAAAGTTGTTGAAAAAAATGAAATATAATTCTGATCAAGTTGATTGGCTCTTGCTGCATCAAGCTAATCAAAGAATATTAGATTCTGTAGGAGAAAGGTTAAAAATCCCTAGAGAAAAGATTCTTAGTAATTTAGAAAAATATGGCAATACGTCAGCAGCAACAATTCCACTAATGATGGATGAGGCTGTAAGAGATTATAGAATTAAACAAAATGATATTATTGCTACAAGTGGTTTCGGTGCTGGGTTAAGTTGGGGTGCAGCCCTAATCAAATGGGGTTAAAAACAAAATAGGAACATTATGACAGTTGCATGGGTATTCCCTGGACAGGGTTCGCAAAAAATCGGAATGGCAAAACAAATTGAAAATTTGCCAAGCACAATAGAAAGGTTTAGTTATGCTTCTGAGATATTTGAGAGAAATTTATTTGAAATTTGCGAGTTAAATTCTGAGCCAACAGATCTTCTTAGTGATTTGAATAATACAAGAAATACACAAATCTGCCTTTTTTTGGTTGAATCAATTCTATTAGATGCCTTAAAAGAAAATGGTTTTAAACCAACTTATGTTGCTGGGCATAGTCTGGGAGAAATAACTGCATTATATTGTGCAGATGTTTTTTCATTCGAAGACTGCGTATCACTAATAAAAGTAAGATCACAACTAATGGTAAATGCTGGGCAAGGATCTATGGCAGCAGTAATTGGTTTTGATAGAAATGAACTTGATTCATTAGTCAAAAAAAGTGAAGATGTTGTAATCGCGAATGATAATAGCTCTTCCCAAGTTGTCTTATCAGGATCTAATGAAGAGTTAGATAATTTATCGAAAGAAATTTCTTGTAAAAGATTCCTAAAATTAAATGTTTCAGGCGCATTCCATTCACCATTCATGGATGAGCCTGCAGTTAAATTTTCTGAGTATTTAAAACAGATTAAGTTTAAAAATCCTTCTTTCCCAGTAATAAGTAATTATGAACCTTCACTTTGTAGTGATCCAAACGAGCTTAAAATTAGATTGGAAAAACAAATGTGTCATGGAGTTAGATGGCGAGAAACTATGGATTTAATGGCAAAAGATAGTGATCTTCATATAGTTGAAATTGGCCCTTCTAATGTACTAAGCGGTTTAGGAAAAAGACATCTTAAAGATGTAAAAATTTCTCAAGTTTCATCTTCCGATCAAATATCTTATTAATTTGTATGAAAAATCATACTATTCAAAAATTAATTTATGAATTAGTTAGTAAGCTTTTTGTATTTCCTATTTATAAATTTGTATTTAAAGGTCATTTAATAGGTAGAGATAATATTCCGCAAAAAGATTCCTTCATCATGGTTTCTAATCATGGTTCTTTACTGGACCCTCCTTTGTTAGGTCATGCCATTGGACGTAATATATCTTTTATGGCCAAGGCAGAGCTTTTTAAAATTCCTTTTCTAGGATTTATTATCAAGGCTTGTGGAGCGTATCCAGTCAAAAGAGGAATTGCTGATAAAAATACAATTAAAACAGCATGTGAAAAATTATCAAATGATAATTGTATTGGAATTTTTATAGATGGTACTCGTCAAAAAAATGGTCGAGTGAATAAGCCCAAACAAGGCGCAGCATTATTAGCCTTTAAAAATCAAAAATTATTATTGCCTGTTGCAATAGTAAATTCACATAGACTAATAAGATTTAAATTCTTTATTCCTTTGTTTTCAAAAATAGTTATTAAAGTGGGAAAACCTATTCAACCACCACAAAGCTCAACAAAAGATGATTTAAATTCTTTAACTATAAAACTTCAAGATAATATTAATAATTTGATTGGATGAAATCTAGTTTATTGGAGAAATAGGATAAAGTGGTAAAACTTTTTTCCATGAATTTATATCTGCGTTTAACAAAGCTTTATTTGATAAATCTAATAATTCTGTTAAATCTTCTTCATCTTGATAATTAGCCTCAAAAGAAAGTTCTTTACTCTTTAATTTGTTTAAAATTTTGGGTAAGATTATTTCTCTAATGACTAGATCCGAATTTTTTTCACTTTCGAAACAAATCTCATATTTACCTGCAACAAATCCTTTTCTTTTTAATCTTTTATAAATCCAGAATGACTGATTATTAAAAAAAATATTATTTTTTAATGCAATCCTTTTTGCCATTATCTTAAATGAACTAAAACTGTCTAGTGGACAATTTATTTGTTGTGAGATAGTTCTTGCTAAAACTACAATAAGTCTCGAGGCATTAAAATTTGCTGGTCCTATACTGACAGATATCTTATTTACTTTTTGTAAATTTTCTTTGGAAATAAATTTATTAAAGTCAACGATCAAGTTGTTGCATAAGTCTTTATCAAATTCTTTTATAAATAATTTATCAGATATAAGATTATTGCTTTTTCTGTATCCAAAGCCAAAAGAATTATCTGTACTATGTATCACTAATGTAGGTAAGTTTAGCCTTCGCTTGAGATTATGATTCATCTATTACCTTTAGACAGGCAATTCCCTACCTGGATTACATTTAGACCATTTACCAAACTCATTTGTAAAACTTTCGCAGGATTGAACATCCCAATCAGTTTTGAAAGCACCATCCTTATCTTTAACTATACTTACATGAATGAATGGTTTTTTTGCTTTAAAATCAGGCAAATCACAAATATTATTAACACCATGGTTATTTTCAACTTCATGATAAGTGATACATCTATCAACCCATTTACAGTTGATGCAAATGCACATAACTAATAAAAAATGACAAGAAACAATATTACCACTGATCATACACTAATAATTGATGAAATAGAAAGAAGTATAGAATTTCATAATTTGAATCCTATTCTATCTTTTTTACCTAAGGGATCATATTTAGTCGGTGGTTTTATAAGGGATATTATTCTTGGCAGAGTAAATAAAGTTGTTGATCTTGATATTGTCGTACCCTTTAATGCTATAGAAATAGGTAAACAGATTTCAGGCAATATTGAATCTAAGTTTGTAATTTTAGATAAAAAAAGAGAAGTGGTAAGAATTATTTTTCATCATATTTCAATTGATATTGCTAATCAGTTTTCTTCTACGATAGAAGGAGATTTGCGCAGTAGAGACTTTGCCATTAATTCAATAGCTTTTTTATTTGATAAAAAGTTTTTGTTTGATCCATTAAATGGATTAAAAGATCTTGAATCTTCCATGTTAAGTACATATTCAGAGAAAAATTTATTTAATGATCCGCTAAGAATATTAAGATGTTTTCGATTTGTCGCAGAATTAAATTTTAAAATTGATCTAAAATTAATAACTTTTATAAAAAAAAATAAAGAGAAATTATATCTTGTCGCTAAAGAGAGAATTAATTATGAAATACAGAAAATAGTAAATGGTTCAAATGCCCTTGAGGCAATAATTTTGGTAAAAAAATTTAATATATTTGGCTCTGATCTTTTTTATAAAGATTCTTTTTTTTTGGATTTAAGCAAAATTAATTTTTCAGAACTTACCCAATATGAAAAAAAGAAATTCTTACCATTATTCTTTATTGCCCAACTTTTAGATGAGGCATCACTAGAGAAATTTAAATTTAGTAAAGCTGAAATTGCTAAGATTAAACTATTGCGAAAATGGCACTTTTTCTTGGAGAAACAAAATATTGCTGAATTAAATGAATTAGATAGGTTTGTATTACATCAAGAATTAGAGATTTTTCTTCCATCTTTTATTTTTTATTTACCTCAAAATTTAAGATTCGATTGGCTGAATAGGTGGCGTGATAAAGATGACAAATTATTTCATCCCTCAAATCTGCTTAATGGTGATCTAATCAAAAAAAATTTAACAATAAAGGATGGGCCTATCTTAGGAGAGCTTTTACAGTATCTCTCAAAGGAGCTTGCATATGAAAGGCTGAATAATTTTGATGAAGCTATTTATAAAGCAAAGCAATGGATACAACAAAATGCGCCAAAATGTGATTAAATACACATAGCTTAGTTTTGTTTAGAAGTTCAGACTTCAAAATCATTTTTAAAAATTTATGAGCATTCGCATTTACATCGGCAATTTACCACAAGGATTTAATCCAAAAGAATTTGATTCTATTTTAAAATCTATTTCTGATTCGATAAGATTTAAAGCAGTTTTAGATAAGGAAACTAAAGAATGTAGGGGTTTTGGTTTCGCAACAACAAATAATGAAGAGAATGCTAATTTACTAATTCAAAAATTAAATGGTTTTGAATTTAATGGCTCCAAATTAAGAGTAGAGTTATCAGAGAAGAAAGATTCTTCAAGTAAAAGAAGTAGTGGAAATTTAAACAAGAATAAGAAGAGGAAAGATTTTAAAAAAGTTGTTCATAGTGATGCCCCTGATCTTGAAGCACCTGATCCTAGATGGGCTGGAGAACTATCTAAATTAAAAGATTTGTTAGCTAATCAGAAAACATTGGCATAATTATTTAATTCTAGAAATTAAATAAGATACAGGAATCTCAAAAGCTTTTACTGAATTTCTTACAAAAGCTCTGTTATTAAAAACATCGTAGTCTAATCTTTCAATGGAATCTAATATTCCTCTGTAAAGACGCAAAGAAGTCCATACTGGCCATCTTGCATCAGAAGATAACCACTTTATTCCCTCTTCAGACTTTTGGAACCAATTTCGAGCTCTTGTTAATTGAAAGTTCATTAGTTCTTTCCATTGATGATTTATTTCCCCTTTTAAAAGTTCTTCTTCAGAATAGTTAAATTTTTTAATATCATCTTGTGGCAAGTAAATTCTGCCTCTTTGCCTATCTTCTCCTACATCTCTCAATATGTTGGTTAATTGATTCGCTATTCCTAGAGCTATAGCTGCTTCTGAAGGGTCAGGTTTGGCACTCCATGGCGCTGAGGTATAAGCGCTATCAATCCCCATCACATTCTGAGTCATTAAACCAACAGTTCCAGCAACCCTATAACAATAGAGTTTTAACTCTTCAAAATCTTTGTATCTAAATTTATTAAGATCCATCCTCTGACCATCTATCATGTCTAAGTAAGGTTGAATACTTTGTGGATATTTTTCGATTGTGTCATATAGAACAGCATCTAATTCTGATTTAATATTTCCTTTAAATACATTCTTTGTGTTTTCTTCCCATTTATTTAAATTGTCCGATAACTCATCTTGGGATTTAGTTGATGCTTCTAAGCTATCCATTATTTCATCTGTTCTTCTACACCATACATAAATAGCCCAAATAGCTTTTCTCTTTTTTAATGGTAGTAAAAGAGTTCCCAAGTAAAAGGTTTTAGCCCATTGTTGAGTTTCTTTACGGCATATTTCGTATGCTTGATCTAGTTGAGAAATTGAATTTTTCAAAAAGTTTTAGCTGAAGTTTAAATTAATTTATTTTATATTAGGAAACATTATGAGGAATTTTTGAATACTCTTTATTAATAGATTCTGCACATAATTTACCACTTAAGACAGCTCCCTCCATAGAGGCTAAATATTTTTGCATTGTATAATCACCTGCTAAGAAGAAATTTTTAATGGGAGATTTTTGGCTAGGTCTGAACTCTTGGCATCCAGGCACTGCCTTGTAAACTGACCTTGGTGTTTTGACTACTTTATATTTTCTTAATTTTGTCTTATCTTCACCAATAAAATGTGTCGGGAAAAGTTTTTTTAGTTCCTCCATAGTTGCATCAACGATATCTTGATCACTTCTATTTATCCAATCTTTTGCTGGAGCAAAAACTAATTCAAGCATTGATCTATTTGGATCTTCATATTCTTTGCATGTGATACTCATATCTGCATAAACACTTAGAAGTGGCGATCTACTGAATAGTAAATGGTCGATATCTGTTAATTTTTTATCAAACCATAAATGAATATTTATTACCGGAACACCATTTAAACCATCTAATTTTGAAAAAGCGTCTAATCCTTTCCATTGTTCTGGGATCATTAATTTAAATAGATCTACAGGCATTGCACTAACATAAGCGTCAGCAGTTAGCTCTTTCTTATCTTTTTCATTTAAAGAGGCAATAGTAAAACTTTTAACAGTACTGTCTTCGTTTAAATTAATTTGCCTTAATGGACTATTTATATGAACTTCTCCACCACGAGAAGTAATATAGTCAACCATAGGTTGGCAAAGTCTTTCTGGAGGTGCTCCATCGAGGAATGCCATTTTTGAACCATTTTTTTCTTGTAAAAATCTGTTTAGTGCTGTTAATAAAACAGTAGATGAAATTTCGTCAGGCCCAATAAAATTTAAAGCTTTACTCATAGCTATAAAAACTTCGTCATTGACTCTTTCTGGAATGTTGTGTTCTTTGAGCCAATCTGTCCATGACTTGGCATCACATTTATCCAAGTATTTTTGACCTCTCAACATTGCAGGTACTAATCCCAATCCAAAAAGGATCTTCTCATTCCATGAAAGCATATCATTATTGCTTAATATGGCTGAAACTCCATTTGCTGGAGCAGGAATATCGGGAAAGTCAAATCTACTATATGTTCCTGGCTCGGATGGCTGGTTAAAAATCATTGAATGACTTTTCCATTGGAGTCTATCTTCTATATCTAATTCCTTGAAAAGTTGCAACATGTTAGGGTATGCACCAAAGAATATATGCAAACCGGTTTCATACCAGTCTCCGTCCTCATCTTTCCATGCAGCAACTTTACCGCCGAGAACATCTCTCGCCTCTAGCACGATAGGGATGTGACCATTGTCAACAAGATATTTAGCACAAGATAAACCTGCTAATCCTGCACCAGCAATTACAACACGCATTATTAAATCAAGAAATAAATTAACACTTACTAATAAGCTACATTAAAGTTAGAACATAATAGTTTTTTTCGTTGATTATTTCGTAAAATTATGGAAAAAATGCTTTTAAAGTCCACTACTAGACATGTAAGGATTTTTACTGCTGAAGTAGTTGAAAAAGAATTAAAATTTCATCCACATAAATTGACTCTTGATTTAGATCCGGATAATGAGTTTATTTGGAATGAAGATTCTTTGAACAAAATCAATAAAAGATTTAATGAGTTAATAAAAGAAAGAGCAGGTAAGGATTTGGATGATTACGAACTTCGTAAAATGGGTTCAGAGATTGAAGGTTTAATTAAATATCTGCTTCAGAATGGGGAATTAAGCTATAACCCCGATTGTCGGGTAATGAACTATTCAATGGGTTTACCAAGGACAAGTGAATTACTGTGAATAGACCACCCTCAAATAGAAGACCAAGGAGAGGCTCAAATAAAAATTATTACTCTTCTAATCCAAGAGATTTGGATCCCTATGGACAAAGTAACCGTAGATTACCTAGTGCATCTGATCAAAAGATTAATTTCAATACAGGAACCGTTGCTGTTCTTGCGGGAGTCCTAATTCTTGGAGTTGGTATTGGAAGCGCTATTACTAGTACAACCGATGGTGGACAGGGAAATATAGCTAGTCAACAACAACTAGATATGGCTGTTCCTGATCCAGAATTTTGCAGACAATGGGGGGCAAGCGCTTTTGTGATTGATGTTGAAATGTATACAACTCTAAATCCATCCACGAGCTTTGTAACGCAACCAGCTCTTCAGCCTGGTTGCGTGATTAGGAGAGAAAATTGGACTGTTTTACAAAAACAGGGTGCAATTAGTAATGAAGATGTACGAGAATGTAAGCAAAGAATGAATACTTTTGCTTATATCGGGTCTATTAGAGATAAACCAATAGTTAAATGTGTTTATCAGACTGATGTAAACGAAAATAAATTTATAATCAAGGGTGATGGACAAGCGGAAGATGGAGGAGTTGGAATTAATAAAGAAGCAATCCAGTTCTGATAATATCTAAATTTGCCTTAATGGACTTTCTAAACTGGCAAATTGCGGGAGAATATTTTTTTTAAATGCATCTGACGCTCTGGAAGTATATCTTGATGGATTAGTGATTAATTTCAGTTCTCTTTTAACCTCTAGATCAGCTATGCATGCTTTATGGATTGTTCCAGACTCTAATTCTCTTTCGATTGAAACAACAGGTAAAAAAGAAGCTCCTAAACCAGATTGAACTGCATTCTTGATTGCTTCAAGAGAGTTTAGTTCCATTTCAATTTTTAATCTTTGAATGTCAAGTCCAGAATCGCGAAGAAGTTTGTCAACAACTTTTCTTGTTGTAGATTGAGAGTCCAATGATACAAAATTTAATTTGTATAAGTCTTCTTTTAAAAGTTCTTTTTTATTAGAAAGTGGGTGTTTGGCAGGCAAAACTAGTGCTAATTGATCTGTTGCGTATGGAATTACTTGTAGCAGGTTTTCTAGATCTCCTGGTAATTGTCCTCCAATAATAGCTAAGTCAATTTGACCATTGGCAACGCTCCAGCCAGTTCTTCTGGTACTATGAACCTGAAGTTGAACAGATACATCAGGATATTTTTGTCTGAATAATCCGATCATTCTTGGCATTAAATAAGTTCCGGTTGTTTGACTAGCTCCTATGATAAGAGTTCCACCTTTCAAACTATTTAAATCTTCGATAGCTTTGCATGCTTCGTCGCATTGATTTAAAATTCGTTCGCAATATTCAAGAAGAAGTCTTCCTGCTTCAGTTAATAGAGCTTTTCTACCACCTCTATCAAAAATTGTGATTTCAAGTTGTTTCTCTAGATTTTGTATTTGTAAACTCACAGCAGGTTGAGTTACATACAAGAGATCTGCAGCTTTTTTAAAGCTTCCCTGAGCTGCTATAGCTTTTAATATTCTTAATTGATCTAGAGTAAATGGTAATTCGGGCATCTATTGTGCCTGCTATTATTTATAATTCTAATACTCAAAAGCATTCTTGTTAAGAAATTAATCGTTTGAATAATTTAAATTTATGGAGACTCATAAAACTTCTTTAATTGTACTACTATTAATAATCATTTTTGCAGTGATTCATAGCGGTGGTGCTGCCTTGAGAGCAAAGGCTGAATCTATTATGGGACCAAGATTATGGCGCCTATGTTTTGTACTTTTAAGTTTACCATCAGCAACTATTCTTATTAGTTATTTTTTGGCTCATAGATATGACGGCATCAGATTATGGAATTTCCAAGGAAGTAGCGCAGTTTTTATTATTGTTTGGGGTTTAACTGCAATAAGTTTTTTATTTTTATATCCCGCTACCTACAATTTATTGGAAATTCCGTCAGTTTTAAAACCTAAAGTGCGAATTTACGGAACCGGGATAATGAGAATTACAAGACATCCGCAAGCATTTGGTCAGATAATTTGGTGTTTTGCTCATACTTTATGGATTGGTACATCATTCACTCTAATAACTTCTATTGGATTAATTTTGCATCATCTTTTTGCTATATGGCATGGGGATAGGAGATTATCCAAAAAATTTGGAGAAGAATTTGAGAAGTTTAAAGAAAATACTTCCATTATCCCCTTTAAGGCAATAATTGAAGGAAGGCAAGAATTTAAGATAGATGAATTTTTTAGATTCTCTCAACTTGGCATCTTAACTGCAATAGGAGTACTTTGGTGGTCTCATAAATACATAAATATTGCTGTTAAAACATTTAATTCATCATTTTTGTCGGAATTTTTCAATTGACAGTTTAATATTAATAATAAAAGTTTTTCATAAAATGCAACAAGCCTCAGAAATTGCCTGGTTGATTCCTGTCTTCCCACTAGTCGGGGCGGTAATTTCTGGTTTAGGACTTATAAGCTTTAACAAAAAAATTAATAATTCTAGAGAAATTGTTTCTTTAGGTCTTATATCTTTCGTTGGCATATCTGCAGTAATTAGTTATAAAGCTCTCTTTGAACAAGTTAATGGATATCAATCTGTAGAAAAATTATTTGTATGGGCTAATGCTGGGGATTTTGTAATTCCTATGGGTTTTGTTCTTGATCCTTTGGGAAGTGTAATGCTTGCTTTAGTAACCACTATAACTTTGCTTGTAATGATTTATTCTCATGGATATATGATGCATGACAAAGGTTATGTCAGATTTTTTACATATTTAGCTTTATTTAGTAGTTCAATGATGGGATTAATAATTAGTCCAAATTTGTTGGAAATATATGTTTTTTGGGAATTAGTTGGAATGTGTTCTTATTTGTTGGTTGGTTTTTGGTACGACAGAGAAGGTGCTGCGCATGCAGCGCAAAAGGCATTTGTTGTTAACAGAGTAGGAGATTTTGGTTTATTACTAGGTATTCTCGGTCTATTTTGGGCTACTAATAGTTTCGATTTTAATGAAATAGCTGTAAAAATTTCTCAGGCAGTATCTGATAATTCAATACCTATTTGGGCTGCTTTAATCCTTTGTTTTTTAGTTTTTTTAGGCCCAATGGCAAAATCTGCACAGTTCCCTCTTCATGTGTGGTTACCCGATGCGATGGAGGGTCCAACACCTATTTCTGCACTTATACATGCAGCTACAATGGTTGCTGCCGGAATATTTCTTGTAGCTAGGCTACAACCTTTGTATTCAATATTCCCCTCTATTCAGTTCATTATTGCTTTAGTTGGAACCATTACTTGTTTTTTAGGTGCCTCTATAGCTTTGACACAAATGGATTTAAAAAAGGGGTTAGCTTACAGCACAGTTTCCCAACTTGGTTATATGATGCTTGCGATGGGTTGCGGAGCTCCAATAGCGGGAATTTTTCATTTGGTTACTCATGCTTGTTTTAAAGCAATGCTATTTTTGGGTTCTGGTTCTGTAATACACGCCATGGAGGAAGTGGTAGGTCATCAACCTATATTGGCTCAAGACATGAGATTGATGGGCGGTTTAAGAAAAAAAATGCCATACACTTCAGCAACATTTTTAATAGGTTGTGTAGCAATTAGTGGAATTCCTCCACTAGCAGGTTTTTGGAGTAAAGACGAGATACTCGGAAATGCATTTATATCATTTCCAGCTTTTTGGTTTGTAGGACTTTTAACAGCTGGTATGACTGCTTTTTACATGTTTAGGCTTTATTTCTTGACATTCGAAGGAGATTTTAGAGGAGAAAATAAAGAATTACAGAAAAAGCTTTTAATGGACTCTAAAATAAATATGGATGAAGAAAATGAAGAGGAACATGAAGAACATGGTTATATTCATGAATCGCCCTGGTCAATGACATTTCCCTTGGTATTTCTAGCTGTGCCTTCTGTAATTATTGGTTTTATGGGCATCCCATGGGACAGTAAATTTGCAAAATTATTAGATCCTGAAGAAGCTGAGATTGCTGCAAAAGCTTTTGAATTAAAAGAATTTTTACCTCTAGCGATAGCATCAGTTTTTATAGCATCAGCTGGGATAGTTATTGCGTATCAAGCTTATTTTGTGAAAAAAATAAATTTGTCAATATTAATTGCAGAAAAGTTTCCTACTATAAATCAATTTTTATCAAATAAATGGTACTTAGATGATATCAATGAAAAACTTTTTGTTAAGGGTAGTAGAAAACTAGCAAAAGAAGTTTTAGAGGTTGATTCTAAGGTTGTTGATGGTGTAGTTAATCTAACTGGACTTGTCACTTTAGGTAGTGGAGAAGGTTTAAAATATTTTGAGACCGGTCGAGCTCAATTTTATGCTCTTATTGTTTTTGGAGGAGTAATTTTATTAGTAGCTATATTTGGCTTCCAATCTCCTCAAGTAACATAATTACAATTGTGTGTCTTCACTGTTCATTAGGGTGAAAAAATACGGATAATTTCTAGCCTTTATTTAAGATAATTTTCTTTTAAATTGAATTCTTATTTATTTACACATTTTGCCACTGAAATGTTGGGAACTTTAGGAGCTGGGTTGTCTACTTTTCCCTGGCTATCTGCTTCAATTTTGTTCCCAATTAGTAGTGCACTTGTAATACCTTTTTTCCCTGATAAAGGCGATGGTAAAGAGGTTAGATGGTTCGCATTGTCCATAGCATTAATCACTTTTTTAATCACTGTAGGTTCATATATAAATGGCTTTGATATTAATAATGAAAATGTTCAACTTAAAGAAAGTATTAGTTGGCTTCCTAATTTAGGCCTTAGATGGTCAGTTGGGGCTGATGGTATTTCTATGCCATTAATATTATTAACTAGTTTTATAACTGCTTTAGCAGTTTTAGCTGCATGGCCAGTTAAGTTCAAACCAAAGTTATTTTTCTTTTTGATATTAGTTATGGATGGTGGTCAAATAGCTGTATTTGCCGTTCAAGACATGCTTTTATTTTTTCTAACTTGGGAACTTGAGTTGATACCAGTATATTTATTATTGGCTATATGGGGTGGCAAAAATAGACAATATGCAGCAACTAAATTTATTATTTATACCGCTGGCAGCTCCATATTTATTCTTCTGGCAGCATTGGCAATGGGTTTTTATGGCACAGAAATCCCCAACTTTGATTTTTCTCATTTGGCAGCCCAAGATTTTAGTCAGAAATTTCAAATACTATGTTATGTGGGACTTTTGATAGCATTCGGAGTCAAACTCCCAATAGTACCTCTTCATACTTGGCTTCCAGACGCTCATGGAGAGGCTACAGCTCCTGTTCATATGCTTTTAGCAGGAATTCTATTAAAGATGGGAGGATATGCCCTTCTTAGATTTAATGCGCAATTATTACCTATTGCTCATGCTCAATTTGCCCCATTATTAATAGTTTTAGGCGTAGTAAATATAATTTATGCTGCTTTAACTTCTTTTGCTCAAAGAAACCTCAAAAGAAAAATTGCTTATAGTTCAATAAGTCATATGGGCTTCGTTCTTATTGGAATAGGTAGTTTTAGTAATCTTGGAACAAGTGGAGCAATGCTGCAAATGGTTAGTCATGGATTAATTGGAGCCAGTTTATTCTTTCTTGTTGGAGCTACTTATGACAGAACAAAGACTCTTAAGCTTGATGAAATGAGTGGTGTAGGACAAAAAATGAGAATCATGTTTGCTCTATGGACTGCTTGCTCACTTGCTTCGCTTGCTTTGCCTGGTATGAGTGGTTTTGTTTCTGAATTAATGGTATTTACAGGATTTGTAACAGATGAGGTTTATACACTCCCATTTAGAGTAATTATGGCTTCTTTAGCTGCTATCGGTGTAATACTTACTCCTATTTATTTACTCTCAATGTTACGAGAAATTTTCTTTGGTAAAGAAAATATCAAATTGGCTGAAGAAAGAAAACTCATAGATGCAGAGCCTAGGGAAATTTATATTATAGCTTGTTTACTTTTACCTATAATTGGCATAGGTCTTTACCCTAGATTAGTTACTGAAAGTTATCTCGCGTCTATTAATAATTTGGTCGATAGAGATTTGTCTGCAGTTAAAAGTACCGTGAAAACTAATGTTTTCTCAGGAACTAAAAAAAATGTGGTCTTGAAGGCTCCAACAATATAATTTCTTAAATTAATGCAATATAATTTGGCATAAAATAAATAAGAAGATATGTTATTAGTAGATATTAGCTATTTAAAATATCTTATTTAAATTCTATTGATAGGCAACAACTCGGACCTAGGTTGTTGATTAAGTTTCTTCAAGACGCTGCAGGGAAAGGCGATCTTGATCCATGGGATATTGATGTAATAAGTGTAATTGATAGTTTTTTGGAGCAATATACACATACTTTCGAAAAAAATTCAAAAAGTCAAAATTCCTATCATAGGGATTTATCTGAGACTAGCGAAGCATTTTTTGCAGCTTCTGTATTAGTCAATTTAAAGGCTCAAGTTTTGGAAGCTGATGTTTTCAAAGAACATTCCACAGATTTTGAAGATGATTTTGACGTGGATGATCAAGATTGGATTGATCAAGAATTTGATATTCCAAAATATCCTGAAAAATACCTTAGGAGAAGATCAATAGCACAACCAATTCTTAAACGTACAACAACATTGGGAGAACTGGTAAGTCAATTAGAGTCTATTGCTGAGGTTATGGAAACTCAAGATCTTCTACTAATGAAGAGAAAAAGAAATAAAAAATATTCTGATAGGGCTTTAATTTCTCAAGTAAAATCATTGGCACATCGAGAGAAACTACCAGAAACTACAAAAGAATTAGGAAAATTTATCGATAGGTGGGAAAAAACATTACAGTGGACAGATTTTGAATACCTAGTAAAGGAATGGCAAACGTTTGTGAAAAATGATTTAGATAAAGATCGTCTTGGGGTTTTTTGGGCTTTGTTATTTTTATCATCTGAAAACAAAATTGAAATTAAACAAATTAATTCCTTGTATGGCCCAATTCAAATTAAAAGAATAATTCCAGCTGGAGGCTTAGCTCAATTACCTATAGAAAATCTTGAGGTAACAAATAATTCCCCCTCTGTTGCTTAGTAGTAATAACGTATAATCTTTAAAAAGAGGTTTCGAATTCATGAAGGCAATGATACTTGCGGCAGGAAAAGGTACACGTGTTCAGCCCATAACCCATATTATTCCAAAACCAATGATACCCATTTTACAAAAACCTGTAATGGAATTTCTTTTAGAACTTTTAAAAGAGCATGGCTTTAAAGAAATAATGGTTAATGTTTCTCATCTCGCAGAAGAAATTGAAAATTACTTTAGAGATGGTCAAAGATTTGGTGTGGAAATAGCATATAGTTTTGAAGGTAGAATTGAAGATGGGGAATTAATAGGCGATGCATTGGGTTCAGCCGGGGGATTAAAAAAAATTCAAGATTTTCAAAATTTTTTTGATGAAACTTTTGTTGTACTTTGTGGGGATGCTTTAGTTGACTTAGATTTGACTGAAGCAGTTAAGAAACATAAGGAAAAAGGAGCAATCGCAAGTTTAATAACTAAAAAAGTAACAAGAGATCAAGTATCAAGTTATGGTGTAGTAGTTTCAGATGAAAATGGTCGAATAAAGGCGTTCCAAGAAAAACCATCTTTAGAGCAAGCTTTAGGGGATTCTATTAATACTGGTATTTATCTTTTTGAACCAGAAATCTTTAACTACATACCATCAGGTGAGAAATTTGATATTGGTGCTGATCTCTTCCCTAAACTTGTGGAAATGAATTTACCATTTTTTGCACTTCCAATGGATTTTGAATGGGTAGATATTGGAAAAGTTCCTGATTATTGGAGCGCTATTCGTAATGTATTACAAGGTAAGGTAAGACAAGTTGAGATACCTGGTAAAGAAATTAAACCTGGAGTTTTCACTGGATTAAATGTTGCAGCTAATTGGGAAAAAGTTGATGTTACTGGGCCAGTATATATAGGTGGAATGACAAGAATAGAAGATGGAGCAACAATTATTGGGCC
>CACGKI010000021.1 GCA_902573565.1 uncultured Prochlorococcus sp.
AAGATTTTCATATATATATATATTCATTTCTCCAAAATTTATTATTTTGGACAGTCGACCTAAAATAAGGGGCATTTAGCTCCTTATTTATTCCGCGAAGGATTTTATCAATTTCTGCGTTAATGATTTATAGATATTAATTACCTTTATGAAAAACTCTTCAATTTTAATTTTGGCATTAAGCTTTTTTATTGCTCTTCCCTCTTATGCCAATCCAATTTATGAGAAGAATAATTTTATGAAGATGCGTGAGCGTTTTCAAAAGATAGATACTAATGGTGATGGACTTCTTTCAAAAGACGAAATGATGTCAGCTCAAAGTGCTCGAATAGATAAAATATTTATGAACTTTGATAAGAATGGTGATAGTAAATTATCAAAAAAAGAATTACGTGCACTTAGGTATGAATTAAGAAAGAGGATAAATAAATTTAGGAATGAAGAGAAGTAAAGAATGTCCGAGGAATTAAACTCTTACATGGTTAAAACGGCTAAGGGTGATAAGGAATCCTTCCGTTTCATAGCAAATGCTTTGGGATACAAAATGCATGCAACAGCAATTAAAATTTTGGGTTCATCGCATTTTGACGATGCAGATGATGTAGTACAAATTTCTTTAATTAAAATTTGGCAATCAGCTCCTCGTTGGGTAAATAAAGGAAGTGTTGAAGGATATGTATATAAGATAGTTTTTTCAACTTGTATGGATTTCCTAAGAAGATATAAAAGCTCCAATGAATTTAAAGATAATTATTCCAATCTAGAAATTACAAATAACAACAGTAATTATGAATTAAGAAAAATACTATTGAATAATATTCAAAAACTTCCTACACATCAAAAAGAAGCTATCCTGCTACATTATTTTTGTGGTTATAAACAGAAGGAAGTGTCTAATATTTTAAAAAAAACCGAAAAAGCTACTGAAAGCCTAATTATACGGGCTCGCAAAAAATTAAAAACTATTTTGTCTAAGGATTTATTGGAGGAATTATTGTATGTCTAAATTAAAAAAAGAACGTCTTAATCAAATGATTGAGAATGCACTCTCTCACAAGCAAGAATCAAAAAGATTTAACTCAGATTTCTTAAATAAAAGGCTAAAAGGCTTTAGTTTAAAACCGAAAGTATATGGACTAACTTTTGCTTCATTGATTATGACTTGCGTCTTTATTCCTCCAATTTTTACATCAAGAAATTTAGTTGATGTAAATCAAATAAATGATTACCTGACTTTAAGTATTATTGATGATTTTTAAATAAAAAAGCTATCCAGTGATGAGAAATTTAACTTCTCAATAATAAAGATTTAAGATGTCATTCTGATGTCAATTCGTCTCATTATTGATATGACCAATAACGCAATACTATGTAAGTTATTAGTTATAGCTCGAAACCGTAGTGCTCGCTTTGAGGTGTCGAGTGCTTTGGGAGCACTAGGTCGCAGGTTCGAATCCTGTCGCCCCGACTCTTAAAAACCAAGTTATACTAGCGAGTCTCCCAACTCGCTTTTTTATTGTCTTTCAGTCTCAGAAGCCAAAAGGGATCTGTAGGGGGATCTAGAATCTTCGAAGATCCCCTTATAACAACCTTAAAGCTTTTCAAAACTCCTAAAAATTCACTCTTAAAGACTATTAATAGCTATCTATTTTATTTCTTTTTTATTTGATACTTATAGAGCCATTTAATTTCATACCTTACTGAGTTCTTCTGGGGAATCTGTAATGGGAAGCTCACAGGATATACTTGATGCCATTAAAAAATTTCAACAGAATTTAATATAAAAATTCATTAAGACCACGAATTAAAATATTTATGGCAATGATAAATATTGCACTCTTCAAAATCCTTCAGCAAAGCAGTGGTTTTGCTGGGTGCAAATAAATTTAAATTATAAAATTTATATTCTTTTGACTATAAAAGATAGTTCTCTAGATTAAAACATTTAACTTCTTAATATAAAGAAGACTATTTTTAATGAATAAAAAATTAAAGTATATTTTCGTAATTTCATTATTTATTCTTATTCAGACAATTTCTAAACCAGCATTCGCATGCGTTAAAGGTTTGTCTTGGGGTATGGAACTTTCAAAAGTTGAAAGTCATCTTGGAACTACCTTAAAGCCAATAGAGAATCAAAAAAACAACGATCTATTTGAAATTAAAGAATATAGGATGAGTAAGCTGCCTGTTAATAGCCTTAAACTTCGAATAACAGAAGAACAAGGCTTAAAGCAACTTGTCTATGAAATAAGCTATGACAACATGATTGAAGTTTTAGCAGGCCTAAGAAACAGATATGGATCTCCCGTTGGAACCACTGCAGATATTGAAGAAGATAATCCTCATCAGCAGTGGATTTGGCACACAGGAGAAGATATTATTACAGCAGTAAAATCACAAGACAAACCCTTTATACTTTTTTATCGTCCATCCCTTTTAGATCCTACTTTTTTGTAATGCTTTATAAGTAAATTATTAATTTGATAAATTTCAATGTTAATGTGAGTTGCTTTATTTATAGATTTTGAGAAAATTTTTTCTGTTAATTCCTTTCAGTCTTAGCTTATTGTTAAGTCTTTCTTGTTCAAAAAAACCTGTTGAAAAAGAAATGAAAATGCCAATGCTATTTGATACAAAGGAACAGGCTGAAAAAGAAGCTTATAAGTTTGGGTGTGAAGGAGCTCATCGAATGGGGGATAAGTGGATGCCATGCAGTATGCATAAACATACCCATTAAATAATTAGAAATTTTCAATTATCAAAGATCAACTTTCCTAAAAAATTATCAAATCTTCGACCTAGTTAATACGGAGCACAAGGTCGCACAGGGGGATCTGTAGGGGGATCTGTAGGGGGATCTAGAGTCTATAAAGACCTTACATAATCTTCGAAGATATCCCTATATTGAGTCTCAAAATGTTCCACGGTCCTCAAATAATTAAGACTATAACTTAGATTCAAAGGAAATCTCATTTGATAGTTCGAGTCCTTTGGGAGCACTAGGTCGCAGGTTCGAATCCTGTCGCCCCGATTAATAACATCAAGGGATCTCAGAGAAGGTCAAAACAGGGTCAAAACAGGGTCAAAACACCTTTCGTACATATAGCCCCAGAAGTGTCTAGACATTGCCTGACAGATCAAGATATAACTACATTATCAAAAAATATAAATTATCAAATGATAGTTGCTAGACAATAAATATAGTATTTTTAAAATATCATTTTAACTAACTTAGTATTTATATATCCATGCTGGAATTCCATGATCCTTTGACTAAATCCAGATTAACTAATAAAACTGCTAAACACATCACATTTGACTCTAAAAAAAAATATCCAATTAAAAGTAAAATTCCTATTTTCGCCTCCTCGCCATATGTAAAAGCTTTTGGTGATCAATGGAATAAGTTTCGAAAAATAGAGTTAGATTCATACAACAAATTTAACGAATCTAAAATAAGATTTGAGAGAATTTACGGTCGAAGTATTAAAGAAATTGAAGGTAAAGATCTATTAGAAGCTGGATGTGGAGCAGGTAGATTTACTGAATTATTTATTAAAAATGGAGCAAAAGTCCATTCTTTTGATCTATCTTCAGCCGTGTTTGCAAACTATCAAACTGCTATTGAATCAGGAGCTAATGAATCAAACTACAAAGTTTGCATGGCTGATGTAAATAATATTCCTTTCCAAGAGAATTCATTTGATATAGTTGTTTGCTTAGGTGTACTTCAACATACACCTAATACTCTTCAATCCCTTAAAAGTCTGAGTAAAATGGTCAAGATTGGCGGCCTATTATTAGTAGATCATTATTCATACGATATCTCTACTTTTAGTTCTCTGTATCTTATTTGGTGGTTATTAATTAGAAAATTTCCTACAAAAATGCAAAATGCAATTTGTGATTTTTTTGTGAAAGGCTTTTTCCCATTACATTGGCGTTTTCGTAGAAACTATATTTGCCAGATGATTCTTAGAAGAATCTCACCAATTCACTTTCGCTATCCTGCTTTAGATAACACCTATAAGACTTTATATGAATGGTCAAGATTGGTAACTCATGATAGAAATACTGATCACTATAAACATCACTTAACGCTTAATCAATTTAAAAAGTATGTAAATAAAATAGGTCTAAAAATAATCAGAGCTCAAGTAGGAGGAAATGGTATTGAAATATGTGCCCAAAAAAGATTGTGAATTACCTGTATAGGCTGATTTTGTAAAGAAAAAAATAACCAAATTTACTTCTCTAAATGTACTGATATAGCTATAAGTCTCAATTATAGCCTTGTTTTTGCGGGTGCTTTGGGAGCACTAGGTCGCAGGTTCGAATCCTGTCGCCCCGACCATTTAAAAACCAAGTCATACTAGCGAGTCTCCCAACTCGCTTTTTTATTTCTCATTTGTCTTAAAAACTCAAATAGCGATTAAATAGCGATTATTTGTATAGCTTTGTATAACTTTGTCCAGTTAATCGCTAACCATCACTAGGTTCACTAAACCTCTAAATAAAATAATCAATAAAGTACCAATACTGAAAATTAAACTCCAACCCTGAGAATTAATTTTCAATTCAAAAATTATTTATATGTAATGAACAAAAGACCTAAATAGGTTAAAAACCATTTATTCACAAGACCTTTTACTTGATGATGACTGAATTAAATTACCCATCCAATTTTTAATATCTGATAATACTTCCAAATCTAATTTGTAGTAAACCCATCTACCCTCTTGTCTGTCAGAGATAAGACCTGAATCTTTTAGGATTTTTATATGATAGGAAATTTTAGATTGAGATAATCCAGTTAATTTAACTATGTCGCAAACACATATCTCTCCACCCATCATTAATTCAAGAATATTTATTCTAATCGGATCTGAGAGGGACTCCATTATCCCAATAAATTGATCACTATCAATCTTTTTAAGTTGTTCTAACAAAATCAAAAGATCATTAACTTTTTAAATACTAACCTAAAAAATTTAATTACACATATCAAGAATTATTGATATATCAATTATTTTTGATATATATTATATTAGGTTTTGATATTTCTATGAAAATTGGAATTAACGGATTTGGAAGAATTGGTAGGTTAGTTTTAAGAATTTTATGGGAAAGAAAAGATATTGAAATAACTCATATAAATGAAATTAATGGGGATTCTTTAACTGCATCTCATTTACTAGAGTTTGATTCTGTTCATGGTAGATGGAATAAAAATATAGCTTCTAATGACAACGAAATAATAATTGAAGATAAAAAAATTTCCTTTACATCAATAAAAAACTATCTTGATGTCCCATGGAATAAATCTTCAGTTGATCTTGTTTTGGAATGTACAGGTAAAAATAAAGCTCCTAAAGAATTAAATCCATACTTTGATTCTCTTGGAATAAAAAAAGTAATAGTGGCTTGTCCTGTAAAAGGAATTGTGGGAGGGGAACAAGCACTTAATATTGTTTATGGAATTAATCAAGCCCTTTATAAACCTGAAAAACATAAATTAATTACAGCAGCATCCTGTACTACAAATTGCTTGGCTCCCATCGTAAAAGTTGTTAATGAAAATTTCTCAATTAAACATGGGGTTATAACAACTATTCATGACGTTACAAATACACAATCTCCAGTAGATTTTTACAAAAGTGACTTAAGAAGAGCAAGAGGATTCATGCAAAGCTTAATACCTACTACAACTGGATCAGCTACAGCGATTGCTGAAATTTTCCCTGAATTAGAGGGAAAACTAAATGGTCATGCAGTAAGGGTTCCACTTCTAAACGCCTCATTAACCGATGTAGTTTTTGAATTAAATAAGGAAGTAACTGAAGAGCAAGTAAATAATGAATTTAAAAAAGCATCTGAAACATACTTAAAAGGTATTCTTGGATACGAGGAGAGACCCTTAGTATCCGTTGATTACTTAAATGACTGTAGAAGTTCAATAATTGATGGACTTTCAACGATGGTTGTAAATTCAAATTTATTAAAGATATATGCTTGGTATGACAATGAGTGGGGTTATAGTTGCAGGCTTGCAGATCTTACTTCTTATGTAATTGAGAAAGAAAATAAATTTTAGTTTTTATGAAGTTATCTAGCCTTCAACAATATAGTGTCGTTACCGCAAACTATTGGGCATTTACTCTTACTGACGGTGCATTGAGAATACTAGTTGTTGGTCATTTTCATGAACTTGGTTATTCAACTCTGCAAATTGCTTTACTTTTTCTTTTCTATGAATTTTTTGGAATAATTACAAATCTTTTTGGAGGATGGATAGGGGCAAGATATGGTTTGAGACTTACTTTATGGATAGGAACAATTCTGCAAATTCTTGCTCTATTCATGCTGATTCCAGTCAAAGAGAATTGGTCAGTAATCTTTAGCGTCTCATACGTTATGTTAGCCCAAGCACTAAGTGGGGTAGCAAAAGATTTAAATAAAATGAGTGCAAAAAGTGCAGTTAAATCAATAGTTCCAGATTCAGAAGAGAATAATCAAAATAGTCAAAAACAATTATTTAAGTGGGTTTCCATTTTAACAGGATCTAAAAATGCACTTAAGGGTGTTGGCTTCTTCCTAGGGGGGCTCTTATACAAACTATTGGGCTTTAATAATGCAGTTGGAATAATGGGTTTAGGTCTATGCTTCGCATTCTTTTTAACTTTATGTCTTCCTAAAGATTCAGGAAAAATGAAAAGAAAGCCAATTTTTAAAGACCTTTATTCAAAGTCTCAAGGTATTAATATTCTTTCAAGTGCAAGGTTTTTCTTATTTGGGGCACGAGATGTCTGGTTTGTAGTAGCTCTTCCAGTATTTTTAGACATTTCTTTTGGATGGGATTATTTAAAGATAGGGCTGTTCTTGGGTGGATGGATAATAATTTATGGTTTCTTTCAAGTATTAGCTCCATTACTTAGAAAAGTATGGGGGAAAAATAATAGCCCAACAAAAACTACTGTTCAATTTTGGGGACTTATCTTGACGGTTATTCCTTTATTTATTGCAGGAGCATTAAACGGTGATAAATCATTAGGTCCTGTAATTGTTATTGGATTAATAATATTCGGCTTTATTTTTGCAATGAATTCATCTACTCATTCGTACTTGATTTTGGCTTATTCAGATAATGAGAAAGTAAGTTTAAATGTTGGTTATTACTATATGGCTAATGCAGCGGGAAGATTATTTGGAACCCTTCTATCGGGCTTATTATTTATGCTAGGTAAAAATGCCACTATAGGTATGCAGTATTGTTTATATACTTCATCTATTTTGATTTTTATTGCTTGGCTTACTAGTTCTAAATTACCTTCCTATTCTTCCAACAGCCTCAATTGATTTTTTTAAAATTTCTCCTTTCAAGGGAACGAAACCCAAGGCAGGAGCTTTATCTTGGTATTCATCACTTAGTAATTTATAGAATGTATCTTGAATAGCCTTAGTATTCCTGCCATTACCTTTTTCATAAGCAAGGATCCAAGTTAAGGTTGCTATTGGATAAGCTCCTTTAGCAGTAGGGTTTGGATTTTTGCCGGCCAAGTTCTTATCAAGCTTTATTCCATTTAAAGCAATTGCGCCTGATTCAGTATTGGGGGTAACGAATTCACCAGAAAGATTTTGAAGTGCCGCAGCCTTAACATTACCTTTAATGTATGACTGGTTTACATAACCAATTGCACCTGGAGTATTTTGAATAACACCTGCAACACCAGAATTTCCTTTTGCTCCAACTCCCGAAGGCCATTTAACAGATTTGCCAGTACCTAAATTCCAGGTTTTAGAGAAAGCCTCCATAGAATTTGTAAAAGCTTTAGTCGTGCCTGAGCCATCAGAACGATGTGCCCAAGTTAATTTACCTGACTTACATCCTAATTCCTTCCAATTTTTTATCATTCCCATTGCTACTTGAACAGCTTGTTCTTGTGTTAGTTTTAAGTCGCAATCGTAGTTATATCCAAAGGCAATTGTGCCACCTACCATTGGTATTTGAACAAGTCCTCTAGTAACTTTTTTTATATCAGCTTCTTTCATTGGATCGTCAGAGGCTCCAAAATTAACAGTTTCATCTATGAAAGCTTTTCTTCCAGATCCAGAACCTACTGCTTGATAATTAACTCTAGGGCCTCCAGATTTAGCTAAGTCAAAAAACCACCTGGTATAAATTTTCGAAGGAAATGATGCACCAGCTCCACTCAATCTTTTTGATGCCATCGCAGATGGAGAAAGTATTAATGAAATTGCAGAAGATAAAATGAGAGTTTTTTTAAAAATACTCATTAGAGACTTAGATTAAAGACAATTCATTTATAGCATCAAACAAAAAGCGAAATACAAAGATTAAGAAATACATCAAAATATTTTGATATAATCAAAAACTATTGATATATACAACCTGATCGCTCGTTTTAAATGCTTAATAATTGCATAAAAAAAGAGGTTTTTATCCCTCTATGTTGGATCGACTGTCAATCAATGATATTTTACAGCTCCTAAAGCACTAGGTCTTTGGTTAGCGATTATTTAGCGATTAATTGTATATCTAAGGATAATTTTGTATAACTTTGGCCTATTTTTAAGACTCGTAATTTTGTAGATATAGCAACTAACAAGCTATAGCCTCACTTGTTTATTTAACCTACTGTCTCAAATTGGAGGGCGGGTGCTTTGGGAGCACTAGGTCGCAGGTTCGAATCCTGTCGCCCCGATCAGTCATACCAACGGATTAGAAATAATATAGCTTGTCTCATTTTGCGAAAGGGGAGCTAGAGGGGGAGCTAGGATACAACCAAAGCGATCGTGAATTACTTTTCTAGTGCCTTTTATTGCCACTTCCATTCTTTTGGTTCTTCTCCGCAAAACACACTTGAATACTTCCACTTATTTAGTTGAATATGTTTTATCATCAGCTCTATTGCTTTATCGCTGTCTAAATCAAGATTTTGTGGAAGTCCTAATTCATCTGCGAGTCTTAACGCTTCACCTACTCTGTAAGGATCTCTTGCCATAACAGCTTGTAAGTATTCTTTTACTTTTAAATCCCTAAGTTTTATATCTTTATTAATAAGATATTCATACACGTTAGAACCAGTAACTTCTTCCACCTTTAATTCAAAATTTTTATCAAATAAAATCAGGTCATTACTCTTATTGTATTCAACAAGACAATCCCTATAATCCAAATATTCCTCTTTTCTTAATAACAAGTCTGTTGTTTTTGATAACAAGTTTGTTGTTGGGACGTATAAGGACTTAATCAAAGAATATATGAGATAAATTCCAACTGGTATTGCTAGAACAGATAGAACACCTAATAAACCACCTGCTCCAGTAAAGAATCCTTTTTTAAAATCGTTTTTCATAGCGGTGCAAGTAGTAAGCGTTTAATTTACTAATTCCAATCTGGAAATCTCTCACCTCCTAATGTATCTGATCCGCAATCAAATGGTTTTCTAGGGTATTTAACAATTTTAAATTGATCATAAAAATTCCTTGAATATATACTAAGAATTTTTTGCCGATCCTGATAATCAATAGGAATACTATTCTCAAGAGATCTTAAAAGTTTATTAACTTCCGTAACTGATAATTCCTCATTTTTCCCAAACAAACCCGTCCGACCACTTTTTGGGTTTGCTGCTAAAACTGACCACATATTTGCTTTAGCCTCATAACAATATGGATAAACAGGATATTCAGCGAAAACGAAAGGATAGTTATCATTCTTATAAAGCACTTTTACTTTTCCAACATAGGATCCACCTTTATATATTGGTTTGATACGGATAGATGCATTAACAGCAGTAGGTAAAGCGAGGGCTGCTAGTAGTGGGAGTAGTAAGCGTTTCATTTCTTTTTTTTGTAAAAAAACCTGAAATAATATCCAATCACTACAAGAATCCTAACTAAGGGATTAGTAGCAAAATCCTCAATTGGTTTTAAAAAGTCTTTTACTTCTTGTGGAAGTTTAGGGTAAACATCTATCACTACCCAAGGGAAAACAACGAATAAAAGCACTCCTAAAGCACTCATTTGGACTACAATTTTTAAAATATTTTTTGCCTTCTCTTTCTTTGGTTTGTGATAGTCCTTATAAAACTCAACAAATTCATCCCATACCGAATCTGGTACTTGAGATACCGATACAAGACCTTCTAATTTAACGGCTAAATCCCAATCATATTTGTATGAAGCTAGTAATAGATTCTGGAACTCAGAATCAGGCATGTCCCTTAAGTTCATATAAAGAGGGTTTTATCCCTATATGTTAGATCGACTGTCAATTATTTTCAGTTTGATAACTACAAGAAGGCACTAGGTTGTAAAGGGGGGAGCTAGAGGGGGAGCTAGGCGACAATCGTATGCTATTTCTTGCGATCGCAAGGCATGATTTTGAGACTCAAATACGTTCCAACACAATAGAAAAGCCTAGTTATTATCTATATTCTTATCTTTTTCTCAAATTTACATACAAGTGCTTTGGGAGCACTAGGTCGCAGGTTCGAATCCTGTCGCCCCGACTCTAATAATCCAAGTCATAGACAGGTTTACCAGCCTGTCTTTTTTATTGCTTAAATTCTGTCCTCAATGATTGCGGACAAATTGCGGACAAAACGTGCTTAATTAAAAGGGAAAGTATTCTTAGCGGGAGATATAAAAAGCACTTCAAAAACAATTCCAGTTAAAGCAAAAGGCAATACCCAAATAGCGATAAACCTATGATCAAAAAATCTTAAATGGTCTTCTCCTTTAAATACACCTTTTAAAGAGGTGTACAAAGTTTCTGGTCTTTTATAAGAAGGGCCATTTTTAATTGGAGAATATGGTTTTATAAATGCAGAGGAAGCTGCGAATTTAGCAATTTTACTAATTAAATAAATAGGTAATACCCATAGGGCTATATATCTTCCCCCTAACCACTGTCTCGCATTAGGGAGAGCATAGTCTTTAATAGATTTATTTTCTGGCATTCCAGATTCCAAATTCTTGTAGATATTTTCTAATGAGGATACTTTTTGAGATTTATTGATCATATGTTTTTAAGAAAAAATTAACCTTAAAATAAAAATATTCCTAACTACTAAAATAACTAAAACGCAGTTAAGAATATTTTCGTTGGCTAGGTTCAAAAGACGGAATCTATACCGTTGCAGATTCGCCAATTATCTACATATTCTTTATATAGAAAAAACTCTATTTTTAAAAGTAAATAATATACATGACCATGAATAAAATTTAATGACTGGATTTATTTAGAAAATTAACTTTAATATTCCTTACTATTAAAAATTATTTAAACCTCATTTTCTAAGATTGCGAAAAGAAAATGAGGTCAAAGGGAGGTTCTCATTACGAACCGCTTTATCAAAGCTAGCGGTTAGTAGATTGCCCTAATATCTACTTATATATTTATATAATGAGTTTCTATATACAGGAAGATTAATTTTATACAAATAAGTGTCTAATATTTTATGTAGTTATTACTTAGGAAAAACTAATTAATGTACTTACGATAGTTATTGAAAGATAAAAAAATGCATAAAGAGAAACTGCAAAAAACAAATACTGTTCTATTGGAATCATGACAAGGTATTAATTAAAGGGAAAGAAAAATTTGATTAATTTTTTGTTAAAAAGATATTCTCTAAAATATAATTTTGTTCTATTGATTCATTTTTAAGAGAAATATTTTTTGGCAAATTATTATTCGTAGAATTAAAAGCACCCCATTTATTTAGCCAAAATAAGGTATAAAAAAATGCGATTAAAAATGGTGCTACAACAATTAAAAATCTAATATCCATCAAGATTTCCTATTAATAAGATTTAAACTGCATTGCCAATATTGCTCCAAGGAAGAAAACGGTTGGAATCCCTAGGGCATTAACTGCTGCGGTTCTTACAGTAAATACTGGATAACCTTCGGATGGTCTGCCAGTATCAGGAATTAATGCTGAATCTTCCCATACTTGATAATTTTTAAAAGGAGCTACTCCCTTCTTTGGTAATCCTAGTGGCGTTAATCTAAATACATCCCATCTACCTAACCAAAAGACTGTAAATATCCATGAGAATATTATTGGTGTAATAACAAGTAAAATCCTGAAATCCATTTCTAAAAAGTAATAATAAATTTGATTATTATTTTGTCTTTTTTAGTTAAATAATTGATTTGATCATTAATTTATATTTAAAGAAAACCCCTTAATAACATTGTTTCTAATCATTAGTAACATCATGAAATGATTAATTGATTTATTTAAAGTATATTTTTTTGGATTGCGGTATTTAGATATTTTTTCTGATGTAGATTTTAGTTAATTAAAAAACAAATATGGAAACCTTTAGATTTTTACTTTTTGGTTTTGCAGGAGTTAGTGTAGTTTTTTGGGTGGCAATAATAGCTTTATGGCATGCATACATGTTTCCAAGATTCTTCAATGAAGATAAAGGTTTAAATTCTGTTATCAATCAAGAAATAAAAGTTGCTACAGATCCAATTTTAGGCAATTTGGTAAAGAGCAATAATTTCATAAATAGAGATAAATATTCAATGAAAAGTTTTGTTGTTGCAGACTTTTCATCTGCAAGTAATAATTTCAAACTAAATAAACTCTACACAACAATAATGATAGGAGTTACTTTTGCAAGTTTTATTTTTCTCACTTATGGATTAAGCAGTTCAATAACAACAGTAAGTTAAATGGAATCTATATATGTAATTGTTTTTATTACTTGCTTTGTTTATTTAATTTTTGACTCATTCAAAAATATAAATATTAAATAGATTGCTAATGTTTTTTGCCAGCTAATAAAATTTTTCTTCTTATATAAAAGAATACTAGGGTAGTAATTATCATTCCAGGTGGATGAAATGATATTGAATTTAGATATTCGAAGTAATCAAATGATTCCAAAATTTTGCTCGTAATTCCCCAAAACTATATTCCATATCTCAAATCCTTATTGATTTAAATAGATCAATATCTTGTATAAAATGCTAGTCAAATTTTTCTTAGCTAATATTTTGCGGACAAATTGCGGACAAATATTACTTTATTTGTCACGACAAACTTCGCAGAACCAAGCAAATAATTAGATATAGCTTGAAGACCTAGTGCTGAACTACGGCTATTAAGTGCTTTGGGAGCACTAGGTCGCAGGTTCGAATCCTGTCGCCCCGACTCTAATAATCCAAGTCATAGACAGGTTTCCCAGCCTGTCTTTTTTATTGGTTGAAATATGACATATTTGTATTTATGTCATATTTATGTCATGTAAAAGTAATTAATATAAAATTTAAAAAAATTCGAAGATGGATTTAGATTTTTTAAAAAAATTTGTAAAGCAAACTAATACAGGCAGCTTAAAAACAAAGGAATATCCTAATGAATTTTTAGATTTACGAATGAGAGTCTCTTTTGGAGAAGGGACTTTAGCAAAAATCCCATGGATATCTTTCAGAAAAACAGTAAGTGATGGATATAACCCAGTTTATTTATTTTATAAGGAGGAAGGACTCTTAATTCTCTCCTACGGAATAATGGAGAAAAGAAAACCAGTAAAAAGTTGGGATGAAAATATTCACGAAACGAAGACCAAAATATCAGATTTCATTGATAACCCATGGAGATATGGAGACTCCTACATACACAAGCATTATGAGCCCAGGATAGAGGATGATGAAGTTTTCTTTTACCGAGATAATGAAAAACTTTCGAATGAAACCCTTTATGAGGAACTAGTTGAAATAGTTGACTACTTCAAAACTTGTTATGAGCTGGAACCAAAACAAACTCAAGATAAAAGGCCATCATGGTTTGTAGGTGCCGTAATTGATAATAAAGATTTAACTAATGAATTTATAGAGGGAGGATATTGGGAACATGGTTTTGATGAAAAATACCATGACCATGTTCATTCAATGCAGGAAGGGGACCAAATTGCTATAAAAGCAGCTTATACAAGAAAGAAGGGCTTGCCATTTGAAACTTATTCAAATATGACCTCAGTTATGTCTATAAAAGCAACAGGTGTAATAGAGGAAAATCTTGGGGATGGGAAAAAAATATTAGTAAATTGGAATAAGGTTGAACCAGTACGTGAATGGTATTTTTACACATACCGTCCAACTGTATGGAAAGTACTTCCTGGCGAATGGATGAATGACGATTTAATTGATTTCACATTTAATAATAAAGAACAAAACATCAACCGTTTTATAAATGACCCATTTTGGAAAGACAGATATACCTCCGATGTAATTGAGTCTTATAGGATTGAAAATATTATTCAAGATGGCGCATTTTTAGATTTAGATAAGCTTTCATTAATAATGCGTAGATTAAAGGAAAAGAAAAATCTCATACTTCAGGGACCACCTGGAACGGGAAAAACTTGGTTAGCAAAACGTCTAGGAATGGCCCTTATAGAAGAAGAGATAAAAGACCAACAAATAAGTTCAGTCCAGTTTCACCCAAATCTGTCTTACGAAGATTTTGTAAGGGGCTGGAGACCTGGCAGTGATGAAAAACTAAGTTTACAAGAAGGAATTTTCATGGAAATGGTTGATCGTGCTTTAGAAAATTCTGATGAAAAATATGTATTAGTAATTGAAGAAATTAATAGAGGAAACCCAGCTCAAATATTTGGGGAGTTACTTACACTTATTGAATCAAGCAAAAGAAATTCAAGAGAAGCAATTAAGTTATGTTATCCAAATTCAGAGGGGCTTCATACTCCAGTTTATGTTCCCTCTAATTTATACATAATAGGCACTATGAATGTTGCTGATCGTTCTTTAGCATTAGTGGATATGGCTTTTAGAAGAAGATTTGCTTTTATAAATCTAGAACCAAACTTAAATAAAACTTGGAAAGATTTTGTAGTCAATAAGTTGGGCATGGATACTTCTATCGCAAACTATATTCAGTCAGAAATAGGGAATCTAAATAATCAAATTTCCTCTGATAGCAGATTGGGTAAAGATTTTCAAATAGGTCACAGTTTTTTCACCCCAAATGAAAGTTTAAAAAATAAAGATTCCAAAAAATGGTTTGTAGAAATGGTGGAAAGTGAAATTGCTCCACTACTGCAAGAATATTGGTTTGATTCTCTTGAAGAAGCCGATAAAGCTGTAGAAAATCTATTAACAAATTTATGAGTATCCCTATCAGGAATATATGGTGGTTAATGCTTTATGCCTCTGACCTAGGCGATGCTCAAAATAAATCTCTTAAAGGTAAAGAAGATTTACCAGAAGAAATTCCTGACTTAATTGCCAAAATCTTGATTAAAACAATCAAAAAAAGGCTTAAAAGACAATTAACTTATTCTTTCGAAACTAAAGATGAAGTATTAAGTAGAGTCAGAGGGAGAATAAATCACTTAACAACATATAGAAAACAACTTCTAGCGAAAGGGAAAGTCTCCTGCACATTTAATGAATTATCAATAAATAATATTCGCAACAGATATGTTAGAGCTGCTCTGGATGGAATTTCTAGGATTATAAAAGAACCATCTCTAAGTAATAATTGTCGTTCATTAGCAAATAATCTTTTTGCAAGTGGTGTCACTGGACCAGTACCTACTTCACGAGAAATTGAAAATCAAAAATTTGGTAGAAATGATCAATCTGATAAAGAGATGATAGCCGCCGCGAAATTAGCTATGAACCTCTCTTTGCCATTTGATATTGAAGGTAAAAACGAAATTTTAGACCCTGAGAAATGTGAACATTGGATGAGAAGACTTTATGAAAAGGCAATTGGTAATTTTTATCGTTTTCACTTGAATCCAAAAAATTGGAAAGTCATGACCGGTAAACCTATGAATTGGAAAATTAACAATGCTACTGATGGAATAAAAGATATATTACCTTCAATGAAAACAGACATTATTCTGGATAATAAAAACAAATCTCATAGGATTATTATTGATACAAAATTCACTAATATATTTCATAAAAACAGTAGTTGGTATCGTGAAAAATCACTTAAATCTGGATACATTTATCAACTTTATGCTTATTTAAGGTCTCAAGAAGGTGCTGGAGAAGAACTTTTTGATAATTCTTCAGGTATGCTTCTTCATCCAGCAATTGGAGAAGATATTAATGAATCGGCCACTATCCAAGGTCATGAGATGAGGTTCTCAACTATTGATTTAACTCAAAGCCATGAAGTAATTAAAAATAGGCTTTTGAATTTAGTCACCTAATCAATTTATGTCATATTTATGTCATATAAGTCTTTATTTGTCAGGACAAATCACGCAATATTACGAAAGAAATCAGTTATAGCTTGAAACCGTAGTGCTCATCTAGAGGTGTCGAGTGCTTTGGGAGCACTAGGTCGCAGGTTCGAATCCTGTCGCCCCGATAAGTTATAGCAGTAAGTCTCAACTAATAATAAATTACACCCAAAAAAGGTTGAACCCATAATTAAAACTTACTTTGTTTTATTACCTATTTGAAATAATTCATAGTGATAAATCAATATGTAATTAATATGAAAAAAGTTTTTTTAACTTAATGAGAAAAAAATCTGCAATTTTTACTTTTATTCTCCTATTCGCTTCATTATTAGAACTTTCAGCAGTTTATGCTGGTACTTATCAATCAACCTGTCCAGCGAAGAAACTTGCAAAAATAGAAGCCGAAATAAGAAAGAACTTCAAGCCAAGAAAAAAACTTAAAGAAAATGGGCCTCCCGATACTGTTGAAAGAAGAATAAAAAAAGCCTTTAAGAAATGTAGAGTACCAATTGAAATATCAGGAGAAGAAATAAGTTCACCAGAGGTATCAATACCGATTACAAGAGTGACATCATGGGTAAAAAGCGGTTATTCAAATAGGAGAGTAAATACTGGAGTAACAACAACAATTCTTTTTGGACCTTTAGGGGCATTAGGCTTTCTAAGTAAAAAACATAGGTATAGCTTCATTGTTAAGGGGTTTGATGCAGACGGTAAACAAGCAACCATTCAAATTGATCTTTTTAAAAAGCCAGATATTGAAAGACTTACTCAAGAATTACTATTAATCACAGGTTTAACAATGGGTGAAAAGAGGAGTATTGAAAAAATAAGAAAGCTAGAAAGCGAGGGATTCGATTCTTCTCTAAAAGAAGAGCCTGAAGAAGAAGAGATAAGAATGGAACCCTTGAGGAAATCAGATGAAATGCGTCTAGATTTAGAAAAGAAGCAAAATTATATGCCTTAAGAATTTTGAAAATAATAAAGCACCCAAAATGCACCCAAACAAAAGATTCATAAGAAATAATTGAATATATTTTTTCTTTAAAGTCTTGATATAGCTATAAATCCCAGTTATAGATTTGTTTGAGCGGTTTCTTTGGGAGCACTAGGTCGCAGGTTCGAATCCTGTCGCCCCGATCAGTTATTTCAGTAGGGTTGAGATATTGACTAATCGTCTTAATATAAGATTTGCCCCTCTAGTCATATACTTTCTCCTGGTCTAATATCTCCCTCTTATAACCCTCAGCAAGCTCTTCATTATATCTGCACTCTTCAATTATTTTTACTATCTCGGAGATAGCTATAGTTTTTCGATCTTGCATCATCTAATAGTTATTTTTAAGCAGCATCATATTCATCCCTATCTTCAAGCTCTCTCATAAATCTTTTATCTAATAAGTAGTTGTCTATAAGCTCTGCTGCCATCTGTATCTCAGCAGCAGGTTCTTGTATATCTTTGTCTAATAAGTAATTGTCTATAAGCTCTAGATTGTTATTTTCTTTAATTTGTTTATGGCTGTTTAATAGTTCTCTTATGTAGTTATATACAAGCTCTTGATCGTATCCACTTTCTCTAATTTCTTTCAACATTACATCTGGAATTTCCATAATCGTCAATCCCTTAAAAACTTCTCTGTATATATAAAAACGTATTTCAAATAAAAATCAAATATTATTTATAGAATCAATTAGAAGAAAAATAATCTTTGATATTTAATGTTGCGACTTCTTCCGTTACCAATTTTTATTTGCATTTATCTATTCTCTTGGTGGAGATGTAAAAGAAATATTATCGCTAGTGATAAGCAACTAAAACCTTGCATTGATTGGGCGTATATAAAAAATTTATCTCTCCCACCAAAACCTTCATTTGTCGAGTTTTATATTGTTTATGTTTCTTCTTTTTTTAAATTTCCTTTTGGGATAATTATTCAACAACTACCTTTCGCAAAGAAAGTAAGATATTACGAAAGAGAGATGAAATTAATATTTGATAAATGGAATTTAGAAAAAATTAAAAAAATAATTAACTAAATATCTATCTAATCAGAAGAGACCCGCAGAGAGCTCCTCCCGACAGATATCATGCCATTTCAAACAATATCAGTGCTGTTTTTTCTGTCTCAAAAATTATTAACTATTATATATTTAATCAGTAATATCAATAGTTCTTAGAAATCTCTTAAAAAACATCTCTAGTGCTTTGAAAGCACTAGGTCGCAGGTTCGAATCCTGTCGCCCTGACCAGTTATAGCAGTAAGTCTCAGCTAAAAATAAATTTCACCCAAAAAAGGTTGCGCCCAAAATGCACCCAAGAATTTAATGTTTTGCTCTTTTTTTTATATAAAGATCCACTTCACACATAAAAAGATGTTAGTATTTTAAAAATTTTTTTTTTTTTGAACTCTTTTAAAGTTTCATATTTAATACTTCTAGGTTTATTTCAAATATTGTCTGTTTCAGCTAATGAATACAAATTTGAAGATATCAAATTTGATCATATAGAAAATTCTCATAATAACTATCAACCAAAAGACAAATTAGAGGAATACATTATTAAAGGAGCAATTTATTCAACTAAGTTTGTTCCTTTAATGAATGATGGCTCTGAAGGGAGTGAATATACAAATATCATGGCTAATGATGGGAAAAGATTTTTAGTTGATAGAGGTTATGGCTGGTTAAATAATTCTGCTAATAGTAAAATCCGAGAAATTCCATTTTTTGCTCAAACCTCTCTTAATTTTTCAGGAGGGACAGAATCAGATACCAGCTTCTCTATAAATAGCTTGATGAAACTAAGCGAACTTGCGAAAGATGATGAAGGAGATTTAAAGACTCTTGCATTTTCTCAAGCTAGATTTGCTACTGCAACAAATGCAGATGGTTCCACTACAAACTTAGGAGTAGGAATTAGACATCGTCCCAATGATATTTCTATGGTGGGAGCCAATGCCTTCTGGGATTACAGAATGACAAATTATAGTGATGCTCATAGCAGACTTGGATTGGGTGGAGAATATTTATGGAAGGATTTTGAGTTTAGAAATAATTGGTACATGGCAATTACAAATAGTAAAAATGTAACAGTAAATGGAGTTCAATATGGAGAGAGAATTGTACCTGGCTGGGATTTAGAGGCAGGATATAGATTATCAAATAATCCTGAACTTGCTATTTTTGTAAGAGGATTTAATTGGGACTATACCGATAGAAGAGACAATAGTGGGATTGAAGGTACTTTAAGTTGGCAAGCTAATCCTCATATGGGATTAGAATTTTTCATATCGAACGAAATTTCAGCTGCCTCAACCACAGCAAATTCTCAACTACCAGGAACTAACGAAACTTTCTTTGGATTAAGAATGAATATTACTGGAAGCCCTGTCAAGTTTGAGAAATCAAATCACAAAAAGAACATTATTACTCAAATGACTAAACCCGTTAAGCGTAAATATGATGTCCTTTTAGAAAGATCATCAGGCAATCTTTTAGTAAAATTCATAGGAGTATAAAAATGAATTTTTTTAAAAAATTATCAAATCATAAATCATCTTTAGTTTTCTCTTCTTTAGCTTTATCAAGCATGCTAATAAGTTCTTCTAAAGAAGAAGTAAAAGCTTACCCCGTAACAGTAGCAGCATGTACCTCTGGGCAAATTCCAACTGCAGTTGAAGGATGTTTAATCGATCCAATTTCTTATAAATTGGATATTTATAGAGTATATATTTGTAGATCTGACCCATTCCCTGCATCTGCAAACAAAGCAAATTTAGATGTATGCATGGCATTATTTAACGATAATAACAATCCTTATACTGCCGAATTAGCTAATAATACAGTTTCACTCCCTAACACTGGAATGGAAGAAATAGTTCCAGGTACTTATACACATGCCGCCGTCGTTTTTGAAAATGTATTTAGAGGTCAAGGGAAATATACAGTAGGAGGTAATACTTACAGAACTCTTGCTAGTTTTACAGAAAATGGAGTGAACGTTACGACTTCATCAGGGGAACCTGAAGTTACAGTAGAAACATTGCAAAACTGGAGAGGTCCCGATGGTTCATCTAATAATCCCTACTGTAAAGATGGAGCAACAGTTTCAAGATGTGAAACAGATTACAATAGCTATAAATTAACTGGAATCATTACTGATTCATCATTTAATGCAGTAAGTGGTGGAACAGCTGCCAGATTATTCTATTTAGCTGAACTAACTAATCCCTTCTCCCTTAATAAAAACAGTTCAGGTTCAATAGAAATAACTGTTGATAGTAATTATGAAGTGGGAGGTAATGATGGAGGTACTGAGGTAAGAAATATGAATATAGCTCCATTTGTTTTTCAACCAACTTTTGTAAGTAATTAATCGCAGCCAAAATGCACCCAAAAAGAATTATTTAAAGAACAATTTTTTAATCTTTTATCCCTTATTTTACTTAATAGCAATAAATCTCAGCTTTAGCTTGAATCTTGCAGGTGCTTTAGGAACACTAGGTCACAGGTTCTAATCCTGTCGCCCCGAACCTTAAAAAGCAATTCATACTAACGAGTTACCCGGACTCTCTTTTTAATGGAAATTATGTGGGTTACTTCGGCCGACAAATCGCTGAAAATTCCATGATTTTTCTTAGTTTTTCAAAGATGTTCTCAATTATTCAATACGAAAGTTATGAACTAAAAAATACATTTTGAAGTTTTGGTGCAGCTTTAACCCTTTTTTTGTTCCTAAAACCGCACTATTAACTTAGTAACAATAGGAGGATAATAAAAGTAAAGATATAGGAGGTCTTATGAAACTCATTACTCCTTTCACAATCCTCAATCAAAACTTCCACGAAATGGATTTAATTAGAGAAGCAATGAACAAAAGAAGTTTAGCAACTGAGAAATTACATGAAGACTATAGGAAAATGTATAAAATTCACCAATTTACTTATTAGTACTTGATGGAATTTTTAAATGAGCTTTGGCACAATCAACCAAATACATTTATTGGTGTAGGTTTAGCGATATTAGTAATGTTGGGAATTTATATTAAATTACTCGATATATATCAGTAGTATTTTTAATCTTTAGGCCTTTCAACATAGAAACAATATTTTCATTATCTACATCTTTGAAAAAAATAATTAACCTGTGAATCCCATTTTCTGTTCTGCTGCCATTAAGGAACCAACAAGCTTATGCTCAGCAACTTTTTCATCGTCAGTCATAACTGGCTTGATATCAAAATCTATATCAAACTTAACTTTCCAGGGGGCAAAATGTTCTGTCATTTTTATACCTGCTGAAGCTTGGACAATAATATAAACATTATTTGAGTAAGAGGCATGATACCTTCCCAAAACTTTGAATCCTTCAAACTCATCATTCAAAGTTCCATCTTCAATAACCTTTAAAAAAAGATCATAAGCTGCCCCCATTAGAGCAACATTTTTAAAAGTTGCAGTTACAAAATAAGTATTCATTTGATTAAAAAAATCTACAAATAACTTCTAAGATAAAGTATTGAAAATTGAGTTAAAGATCTTGAA
>CACGKI010000022.1 GCA_902573565.1 uncultured Prochlorococcus sp.
AAAAGAACTGTTAAAGATAAAATAATAGATGTAGAAGTTGATTCTGATAATAACTAAGAATTTAAATTAAATTAAAGAACACTAGAAATGTTTGAATCCTAAAATAGGATATATTTTAGAATAATTTGTTATTTTTTAATTCAATATAAAGGGTCTTTATTATTAAAATTTTAATTTGCATTATAAGAAGGTTGTTATGAATCTAAAGCTACCTCGATAGCTGCTATTAAGTTTTCGTCAAACGGTTTAACGCCTGGTTTGAATCTTGCAATTACTTTACTATCTTTTCCTATCAGAAACTTTTCGAAATTCCATTCAACATCACCTTCAGGTTCAACTTTGTTAAGGGTTGTGTATGGTTCTGTGGTATTGCCTTTGGCATGAACTTTTTCATAGATTTCAAACTTAACGCCGAATTTTGTTGTGCAAAAATCTTTTATTTCTGAAAGAGAGTCTGGTTCTTGTTTTCCAAAATCATTACAAGGGAATGCAAGTATTCTTAAGCCTTTGCTTGAATATAAATCATGTAGCTTTTGAAGATCCTCGTACTGAGCAGTATTTCCGCAATAACTAGCTACATTAACAACTAAAATTACTTCCCCTGAATATTCACCTAGTTTTATGGATGATCCGTCCGCGGAAAGAACAGTAGTATTTTGTACGTCAACTTGCATGTCTAAAAAAAATCACCCTTTGAAGATAGCATTGTATAGACTTTATTGTGTTTAATTTATATGGTGGTTTTGGTTATTTCTTTTATAAGTTTTAATTTTTAATTTATTTAACCCCTTATAATTAATATTATTAATAAGTTTAAATTTGGACCCTTTAGACCCACTTACTGAAATTATTAATTCTGGTCAAGGTTTTTCACCTGCAATTGCTTTAGAAAGAATTATTTGGGCAATGATTGGAATCTTTTTTTTAGGAGCAATTTCAAGATCTATAACTAATAGCATGCGAAGTCAAAATTGGTTTGGTAGAAATTTTTCATTTAGTTATTCTAAAGATAAAAAAATTACAGATGATACATCTTCACAACCTTCTGGTGATGAAGAATAAGTTACATATATATGAAAGAATCGATTTTTTCTAAAAAGAGAATTTTATTGCTTGGAAGTGGTGAGCTTGGAAAAGAATTAGTAATAGAATCAAAAAGATTAGGATTAGAAGTTGTTGCTATTGATCGATATGAAAAAGCACCTGCAATGCAAGTTGCTGATTATTCAAGAGTAATTGACATGGGAGATAAAAATATTTTAAAAAATGTTATAAAAGAATTTAAGCCTGACTATGTTGTCCCAGAAATAGAGGCACTTTCAATTGAAGCCCTAAAAGAACTAGAGGATGAAGGATTCAATATTGTTCCCAACGCCAGAACTGTAGAAATTACAATGAATAGAGATAAAATTAGAGACTTAGCTTCTAGAGATTTAAAAATTAAAACTGCAAAGTTTGATTATATTTTTGAATTTGATGATTTAGAAAAAAAAGCAGATGAAATTGGATTCCCACTTTTACTAAAGCCTTTAATGAGCTCTTCAGGGAAAGGACAGAGTTTGGTTGAAACAAAAAATGATTTACAAAATGCTTGGGAACAGGCACAAGCAAATTCAAGAGGAAAGGTTAAAGGTGTAATTATTGAAGAATTTATTAATTTTGATTTTGAGTTTACTCTTCTAACTGTAAGAAAAGAAAATGGTGAAAATATTTTTTGTTTACCAATTGGACATCTTCAATCTAATGGAGACTATCAATGTAGTTGGCAACCTATAGAGATCAAGGAGTCATTAATTATTGAAGCTAGGAGAATGACAAGTAGAATATTAAATAATCTTAATGGAGCTGGATTATACGGAGTAGAGTTTTTTATAAAAGGAAGTGAGGTTATATTTTCAGAACTATCTCCAAGACCACACGACACTGGTATGGTTACATTAGTTAGTCAAAATATTAATGAATTTGAATTACATTTAAGGGCTTTTTTAAATTTACCAATACCGCATATAGATCTAATAGAACCCTCTGCAACTAGAGTTATACTTTCTAATCAAGAATATCTAAATCCTATTTATGAGGGTATTAATGAAGCATTAGAATTTGAAAAGACTAAAGTGCTCATATTTGGCAAACCAGTTTCCAGAAAAGGCAGAAGAATGGGAGTTGTTCTCTCATCAAATTCTGACGTTAATTTGGCTAGAAAAAATGCAGATGAAGCTGCTCGTAAAATAAAAGTTAGGACTAGATAAATATTAAATAAAAATAACGAAAAAAATACTTATTTCCTTTGTTTTTGTTCTGTGTCTCTCTGGGTAGTATTTGAGTATGTTCTCTATTTCACAATGATAGAAAATTATAAAGGTTGGGATATAACTTTAAACTGGGATAATAATAATTATCTCGAGAGGGATACTACTAAAAGTAATTTTTTTAATCAAAAGGAAAAATGGATAGGTGTTCACTTAAATGGTGATAAAATCTATGGTTCCTCTCTAAAAGAAATTAGGCATATTATTGATTATCCTAGTTTGCATGCAAAGTAGGTAAAAAGATTTTTTCAATTATCCTGATTATTTTCATTATCTTCAATTAGTTCATTAGCAAGTTTTCTTAAATCTCCCTTAATCGAGACCCATGTAAAGGCAATTATAAAAATTGAAGCAGATATTGCAACAGTGATTTTTTCAACAGGGGACATTCCAAGTGCAATAGCAAACATTTCAAAGCAAATACTAATTTTTCATTATATTGAATTTTTTTAAATAGTTAGAATCAAATTTATTTTTGCAATGATATTTAATTATTCAAAATATAATAAATATAATTTAAATTACTTATTTTATTTATTGATTCTATTTCCAATTCTATTCAGTAAGATTAAATTATGGAAAAAAAAAAGTGCCCCCAATGTAAAAATTTAATTTTAATAACTTCCCCAACATGTTTATATTGTGGCAGACCTAATAAATTTATAACTAAGGAATACGTAAATAAAAAGTGGAATAAAGATAATAAAAAAAATGTATTTGATTATATTTTTATTAACAAGTATCTTGTATTTATTTTATTTTTAATATTTGCGATTGTTATTATTATATTTAATTAAATAACATCAATTAATTAATCTATTATTGCATCTAATACTTCCTTAGTATTTGTTGATAGTTTATTTTTTTTAATCTGCTTTATTGTTTCTACCATATTACTTTTGTAAGGTTCTGAATAATAATTGTATCTACTAAATACTTTCACAAAACGGGAAATTACTATTGGATTTAATTGATCAAAGTCAATTATCTTTTTTGCAATATATTTATAACCAAAACCATCCATTGCATGAAAAGTACTATTTCTTGTTACGAAAGTATTTAATATAGCTCTTAATGTGTTCGGTGATTTTGAATCAAAAAACTTATTTTCAAATAATTTTTCAATGCTGTTTGTTTTTTCATCAGTTTCTATAGAAGCATTGAAAGAGAACCAACTATCCAAAACGACACTATTATTTTTCCATTTATTGAAGAATATATTTGAAATAATTTTTCTTTCAGGACAATTAATCCTGCTGAAAGAATTTAATGCAGCTTTTGCTAGCGTCATCGAATTACTATCTACATAATTAATTATTTTGCATTTAATTCCCTCATCATTACTGTGCAAGAGTAGTTTCCAAATAGTCTCTATTAGTTTTCTTTCATTTTTACCTTCTGGCCAAACTTGATCTAGATTTTTCTCAATTTCTTTGAGCTTATAATATAATTCTTCTTTTAATTTGGTACCGAAAAAATGATTTAATTCGTCAATAGTCTTATATATCTTTAAAGGGTCTATATTTTCCATCTCCGATTCAATTTCAGCAAATGTAGGAATACTAAGTAATTCTGATAAAAGGGATAAATTAATATCTTGATTTTTTATAAATGATATTAAGGTACTTATTAATGTATTTTCAATTTTATAATCTGGTTTTTCACCTAATCTGGATAAAATGATTTTTTTATAAAATTCTTTTACAGTATTAGATAGTGTAAAAAAATCTTTTTCATATCTTAATATTAAAAATTTTTCATCCAAGGTAGTGTCTGATTCCCACTCAACAGGTGAAGAGAATTCGCGAAAATAAGTTACCAAGGGGATTTGGAGTTGAGATCTTAAATTCCTAAAAATAAATTCTTGGTTTTTTGTTTTTAAAACAACTGTTTTTTCTATTGTTTTATTTTCACCGCAAAATATAGCCAGATTTATAGGAATTATCAGAGGTAAATCATTATATGGGTTCTTCTTTATTGGATTACTTTGAGAGACTTGAATTGTAAGTTTTTCTTCTATTTGATCCCAGATTCTCTTGAATTTAACTTTTGGTGTCCCATTTTGTTTGTACCAGACTTTAAATTCTTTAGGATCGATTTCCTTATTGTGCTCCAAAATTTTATCGACAAATTGGTCTATTGTTGCCGCCTTCCCATCATATGTTGAGATGTAATTACTAAATCCTTTATAGAAATTTTCATCTTTTACAAGCTTATTTAGCATTCTAATTATTTCTGATCCTTTTTCGTATATCGTGGTCGTATAGAAATTGTCTATTTCTTGATATTTATCTGGCATTACAGGATGCGATGTAGGACCAGAATCCTCTCTAAATTGATTGCTTCTAAGAAATTTTGCATCCTCAAGCCTCTTGATTTCATGATTATGAAGGTCGGCAGTGAATTGTTGATCTCTGAATACTGTTAAACCTTCTTTTAGAGATAATTGAAACCAATCCCTACAAGTTACTCTATTACCCGTCCAATTATGGAAGTATTCATGGGCTATCACACCCTCTATTCTTTCTAATTCCTCATCAGTTGTTGTTTCAGAATTAGCGAGTATTAGTTTTGAGTTGAAAATATTGAGACTTTTATTTTCCATCGCTCCCATATTAAAGTGCCTGATTGCAACAATATTGAACAATGATAAATCGTATTCAAGGTTATATTTATCTTCGTCCCATCTCATGGATTTCTTTAAGGAACTTATTGCATGTTGGACATATTTTTCATCACCATACTCAACAAAAATATTTATTTTTACTTTTTTATTCGATTTTGTTATGAAATTATCCTTTACACAGTTAAGTTTACCCGCTACCAATGCAAATAGGTATGAGGGTTTTGGATATGGGTCTTCCCAAATTATTTCATGTCGATTATTTGTAAGATCATTTTCTTTTACGATGTTACCATTTGATAGTAAAACTGGATAATCATTCTTGTCGGCCTCTATTCTCACAGTGTATTTGCTTAGAATATCAGGCCTATCAGAGTGAAAACTTATTCTTCTAAATCCCTCTGCTTCACATTGCGTAGTTATAATTCGATTACTCTCATACATTCCTAAAAGGGATGTATTTTCCTTTGGTTTAATTATTCCTTCTATTTTTAATAAAAAATTATCTTTATTTATATTTTTAATTTTTAAGTTATTTTTTTGCTGCTCGTAGTATTCCTTTTCTAGTAATGACTCATCTATAAATATTTTTTTTATTAATATATCCGTACCATCAAGAATTAGATTTCTGGTATTCTTATTTTTTTTTACCAATTGTAGTTTGGTCGTAACATTTACAGCATTTTTATTGATTACGAAGTCCAAAAAGATTTCTGGAATTTCATAATCAAAAACCTTGTAATCTTTAAGTTTTACATATCTTAAAATACTTTTTTGGTTTATTGGATTGTTCATCTTTACAAAGAAGTTCAGAAGTTAAAAATCTAGAATATTTATTTTGAAATTATACGTTAGAACTTTTATCTTCTGATTGACAGTAATGTGCTTTAACTTTTCCTGAAGGAAGTAATTCGTATAAAGAAGGATTATTAATATCTGGCGATCCGTCCTTATTTAATTGGTACCTCCAGTCCCATTTTTTATCTGTAAAGGAAATATAATCTTTTCTTAGAGAATATGGAAGCATAAGCTGTTTTTTATTCCAAGTAATATTTATAAATGCTCCTGGCTTTAACTCAGATATCTTTTCTACGATGGAAAAGTCACCATTAATATTATTTCTCATAACAAAATCAAGCTTTGAATTTTCACATACATAGCTACTATTTAAAGCTAATAAAAGTATTGAGGTAATGAAAAATGAATAAATTTTTTGAGCTCCTTTTAAAGTAGATTTACTTTCAAGCTAAATGACTTATTTAAAGATCTTTTTGGATCGATTTAAATCATAATAGATTGCATACTCTTTAGATCTACAAGATTACAATTTAATTCCTCTTCATAATCCTGAACTGAAATAAAATTATTTAAAAAACCTGAATATTTTGCATCTCCGCCGACGGTACTTGAAAGTATATATTTTGGATTGAATTTGTTAATCAATTTAGGGATTACATCAGCACCTTTTACAAAAGAACCTACTAGGGGTAATTCTAAATTTTTTGTAGGAGTAATGACTGCATCAAGACTTTGTTTGTTTAAATTTTCATCAAGATATCCATGGGGTTCTATATAAAACCCATTATCTTGATCGTCTTTAACAATATATCCGTTTTCTATTTGTGGTACTGGAGCCCCAGCTGTGGCTTCAAAACTTAAATTAAAATGAGTTGTCTTTTCAGTTGGCTTAAGCACGTAAATTGAACTAAAAGCAATTTTTTTTAATGTATCAACAGCACTTTTAGGGCAAATTATAGGAATATCCTTTCTGAACATTTCTAATGTTGGAACATGACAGTGGTCGGGTAATCCTTGGGTTAACAAAATAATATCTATTTTTTTATCTATTTTAATTTCTTCTTCTAATGATCCCTTAAAAAACCACTCACCTGGAGGAAATATTAAATCTCCTTTGAGCCAAGGATCAATAAGTAAATTGGTTTTTTTAAATTTTATAAGCCAACCATTTGAACCAAGGTAGGTCGCTTCAAAAGTCATTATCAATTAGTTATTTTATTAGACTATAAGGTAATTTTTGCTTTATTGAGAAATTACTAATTTAGATTAGTTTGCTTCATTTAAGATTTGAAATGACTTTCTTTTTAGATTAAATATTAAAACTTGATTATCTTTATAACTAATCTCAAAGTTTTCTTTTTCTAGCATTTGTATTGGGATTAGAGCTAATCCTCCTGTTCCTGAAAATATGATTGGCATGGTGCTATTTTGAGTCCCATTCATTTTTTGTAAGTCAATAGCTTGAGAAACTATTTTTCTGGCTTTATCAAATCCGTAGTCTTCTATTAATTCAGGCCATAAAAAGTTAACTAATTCATATTTCGAAAACTCAATCTGTACTGTTTTCATTAAAAAATAATATGTATATAGTGATTAATTACGTTATTTACTTAATTACTATTTTTAAACCTATCCATAACTAGTTGCAACATATCCACTACATCACCATCAGTTAAATTTAAATCCTTCTTTAAATCATTGCAAGTTAAATTCATTTCAAGTGCCGCTTCAGCCATATGATTAACTTTTTGGTTATCACCGCCCAATGAAATAAAGGGATTGAAGTTTTCTATCATTTAATACTTGTTGATACCACCTAGTTCTAGCTAAGAAATAATTAATTATCATTTATTTATACAGAAGCTTATAAATATGTTATTTAATATTTAGAAAGTTTTTATTTTTAAACTAGGGATGTTGATATACCTTTTGATATCAACGCGAATCTTCTAGCTCTCACTAGTAAAGGAAATATCAAATTTGTTCGTTTGTTTGATTTAAACACTCTAGAAAGTAATAAAAGTAAACTACTTGAGGGCTTATTTATCTTTTTGCAAATAGTATTAATTGCATTTGCCCCATGAAAGATATCCTCATCTTTCAGGAGAATAGCTCCTTTATCTAGGTCATAACCTTTCTCTAGGAGAGATTTAATTAGAGTTAAATTTTTACGACCATCAAGAATTTGAATATTATTTATCTTGCTTTTGATCTCAAGTAGCTCAGCAAAATGATTGCAGAATGGGCATTCTCCATCATAAATAAAGGTATAGTTGGAAGTCATTAGAAAAAAAGAGTTTTGATGGTCTTAAAGTGCTCCAGCAAAATAGTAATGCCTAGATAATAAAACAATTAATAAAAATTTTGTGGATTTCTTATTAGGGATAGTTAAACGATTCTAATAATTACGAAGAAATGTCTCAATATAGGTATATCTTTCACAAAAATCTGTATGCTAGCTCGGAGATATTATGTTTTAAATCATGAATTTATTAGCTTCTTTTGCTTTAGGTGGTTTCAATCCATGGGCAGCAGGCTTTGGAATTGGTTCTTTAGTCCTTTTTGGTCTTGTTGGTCTTGTGGCAGGTCCAAACCTAAAGAATTTTGACCCTGATGCATAAACATCATATTTAATACAGATTTTAAAAGACTCATTTGAGTCTTTTTTTTATGCGGTTTATTAAATTTATTTTTAGAATAAATTTAAATTATATTCCGCCAAAGAAATGTTGTTTAATCCTTTTTATCCATTTACCTTTTTGAAAATCTCTTCTCTTAAAGCTACTATTGTTTTTTTATCAATACTTTTAATTAAATCAAATTTACTTAGATTAAAAGGGGGACTAATAGGAGGTCTTTTTGCTTTGATACTCATATCGGGGATTTTTGCCTCTACTACCGTAGCTTTAGGATCTTTAGTTTATGCCTATCGATTAAAGAAGAAATCTAACTCTGATGATAATCAAATGCAGGATTTAGAAACTGTTAATATTTAGGGTATTTTGTGAATCAAATTCAGTTGTATAACCTAAAATGGAGTTCCAGGTACAAAATGCAATACTAAAAAGCCAAAACCGGCAGCAAAAACAATTGATACCGCAATGATAAGAAGACCTGATGCCATCCCACCTTCGTTAAATGCCATATAGATAGTTATTTTTAAATTTATAATAGACCATATTTGCTACTAAGTAATAGTTTTAATTACTCATAAATCATCCAAATTTATTATTAATGGTGAATAAAAGTAAAAAAATGGAAGTCAATGAGATGATAAAACCAAATATAATTAATGGCTTAGAATTGACTTTTTCTTCTTGCTTAAGCATACTTTTTGAAGAAGAAATATTTCTATCTTTTTTTTTATAAATAAGATTGAAAAAAGGTTTAATCACGATAAATTTGAGATTTAAGTTAATTACCCTAAAGTTTTGAACAAATCTTTATGGTAATCAACAACATTTTGACAACTTATTACAGGTGTAAATTCCATATGAATGCCAAATTTGGCTCTCCATGGAGCAAAATGCTCAAAAATTTGTTTATCACTATGTGCCTTACATAAACAAACTACCCTACCTTCTCCTGGAGCATGCACTCTAAATAACATTTCAAATTTATCTGTTTTATCTGATTTTGCAATTTCACCGTTTTCCCAGGCCTCCACAAATAATTGATAAGCTTTTACTTGATTCTCAATATCTGGAAATTGGCAGTCAGCAAGAAACAATTGCATAGGAGTGACCTTAAAAAATATTACTATTATCGCTCAAATACTTATTTATTAACAGAACTGTTTGAATTTGAAGATGAGAAAAAAATAATTTCCTAAATAAAGTGAGAAGAGAGAATCTCAAGAAATTTTCCAATATCTTTTTTATATAAACTATCTGTGATTTTTAAAGAGAATAATTCGTAATCATTTATATCTTTTTTTTTATCAAAATTAATATTTCCCTTTAATGAAATATTTTTCATGATTCTATTGATACCTATTTAAAATTTAAACAAAAATAAGTAAAAGGCAAATTTCTTTACATAATGTTTTTTATTAGAAAAATTTCAAATTCAATTAGATAACAACAAATTTATTTAATTTAAGAATTTATGAATTTTCCTAGAATATATAAAAATGCATTAGTCAATGAAAAAATTACAGTTAATAGAGATGAAATAACGGGTAGTAAATTAAACCATAGTTGCGAAGTTGACATTTTTGAATCAATAGGCAGAAAATTTGTTCTTTTTTTAATTCTTATTTGTAGCCAAAAAATAGATAATGGATAAATAATTCTTGAGAAATCAATTATCGTAGAATGCAAAATACCTTTGTTTGAATAAAGTATAAATCCTGAAGAAAAGTATAATGCCCAAACTAGAACTCTTTGAATCAGAATAAATCCCTTGCTTTTGCCAGACATTATTAATTAACCTTTATAATTTTATTCATTTTATATCTTTCAAATAAAATGCTATTTATAATAACTTTTTCTTTACGAATAATTTGCCATTTATTTTTAAGAAATAATTTATAACTTATTAAGCTTGCTTCAGTTGAAAGAGAATTTAAACCTTCTTTTTTAGCTTCATTTTCTAATTTATTCAGTAACTTAGAGCCGTAGCCTTTTCTTTGGAATTCACCTTTGCAGTAAAATAGCGCAATTCTATCCGTGGGATATCTTGTGGCAAAAGCAATAATAATTCCTTCTTTACAGAGAACCCATCCTTTCCCTTTCGTTATTGACTTATCAAAATTTGAATTTTTCCAAGCTAGGCTTGACCAAGCCCTTTTTTGTTCTTCACTATAAATTTTTTCATCTAAAGATTGTATTGAATCAAAATAAACCTTCTTTAATTCCAGTTGATCTTTAATGGTAATTTGTCTTAAATTCATAAACAAATCTTTTATTTAATATGCCTAGTAAAAATATAGTCGCAATTGGCGGAGGAGGTTTTGGGCGTTCTTTAGGTTCTCTTGAAATTGAAAAATATATAATTTCTTTAATTAACAAAAAAAGACCAAAAGTTTGTTTTATTCCAACTGCATCTGGTGATAGTAGCTTGTACAAACTAAATTTTTATAGAGCATTTTCTAAACTTGAGTGTATTACAAGTCATATCGATTTTTTCTCTAGAACAGAAAACTTAGAAGATAAAGTTTTAACTCAAGACATTATTTATGTTGGCGGAGGAAATACAAAAAGTATGTTAGCTGTCTGGAAAGCATGGAATTTAGACGAAATTTTGCTAAATGCTTATGAAAAAGGAATTGTAATGAGTGGTGTAAGTGCTGGTGCTATTTGTTGGTTTGATAAAGGAATAACTGATTCTTATGCTGAAAAATTAGCCATTATTGATTGTTTAGGGATAGTTAATGGTATTGCTTGTCCACATTTCGATGAAGAGAAAGAGAGGGAACCTTATGTTAATGATGTTATTAAAAAAGAAATTATTGATTCTTGTATTTGCATTGAGGGTAATTGTGCCTTGCATATCAAAAATGACTTTGAATATTCCTCAATAGATTTTGGCAATGGTAAAAGGTGCTTTAAAGTCTATAAGGAAAATAATATCTTTAGGTCAGAAATCCTTTAAAATAGTAATTCTTAATGTATTTTAGATCTCTTCATTTTTTGAGATAGAAGTAAATTCAATACCTTTATACTTTATAAATGATGCTGTCCATACTTCTTTAGAAAGATTTCCAAGATATTTTAAGAACTGTTGCGTATCTCCGTCTCTTATCCATTCAGATTTAATAAATGGAAGCTCTTTCTGCATTCTTTTGGGATGCATATGAACTAAAAGCAAGCCTTTGTCTTCAGAGGCCCTTTTCAATGCACCTTCATCACTTCTTTGAAAAACTCTAAGTAAAAGATTTAAAACAACTTCTTCTCCAAGTTTCTTGAAATTTTCTGGATCATCTAAATTATCTTTAACTTCTTTTCCACCCAGAGGCATTGCTCTTATGAGATTTTGCTCTATTAATGCTATCGCAATGAGATAATCTTGGCTTGCCATATTTTTAAATTTACTTTTTTGATATTCTAACCTCTCGAGTACATCAAAATCTTTTAAGCCTAGATGAATTGCTAAAACAAAAGGTATTTAATTAATTTTTTCTCACAAACTTCTTATTCTTTTAGGTAATCATATTCAATTTTTAAAATATGCAATCTTTTCTTTTTTGTTTTTTTGATTCTTTAAAGGTATTTATTTTTTATATTCAGGAATATTAATTTCAAAGAACTGGAAATGTTCAATAAAATCTTTTAGAAGTCTGAAAAAAAAAAATTAATAAAAGCAAAATTAGAAGTTTCTCTTAGCTATTTAATTAATTGTAAAAATAAAGATATGACCTCAAAAGTAAGAGTCGTAGCAGATTAATGTTTACGTTAAAATTATCTAATATAAATTGCGTATACTAATTGATGAATAATAATTTAAGATTTGAATTGTCATTTAAAAATATTTCTCAGTTAGAAAATAAATTAAATTTTTGTAAATTAAATAAAATAAAAAATATTAACATACCCTGTAAGGGGATTATTAAGAAGGATTTTTTAAATTCAACGATTAAACACATTTCAAAATACCACAAAGAATTTAATGTTACTTATCACTATAGTCTTTACCATCAATACTCTCAAAATAAAGAAAAATCATATCAAGATCTTTTAGATTTTTTAAAAAATTATTATTTAAATAGAAAATATGAAATTCTTATTGTCTCAGGATCTAATAAGAAAAAAAACTTTGATGTATTAAATGTTTTAAGTAAAATTAAAGAAGAAAAGAATTTGAAAGTTAAATTAGGTATAGCTTATAATCCTTATTTAACAAAGTATTATAACGATATTACAGAGAGAGAGAGATTCGATAGGAAACTTTCTTCAGGATTAATAAATTCAATTTGGTTTCAATATGGAACAGATATTAAAGAACTTCAAAACGAATTGAATTATATTAATAAAACAACAAATGAAAAAATACATTTATTTGGAAGTCTTTTAATCCCCTCAATACAATTTTTAGCTAGATTTAAATTTCGACCTTGGAAAGGGGTTTATATATCAGAAAAATTTTTATGTTCCAAAGATGATTTCTATGATTTCACAAGAGAGTTAGTCCAATTTTATGAAAATAATAATATCACTCCTGTAATTGAAACTGATTTTGCATCATCAGATAAACTTGCTTTTATTTATAGTTTCTTTCGTAATAAGAGGTAATGTCTTCCAATTTGAGAATTATAAAAAGTGATTTTTCATACGACTTATTAATAATAGGTGGAGGAATATCTGCATGCGTATTCGCTTCAAAGTATCTTCAAAATAACAATTCAAAAAAAATTGCATTAATTGAGGTTGGCCGTGGACTGGGAGGTAGATCAAGTACAAGAATAAGCAAAAGATTTAAAGGATGGAAACTAAATCATGGTGCTCCAAATTTTAATATAAGCAATAGTGAAGATAATCTTCTATTAAAAAATTATATTAATCAATTATTGGAAAATAAATTTATTAAAATTGACGATTCAGAGTTAATTTATCTTTGTGATGAAGCTAAATTAGAAACTTTTAAAAAATCCAACTTTTGTTGCGGTGAAGGTTATCTTTCTTCATTTTCAATGGGTGAATTATCCCAAAAGATTATTGAGTTTAATGATCTAAGAGATAAGATTGATTTATTTTTTGAGACTTTAATTGTTGATTTGAAGTTTAATAATAGTGGATGGACATTAACTTCTAAGAATGGAGATAAATTAAAATCTAAATATATTATTTGTTCCAGTAATTTGTTATTACATAAAAGGTCTCTAAAAATATTGAATATAAATCAAATTCCATTAAGAAAAGCTATTCCAAAAAATAAAGATAAAAAGATTGATTTGCTTTTAAATTTTTTAGAGAAGCAATCATTTATTCCTAGGTTAACTTTTTTAATTTATACAAATGAAAAATATACTTATAAAGATTTTTATTCTAAGAAATACAGGTATTTTTATTTAAATAAAAGCCTGGAGAACAAATATAAATTTGAGAGGGTTATTTTTCAGTTACAAGATAACAATAAATTAGGAATTGTAGTACATACAAAAAATCTAGATTTTATTAATTCTTATATAAATGCAAAAGATGAAGAATTATTTAAACAAACTATATTTGCAAATTTCAATGCATTGTTTAGTAAAAATAATTCAGTAAATCAATTAACTTGTAATGAGGGAATCTCTATTATGAAATGGAGAGCTTCACAACCTTATGGAAGTGCCGTCCCATTATCTTTGCAATTAAGTAAAAAATATAGAATTGGATTTTGTGGAGATTGGTTTGAGGGGGAAGGATTTGGTAGAATTGAAGGCTCAATTTTAAGTGCTTTAAGATTAGAGGAAAAATTTAAAACTCATTCAAATAATTTTTAAGTATCGTATCAATATTGGTATCCTCTGTAATAGTGTACTCATTTGCATTATTTTTTATAGTTTTATTTCCGAATTTCTGGTAATAAATATCCCATGATTTTAAGAAATCTTCTTCAGCTTGTTTTTTTGCCTTCCCCCTTTCTTTTATGTCCCTTTGAACAACCCTTTTCATGCACTCATTTTTATTAATTTTTAATTCTAAAAAATAATATTTTTGATTATATAATTTGCTTGAAAATTCTTTAGCAAAAATACCTTCAATTATCATAAAATTTATATCATTTGCTTTGTTTAAGAAGTTATTTATTTTTTTCTTTTCGAAATCATAAGAACGTTCATTTATTGAAGTGCCATTTTTAAGAATATAATTAAAATCTTTTCTA
>CACGKI010000023.1 GCA_902573565.1 uncultured Prochlorococcus sp.
ATTCCTAATTGGCGATGATTCCTCAAAGTTATTTAATTCTTCAAATGAATCAATAATCCCCCATTTGATTGACTCAAAATTCCATAAACTCATATCATTATGAGGAAATAAATTTGTCAATAATGACTCTGTATAACTTGAAATTGTCTTTAATTCACAAAGAGCACTTATTTGGTTTTTTATAGTTATTTGTTCACGTAACCATTTACCAAAAAAATAATTAGGAACTACAATTTCTAATTTCTCAGTTATAAAAGGAGGACTTATATTTAGTTGTTCTGCTAAAAGCTCACTAATTACTTCAATTTTGTTTGACTTATAGATATTGAGCAATTTATTAGTTGGCTATATTACTCAACTTTAAATGGATCTTTTATTTCTGCATTGGGAAATTCGAATTCCCCAACAGCCACAAACTCTAAACGAAGCTTTAAAAAAGTTATAAATTTTTTATCCGTGGATAAAACAACTGCTGGAGGTGATGGGATCTTTGCTAACAGATTGCTAAATTGAGAGGTTTTCAAAAAAGATGGGTTTTTTAAGAGCCAAAAATCTATTTCTTTATTGTTCTCTTTATAATTCCTCTCTCTTTCTTTAAGAATCTCATCAAGTGGTTCTTCAATTGTTAAAAACTTTTCACTTGCAGCTACGAAAAAATATGTTGTCATTTTGAAATTTAATTTGAATTAATAAGTGACTTCATTTCACGAACTGAGTTTTCTAATCCAACCGCTAAAGCCCTTGCAACAATACTATGTCCTATGTTTAGCTCGTTAATATTGTTAATTGATGCAATTTTTTTAACATTATTGTAGTTAAGCCCATGACCAGCATTAACAACTAATCCAAGGTCACATGCTTCATGTGTAGACTCTATGATTCTTTGAAGCTCAATATATTGATCGTGCCCAGTTAGTTCGGCATATTTACCAGTGTGTAATTCTACAAAGTTAAACCCTATTTCTTTTGAATAATTGATCTGTTCTCTCAATGGGTCAATAAATGCACTTACCTCAATATTAGAATTTTTTAGAGATTCAACAAAGTTCTTAAGGTATTTCACATTGTTTTTAACATTCAATCCCCCTTCAGTGGTAACTTCCTCTCTTTTCTCGGGTACCAGAGTTACATAATTTGGAAGAAGGTTTTTAGCAATCTCTAACATTTCTTTTGTAGCAGCCATCTCTAAATTAAGTTTTGTTTTTATAGTTTTTTTCAAAAGAAAAACATCTCTATCTTGTATGTGTCTCCTATCTTCTCTTAAATGAACTGTTATTGAATCTGCCCCTCCTAATTCAGCTAAAAAGGCATATTGTACAGGATCTGGTTCTACAGTTCTCCTAGCCTGCCTAACATTAGCAATATGGTCGATGTTTACGCCTAAAGTTGTCATAATTTAAAAATCTGAGTTTCTAGACAATCTAGTAACCGCCCAATAATAGCTAATAAAAAATTACATACACTAAGATTATTAATATATAGTTAATTGAATTTGAAGAAGAACCCTATTGATATCTGGTATGAGATTAACCCAATTTTGGGCTTTATTGCTATGTTTGTTACCCAAGATATCATTATGAGATTTTTCTTTCGTAAAAAAATAATAATTAAAAATCATTTTTTATTCCCAAAAAATTCATCCATTATTTTGGCTCCAACCCATAGGTCAAGATGGGATGGATTAGTTCTTACTATGGCAATGGGTAGAAGAGTAACCAAAAAGGATTGTAGGTTTATGGTGACAAGATCTGAAATGAGAGGAATACAAGGTTGGTTTTTAAAAAGACTTGGATGTTTTTCGATTAATCAATTATCTCCATCACTATCAGCTTTACGATATGCAATTGACCTAATAGAAAAGAAGCAACAACTTGTTGTTTTTCCTGAGGGTAAAATAAATAAATATGGGAAAAAGCTCGTTCTTAAAGAAGGGTTATACAGATTAGCTCGATTAGCATCAAAAAATACATCACCCATAATAATAATGCCAATAGGTATTGCCTACAGCGAAGTATCCCCGAGATTTAGGGGAGAATTCTGTATTTCATTTGGAGAACCTATATCGATAAATGATTACCTAAACTTAACAATTAGAGAATTTAATAAGATTCTAAATGAAAGAATGATAAAAGAGGAAAAAATAGCTTTAAAAAATGTAGGAAGATGAATCCTTCATAAGATAATATTAATCTTAATAAGTCAACAGAGAATTATGAAATTTTTAAAATTAGTCCCAATTTTATTTCTTTTCTTTGGTATTCAACCTCATAGAAATTTAGTTCAAGCAGAAGTAAAGAATCCCGAAGACTATAAAGTGCTATCAATAAATAATAAAAAACTATCTATTACAAACGTAGAATTTTATATAAAACAAGGTGATAAGTCTTTAAAAAATGGTGAATTTGAAAAGTCAAAAGAGTCTTACCTTAGTGCAAGAAAATTAGCCACACAACTCGCATCATTTTATTCTGATTTAAATACAGCTTTTATTGGAGTGGATGCAAGAATCCCAATGGAAATGCAAAGGAAGGGTAAGGCAAGCTTACAAATTTTGGCAAAATCAAATTCAAGGCTTGCTGCTTTTTATATTAGGAACGAAAAGCCTGAGGTAGCTGTACCACTACTAGTTGAAACAATTAGAATAATGTCACCAGATAGCTTAGAAGGTAAAGAGGCTTATAAAACTTTAGTACAACTTGGATTTGTTGAAACCACTTATAAGGGTTAAAAATTATATTATGATTACCAAAATTGAGGTTATTAATCTAATCAAAAAAAAATTACCTGATTCTAAAGTTTTAGTTGAAAATCTTAAAGGTAATGATCATTTACAAGTAACTGTGATTTCCTCCAAATTCAATGGATTATCATTAGTGAAGCAACATCAGCTAGTTTATTCTGCCTTAAAGGAAGAGTTGGCTTCAGAAGCTATTCATGCATTAGCTCTAAAAACCGAAACACCAAATTAAATTATGGACCATCTAATTAAAGAAAAAATACAAAGTCTAATTGATTCTAATCCAGTAATGGTCTTTATGAAAGGTACCAAATTGATGCCTCAATGTGGGTTTTCCAATAATGTAGTCCAAATTCTCAATTCTTTGGGCATAGAATTTTGTACCTTTGATGTTTTAAGCGATTTTGAAATAAGAGAAGGTATTAAAGAATATTCAGACTGGCCAACAATACCTCAAGTTTATTTAAAAGGAGAATTTCTTGGCGGTTCAGACATCCTTATCGAAATGTACAATTCAGGAACATTAAAAGAAAAAATAGAAATTGAATTAGCGTCTTAAAACAATTGATAAGTATAAATACTGATTTAGTTAATAAAAATTAATATTTTAAATCATTTTTTTATCAAAAAAACCCATATTTTCGCCTCCATTTGGATCAATAAAACTTGAAGGATCTAAGATCCATCTCTCTATCAATCCTTCTAATTTTTCTTGATCTCTTTGCTCTAAAGTACTGCAATTCCTTAACGCTTGAAGATATCCCTCAGTATATAATTTAAGATCAGCTGGCGTATGAAAACGCGTAACCAAGTCTTGGCAGCCATCGCATATTGATTGAAAATGACGAATTGCCTTAGGGTTATCAAATGATGTCATAATTCGATAGATTCCGGATTTTAGTGAGCATTTGTTATACCTTATTAAGGATTACAAAAATTGCCTGGCCAAACAGTAATTAAGAATGCAATCAACTGAGAACATCTTAGCTTCAACTCCTGGCAGTTCACAATTGCCTACGAACTCTCAAAATCCTTCAAGAGTTCTTGTTGTTGAACCGCACCCCACACTAAGAACTGTCCTTGTACAAAGGCTACGTCAAGATGGTCATCTCGCAGCCGCAGTTGGATCTTCAGCAGAAGCTGTTGACTTGTGCAGAGAACAGTCACCTGATTTACTAGTAAGTGCAGAAATCCTTGAACAGAACACTGCAATGAGGCTAGCTCAACAATTGGGATGTTCGGTAATAGTTTTAACTGCAAGATCAGGAGTTGAAGCTCTAGTCAATCTTTTAGATGAAGGGGCAGATGACGTACTAAGGAAACCTTTTGGTCTAGAAGAGTTAGCAGCAAGATGTAGAACATTGCTTAAAAAAGGTAGAATAGGATTACAAGAAAAAGTAGAAGTTGGCCCTTTAGAAGTTCATCTCCTTCTTAGGCAAGTCACGCTAAGCGAGAAGCCTGTAGAGCTTAGTCCAAGAGAGTTTGCACTGCTTTGTGCTCTACTAATGCCACCAGGAATGGTTAGAAGTCGTCAAGAGCTTCTCAGGATGGCTTGGCCGCCATTCAGCGGCGGGCCAAGGTCGGTTGACACCCAAGTATTAACACTAAGAAGAAAATTAGAACAAGCTGGATTAGGTGAAGGTGGCGGAATAACAACTGTTAGACAACAGGGATATAGATTTAGTATTGACAATATTTAGCCCAAATAGGCGAATAATTCCCAAATGATCATCAATATGGAAAGGAATGTAAGTAATTTATAGGTCCATAAGGGTGAGAGATATGACATTCCGTCAATACTAAATTTAGTATTTTTATGAATGGTCAACAAAAACTTTTCGTAATTTTCCACTCTTTGAGGAATAAGAAAATTATCTCCATTTTTAGTATTAAAGTAATAAACCATACTGCCTTGGCTAGTGGGCAAAGATTTAATTAAGACGATATCTTTCCAAAGAATCTCCCAATTTTTTCTACCGAAGTATTTAGAAATGAAGCTTGTTTTATATGAAATTTTATCATTACAAGTTTCTACATAGTCATTTGTGATATTAATAATCAAATATAGACCTAATGTAAATATAATTATTGCAGGAAATTTTAATTCTTCAATTGATATAAATGGCATTGGAATTGTGAGCGCTAAGTATAAAGAAATGAGTGAACTTTTTACAGAAAAAAGAGTTTTGAATTTTTCTATCATCTTATAAACAGAAATCTAATCAGGTAATTTGAAGCTATTTATATTTAATTTTGAACCTATTTTGTGAGCACAAGCATAACCACTAAAAGCAACAGCATTTAAACCTTGGCCAGGGAAACATGAGTCACCTACGCAATAAAGGTTTTTAATTTTTGTAGTATTAAATGGCATTGGAAGAAGTCCAAGCAACTTTTGATTAGGAATTGGCCCATAGCTACCCTCATATCTGCCAAGGAATTTTCTATGAGTCTTTGGAGTCCCAATTTCTTTATGATCGATTTTTTGATCAATATTTGGTAAAATTTTTGATATTTTTTCAATAAAAAATGAAAAATATTTTTCTTTCTTTTCAAGATATTCTTTCCTCGATAGCCCATCCCACTCATCAATAGATGAAGGTGTAAATGCATGAACTATATGTTTCCCTAGTGGAGCCAATGATGAGTCAAGTAAGGTTGGTATAGAGACAAATATTACCCCTTTCTCATTTTCTAGTTCATCCCAATTCTCAACAATTATATGATGGCAATTAAAGTTGTCGTTTATAAGATTTTCTTCTACCCCAAGGTGAATTGAGACAAAAGAAGGGGAAGGCTTATAGGTCTCTGACCACTTATATTCACTTTTTGGGACGTTTTTTCTAGAAATCAATCCTTTCCTCTTATTTTCAAGTCCAAATGTATCCCATCTAGTGGAATTAGATACAATAATATTTGAGTAAATTTTTTCTCCATTTGAAAGCTTAATTCCTACCGCTTTCCCATCCTTTAAAAGTATTTCAGTCACATTTGATTTATAGCGAATCTCGCTCCCTAATTTTTCGATTCCAGAAACTAATTTCTCTGCTATAGTTCCTACTCCACCTTTTGGATAATTAATACCTCCAGCATGCCTATCGGTAAAAACCATTCCTGCATTAATCATTGGTGTTTTAAGAGCTGGCATTACTGACCAACAAAAACATTCTATATCGATAAATTTCAAGAGCTCAGGATCTTTTATAAACTTTCTAGCGACATCTCCAGCATTTAAAGGTAACCATCTAGCTAATCCTAAACAAGATAATGGAGATTTAAAGAAAACCTTAAAAAGATAGCTTGGATCCTCTATTGATAAAAGAGGCATTGAATCTAAACATTTAAATACACTTGCACAAGTATCGTAAAATTTTTTGATACCTTCTTTTTCCTTGGGGAAAGAAGCTGATAATTTACTTATAAAATTTTCATAACTTTTATCTACTGTAATACTAAAATTATTTGGCAGGTGATATTCAAGCTGCACCGGATCAGGAATAGTTTCGCATTTTTCATCTACATCTTTTAAAGCACGAGTTAATAAATTGGTATAACCTTTTTCTCCAAATCCAAATATCATTGAAGCACCAACATCAAAGGTATACCCTTTTCTCTTAAAAGAGCCGCCACTTCCTCCTGGAATGATATATTTCTCGAGAACTAAAACTTGAGCTCCTTTAGCTGCTAATTGTGATGCTGTTACTAATCCTCCTATTCCTGAGCCAATAATAATTGCGTCGAAATTCACTTTATTAGATTTCATTTTTGAGTCTTTTAATATTTTATTTTAATTAGTTTTGATAAGTAAGTGATCTTTTTCAAAACAAGAATCTAATATTTCTTTAAATCCATTTAAGGCTTCAGTAGATCTCTCTTGATAGGCTTTATACCTTAATCTTTTATCTTTTATTCTTTGAGTTAGTTCTGGAACCAATCCAAATGAAGCAGGCATTGGCTGAAATTTATTTTTTTTCTGATTAGATAATATTTGATTTCTATTGCTGATGAAATTTATCAGAGAACCAATCATTGATTCACCAGGAAAAGTTACTGGGTGTTGGCCCTTAGCTAATAAAGATGCATTTATTCCTGAAAGCATTCCTCCCGCTGCTGCTGCTGCATAACCTTCCGTACCTGTTATTTGACCAGCAGCCAAAAGATTTTCTCTTTTCATAAATTGCAATGTTGGATGAAGTAATTTTGGGGACTCTAAAAAAGTATTTCTATGCATTACTCCAAAACGAACAAACTCAGCATTTTCTAAACCAGGAATCATCCTAAATATTCTTTTTTGCTCTGACCATTTAAGGTTTGTTTGAAAACCTACCATATTTAGTAATTTACCTTCTAAATCTTCTTTCCTTAATTGGACAATTGCATGAGGTCTCTTTTTTAATCTATTTTCTCTATCAAATAAATCTCCCCATTTTGGATTCCACAACCCGATAGATTTCAAGGGGCCGTATCTCATTGTATCAACTCCTCTTCTGGCAATTTCTTCGATTGGCAAACATGCTTCAAAAAAATTAGCAGATTCTTTCTCAAAGTCTTTTAAACTTGCTTGTTCTCCTTTTATAAGTTCCTCCCTCAAATTGATATATTCATTTTCACCCATAGGGCAATTCAAATATGCCGGATCTCCTTTATCGTACCTACTAGCTTTAAAGACAATCTCTTTATCAATAGAATCACCATATATTATCGGGCTAGCGGCATCAAAGAAATGACAGGCATCTATACCTGTAAAATCTCTAATTTTTAAGGACAGGTTATCTGAAGTTAATGGGCCGGTTGCCAAAATCGTTATGGTTTCTTTGCTTGGGAGATCCAATTGCTCAAATCTCTTAATTTCTATTAAAGGGTGATTAGATAAAACTTTAGTCAAATAATTACTAAATTTGGATCTATCAACGGCTAAAGCGCCTCCTGCAGGAACAGCAAATTTGTCTGCTGTTTGAACAATTAATGAGTTAAACAATCTAAGTTCTTTTTGTAGTAAACCGGCGGCTCTATCTGGACTTAGTGCTCCAAAACTATTGCTACAAACCAATTCACCAAATTCATCACTGTGGTGAGCAGGGGTTGATTTTAGAGGCCTCATTTCAACCAATTTAACTGATACCCCTCTGTTTGCTATTTGCCAAGCAGCTTCACAACCAGCGAGGCCTGCGCCTATTACAACTACTTCTTTTACTGTCAAATCAAACTAATCCTTACCCAAAAAGTCTCTATTAAATTGTTCTCTTGCAGGTTTTTGTATGTTAAATATAACCCAAGCTAAAGCTGCGATAATAGGTGCAAAAACTACAATTGTTCTAAGCATTTTTAAAAATCTGTTATTTATAGAACATCATACCCTCAAGCTGCAAATATAGAGAGAATTTTTAATTTTTTATCTCATAAGTTAAGAATTGTATTTCTATTGTTTAACTTAAGATAATAAGTTGTTTTTTTTGCCTTAAAAAGGGATAATTTCATATGTACTCTATTTTACAAAATGGGTCGCTAGCTCAGTGGTAGAGCATCCGGCTTTTAACCGGCTGGTCCTGAGTTCGAATCTCAGGCGACCCACATTTAAAAAGTAGAGTTAATTATTTGATGTTTTTTGGAAATATAGATAAATCACATAATTTTTTTTGGATAATTAACCAAATTTAATCATTAAAAAAGTTTTGCAATTTTTATTAATGAAAATTAATTCATTTATTTAGGTTTAAAGTTAAAAAATTTGGCGGCTCTCTAGCATATATATCAAAAGCCTACTTCGTAATCAACAATAACAAAATTAGTTTTAAATCTACTTAAACTTATTCAGAGAAAATTAACATGGTTTTTTAATTAGAGACTTATCGATAAAAGAAGACATTATCTAAGAAAAAAATTATTAAGAATATTACTTTACGCATTAATGTTACATTTTTGCTACAAATACTCTTTCAAGAAATAGTTAAAATTTGTTTTTCTGATTTACTTTACAAACCTTCATATTCCCTGTTACAATAGTTTACATAAATCACTTTTTTTAATTATGACTCCTGAAGCAGAACGTTTTAATGGTTGGGCAGCAATGTTAGGTTTCGTTGCAGCTGTTGGTGCTTATGTAACTACTGGACAAATCATTCCAGGTTGGTTTTAACTCTCAACTTCATTTAAATTTATAGGGTACAAATCAATTAAATAAATTTGTATCCTTTATAAATTAATACAACATAAATCCAAAAATTATGTAATTTTTGTATTAAATCATTTCACTAACAAATTTTTCAATTTTAAAGTTTGTTGTCCTTCTCTCAGTGGTGATTAATTAAAAATTAAATTTTTTTTAAAGGTATTCTGACATAAGTTATTTTTTTAGTAGTATAAATAGATTTTATAATACCCCTATCCTGTTATTCAGGTTTTTTTTTGTTCAATATTATCTAAGCATGTTGAACATAATAAATGCCCCTTTTTAACCCAAAATGTTTTTGTTGATCTTTCTATGTCTTTACGACAAATCAAACATTTAAATATTGGTGTCATAAATAAATTAATCCCTAATTTATTTTAGATATTTTTCCAAAAAAGTTCTAAAAAATTGAGAATAAAAAACCTCCCAAACGGGAGGTTTTTTACGTGTGTAAGATTTTTCTAAATTATAAATTTAGAAGCTGAAAGTAGTCTTAACCATGATACCAGTATTATCTGGAGTTCCAGCTAGTGAGTTTTCAGAGTGGTAAACAATTGGAGTTACTGTCATACCATCATTTAGTGGGTATGTGTAGAAAATTTCATACATTAACTGCTCATTAGTAGCTTCAGGAGTAGCAACTCTTGATCCTAAAGCAGCACCTAATGTTCCTGGGCCAACTTCTTCAAACTGAAGACCAACAAAGTAGCTTGTTAATCCGTCTGCAGCAGCAGCAAGGTTACCATTGATACCCCACTCATAACCAACACTTATTGAAGGGAAACCTTCTGGCGCCCAGTAAGCATTAAATGATGTGAAGTTGTCATCAGAGTTATCTGCTTGCTCTAATGTTGCGTATGCAAGAGAAATACCATATGTATCTCCTGTATACATTGCATTGAAACCGTACTCGTCTAGACCTTCGTCAGTTAGTAAACCATTAGTACTTCCGTCACCTGCATAACCTACAGCAACAGTGAATCCATTGTCGAAGTCGTAGCTAGCTCCAAGAGCAGTTCCAGCACCATCGAAACCTGTGTTCAATGCGCCACAATCACCAAGAGTAGTGGTTCCGCCACCATATACACATGCTGTGCTGAACAGTGCACTTCCGTCTGTGTTGTCACCAACTATTACAGTTGCACCACCTAGAGGGAATGTGTAAGAAACACCATCAACTGATAAACCGTCAGTACCACCTGCAGCGTTAGCAAATGGACCGTTTAGGTCAGCTTCACCAAGAGATCCGAAACTGTTACCAGCGTCAATAGAAACGTCTAATGAATCTTCACCAGTAAAACTAGTGTTTAGGTCGATTTGAAAACCGTAATATGCTTCAACAGCCTCAGTTCCATCAGTAACACCAGTTTGAATACCGGTACCATCAACAGCACCGATTACTGTATCAACTGTAAAAGAAGCAGTAGTTGTTTCTGAGAAACTTCCAGCTTCAAAGTTATTCATTCTTGCTTCTAAACCGTCTACGCGGCTGTTAGTAATAGCAAGTTCTTCAGCAGGAGTAAAGTCACTAATAGTAACTTCGTTTGCTGTAGCAGCCATAGGAGCTAATAATCCTAATGTTGCTGGAGCTACAAGCAAGCTTTTAAAAAGCTTCATAAATTTCCTCACACGAAATTTAAAGGACACCTTAAGATAATCTATATCGAGGTATAAAATCAAGTATTAACAGATACTTTTTTAATATTTGTGTGCCAGTTTTTATACCTGAACAATTAAATTTATTTGGTAAACAATGTTGACGTTTAATTTACTTGTTTCTTAGATATTTTGAACGAAACCTCTCTGGTTTTATATTTTTTTTTCTTGTTGTTTCCCACAGAATCTACATACCAGCCTGAAGCCAACCTAGTATCAATCTCTTCATAAGTATTACTACAACTTACTTTGTCTAATTTCTTCTTTTTATAATCCATCACTTTAATAATAACCTGAATCAAACATAGCATCTATTTTATCTTTAAACATAATATTTTTTTTCATGAAAAATTTTTTTATCTACAGAAGCTTTTAGCCATTAATGTTGGACAATCATTAATTCTTTAGAAAATCGAAAGTTATAGGTGAAATTCTCTCAACTTGGATATTTATCAGCTAGATTTTCCAAAATTAAACCTGAGGAGCACAAGGTCAAATGACTCAACTTAAATTGATTGTTAATTCATTGCCTAGAGATCTAGCTGAATTTTCATTTTTTCTAATTATTGGATACACAGCTGGTTCGATAGGATTGATATAAATTAGTATTCTTCATGTCGTCAGTAAATAATCTGAATAATTACTCACTTCCCTTATTCATTTAAAGGTGATACTAATATTTAATCTTCAAAAAGTTATTGATGATTCAATCGGATAATTTAGTTTTAATTTTCCTTCCAATTTCATTAATTCAATGACAATTAGAACACCAGTGACTTCTTTATTATTACTCTCCAGAATCTTTGAAACGCAATTTACCGTTCCGCCAGTAGCTAATAAATCATCAACAATGGCATAAGAGCTATATTTCTGTAAGGCCTTTTTTTGAATTGAAAGTGTATTTTTACCATATTCTAAGCTGTAATTCTTTTCTACAAGTTCTCCTGGGAGCTTCCCAGGTTTTCTTGCCACAATCATTGGCTTTGAAACTTGCAAAGAGATCGCAGAACCAAAAATAAAGCCTCTAGCATCTATCGAAATTATTGCTTCAGCATTTTTTATAATTGGACTGGAAGACATCTTTAAAATAAGTTCCTTGAATATTCTTGGTTCCTGAATAATTCCAAGAACATCTTTGAAATCAACGCCTTTTTTTGGAAAATCTTTGTAAGTATCAATAAATTCTTTAAGACCCTTCATTCCTTTTTTCTTAATATTAGTTTTAATAATCTGTCTCGCTTTATCTTAATTCTACTAAGTGAATTTTTCTCTAAATGTATCAAAAAAGATTAAATTTACTAGTTAATAGCAAATAAATAATAGATTTTTTAGAAGTCATATTAAATAACTATTTATAGCGAAGGTGATTTAAAGTCACCTCTTTATTTAACCAAAAATAAACTTAAAAAATTAGTGAGCGATTAGTGAGAGAAAGGATATTTATGCCTAAAAAATATTTTTTTACAAAAATTTTAACTATTTACTCTTTTATAGATGACTGTTATG
>CACGKI010000024.1 GCA_902573565.1 uncultured Prochlorococcus sp.
TCATCAAATATTTTTAAGAAACTTGAAATTTATACAAATAGAATTATTAAAATGTAGTTTTTTTGAATAATTTTTTCTACTCATTATGCAATTTGTGTATTATTGTCTAGAGTAAAGATTATTTATGTGTGGAATAGCTGGTGCGATTACGAATAAACCAATCGATCAATATTTTATCAATAATACAATCTCTAGATTAAATCATAGAGGGCCAGATGCTTTTGGAAAATCAATATTTACGAATTATGCGGGTGATTATATAACTTTTGTGCATACAAGGTTATCTATTCTTGATCTTGATGAGAGATCCAACCAACCAATGAGATATAAAAATATTGAATTAATTTTTAATGGGGAAATTTACAATTACCTTGAATTGCGTCAAAAGTTATCGAATGAATTTATTTTTAAAACTGATAGTGATACTGAAGTGCTTTTAATGCTCTTATATAAAAAGGGCTTAGATGGATTGAAAGATTGCGAAGGAATGTTTTCGTTAGCTTTTTTTGATCATTCAAAAGGTACTTTATATTTAGCAAGAGATAAATTTGGCGAAAAACCTCTTTACTATTATCGAGATACAAATGGACAATTATTTTTTGGCTCAGAACCTAAAAGTATATTTGCTTTATCTGGAGTTAAACCTCATATCGATATCAATCATTTAAGAAGATTCTTAGTTAACGGATATAAATCTCTCTACAAAAAAAAAGAAACATTTTTTAAAAATATTGATGAAATACCACCTGGAAGTTGTATAGAATTGTCGCCTCAATTAGGTTTTAAGAATTATCAATGGAATAAGTTCATTGAATATTCCCCTAATAATGAAATGTCATATCAAGAGGCTGTTGATGGGACGAGAGAAAGATTAGTAAATGCTATGAAAATCAGATTAAGATCTGATGTTCCAATCGCATTTTGTCTGTCAGGTGGAATTGATTCAAATGCTTTAATTGGCATTGCTAAAAATTTACTAAACTATGATGTGCATGGTTTCACAATAATGAATAAAGATAGTAGATATGAAGAAAAAGATATGGTGGAATATGCAGTGAAAAAACAAAACTTAAAGCATACACCTATTCTTGTGGAAAAAAATAATTTTTTAGAAAATTTATCCTCTTTGGTTGAAGCACATGATTCGCCCATCTCTACGATCTCATATTATGCACATTCGCTTTTAATGAAAGCAATTTCTAAAAATGGTTATAAAGTATCTATGAGCGGGACTGGTGCTGATGAGATTTTTTCAGGATATTATGATCATCATTTAGCTTATCTTTCGGAAATTAATTTTGTTGATAAAGATTTATATAATAGCTCTTTAGAAAATTGGATTTCAACAATAAAACCAATTGTTAGGAATCCATATTTAAAAGATCATGAATATTTCATAAAAAATCCCATGTCAAGAAAGCATATTTACTTGGATTGCGATTTATATAATGGATATCTAACTTATCCATTTTTCGAAGAATTTGAGGAAAAGTTTTATTCAAATTTTCTATTAAGGAATAGAATGGCTAATGAACTTTTTCATGAAAGCGTACCGGTTATTCTTCATGAAGATGATCTGAATTCAATGCTTTATTCAGTTGAAAATAGGTCCCCTTTTTTAGATTCAAAATTATATGAATGGAGTCTTACAATACCAACAAAATTTTTAATAAAAAATTCATTAGCTAAATCTATTTTGAGGGATGCTTCAAAAGACTTTGCACCGAATAAAATCATGCAAAATCCTAGAAAGGTGGGATTTAATGTTCCTATAGATGATTATTTGGATTTTGAAGATAAAAAAGTTTTGGACGAATTATCTAAGGATTCTGTTATTAATGAAATTGTAAATTTTGATAAGATAAAGAGTCTATTCAAAAGTAAAAAAAGATCTAATGAGGAAAGTAAATTTTTATTTAACTATTTAAGTGTTAGATACTTTATGGAGTGCTTTTCTTAAATGAAATGGTGTAAAAAATGCGTATTACCTGATACACGCCCTCACCTAGTGATAGGTGAAGATGGTATTTGTAATGCTTGTAAAAATCATAATCTAAAAAGTTCTATTAATTGGGATGAAAGATATAGTTCTTTTTTGAAAATTGTTAATGAATCGAAATCAAGGTCAAAAGGATACGATTGCTTAATTCCAGTTTCAGGAGGTAAAGACAGTACTTGGCAAACTGTTAAATGTTTAGAAATGGGTTTAAGACCTTTAGCTGTTACTTGGCGGACTCCTTCCAGAACAGAAATAGGTCAGAAAAATTTAGATAATTTGATATCACTTGGTGTGGATCATATTGATTATTCAATAAGCCCAATAGTTGAGAAAAAATTTATGGTTAAGAGTTTTGAAAGATTTGGATCAACTGCTATTCCAATGCATATGGCTTTATTCAATATCCCTTTATTAGTTGCTTATAAATTTAATATCCCACTAATTATTTGGGGAGAAAATTCGGCAATTGAGTATGGCAGCTCAGAAGAAGCAGATAAAGGATTTAAACTCTCATTGAATTGGATTAAAAAATATGGAGTAACTCATGGCACAATTGCTAAAGATTGGATTGATAATGAATTATCTGAAAAAGATCTAACGCCTTATTTTGGGCCAAATGATAGTGAGTTATCCCAAAATGATTTAAGAGCAATTTTCTTGGGATATTACATTAAATGGGATCCAGAATTGACTAAAAAAGTAGCCATGGATAATGGATTTAAAATTGATAAAAAAATACGAACAGGATACTATAATTATGCTGATATTGATGACGATTTTATTTCTATTCATCATTGGATGAAATGGTATAAGTTTGGCTTTACTAGACTATTTGATAACTTATCATTAGAAATAAGAAACAAGAGAATGACAAGGGAAAATGCTATTAATTTGATTATTGATTCAAAAGAGATGAGACCAGATGAAGATATAAAAAGTTTCTGTAAATTTGTAGGAATAAGCGAATTATATTTTTTTAAAATTGCTGAAAAATTTAGAAACCACGACATATGGAAAAAAAAAGAGAATGGCAAATGGTATATTCCAAATCATCTGATTCATGATTGGAACTGGTAATGCTTTTTAAAGAAAACACTCCCCCACGACTTTTTGAAGTTGGTAATGCAAAAAAATTCAATATAAAAGATTGTGGTCTTATGAAATTAGAAGATGATGAGCAAATTACTTTTATTACAAATGAAGGGGCTGAATATGATGTCGCAAAGAAAAATTGGGGCTTTTATGCAACTCCTTCATTAAATGGAAGGTTAGAGAGCTTTAATTTGCGATCAGTACTTATAGTTAATAAAATAACTCGTAGATTCTTCCTTCTTTTAGTAGAACGTGGCAAAGAAGAGATTTTTGAGGATTATTGTACTCAAGAGAGTCTTGAAATTGTAGTATGGCTTGATAATAATGAGAATTGTGAGAAACTTTATAGTAAATTTATGCAGGAATAAAATTAATTTGTTATTTGTTTTTTAATAAAGTTAAAATTTTTTCTTTCTATTTCGGCTCTTTTTAAAGAAACGAGTCCTTTATCTTCATATTTTTGAATATATTTTCTTAATCTTTCAAAAGGTAAATTGTGTTTTATTGCAATATCCAATAAAGAGGTATTCCCATCAAAATACCTAAAGAATGAATCTAATAAATGCCCCCATTTCTCGCTATCTTTTTCAAGGTTTTTATCAATAGTAGGATCTGGCCTTTCCATGTATAAATCATAAATAGGATTTGATAAACAAATCAAACCATTAAATTTTCTTGCTATAGTTACATTTTCCTCAATTGAAATTATTGCTTTTTTTAAAACAAGTAGCATTTCCTCTAGTTTTTCTTCTTGCATTAATTCAGGAGAATCCAAATTTGAATGGTATTCTCTAAATGGTTTACAAGTCTCCTCGCATCTGGTTATTTCAAGAAATGGTATTTCATATCCAGGTGCCTCCCATACTGTTTCATCATTGCCTGCACCTTCACGCCAAGGAACTAATTCATAATTGGAAGTATAACTATTAAGTGCATTAACTATAGCCTTATCAAGCATTTGATCTCCAAGGAAAGTTGAAGTAGCTTTGATCGGGGCATTTGTTCCTGGCATTTCTTCAAATATGCCACAAACCATGTTATTTATATCTTCTTTGGATTTGTTTGCCAAGAAAAAAACTGATCCAAGATGTTCGGGGGCAATTATCAATTTATAACTATAGAAATTTTTTCTTTCTGATAAGTACTGCATTAATCTTATTAAAACTGCTGTTCCAGCGAAACCATCATTTGCCATATGTGGATGACAATTATTTGAATTAAAAATTATGGTTTTATTTGAGGAACCTAAGACATCGCAAGAACCTATTAACATTTCTCCCTTTTTAAATTCTGTAACTAATTCAACTTCATATAAACCTTCCTTTAATTTCTGGCGGACTTTATGTGGCATAACCAGAGCCCAATCAGCGGCCCAAGGTCTATATTGCCACTCACAATGAAACATATATGCATCTGGTAGAGATGGATTGCTTACTAAGTGTTTTTGAAGTTTTTCTAAAGTTAATTTACCTGAAAATGATTTTGAATATCTTGCAACTCCCAGTGTATTCTTGGTAAAGTCGAACACAACTTTGTTGTTATGCTTTAAAATAGCTTTCTTTACATTCCAATTGTCTGGTACGATCCAACCGTTGAATGTTTCACCAGATGAAGCTCTTTCTAAAGATATTGGTAATTCTTTTGAAATCCTTTGAAATAGTAATTCATTATCATCTGAGACCACACCGGTTTTAAAAGAGCATAAATCTTTTATTAGTTGGAGCACTTTTTTAATTGTATGTTTTATATAAGTTAAAATAAATTTACGGATAATTAAAGTGGTTGATAAATTTTATGAAAAAATATCTTTGCCCATGTCAATCAGGGAATTTAAAAGAAGTAATAGCTTTTAATAAGAAACCAGAAGGTGAAACAGAATTCTTAATTCCAGAGAAGAATTATTCAAGAAAGTATCTTAAATGTAATATTTGCGGCCATTTTGTAAGTGAATTGGAATTCGATATTAGTTTGATTTACAGTAAAGATTACGTCACTTCAACATATGGCAGTATTTCTGGGATGAAAAAAAAATATGACTTTATTATGAACTTACCTGAGAAATTTTCAGATAACAGATCAAGGGTAAAAAGAATAAATAATCAAATTTCTCAGGCAGGGGAAAGTAAAGAAATGAATTTATTAGATTTTGGGGCAGGGTTGGGTGTTTTCCCTGCTTTAATGAGAGAATATGGATGGCTTCCTTATGCCATTGAACCAGATGAAAGAACTATTAAACACCTTAAAGACGTTGGTATAAATAATGTTTATTCTTCGATAGAAGACATGACTAGTAAATACCATGGCAAATTCGACCTAATTTCACTGAATAAGGTCCTTGAACATATGGATAAGCCTAATGAAGTAATTTTGAAATTATTACCTTTTTTATCTATTTCTGGATTGTTTTATATTGAAGTTCCTGATGCAGAAAGTGTTTATAAATATGATGACCCTTTAAAAAGAGAGGAATTTTTTATTGAACATGTCCATGGTTTTACACCCACTTCATTATCTTTATTAATGTCAAATGCAGGCCTAAGTATTATTAAGATGGAGTCTATTCGAGAACCGAGTGATAAATACACTCTATTAGCGTTTGGTAAAGTATAAACATTAATCTTATAAAATGATTTCTATAATAGATATTGGAATTTCAAACTTGGGTTCATTATCTAATGCGTTAGAGAAAATTGGTGCTGAATTTAATGTATCTTCTGATCCTCAAAATATCTATAATTCTCGAGGAATTATAATTCCAGGAGTAGGTTCTTTTAGTAATGGGATGAAGTCTTTAGAAAGACTCAATTTGGTGAATGTTTTAAAAGATAAATGCATTAATGGAACACCTATATTAGGGATATGTTTAGGGATGCAACTATTAGCAAATACATCAGAAGAATTTGGAAAAAATAATGGACTTAGTTTGGTGCCAGGAGATGTAGTGAAATTGAATTCATCTACCCTATCTAAAGTCCCTAATATTGGATGGCATGATATTTACTTAAATAAAAAAAATTTTCTTTTTAAAGGTATTAATTATGGTGACTCATTTTATTTTGTTCATTCTTATGTAATCAAATTCGATTATGACGTAGATTGTCTTGGAAAGATACTTCATGGAAATGAATTCGTTATTGGTTTCTTTCAGTATAAAAATATTTTTGGGGCGCAATTTCATCCAGAAAAAAGCCAAGATAGTGGACTCAAATTTTTATCTAATTTTGTGGATCACTGTAAAATGTTCTCTCAAAAAATTGATTAAAAAATTATGAAATTATATGAGGATAAAATAATTTTTCCTAAAAAGGATCAAATAAATCCAGGCCCAAAACCTAGGTTGATACCAGTTTTACTTTTAAAGGATGGATTAATAGTACGTAGCCAACTTTTTAAAGTTCATCAAGTTATTGGTAATCCAATAAGTACTACCCTAAGGTATTCAAATTGGAATGTAGACGAGCTTATAATCCTTGACATAAGTAGTGGAATTGAAAAACATGATTTAAGAAGAGATGACTTACAACAGTCATATGATGGATTTAAATCTGTAGATGTTTTAAGAGAAATTTCTAAAGTCTCTTTTATGCCTTTAACCTTTGGTGGACGTTTAAAAAATATAAAAGATATTGAAAACTGTCTCGAGGCAGGCGCTGACAAAGTAACCCTTAATACAGCTATATTTGAGGATCCACAATTTCTTATAAACGCATCTAGAAGGTTTGGTAGTCAATGTATTGTCGCTAGTATTGACGCAAAAAAAAATGAAAGAGGATTATGGGATGTTTATGTTAGTGGTGGTAAGAAAAATATTAATAAAGATGTGGGGGAGTGGGCAAAATTTGTGGAGGAATGCGGGGCAGGAGAAATATTTTTAAACTCAATTGATAGAGATGGATCCGCAATTGGATATGATATTGATCTAATAAAATATGTCACCAAATGCGTTGAAATTCCTGTTGTAGCATGTGGTGGAGTTGGAAGTTACAATGATATTCCAAAAGCTATCTCCGAAGGAGGTGCATCAGCTTCAGCAGTCGCAAACCTTTTTCATTTTTATGAGCTTTCATACCAACATGCAAAAAAAGTTTGTTTGAAGAATAATTTAAATATGAGAGAGGGAGCAATAGGCTCAAAATATCTTTCTCGAGAACCTGTTTATGATTTCAAAAAAGAAAAAGATAAATTAAATCAAAGAATTGCAAAGGCTAAAAGTAAAAATTTTAAAAGAAATGAAAAAAAATCTTTTAATAAAATTAAATGGTGTACTCAATGTACTTATCCTTCAATATCTGCAGCACCAATGGAATTTAATAGTGAAGGTATATGTACTGGATGTCAAATGGCTGAAGTCAAAGCATCCATCACTAAATCCGAATGGAAAAGAAGAAAAGAACTTTTGCAGAAATTAGTTGAAAGATATAAATCAAATAATGGCTCCAGACATGATGTGGTAGTGGCCGTTTCTGGAGGTAAAGATTCATATTTTCAAGTTCACTATTTAAAGGAAGAGCTTGGATTAAATCCCCTTTTGGTTACATATGATGGTAATAATTGGACAGATGTTGGCTGGAGAAATATGTGCAATATGAGGAGTGCTTTTGAGGTCGATCATATTATTGTTCGCCCTTCAGTTTCTACTTTAAAAAAGCTAAATAAATTATGTTTTTACATCATGGGAGATATGAACTGGCATGCTCATGTAGGAATAATGACCACGCCAATGAGAGAAGCTGCACATAGATCAATTCCTTTAGTTTTCTATGGAGAACATGGCTATTTAGATCTATGTGGACAATTTTCTATGAATGATTTTCCTGAAGTTTCGTATAGAGATCGTTTAGAACATTTTGCTAGAGGTTATGAATGGAATTATTTTGTAAACAAATATGGGTTAAGCTCATCCGAATTAGATATCTGGAAATATCCAAGTGATAAAAAAATATTTGATTTAGATTTAAGAGGAATTTTTCTTGGTAATTATGTATATTGGGAAGCAAATGAACATATTGATTTAGTAAGAGATAGATACGGATTTGAAATTAGTAAAAAAAATTTCGACAGGACATATAGGACTATGTCTAATTTGGATGATATGCATGAAAATGGAGTTCATGATTATTTGAAGTACATAAAATTTGGTTATGGGAGAGCTACTGACCATACATGTAAAGACATAAGAGCCAAAATCATGACTAGAGAGGAAGGTATAAAATTAGTCAATAAATATGATCCTATTAAACCAAGCGATTTAAAAAGATGGTTGGAATATGTAGAGATGAGCGAAGAGGAATTTGATGATTTTGCTGATACTTTTAGAGACCCTAGAGTCTGGCAACTAAAAAATAATAAATGGATAAGAGAAGAGATAAATTAAATAAAAAATGTAGTAATCTAAAATTAAATAATAAAGAAATTAAGAATTTGGAATTTAGTAAATCTGAAAAATCAATTCAAAATTGTTATTCAACTTGGGGTAAAAGATATTATTCTGATTATTATCAATCTAATAAAGCATACCCTCCAGTACATACAGAAATTATAAAAGAACTTCTAAAAGCGGAAAATCCAAATTCACTTTTGGATGGTGGTTGCGGTCCTGCTTCAATGTTAAGAGATTTATCTGATCTTGGAATTGATTTATATGGATTTGATTTGACTACAGAAATGATAAATGAGGCTAAAAATATATTTAAAGAAATTAAATTACCCTTAAATAGATTATGGCAGGGCAGTGTTTTGAATGCAGATGATTTTATCTCTTCACCTGATGGTAAGAAAAATTTTGATGCAGCAATTTGTTTTGGAGTTCTACCACATATATTAAAGGGGCAAGAGGAAATAGTTTTCGATAATTTTATAAATGTTTTGAATTCAGGCTCTATTTTCGCAATTGAAGCAAGAAATGAACTCTTTTCACTTTTTAGCTTAAATAGATATTCCAAAGATTTTTTTATGGATAAGTTAATTAGTGAAAATTTATATACAAGCAGTGAATTTAATTACGAGTTTGTATCAAAAACATTAGATAACTATTTCGATTCTAATTTACCCCCTCTAAGAAAAGGTTATGAAAATGAACTAGGTTATGATGAAGTTACCTCTCGACTTCATAATCCTTTTGAACTTTGTGAATTAGCAAAGTCCAAGGGATTGGTTGATTTAGAAATTTTGTTTTATCATTATCATGCTCTACCCCCTTTATTTGAAAATAAAGAAAATAAGAAATTGTATAGAGAAAAAAGTCTAGATATTGAGAACCCTAGAGACTGGAGAGGCCATTTTTTGGCATCTGCATTTATTTTAAAAGGTAGAAAGGTTTGAAATTAATAGTTTAAATTAGATAATATAGAAATTTTATTAATTATGATACCTTTTGGCAAACCACAAGTTGATTCTAAGACCACTGATCTGGTAAGTGAGGTTATTAATTCTGGATTACTTGTACATGGGAAATATACTGCTCTTTTTGAGAAAAAATTTGCTGAGAGGGTAGGCTCTAAGCATGCTATTGCTGTTTCAAGCTGCACAGCAGGATTACACCTTTCCCTTTTTGTTAACAATATTTCAAATGGGGATTATGTTGCTTTGCCTGCAATGACTCATGTGGCAACTGCTCATGTTGTTGAGCTTCAAAACGCCACTCCAATTTTTGTTGATGTTGATATTAACACAGGTAATATCTCAATTAAGGAATTGGAAAAAGTATCAAAAAAGTATCCATTAAAAGCTATCATCCCAGTTCATTATTTAGGACTTCCATGCGAAATGAAAGAAATAAATGACTTGGCTAAATTGCATAATGCTTTAGTAATTGAGGATTGTGCTTTGGCTTTAGATGGACAATATGATAATAAAAAAGCTGGAAATCTTGGACATCTTGGAAGTTTCTCATTTTACCCAGTAAAGCATTTGACATCTATTGAAGGTGGAATGGTGACAACAAATAATGATAAATTTGCTAACTTGATCAAAAAAACAAGAGCTTTTGGATATAACAAAGAACTTGGACAAAGATCCCGTCCAGGAATATATGATGTTGATTTATTAGGTTTTAATTATCGAATGAATGAAGTCGAGGCAGCTGTCGGATTAACTCAACTTGAAAAACTTGATAATATGCAATTAAAAAGGAAAAATAATTTTGAATCATTAAGTAAAAATATTCAGGATATTAATTCTTTGAAGACTTTCCCATCAGTTTATAATAATTCTAAATCATCTCATTATTGTTTTAATATAGTTGTAAAAAAAGAGGCGAATTTTTCAAGGGATGAACTTCAGGACTTCTTAAAAGATAATGGAATAGGAACTTCAATTCATTATCCCAGCTCAGTACCTTTATTCTCTTACTATTCATCAAAATATGGATATAAAAAAGGAGACTTTCCAAATTCTGATTATTTTGGAAATAATACCATTTCTCTTCCAATTGCACCTCATGTAAAAGTTGAAGATATCAATTATATTTCAGAAAAATTACATCAATTTGTTAGTTCGAAATAATCAAAATCATAGCTTATTAAAATGTTAAAACAAAGATCCGAAGATGAATTCAATATTTGGTTACATTCAAAACATGTAGTTGATCTCTATACAAAAAGGGTAAAGAAATTATCTCCTGAGATGACTTGTGCAAAACAAGCTGCTCAAATTATTTCGAGAAATTTAAAAAATAATGAAACACTTTTGGATTGTGGCTGTGGCACAGGTTGGTTTTACCATTCGATTAAAAAATTTTCACCAAATGTTAATTATTGGGGGTTTGACAAAACCAAAAAGTTTATTGAAATTGGGAAAAAATATCTCCCTAAATTTGGATTAGATCCATCTCATCTAATAGTTGGAGATATTTCTTATGTTCAAGGAAAGTTTGATCATGTTTTATGTATGAATGTTTTATCTAATATTGAGAATTGG
>CACGKI010000025.1 GCA_902573565.1 uncultured Prochlorococcus sp.
GAAATAAAAAAAATAAAACTGTTTATCTAGAAAATGATTCTAAGAAAGATTATCTTGCTGCTTAAAGATGCCTTATATTAATGTTTCGACTTCAGCAAAAGTAAATGATAAACGGAAATTACTAGAAGAAATTTCAACTCTTATTTCATCTTTAACTAACAAATCAAGAAGTTTTGTTATGACGAAAATAGATGATAATTGCCAAATGTATTTTGATGATGAGACACCTTCTTGCTTTTTAGAAATCAAATCAATAGGTTCTCTAAAACCTTCAGAAATGGCAAAGCCAATATCAGATTTTGTATATGAGAAAATGGGGATCCCAATAGATAGGATTTATATTTCTTTTGAGGATGTGCCAGCTTCATTGTGGGCTTGGAATGGAAAAACATTTGGTTAAGGATTTTTTTGTATAAATAGAATGGAAATAAATAAATTAGTCGATTTAAATAATCTTAGAACTGCACCTCAATTAAGTACTATTCAAGAAAAAAAACTTTTAGAGGAACTAGAAGCAAATATTTTTAATGCAGATTGGATAACAATAGGCATAATGGCATCTAGTGATAATAAAGCTATTGAAGCATTGCAATCAATTTCTAAGAAATATTCCTCAATTAAATTTGGGAATCTAGGCTCCCTTCATGCTGATGGAGGTGTTTTTTTAAAAGCTAATCAAAAAACTAGTAATGTTTTTGTGAGATCTGAAAATGGTCTTGGAGAAGGAATTTTAATAACATGTCAGAATGACGAAGAGGCTAAACCATCTGATACTTTTGGACCATTACCATTGGATTTCTTTACAAAATAAATTTCTAATTTATGTTTTATGAAGAATCTAATTTAATTACAATTTTTTATTGGATGATATTTTTGAGAACTTGGATTTCAAAATATTTTTCATCTTAAAGCTTTGTTATTATGTCTAATGGCATTGATCTAAATTTTTCCACTATTTTAACTAAATGTTTTTTCAGGATATAATTCAAAATTTAAATAATTTTTGGTCAGAAGAAGGTTGTTTGATTATGCAGCCGTATGATACCGAAAAGGGTGCAGGAACGATGAATCCGCATACTTTTTTAAGGGTAATTGGACCAGAGCCTTGGAGTGTGGCATATGCAGAGCCATGTAGAAGGCCTACAGATGGGCGTTTTGGCGATAATCCAAATAGGGCGCAACATTACTTTCAATATCAAGTAATAATTAAACCTTCACCGGATGGAGTCCAGGAAAAATATTTGACATCTCTAGAATCTCTTGGAATTAATCCTAGAAATCATGACATAAGATTTGTGGAAGATAATTGGGAGTCTCCAACACTTGGAGCTTGGGGTGTAGGTTGGGAAGTTTGGTTGGACGGAATGGAAGTCACTCAATTTACTTATTTCCAACAATGCGGAGGTATAGATTGCAATCCAATCCCAATTGAAATCACTTATGGACTAGAGAGGATTGCTATGTTTTTGCAAGATAAAGAAAGTATCTGGGACTTAAATTGGAATAAAGATTTGAAATACAGTGATATTTGGCTTCAATTTGAAAAAAGTCAATGCTCGTATAATTTTTCTGAATCTAATCCAGATAATCTCAGAAAATTATTTGAAATCTACCAAGATGAAGCAAATTTATTAATTGAAAAGAAGCTGACTTACCCAGCTCTTGATTACGTTTTGAAATGTAGTCACACTTTTAATTTACTCGATGCGAGAGGTGTAATATCGGTTACAGATCGTGCTCAATATATTGAAAAAATTCGAAAATTAGCGAGAGAAGTTGCTTTATGCTGGGTAAAGGAAAGAGAATTTTTGGAATTCCCATTAAAAAAAGATTTGTAATACGTGAAAATTGATTTAAGGATTTAAAAGTATCAAAAGATACAGTGCGATGAAACTTTTCTTCCTTTGTTTTTAGGTGGGCGACGATAAAGTAAAGATACCCAAATTCTGGGTATTTTAGTGTGAGGTAAAATGAAACTCTTCCAACAAATGTTGGTAGCAGGAGCATCTTTGAGCTTATTAGCTCCAATCGCTGCTCAAGCTTCCAATATAGTCAATTTAGAGGAAATGAATAGCTACACTCGTAGCAAATCAAAGCCTTTAAAAAAATTTGATAGTAAGACATTTATTAACAACGTTAATGATGATTTTGCAAATATAAAAGGGTCTAAAAATGCCCTTGACTTAGATCAAAAAAAATTTGAAGCTGGTGGTTTCTCAGATACTACTACTCTAGACGGTAAAGCAATTTTTGCTATTGGTGCAGTTAATGGTGCAAATGAACTTTCTAATGCAGCTGATGGTACTAATGAAAAACTTCAAGCTGCATATGTCTACCAAATGAACCTGAACACAAGTTTTACTGGAGATGATAATCTTTATGTGAGACTTAAAACTGGTGATAATTGGAGTGGAGCATTTGCCACTAAAACAGCGACTTATCACATAGATGCTAAAGATAATTCTGATTTGTTCTATGTAGATAAAGCTTGGTATACATTCCCAATTGGGAAGTTAACTGCGACAGTAGGACCAAAAATTGAAAATTACTATATGCTTGCTGCTACGCCATCTGTTTATAAGCCAGGTGCACTTAAAGCATTTAAACTAGGGGGGCATGCATCTGCTTTTGGAGCGAGTACTTCAACAGGTGCTGGTCTTAAATATGTAGCAGATAATGGGTTTGCCATAAGTACTACAATTAACTCTAAGGACGCAGCTAGTACTAATGGTTTTCTAACTGAGCAAGACCAAAACAAAATAAATACCCAAGTTGCATATACAAAGGATAATTATCATATTTCTGCTACTTACTCAAGACAAAAAGGATGGAATTCCTGGAGTTACTATTCAACTAGCGACCTAAATGCTGGTACTAGTGCATTAACAGTCAATTCAGATTCAGTTGCCTTAAGAGGATGGTGGAGACCAGAAGATAATTCTTCATTCCCATCTATTTCTGTTGGTTATGACCATATGGAATTCTCAGGTCGTAATGATGTTACTCAAGGAAATGGTTTTTTTGTCGGATTTAATTGGGCAGATATTTTCCAACCTGATGACAAAATTGGTATTGCATTTGGACAACCTATGAAGGCAACAAAAGCACCTGCTGGAGCCACTTTAACTGAAGTCTCCCCATTTTTGTATGAGCTTTACTATTCATTTAGACCAACTGATAATGTAGAGGTAACACCTGCTATATTTGGAGGTTCTGATGTCTTAGCGGACAATGATGACGACATCTTTGGTGCTGTTGTATCAACTAAATTCAAATTCTAAACTTTGAAATTTTTGTTAAAAAGGGCCTCAAAAAGAGGCCCTTTTTTTCGTAAATTTATACCATTTACCAACAATTTTCTCCTTCTCCAATAGGAATGCATGCGCCCGAATTTTTTGATTCCTCAGCTAATCTTTCAGCCGCATCATCGAGAATAAAATCAGCTTCTAATGGCATATCAGTGTTCCATTCCTTTAATCCACCTAAATCATTCTCTCCAGCCTGCAAAGAAAAATTTTGAGATGTTGTTATTGCTAGCGCACTTGAAGCGGCTACAAAAATTGCAATAGAGTTTTTCTTCCTCATATATTTTTTTAATAATTACTATATTAGTTAAGCTTAAAAAAAAATTCTATTTAATGTATAAATTGATTCAATCTTAACTGCCTAATCTTCTTAAAAAATTTGAATATGATTTAAAAATAAGATCAACCTCATTTGATCTTCCGTACTTAGAAAGTAATGATCTTGCAGCAGCATCTAGATCAAATAAATATTCTCTCTCTTCAATGCTTTTTACATAGCTCTCAATCCAACCAATAAATACTATCCTTTCACCATTAGTAACTTCTTCTACTGAATGTAAATAAGTACTTGGATAAATTATTATTTCGCCTTCATTCAATTTAAACTTCTCTTCTAAGTTGAAGTCTTCAATAGATAATGCTCCGCCTTCATATTTATCTTTAGAACTTAAAAAAATAGTAAAAGATAAATCTGCTCTTCCTGATGACATATAAGCATTATCAATATGACGGCCATATCTCATTCCCTCTGAAGATTTTGAGAAAATTGTCCCATGCACTTTTTTTGGTAAAGCAAAGCTCTTAATCAATTCATTACCAAGAATCTTTTTTGTAAGTAATCCTGAAAACTTTTTTGATAAATCTGAATCTCTTTTGAGTTGTAAATTGTTTTTTACCTTAGCCGCATATTTTCCTGCAGTTTGCTTTCCGTCTTCCCATAAAAAGTCTTCTTTGCCTAAATTTTTTGTGAGGATTTCTAATTCTTCAGGATTAAGTAGTTGTTGAGTTAAATAATTCATTTTTGATATTAAAAATGATACAAAGTGATGTATAGAAAATTTCTTTTAGAGGCCTTGTTATGAAGATGGATATAAAGTAACCATAGATACTATTCTTAAAAAGTGCAAAATCTAAAAAAATTACTTTACTCAGCACTTACATGTACATTTTTACTTAATTTAAATCTACCTGCGAATTCTACAGAAAAAGAAGTTAAAGTTTACTCAGGAAGGCATTACAACACTGATAGGGCTGTTTATAAAAAGTTTGCAGAAGAAACAGGTATTAAAGTCCGGCTTATCGAAGCGGCAGGTATTTCTTTAATTGAAAGGTTAAAAAGAGAGGGAGAGAACTCTCAAGCAGATTTGATATTATTGGTTGATGCGGCAAGAATTACTAATGCTGCCAAAGCTGGATTACTACAAAGAATAGAATCTAATTCTTTAGAAAATGATGTACCAGTTGGATTAAAAGATAAGAATAAGGAATGGTATGCATTAACAAGAAGAGTAAGAGTTTTGGTGGTCAATCCAAAAATAGTAGATGTAAGTAGGATTAGGGACTACACAGATTTAGCTGATCCATCTTTAAAAGGTAAAGTATGCTTGCGTAATAGAAAAAGTCCATATAATCAATCATTAGTAGCTAACCAAATAATTATTAAAGGTGAATCAAAAACTAAAGATTGGTTAAATGGAATGATTTCTAATGTTTCTCAACCTTTCTTCCCTGGTGATATCTCAATAATTAGAGCTGTTTCTAAGAAAAAATGTGGTGTAGGAATTGTTAATCATTACTATGTTGCGAGAATGTTAGCAGGAGTCAATGGGAGAAGAGATGCTTTATATGCTCAACGTACATCGGTCATCACACCAAACCCTGCACATGTAAATATAAGTGCTGGTGGAGTAGCTAAATTTGCTACAAACAAAGTTGAAGCAATTAAGCTTCTTGAATACTTAGCATCTCCAAAAGGAAGTAAAGGACTAGCTGCGCCTACATTTGAACATCCTTTAAAAGAGGTTAATCAGGATCCAATTGTCAAAGATTTTGGGGAATTTACTCCTGATAAAGTTACTGTTGAAGAACTAGGGTTTAAAAATTCTCTTGCTATAAAATTGATGAAAGATGCTGGATGGAATTAAAAATTAAGATTATAAGTTAGATAGTTATATTCCTATATTTTGTATACATACTTATTAAAAGTAGGAGAGGTGGCTGAGTGGACGAAAGCGAACGACTCGAAATCGTTTAATAGGATACTATTCGTGGGTTCGAATCCCACCCTCTCCGTAGTAATTTTTTTAAAGTAATTTAATTTTAAAAAATTCAGTAACTATAGTCCTTTTTGAATTTAGGATATGATTTTTTCTAGATAAAGATTTCTTTTTAATTTTTTTGTTGTGGGATGTGTTGTTAGATGTGTTGTGGGATTATCAACTATGAGTTGGTTTACCTTTCCTTATCGTTCCCTTATCAGAACATACGGTCTGAACTCAACTTCTAGACTCTCCGTAAGATTTCAAATAGTTTTAATTGAATTCGACTTTGTTAAAAAAATTTTTGGGTTTGAATTTAAATTTAAAGACTTTGAGCGTTTGGTTGGACGTATATAAACTCCGTAAATGAAGGTTTCGTCTCTAAACATTTGACGATAGATTAAAGAGTAATAATTTTTTTTAATTATTTTGAACTACTTAAATACTTTTTTATTATTACTTTTAGTATTGGCTAATTACTCCAATTTGTATCTTACTCATTTCAAAAAGAGAAGATAATACTTTTTAAGTTGATGTATATTGAGAATTTTTATATTTTTAATTTGTGAAAAGATTTACTAATTTTGTTAGTTATGAAAGTTCAAATTAAACCTGGTTTTTTATTTCCAACACAGTTTTGGACCGCTGAACTAAAGGAAAATATAGAGAAATTGCAAAATGAAGCTTACTTGATACAAAAAAATGACATGGTTGGTGTACGTAAAAGTAATTCTGGTTTGCAGGGATATCATTCAAAAGACATAAAAGATTTAAATAATCTTCCAGGTACTAATCAATTAGTAAAACAAATAATTAATGCAGTTAATGCAATTCATCAAATCAGCAGACAAGGTGAACCACAGTTAACAAATTTTTGGATAAATATTAGTGGCAAAGGTTCTTCTAATACTCCTCATACCCATTCAGGCTTAACTTATTCAGGTGTATTTTTCATTAAAGTACCAAAAGAAATGAAAGGAGGAAGATTTCTTTTTTATAGGAATTTTAATGAAGCCGACTTGATGTCAACAGAAAATATGGGGCTATTTAAAAAAGGGTATCAACTACAAGGATATGACTATCCCATAAATACAATTTTGCCAAAAGAAAATATGTTAGTAGTTTTTCCTTCTTGGGTCCCTCATGCAGTTGAGATTAATTTATCTGATGAAGAAAGGATAAGTCTTTCTTTTAATTTTAAATTAAATAGAACTTTATCTGGATTTAAATAACAATAATTACAAGTTTAAAATAAAAGTAAATTTTATTTTTAGTTGCAAATTTATATTTATGTTTGCCAAAAAGGATCTGTAGTTAAAGAAACTTTTAATAAACCTTTTTTATTACCTTTGATATCTCTAATACAAGCTCTTACGGTTTCACCGTTAACATCTATTTCACAGGCTCCGCAACTGCCTGTTAGACATCCAGTCGGGATTCGTAGACCTGCTTTTTCTGCGGAAGAAAACCAATCATCTCCCTCTGAAGCATAAGTCTCATTATTATTTGGCCATCTAATTTTAATTTTTGTTTTTTTCAACTTAAAACTGCTCTGACATTAAGATGTTTATTAAATTCATTTGCCAAATTGTTAATTATTATCTCTCTTTTTATTTTATAAGATTTTGTTTTTGAATTTAATATAGGTAAATTTTTACTCTTCCTTATTAAGTTTATATATTGATCTCTCCAATGATCATTTTCAAATATTCCATGAATATAAGTACCTGCAATGGTACCTCCTTTATCATTCTCTTTATACCAGCCAAGGTCTGAATCCTTAAAAATAGGTTTCATTTGTGTTTCGTTTTCAATATTGTCCAATTCAGTTTGTCCATTATGAATTTCAAATCCATTGATTTCTGATTGGCATGGCCATAATGATTCAGAGCTTATTTGTCTCGTTAATTTGTTCCCCAAGAAAGTAGTTCTTAATGGTAGTAATCCAATGCCATTTATTTTTTGCTCTAAATAAGTTTTGGAGCCTTCTTTAAAATAAGGATCTTCAAGTGTAGTCCCTAACATTTGTAAACCTCCACAAATTCCAATAATATTTCCTTTATTGTTTGAATATTTTCTTATATCGCTAGACAAACCAGACTTTTCTAGGAATATTTGATCTTTAATCGTTTGTTTGCTGCCCGGCAGAATGATGAAGTCATATTTACTAAGGTTTTGTGATTTCCTAATCCATTCCATTAAAATTGTTTCTTCATTTTCTAGTGGATCAAAATCCGAGAAGTTACTAATAGATGGTAATTTTATAATCCCAACTTTTATCTCGGGATTTGAGAAACGTGATTTTTTTTCTATTAAATCTAAAGAATCTTCTGGAGGGAATGAATCGTTTAACCAGGGAATAATTCCAATAATAGGGATTTTCGTTTTACTTTCTATCCATTTCTTACCTTCTTCAAATAATGAGATGTCTCCTCTGAATCTATTTATAATAATTCCCTTAATAAGTTTTTTTTCTTCTGGTTTCATTAATTCAAGGGTTCCGATTATTTGTGCAAATACTCCACCCCTTTCAATATCAGCAACCAATATGCAATTTGCATTTAAATACTTAGCAACTCTTAAATTTGTGAGATCCCTATGAATTAAATTCATCTCTACTGGACTTCCCGCTCCTTCGATAATTAAACGGCAATTTGGGCTTTTTTTATAAATAGAACTTAGACTTTTCTTAATTACTTCCCAACCTGGAATAAACCAGTCTTGGTAGTAATTTTTGGCAGTTGTTATTCCTATACTTTTACCAAGGTGAATAACCTCACTTATTGAATTGCCTTGAGGTTTTAATAAAATAGGATTCATCTCTGCAGAGGGATCAATACCACAAGCAAAAGCTTGAAGTGCTTGCGAATATGCCATCTCTCCACCTTCCCAGTCAACCCAAGCGTTGTTACTCATATTTTGTCCTTTAAAAGGGATTGGTTCTTCTCCTAAATTTTTAAGAATCCTGCAAATAGCAGTTACTGTTAACGATTTACCCGCTCCACTTGAAGTGCCAAAGACCATTATTGGTTTCTTTATTTCATTTAATTTTGCTTCTAACTCCATTGGTAATTTAAATTAATTTTAAAATTTATTAATTAGTAAATTGATTTATAATTCAGAAAAAAATTTGTGTTAATTCTAGCCTCTGCTTCCCAATCTAGAAAGAAATTACTAGAAAATTGTCAAATCAAATTTATCCAAATATCAAGTGACTTTGATGAAACTACTATTCAAGAGAAGAATATATTTAATTTAGCTTTGGAATTATCTTTTCAAAAGGCTAATAATATATCTGAAAATATTCAAAACATATCATTGCCCGAAGAATTTAATTATGGTCCTTTAGAAATACTTGGATGCGATTCAATTTTTGAATTTAAAGGAGAAGCTTATGGAAAACCATCTAATCAAGAGGAAGCATTTAATAGATGGAAAAAAATGTCTGGAGAATTTGGATTTTTACATACTGGTCATACACTAATAATTGGGAATTTTGATTCAACTTCCAAAATTTTTAAAATCACTGAAATAATAAAAAAAATAGTAAGTTCAAGAGTTTATTTTTCTAATTTGGAAGATTGGGAAATTAAGAGTTATGTAGATACAAATGAACCTTTATATTGCGCCGGAGGATTTGCCTTAGAAGGTATAGGGGGTAAATATATAGAAAAAATAGAGGGTTGCTTCAGTAATGTAATGGGATTAAGTTTGCCATGGCTTAGAGAAAATTTATATAAATAATAAAATTGAGCAAAAAAAACCCTATCCGAAGATAGGGCTTTTTTTAGTTTAGATAGAAATTAATCTAAATCAGGCATTTCTAGAGCTGGTTCACTCTTTCTGTCGATTCCTTTCTCGAAACCAGCAGCGGCTGCTCTAGCACGTCCAGCATGCCAAAGATGACCAATGAATGTAAACCATCCTAGGAAGAATTGAGCTGCAGCTAACCATTGTCTTAAGTTAACGAAGTTAACAGCATTAGGCTCTGTTATGATTCCACCAACAGAGTTGATAGAAGCGTTTGGAGCATGAGTCATATATTCAGCTGCTCTTCTTACCTGCCAAGGCTGAATATCATTTTGGATTTTCTCAAGGCTCAATCCATTAGGTCCTCTTAAAGGCTCTAACCATGGTCCTCTGAAATCCCAAAATCTCATTGTTTCACCACCAAATATAATTTCACCAGTAGGAGATCTCATGAGATACTTACCCAGACCTGTTGGTCCCATTGTTGAACCTACGTTAGCTCCAATTCTTTGATCTCTCACTAGGAAAGTAAAGCTTTGAGCCTGTGAAGCTTCAGCATTTGTTGGGCCATAAAACTCAGAAGGGTAAGCAGTGTTGTTAAACCAGATGAACGTTGAAGCAATAAAACTTGCTACACAAATTCCACCAAGAGCGTAACTTAATAGTCCTTCACCATTCCAGATAAAAGCTCTTCTTGCCCATCCAAAAGGTTTGGTAAAGATATGGAATATTCCTCCAATAATTGCAGTAATACCCACATAAACATGTCCACCAACAATATCTTCAATGGAGTTAACACCGATTATTGAACCAGCTCCTCCCCAAGGAGATCTGAATAGATAACCAAGGATAACTCTTGGATCTAAGGTTGGATTTACAAGTCTGACTTCACCACCACCAGGTGCCCATGTGTCATATGCGCCGCCAATAAAACACCAG
>CACGKI010000026.1 GCA_902573565.1 uncultured Prochlorococcus sp.
TTATCTTGCTATATAAATACTAAGAGTTGATTTTACTTCCTCCACTTTAAAAAAGTATTTTGGAATTAACTGAGCTAGTCAAAGATTATGCAGCCACAGAATTATTATCAGGGATTGAACTTGACTATCTTGAAGGAGAGTTATGGGAAACCATCCAACACATTGCAGAAATAAATACAGTTTTTAAAGCCCCAAAAAATATATGCGATAAATTAGACTTAGATGAAAAGTCCTGTTGGCAATTGTGTTGTGCAGCTGTACTGGACTCCTCAAGACCATTAAAAGACGGACAAAAAAGAGTTGATGAATTTAAAAAATTAATTAGTCAACATAAAATTAGCTACATATAGAAAAGATAAGAATCAATGAAACATTTACTTATTGCGTCAATCCTTTTTTTAATATCTTATGGAGCATTTGCTGATGAAAAGCAAAGAAAAATTGAATATGAAGCTATAAATCTTGTAATTCAAAAATACGGAAAAGGCTTAGAAAACAGATTAAAAGGGACTGGAGTAAAGCCCAGTTATCGAAGTTGGTATGAGAATGATTGTTTTGTAAGTATCGCTGCTGGTACCTACGTAGAAGAAACTTGGTCTGCAATGCAGTGGTTTAGCGTTAATGTCTGTTCTGACTCTGCTGAAATAATGGAAAGTGAATAAAGGAAATGAAACCCTTACTATTCGCAAATCTAAAAATTTAATTTAGATTATTTCCAAATTGAGTATTAATTTCAACAAAAAGGGGCGATAATTAAGGAAAAGAGATGAAGGAGGTTTTATGAAACTCAATGCTCCGTTAACCGCTCTAAAAAATGCAACCTCAGATATATGAAGAATGCATGATTTGAATTATCAATTACTCAAAAAAAGAATTTGTTCCTCAAAAAATTAACAAATTAAGCCTTGTTAAGGCTAGAAAAAGTCCATCGTTTTATTGGATTTGGGAAAATGATCAAATCAAAAGATTAATGTTTAATCAATTTTTATCAAAAAAAGTTCAAATATTATCTCTAATAATAAATAAAAATTTATTCACAATATTTGATACTAGTTTTGAGAAAATCTTGAGTTTTCAATCCCTACCATTGAGAGCCTGAAGGATTATTTGTGTTACAAGTTCCCTTATTAAAGGTACCAGAAGAATCTACTATACAACTTTTCTCAATACTTCCTGTTGATGGATTGTACTTTATTTCAAAATGAGGAAGGCTTGCAAATGTATTTCCAGAACTAGTAGTGGTATTAGATTTAGCTGCTATTGACATACAGCTATCTGTCGAACTGATTGGGTCATTGCTATCAATTTCGGTATCATATGTGAACCCATCACTACCAAAACCTAATCCTCTACTATCACCAAAAGAATTTGATGTATTCCAAGAATTTATATCGGAAAAAGTAGGATTTCCAGTCTCAAGATTTGCTAGATTGCACTCCTTGATTATTAAAATCAAATTTTGCTTGGCTACAGTAATCATTGCTTTTCTTCTCATATCACCAAATGCGGGGATAGCTATTGCACTTAAGATTGCTAAAACCGCAACTACTACAACAAGCTCGATTAGAGAAAATCCATCTTTTCTGGCTGATTTCTTTATGTTTTTATTTACAATGAGATTTCTCAAAAACAACTTACTTCCAAATTTTAATTAATTTATCACATAGAATTGGTATTCTTAGTGCATACTGAACAATTTAAAAATAAGTAAAAACTTTTGAAGGATATAAGCTTATTTAAAAAGCGTTAAAAGAACTCTACGTATCATTATCATTCATCTATTTCCCAAATAGATTCTTTGATGGATAATGAATCCATAACCCACACAGTTTAAATAAAACCTATTCCAAGCTTAAGAATTCGTTAAGATCAGCTGATATAACTGAAGAAAAGTTTTGGCAAATGAACCATGTGTCAGCAATCATAGTAGCGGTTCTCGAAAATCATAGAAATTCCGTCCACACCTCGTCCACACTTTTTATTGATTAAAGTTCTATCAATAAAAGTATAAAAAGTTAAATCTGGTACTGACAAATATTTCAAAAATAAATACTATATGCCTAAATAATTTTCTAGGAATTAAATTCATGATTAAGAATTTATTCATAGCAATAGCCTTTGCTTTGATGCTCATCAACCCAAGTATTTCTATAGCTGCAGAATCTCCTGTAGATGTACAAGAAGTCTTTGTAGGTTCTGAAACTATGGATGGTGATACTCTTAAATATCCAAAAGGCAAAGCAGAAATAAGATTACAAAGAGTCGAGTTAGCTGAGGGAGGGATAGTCCCACTCCACTCTCATCCAATTCCATTATTAGGCAATGTTGAGCAAGGTACTATTGTTGTCAAAAGACAAGGAATGGAAGATCTTACCTACACAGCAGGTGATACTTTTATAGTTGGTCCAAAAACACCAAAACATACAATGGGTAATGCAAAAACTGATAACGCAATAGTTTGGTTCGCAGCTATTGGAGCAAAAGATGTTCCAATTCTAATTCCCGCAGAAGGATGATTTTTAAATTAAATTCGATTTTTTTTGATTTACTTTCAATCAATGGGGACTATTAAAGTCCCCTTTTTTATTCTGCTTCTTCTTTAAATTTGTTTGTGTTCAACTCTTCCGCTTTTACTTCTTCTTCTTTTATTTCAACTACTTTTACCTTTAGCTCTTCCGTTTTAACTTCAACTACTTTTGATGCTATAGATTCAAACTTCCCTTTAATAAAATTTACTATGAAGATTAATATTGGGACATGGGCTAAACCACCAATTACCACCTTAGTTTCTGAATAATACATTTGTAACTTAATGAGAACTGGAATATTTAAGCATAAATTTAATTTTTAAATTGCTTTTATTAAGCCAATAAACATTACTAATCGTTTTTTGATTCGTAGATCAATAATCTTGCTATGAATTGAGTAGAGACTTTTTAATTAAATGCCATTAGACGTATTTCTAATGAACATGTGTGTTGTAGTTATAGCTTTGCTTATCAGAAGAGAAATTAAACTTAAGAAGGCTAAATAGTTTATGAAGACGCAAATTTTTAAAAAGCAATACATTCCAAATGTCAATGCTATTACTCTTTTACTTATGCTTCTTCTATGTCTTTGGTTACCGCTGGCGCTCAGATTTTTATTAATAATTTAGTGGAACAAATTAGTTAATATTATTACCAATAAACTCAGCCATCACAATATTTTATCCAAACTTTTAGAGTCTTTAAAGCTAACCGAAATTGAATTCGGTTCGAAGTAAAGAGACACTTAAAAATTAATCTCAGTGATAAATAGTCTTAAATGACAAAGATACAAAGCATAAGAGCGAAGTTCAGCAGCAAGCTAAGTGTCTTGGAAGTAATCTTCATTAATTAAAAAGGTTTTTGTACTCGTGTGCAAGAGTGCGAGGTTAACCTTAAAACCGCTAGGCTCAAGTCCTTAGACCACTTATACCAATAAAACATATTCATAACAAGTTTAGTTAACTTGATGCACTTGCCAAAAACTAATAAAAATGAGCTATTAAATAAGCGAATATATCAATAATTCCACTAAAAATTATTTCAGGTAGACAGTCAATCTAAAATAAAGAGAACTAGTTGATTTTATATGAAGTTAAAAAATATTTTAAAAACTACTGGGGCGCTTCATATTCTATTGGGATTATTAATTATTTTCCTACTAATTTTTTCTGTGGAAACTATTGCAGGCAACGCTTCTACTGAAACATTACTTCTTGTTAGAGGTACTGCAGATGTTGTGGCAGCTAGTAATATAGGAATTGGTTGTTTATTGATTATTTGTAGTTCCATAAGAGATAAAGCCTCATTAAGAAAAGTTTTATCAGGTGAATTAGCGTTGATGTTTTGTTTTTTAGCAGTAGCTCTATTCAATACTTTTAACGCTGGGACAATTGTTGATGGAGGACCTCCTCCGCCTTTTTGGGTTGTTTTAATAGTGAATCCTCTTTTATGTATTTATGGATTAGTTAACAATAAAAATTGAAACTCTAACTACTCCCACCACTTCTCAAACTATTCAATAAATGCATTTTCTGTTCATCACTGAATCAAAATACCTGCCCTGTTTAAGATGCTGAATAGATAAAAAAGTAAGAATAAAAAGAAGCTATTGAAGGTTATACCCATAAATTTTCAAAAGAAATTTGTCAGGTCATATAAACAATTTAGCGCGGTCACTTTGATCCCCCACACCACAACTTTCCTAAATAAATAAATTGATGGATAATAGGTTAATAAAAGGGTGTAGAAACTATTCCATCCACACTCTATCCACACTTCGCAATATTCTCTTAATCCCCCGATATGAAAGAAATTAATTACTGGCTAATGAAAAGTAAACCGGCCTGAAATCATAAGAGATCTCAAGTATTTGTAATTTTTTATCCAAACTTTATCCAAACTTTTTTAAATTTAAAATTAATACCTTTGAAGATATTTTTTTGTTCATTATTTTTACTTTGAGAGTTTTTTTTGATCCTTAATCCGTACAATTTTGTTCCTCTAACCGCACACATAGAACTTGAGATTAACTATTCAAATGAATTAGAACATAAATATAGTCAAGAGGTAAGTCTTATGGCACTAAACGACACATTCACAATCCAAGAGATGGACTTGGATACAAAAGATCTTTCATACGATATTAAGGCGAAAGAACTTTCAGCTTACTGGAGTAAAGAATGCGAGCAGCATCCTAACAACAATCATTGCAAAATTTTTTGCGATTAATATTCGAACTTTTAAGTATTATTACGCTTGATTTTTATATATCATCCGTACTAAATCATAGTTAGATAGAAAGGAGGAAAAGCAGATGACTAATTTAACTATAGAGATTCTATTTTGGGCAATTTTAGTTTCTTATCTAGGATTAAGATTTTCTAAAACCTGGGATGGCTTCAAAAAACAGTATTAATTAGGAGGGAATAATGAAACTTCAAACACAATTCACAGTTCCAAACAAAGATCGGCGAGATTTTGATTATGTCAATGAAGTAGAAGTTTTGAAGAAACTTTTAAGAGAGAATGTCAATATTACCCAACTAAAGAAGATTGTTTAGTTTGTTGTAACTGACTATTCATTAATCGGTTTTCATAGCTTATATATTTTAAAAATATTCATAAATTTTTAAGGAGAGGTTTAACTATGAAATTAAAATTTATGCCAACAAAAATTTTTAGAGAGACTCCAAAAGTGACATTCTTTGATGCAGGATTGGGGACATCTAATGGTTGCGATGTGGTAATTCACTCTGAAGAAGCTATATCTCCTCCAGATGATTTTAAAGATGAACAATATTACGTTCACAATCATCAAATTGATTACAACTTAGTTATTACTGGAGAAAGAACATTTGTTTTAATAAATCCTGCATGGGATGAACCTCATCATGTGATTTATTTAAATAGATCTATGGGAGCATTAGAAATTCCTATTGGAACTTATCACAGATCAATCTCAGGAAAAGAAGGTAGTATTGTTTTAAATCAACCCAGAAGAGATAAATTTTTTGATCCAGCTAAAGAATTCATCCCACAAAAATTAGACCAAATAAGTTTAATAAAGGCTAGAAAAACTCCACCTGTTTATTGGGTTTGGGAAAATGATCAAATTAAGAAATTTAGGTTTAATCCCCTAGAACGAAAAATTAAGACCCTTGCTTGATATGAACAAAACACAAAAAGGTATTTCAACCAAAATTAATAAATCAAAAAATCTAAATTTAATTATTAATTCTGATACATATAAATTGGCTTATAAAGATATTGATTTGCTCAATAGAAACGAAATGCGCGGAGTCAGAATGCTTCTTGAAATTACTAAACCAGATTTAATCCTAGAAGAAAATAAAATTCTTTCAACCATAATAATTTTTGGAGGGGCAAGTATTGGAGAAGAATCAAAAACAAAAGAGAAAATTGACGATATAAAAAAGTTAATTAAAAAAAATCCTTCATCCGTTTTGCTTAAACGAAATTTAAATAGATTAGAAAATTTGCTTGCAATGAGTCACTATTATCAATCCGCGAGGGAGTTTTCTAAACTTGCTTCAATTAATAATCAAAGTAAATCCTGTAATTCTCATGTGATTGTGACGGGTGGGGGTCCAGGGATTATGGAAGCTGCTAATAGAGGTGCGTTTGAAGCAAATTGTAAATCTATAGGTTTAAATATCAGTCTTCCCAATGAACAAATCCCCAATGCTTTTATAACTCCAGGTTTATGCTTTAAATTTAATTATTTTGCATTAAGAAAGATCCATTTCGTCATGCGATCAATAGGAGCTGTATTTTTTCCAGGGGGTTTTGGAACATTAGATGAATTATTTGAAGTATTAACACTGCGTCAAACAGGAATGAAAAACAAAATCCCAATAATACTTTTTGGAAGAGAATATTGGGATAAAGTAATTAATTTCGAATATCTAGCTGATCTTGGATTAATTTCTGATGAGCACTTAAGTCTTTTTGAATATGCAGACACTGCATCCGAAGCATGGGAAATCATCAAATCATCAAATATCTCAGATTAGGATAGGTATCAAAAAATAATGAAGTTTTCCCAAACTACCCATCACTTTCCTAAATAGGAACTTTGATGGATAATAAACTCATATTGAAAGAAGTTATTCACACTTTATTCAAACCTATATTTTCGCCGAGATCCCATGGTACAAAAGGAACCTAGCTACTGGCTAATGAAAAGTGAGCCTGAAGCCTACAGCATAGATAATTTAAAAAATGATGAGGTTACTTTATGGGATGGCATAAGAAATTATCAAGCTAGAAATTTTATGAGAAATATGAATAAAGGAGATAAAGTTTTTTTCTATCATTCAAACTGCAAACCCCCAGGAATTGTTGGACTTATGGAAGTAATAGATCTAAATATTGTTGATCCTACACAATTTGATAAAGATTCAAAGTATTTTGATCCAAAATCAAAACCTGAAAATCCAAGATGGGATTGTGTAAAAGTAAAATATATATCTAAGTCAAATCAGATTTTGAGCTTACCTGAATTAAAAATATTATTTAGTGAGGATGAGTTATTAGTTGTAAAAAAAGGAAATAGGTTATCTATAATACCCGTGCGAAATGATGTAGCAAAAATACTATTAGGAAAAGTATAAATAATTTCTAATCCCTGAAGTTCATTGAAAACATATTTCCAATGTAAAGTCTCGTTAAATCTCTATTTTGAAATCCTTTTTGCATCAAAAAACCAGCAATTGCTGCTTGTATTATCCTGTACTGATCCCAGTTAGGATGTTCCTCTACAAATGTTTTCATAGCCTTTTGAAGATTTTCTTGAAGTTCACATTTGAAGCTTATAACTTCCTCATCCTTATTTAAAACTATTGGATTTCCCCCTTGATTTAACTCTTGCATGTCTAAGAAATTTAAAAGAAATTCATAATGTACAAGATCCAGTTTTCTTCATAATCATTAAATCGTCAACAAGCCCTTACAAGGAATAGTCTCAAATAAAAGAATAATGAGACTGCAGTCATCACATGAGGTTTTAAAGAAAATAATTTTCGATTAACAAATCCTACTGAAATATAAAGAATTATATAAAATTAGAAGTTTTCCACAAACATCAGTTCAATAGTTACTTTAAAAAAGTAAGCTGTGGAAAAAATGTGAAGAATCTTTTTGGGCACGGGGAAACATTTTCCAAAATTTCCAATTTTATTAATCTTTTAATCCATTGATTCCCACATTTTTTTTATTTCATAAAATAAATTTTGTGCTATTGGTATAGGCCAATACATTTCAAAAGATCTATTTTGGTCTTGACTTTCAAAAACAAACCTTAAACTCCATTCATTCTTTTTTCCTTCTAACTCAATATACCAGGGTAGCTGTTCTAACTCCAAAGTAATAGATTCTTCATCCATTAATCCATCCTTAATAATTAGTAGTTGTTTATCAATTTTTATAAGTAAAAGATAAAGTGAATAAAATTCACTTTTTTGCAACTCAATAGACCAATTATCAATCCCAATCAAAAAACAAAATTTACCTTTTTTTAAATCTTTAAGTAATCTCCATCTTTTTTGATTTTTAAACAAAATTAACCAGGTAGTAAATCTGGTTGGTCTTGTTCATCACTTAATTCAATAATTGACCTCTGAACTGGTTTAATGGTTGACTCCTCTAATAGTCCATCAAAATCATCAAAACGTCTTTG
>CACGKI010000027.1 GCA_902573565.1 uncultured Prochlorococcus sp.
ACTTTTCCTAATTTGAAAAAATCAACCTAATTTCACAATAACTTACATAAGTAAAAAATCCTATTTTTATATTCCTGTATTTTTAAATACTTTTAAAAGGTTTCTTAAGTCTGATGATTGATTTAGTTTCAATTTTTATATGGCTCAAGATTCAATGAATACTCCTTATTCAAAAAAAGTAGCTGAAAAATTTAGAGAAGCCCAAAACTATTTGAAAACAAATGGGTTTGGCAAATCAACCAAGCATCTGCTTGAAGATATTGAAAATACATTTGAGAAATAATGAATTAAGTCATTACTCACAATAGATATAATATTAGTATCAAAAATATTCTCTGAAATTATTTCAAGTTTAAAAAAAAGAATCTTTAATAAACCTATAAAGACATCTATTTTTATAGTGTTCTTAACTTTTATTTCTGGCTGCTCTTTTTTTTATAAAAGTAAAAATTTAGCAAGAGAACAAAACAATAAATTTAATAGAGAAATCATAATTAATTTCTCTAAGGCACTATTAAAGGATCCTGATAATTTTTTATTTTATTTAGAGAGAGGGAGGGCGAAACATGATTACGGAAATCATGTTGGCGCAATTAAGGATTTTAATATTTCATTAAGTATTAAACCTGATATGAAAGTAATATTTCATATGGCCAATGCTAAATACGATTATGGAGATTATAAAGGAGCAATCAAAGATTACGAAAAATTAATTTTAAAGAACAATTTTCAGGATCAAGTTTTTTATAAAATCGCCAGTTCTCATTTAGTACTTTTAAATTACCACAATGCGATCGAAAACTATACTAAATCTATCGCATATTATCAAGATGAAGAAAATGCTTATTTAAATAGAGGAAACGCAAAATTCAAAATTAGTGATTATTTGGGATCAGTAAAAGACTTCGAAAAATTTATCGATATCAATAATAAATCCTACGTAGTATTTAATAATATAGGAGTCAGTAAATTTAAATTAGGAAAATACAAAAGCGCCTTAAGAGATTTTTCAAAATCTCTTAAACTTAATCCCAATAATTACAATACTTTTTATAACAAATCCATAACTCATTTTAAATTAAATGAATTTAAAAAAGCTTGTATTGACTTAAAAAAATCAATCAAGCTTGGTAAAGAAGTATTTAAGAAAGAATATTCGAAAATATGCATCTAAAACTCATAAATACATATTTTCAAAAATATTTAATAATTAATCCTATTCTATTCTGCTAGGAATGCCTCTAATTCAGCTATATCAGCTGCTAACTTAGAAGTATCTTCACCTGCAGCGGCTGCTTTAGCTAAAGCTCTTTTCTTAAAACTTAGTTTAGCCTTAGCTTGCTTTTTCTTTTTAGCTGCCTTTGCTGCTGGTGAGGCGCCGCCGCCTCCACCGCCTCCACCACAAGCAAGTAGATTATCGCTGGACATGCCATACTCAAACCTCTCTGTAAGATTATTTGCGAGTATTTCATTACCAACAAAGAAACTCATTGGTAAAGCAAACAATGCGCCAAGGGAAATTTTAAAAAATTTGTTTAACTTCATTTAATAAAAAAATTTTCATAATTCTATTAGCTTATATCTAAAAAGAATTAATTTTGAATACAATATTTAATAATTATAAATTATTGCTGTATAAATTTTATCTTTCTATTATCTCAAATATTTCTTCAGCAAGTTTTAAACTTAATTTACTTGCTGCAAATTCAGTAAAATGACTGTAATCTAAAAACCAGCTGCTCGATTCAGCTTCTAACGAATAATCAATAAAAATTATTTTTTTATTTCTTTCTATTTCTTTAGCTAAGCTCTCCCTGTAATCTTTTTCAATTAAGTACATTTCTCTCTCTAAAATTTTAACGGGAAAAACAGGATTTCCAACTAGATGTTTTATACCAATCAAATATTTATAATTTTGACCATTTAATTGCTCCTTTGATAAAGAATTAAAATAATTAGGAGCATATACATAAATATATTTGTTATCCAAATCAAGATTAGCTGTAGAGCTAATATTCCTTAATGTAGATTGAATTGCGTAATCTTTTATTTTCTCATATTTTCCAAAATCTAAATTCAATCTCTCTTTCAAAACCTCTTCAAGACTCTTATTTTTTATATTTGTCTCTAAATTTATGGTTAACTGTTTTTTTTCATAAGTTCCTGGCTTCACTTTACTTATGGAACTCAAAGAATCTATATAAGATAGAAAATTGCTACTTTTTCTTATCGAATTTAAAAATGTTATAAATCCACTTCTTATATTTCCTAGTGAGCTACTGGTTAAAAAATTTAAGTACTCAATATTATTTTTATCAATCATCATTCCATTGGCAAAACTATATTCATTTATCGTTTCAGTATTTTTTAATAAAAGCCTCATAAAATTCCAGAAATCTTGAATACCACCAAAACTTACTATTAGATCTAGAGGTGGCAAGTAATCATTAAATGGTTCAGAATTTAAATATCTAAAAGTTTCTACATGTTCCTGCCATGTATTAAAACCTGCATAGGCAGCATTTATTAGATCAATTTTAGGATTTATGTTTCTTAAGTTTTTTTCTAACTGACTAGCAAAAGTTTTCTTATTTTCAAAGCCATAAAGTCCTTCTCCCATCGCCACACTATTTCCTAGAAGCAAAATTCCATATGTATCTTTTTGCTTACTATCATGTTCATAAGGGGTCTTAATAAAACCATTTCGATCACAGATTAAAAAATTATAATTTTCTGGATTAGTGTACTTTTTATCGCAATTTTCTCTCCAACCAGTTAAGGAATCATATTTTGTTCCATTGGTTAATTTTGTATTTGATTTATTTACAAATAAAAAGGTTATTTCTAAAATAAAAATTATTATTGGAATAAATAATGTCGTATAGGCGATAAACTTTATAAATTCACTTTTACTCCTCATTAGAAAATATATAAATACATAGGTTACAAATATATTTTAAAAATAAATACTAAATCTAACAATTCAAAATTATTTAGATCTTATCAACAAGATCTAAATCGCGATATAAGTAAATGGGACAATTATTTGTACTACGCTTATTATTAAAATAACAACAATAGCTAATAAAATTGCGGTTATTAAAGCAGCCTGAATAGGTGTTGCATTCTTCCAAGCAGATGAAATGATGTGTTTTAAAAATCGAAAAAAACTAAACATTTAAAATTTTAAGTTTTTCTTTTTAGCAATCCTAAGTCAGTTAAAAGATAACGTAGTTTTGTTCTCGAACAAACCATAAGACCATCAACCAAGTCAAAGCAGGTAGGATCTCCACTTACGTTCAATGAGGAGTTAGCTAATATATCGATTCCCATTGGTTGTAAAATAGATAACAACTTATCAAGAGATGAGTTATTTTCAACAATTTGAATGCGTGCTGTTCCATCAACATGCGTTGTTGGGAAATCCAAAGAAAGATTATTTTCAAGACATTTGCATGTAGCACCCATAGATTTATAGCATTCAGAAATTTCAGGCCTCAATTTATAATATTTTTGAGCAATTTCATATTTCATTGCTGGAGCAGTTGGCCTATAAGGACTTCTATTTTTAATTACAGTATTTAAGTTTTTTACAGCTTCTTTATTTTTTGCATCACATATTAAAGATCTATTTCCCAGCGCCCTTGGACCTGTTTCACTACAGGATAAAACTGTTCCAATCACTTCTCCTGCTTTTATAAGTTCAGCAGCATTTAAAAAGGCATCATATTCATCCCTCTCTAAAACAGAAAACTCATTAGAAATAATTTGTTCTGTGAGATATTCATCATTTCTTACTTCTTTTCGAGAAGGAAATAAAGAGGGCTTTGAAATTTTCAAATCACTATAGTAATTAGATTTTATATAGCAATAAAAAGCAGCTCCAATGGCACAACCGGAGTCTCCTGGGCTTGGCGGGATAATTATTTCATCTACAAAAGGCAATTGGGCAAGACTATCGATTGAGGCAGAATTCATGGAAACTCCCCCTGAAAAAAGAAATCTTCTAGAATTCGTTATTTTATGGGCATGAGTAAAAATTTTTCCAAGTAGATAAATTGTTAAATCTTGCGCTCCCCTTGCTATATCTGCACATCTTTGAAAATCACTATCTCCCTGAATAAGTTGAACAAAAGGATTGCGGGCCGGTCCTAATAATTCCTCTAATTTACTACTGAATGAATTAGATGTTGATAAATGATAATCAAAAAAACTCATATCAGAAATTATTTTATTAGAAGTGGTATCCCAATCCATTAACCCCCTCACTAACTTTGCTGATTTACTATTTGAATCTCCAAAAGAAGCTAGTCCCATAACTTTATATTCACCTTCATTAATTGCAAACCCTAGGTAATCAGTGATACTTGAATAGAAAAGACCTAGAGATACAGGATATGGACATTCCCACAACTCATTAATCTCAGTTGGATCAACTACTTGACTAATTGAAGCAGTGCTTCTATCTCCAAAACCATCAATAACTACAGAGCAAATATCTTTTTTAGAATTAGAATATGGTAGAGCGGTCAATGTATGAGATAAATGGTGATCGGAATAAATTAATTTACTCTCTAATCCTTTAAAAAATTTTGCAAAGTCTAGATAACAAGAAACTGATGAACGATTAAAATTACGAAACTGATGAGTAAGCAGAGGAAGGCTTTTTGGCATATGCATAGAAGCTTCTTTTATGATGTGTAAAAATGCACTTAAAGGCCTTTCATAGAAAGCTACCCTTTCGATATCTTTTATCCTAATTTTATTAGTATCTAATAATTTTTTTATTGACCTCTTCGGGAAGGATTTATCACCCTTTATTCGACTAAGAGACTCTTCTCTATAGAAATCAACAAGCACACCATTTTTATCAACTAATGCAGCAGAAGATTCGTGATTATATCCAGTAACACCAATAAACATTTTCGATAATTAAAATTTCTCTAAAGAATAGAATTAGTTGGAATATTCATTAGATTTTTACCATCTCTTTTAAATTCATTTAGATTCAATTTTTTAGCAATGGTCCCAGCGATATAAGCCATAGCTCTATATAGAGGAGTCAAGAGCCTATCAAGAAACTTTAAATTTGCATCATATATTTTTCTGCCTTTATTACTTATTGTCTCTCTTGTACGGTAAAGCATTAGCTGCCAAGGTTGTAAGGCAGGATAATGATTTAAAAAATGTTTTTTAGCCATTCCATGATGGCGTAATTCATCTCTCATAATGTCTGAAATTCTTTTTCCTTCCTCAGTAGTATTGCCAACCAAAGTTAATATATTTTCAAAAGATGATTTAGCTAAAAGTTCATTTGTATAAACAAAAGCTATAAAGTCTTTTAATTTCATAGTGTCTATAAGAAAACCTTTATCGGAGATGTAACCCTTAGTTATTAATGAGGGAGATGTGAACCTATAATTTCTAGCTGTTTCGATTGAAGCTCTCTTCCCTCTCATAGAAAGCATTTTAAAAAAAGATCTCGCATGATTATATTCATCTTTAGCATGCATAAAATAACCGAATACCTGCTTTGGTGAGTCAGTTAGCTTGGATGCTGCAAGCATTTCTAATGCGGAAGCAAGCTCCGCATGAGCAGTTTCATAAAATATAAGTAGTTCTGACTCAATCTTTTTCATATTGTTCTATACGTTAAACAAAAACTCCATTACATCACCTTCATTTACTATATATTCTTTACCTTCACTTCGGAGTAACCCTTTATTTTTTGCATTAGCAATAGAACCAGAATCAATTAAATTTTGATATGAAATGGTTTGAGCTCTAATAAATCCCTTTTCAAAATCAGTATGAATGACTCCTGCTGCTTGTGGCGCAGTCATCCCATCTTTTATAGTCCAGGCTTTTGTCTCCTTTTCTCCTGTAGTGAAATAAGTTTTTAATCCAAGTAATTTATATGTTGATTTTATTAAGGAACTTAATCCCCCTTCTTTTACTCCTAAACCCATAAGGTAGTCTTTTTTATCCTCTGGTTCCAACTCTATTAATTCAGATTCTACTTGCGCTGATATTTTTATGCATTCTGTATTTTCACTACTTGCAAAACTCTGAACTTTTGATGCGAAATCATTCCCTTCAGCCAAATCATTTTCACTCAAATTTGTTGCGTAAATAATTGGTTTTGCGGTAAGGAATCCTAATTGCTTAATTATTAAATTTTCTTCTTCGCTGAGAGATATTGATCTAACTGAAAGTCCTTTCTGTAGCTCTTCTTCAATTTTTTCTAGTAAGTTATCTTCTTTTGCTGCCTCTTTACTAGTTCTAACCTGTTTTTTAATTCTTTCTCTTCTTTTTTGGAGTTGGGATAAATCAGCTAAATTCAATTCTAGATTAATTATCTCAATGTCATCTAAGGGATCTACCTTTCCAGAAACATGAATTACATCACCATCATCAAAGCACCTTACAACATGTACTATTGCATCAACCTCTCTAATATTTGATAAAAATTTATTTCCCAAACCTTCACCTTTACTTGCTCCTTTAACTAGTCCTGCGATATCTACAAATTCAATTTTTGTTGGAATAATATTTTGGCTAGAACTTAAATCACCTAACTCTTGCAACCTTTGATCTGGGACTGAAACTATACCTTTATTAGGTTCTATAGTACAAAAGGGAAAATTAGCCGCTTGAGCTTTAGCATTTTCAACAAGTGCATTAAATAAAGTTGATTTTCCAACATTGGGCAATCCAATAATACCGGCTTTTAACATTTGAAAAATTTTTTAGAAAAATTATTAAGAAAACATCTTCTAGTAATATAGTATTTACTTAACCAATCTTGGATAAGTTAATTATAATCGACTTGATTATTTATTTAGTTCCCAAATATTATCAATTACTTTTTCAAAAGAAATGCTTGATTTAATAAAAAAAAATATAAATCTAAGAAGTGGAATTATATTACTTGCATTAACTATATTTTTCATTTTTATAACCAATTCCTTCAAGAAAAATAAGTCAAAAGATATTTCTGATTTTGTAGTT
>CACGKI010000028.1 GCA_902573565.1 uncultured Prochlorococcus sp.
AGAAAGATATTCCTTATTTCGTGTTATAGAAAGTTTTAGTTTCTGTTTAGCATCAAAAGACAATAGCATTTTCTATATCCCTCCAATGCTTATTTGATCTCTTTTTTTCTTACAATCAATCATGCGCAAACAAGTTGCATATTTAGGTCCTAAAGGGACATACGCAGAAAAAGCAGCTCATATATTATCAAAGCTTGCCAATTTTCAGACACCTTTATTTGTACCATGTAATGGGTTACATTCGGTCATTAAATCAATAGCCTACAACAATTGTGATGCTGCTGTAGTTCCTATTGAAAATTCTGTAGAGGGCGGAGTTACTGCAACTTTAGATGCCCTTTGGAAATTTCCAAATATATTTATAAATAAAGCAATTGTTTTACCCATAAAACATGCATTAATTAGTGATGGCGAACTTTCAATAATTTCAGAGGTATTATCACATCCTCAAGCATTAGCTCAATGTTCAGAATGGTTATCTGAAAATCTTCCAAGGGCAATCACTCTCCCAACAAATTCAACATCAGAAGCTGTAAATATGGTAAGAGGAAGTAAATTTAGGGCAGCTATCGGTTCAAAATCACTAACTCAAATTGAAGGGCTAAAAGAATTAGCTTTTCCTATTAATGATGTCCCAGGAAATTGTACTAGATTTGTTTTATTGAGCAATGAATCAAATTCTTATGAAGCCAATATTGCCAGTTTTGCTTTCTCATTAAGATCAAATAAGCCTGGTGCTCTGCTTAAAGCTATAAATTATATTGCAGATTTTGGATTTAATATGAGTAAAATAGAGTCAAGGCCATCTAAAAGAGAATTAGGTGAATATATAATTTATATCGATTTAGAAATAAATAATGAAACTGATATTAGTAGTCTTCTTGAATTACAAAATCAACTTAAACCACTTTGCAATAACTTTGTAAATTTTGGAAATTATCTCTCTGAAAACATTGAGTTAGATTAATTTATCCTCTACATTTGTAAACTCCAAACTCCATTAAACCTTTTTTAAACGCCCAATTCATCAGAAGTATTGTTGGGATTTCTCTAACCGACTTTACAATAGCTAAAGGTCCAAGATTTAAGATCGCGAAAGGTCTTCGAATGCCTTCTAGAATGGAATCGTACCATGAGGGATTTGTATAAAAATTCCAATTATCAGAAATCACTCTCCCTGCACTGTTTTTATTAGTATCAAGAATAATACTAAATTCATGAATACTAATGAAATTAGGATGCACCCACTGCTCAAGTAATTGCTTAAGGACCAACTTCTCAAAAAAAGATGGAGGGTGAGTCTTTAAATCTCTTGAGTTCCAATCTGCCAACGCGAAATACCCTCCTGGTCTCAAAGTTCTCAACATTTCATCTGCAAACCTTTTTTTATCATTCATGTGTGCACCAGCTTCAACACTCCAAACTGCATCAAATGATCCATCTTCAAATTTCAGATCTAATGCATCCATAACTTGGAAGTTACAATTAAGTTCAGATGGAGTAAGTTCTCTTGCCCTTTTTACTTGAGCAGGACTAATTGTAATTCCAGTAACATTAAAGCCATAAAATTCTGAGAGAATTCTAGAACTTCCTCCTATTCCGCAACCTACATCAAGTACTCTGGAGCCTTTTGGTAATTTATCTAAACCACTCCATTTGACTAACTCATGCACAAACTGTACTTTAGCCTTTCTAAAGTCAAAATTGCTTTTCCCTGAAGGATAAAAACCTAAGTGTATATGTTCTCCCCACATTCTCTCAAGTAATTTATCTTGTGTCCAAGCATCATATGCAGAAGCCACAGTACCAGAAGAGATATATTTTCTTGCATTATTTCTCCAGATGATAAATAAAGCTAAAAGTAATAAAAACAGTAAACAAAAAGGTAGTAGTAACTCAAACATCTAATTTTCTTTAATATCCGGGAAACTTTCTTTCAAAGCTGTTCTTGCTGCAAGTTGTTTTCTTGTATGATCAAGCATTTCAAATTCTCTTTGCAAACGGGTGTAAGTATTTCTTTCCTCTAAAAGTCTTTGCTGTTCTTCCGCTACAGGACCACCCAAATGAGCTCCAATCCAAAATGATAATTCCATGGGATTATCAGGTAATTTATCAGGAATGTTTTTCTTAGTATTTGTTAATTTACCTGTCAAATTAATCACATCATTAAGAGCTTCTGTGACTGAATCTTTTAGAGAATCTAATCTTTGAACATTATCAGTATTCTCATCACTTATCCAACTAACCATCGCAGAACAAAATGGAGTTGATCGAATGATTTCTAAGACTTGGAATCTTTGTTGTCCAAGAGTAATGATATTACTTCTACCATCTTCTGCAGTTTGATGCTTTATTATTTGAGCACAACATCCAACGTTGGCCATGCTTTTAGTATTTGGATCCCACTTGACAACTCCAAACATAGAATCTGATTCTAGAACAGATTGAAGCATGATTCTGTATCTAGACTCAAAAATATGTAAAGGTAGGACCTCTTGAGGAAAAAGGACTACATCTGGCAAAGGAAATAAAGGTAATTCCCTTACAGAGAGTTCTCCCATTTAAACCTCATTCGTATTAATATGTTACTCAATTTAAGTCGTATTTGGGATTTTTCAGAGTTTAACTTCTATATCTACACCACTAGGGAGATCTAACTTCATTAGAGCATCAATAGTTTTTGCAGAAGGACTATAAATATCAATTATTCTTCGATGAGTTCTTGTCTCAAAATGTTCTCTCGAATCTTTATCAACGTGTGGAGACCTTAAGACACAGTAAATCTTTCTTTTTGTCGGCAAAGGAATCGGACCTATTGCTGAAGCTGAAGTAGTATCAGCAGTTTGGATTATTTTATCGCAAGACAAATCAAGCATCCGTCTGTCAAATGCTTTTAGTCTTATTCTTATTTTTTGTTGTGCAATTGATGCAGTCATGATGTCAAATTAACTTCTAGTGGAGGGTCATTGATTAATAATGACCCTAGTCCTTAACTTATTTTAAGTGATTGAGGTTAAATTCTTAAAATTCAAATATTATTTGAGTATTTTAGAAACAACTCCAGCACCGATAGTACGTCCACCTTCACGAATTGCGAATCTCATACCTTGTTCAATAGCTACTGGACAAATTAATTCACCAGTCATCTTAATTCTGTCTCCAGGCATAACCATTTCGACATTGGAACCATCATCAGAGGTAAATGCTGTAATTTGACCTGTCACATCAGTTGTTCTGATATAAAACTGAGGTCTATATCCTGCGAAGAAAGGAGTATGTCTTCCGCCCTCTTCTTTTTTAAGAACATAAACTTCTCCTTCAAACTGAGTATGAGGAGTAATAGATCCTTTCTTAACAAGTACCATTCCTCTCTCAATATCTTCTTTCTGAACACCACGTAAAAGTAAACCAACATTATCTCCAGCCATACCTTCATCAAGAAGTTTACGGAACATTTCCACTCCAGTAACAGTTGTTACTCTTGTATCTCTTATTCCAACTATTTCAACTTCTTCTCCAACCTTTACTTTACCTCTCTCAATTCTTCCAGTAGCTACAGTACCTCTACCAGTAATTGAGAAAACGTCTTCAACCGCCATCAAAAACGGTTTATCAACTTCTCTTTCAGGCTCAGGAATACTAGCGTCGACTGCTTTCATTAATTCTTCAATCTTTGATTCCCAAGTTGAATCACCTTCTAGAGCTTTTAAACCAGAAACTTGAACGATAGGAATATCATCTCCAGGGAAGTCATAACTATCTAATAGTTCTCTGATTTCCATTTCAACAAGTTCAATAATTTCTTCATCATCGACCATATCGCACTTATTAAGAGCAACTACAAGAGCAGGAACTCCAACTTGTTTAGCCAGAAGAATATGCTCTTTTGTTTGAGCCATAGGACCATCTGTAGCCGCGCAAACAAGAATAGCGCCATCCATCTGGGCAGCTCCTGTGATCATGTTTTTCACATAATCAGCATGTCCTGGGCAATCAACATGAGCATAATGTCTGCCTTCAGTCTCATATTCAACGTGAGCTGTATTAATGGTAATGCCACGCTCTCTTTCTTCAGGAGCACCATCAATGTCTCCATAGTCTTGAGCTTGAGCTTGACCTTTTTTAGCTAATACATTTGTAATAGCAGCAGTTAATGTAGTTTTTCCATGATCAACATGGCCAATAGTACCTATGTTGACATGTGGTTTGTTCCTTTCGAACTTCTCGCGAGCCATTTGAATTAAAGAATCGAGGGTTTAAGAGTGTTTGGTTTAGAGATCAGGAGTTGCCCTGATTCTTGGAAATGATAGCTTCAGCAACATTACGAGGTACTTCCTCATAATTTGCGAACTCCATTGAAAATATACCCCGACCTTGAGTCATTGATCGGAGTTGAGTGGCATAACCGAACATTTCGGCTAAGGGCACTTTGGCCTGTACCTTAGACAATCCATCATCAACAGATTGTCCTTCTACTTGACCTCTTCTAGAAGAGAGATCACCAATTACAGATCCAAGAAAGTCGTCAGGACTTTCGACCTCGACTTTCATCATAGGCTCTAAAAGGACAGGATTACATTTTTTAACCCCGTCTTTAAAAGCCATTGAACCTGCAATTTTGAAGGCCATTTCAGATGAGTCTACATCGTGGAATGAACCATCGACTAGTGTTACTTTTACATCAATGAGTGGATAACCGGCAAGAACACCAGATTCACAGGTTTCTTTCATTCCATTTGATGCAGGCCCAATATACTCTTTTGGGACAGCTCCGCCAACAATTTTATTTACAAATTCAAAACCTTTACCAACTTCAGCCGGTTCCATTTCAATAATTACATGACCATATTGACCCTTTCCACCAGTCTGTCTTGCATATTTACCTTCACCTTTAGAACTAGACCTAATTGTCTCTCTGTATGAAACCTGAGGAGCTCCTATATTAGCTTCAACTTTAAATTCCCTTAACATCCTGTCAACAAGAATTTCTAAGTGTAATTCACCCATACCTGCAATAACAGTTTGATTTGTTTCAGGATCTGTACTAACCCTAAAGGTTGGATCCTCTTCAGACAAAGCAGTTAAAGCTTTTGATAATTTTTCCATATCACCTTTAGTTTTTGGTTCAACAGCCACTGAAATAACTGGTTCAGGAATAAATAATGTCTCCAACACTATTGGATCTTCTGTGTTACACAAAGTGTCGCCAGTTGTCGTGTTCTTGAGGCCTAATACAGCTCCTAAATCCCCAGCCCTCAATTCATCAACCTCCTCTCTTTCATCAGCCTTAAGAATCACTAATCTAGAAATTCTCTCTTTAGCATCCTTAGTAGAATTCATTACATAACTTCCCTTTGAAAGAACACCTGAATACATTCTTACAAAAGTTAATTTTCCATAGGGATCTGACATCACTTTAAAAGCTAATGCGCTAAAGGGGGCATTATCGTCTGAAGGCCTAATATCTTCTTTACCACTTGGTAAAACACCTTGAATTGGCTTTACATCAACTGGAGCAGGTAAGTAATCAACTACAGCGTCTAATACTAGTTGAACTCCCTTATTCTTAAAGGCTGAACCACACAGAACAGGAACTAAACCATGTTTTAAGACACCTTCCCTAATACCTTTTTTAAGCTGTTCTACAGATAATTCTCCTGTTTCAAGGAAAGTTTCAATTAACTCTTCATCATTTTCTGCGACGCTCTCCATCAACTTTAATCTCCACTCAGCAGCTTCCTCCTCCATGTCAGATGGAATAGGTGCTTCTTCAATATCAGTACCTAAATCATTTTTGTAAAGATATGCTTTGTTAGAAACTAAATCAATAATTCCAGTAAGGTCACCTTCAGCTCCAATAGGAAGTTGTATTGGGAGTGCATTTGCTTTAAGTCGATCTTTAATTTGTTTATTAACTTTTAGAAAATCTGCACCAGTCCTATCCATTTTATTAACAAAAACCATTCTTGGGACAGAGTATCTGTCTGCTTGACGCCAAACTGTTTCAGATTGAGGCTGAACTCCCCCAACTGCGCAAAAAACGGCTATTACTCCGTCCAAGACCCGCATTGATCTTTCCACTTCAATAGTAAAGTCCACGTGGCCAGGAGTATCAATGATATTAATTCTGTGATCTTGCCAACTAGTGGATATTGCAGCAGCAGTAATAGTTATTCCTCTTTCTCGTTCTTGAGCCATCCAATCAGTAACGGCAGCACCATCATGTACTTCTCCAATCTTATGAACAACACCTGAATAAAACAAAATTCTTTCAGTAGTTGTAGTCTTCCCTGCATCAATGTGAGCGGCTATACCTATAT
>CACGKI010000029.1 GCA_902573565.1 uncultured Prochlorococcus sp.
GAATTTCTATATGAGTTATTGGATAGACATGTAATTTCGATAGACCCCTTTAGTAAAGATTGTCTTCTACAACTTTTCAGGCTGGCGGCAAAATTCGAAAGTAACCCAAACAGATATATTTCCCACAACAGTCCTCTAAAGGGAAAGATACTAATAAATGCCTTCTATGAACCAAGCACCAGAACAAGGTTATCCTTTGATAGCGCATGGCACAGGCTGGGGGGCGATTCAATAAATATTACCGATAAAAGTTCTACTGGAATTGCCAAAGGAGAAACCCATTTGGATATTGCTCATATGTTTAATAATTACGGTGACTGCGTTGTACTCAGAGAAAGTGACAATGAGGCGATTTTTGAAATGACAAAATCATTGAGAATTCCAATAATCAATGCCGGTAATGGAATCGATGAACATCCCACTCAGGCGATGTCTGATCTTTATACGATTTTTAAATGGAGACCACATCTGGTTAACAAGTTAATTGATGATAGTGAAAAAATAACCATTGGTATCATCGGAGTTCCATCACGTATGAGAACAGTCAGATCCCTTTTAAAATTATTCTGCAAGTTTCCATATTTCATAAAAAAAATTATTGTTATTTATGATGACAAATCTATCGATCAGAACAATTTATTTGATGAAGGCCAGCTGGAACAACTTATTGAATCTGATCTAAAAATTGAGCTGGAGACGGATATGCATAAAGTATTACCTTACTTAGACGTCACCTATATAAATGCAATTGCATGGGTGGGAGAAGATTATGAGGTTCATGGAAGTGCATTCAAATTGCACAGTGAGTTGCCATTTAAAAAAGATTCCATAATATTGCATCCACTAGCTCGTGGTCCTGAATTGTCAACATCACTGGATCAGACCTCAAAAAATTGGTATTTTGCTCAGTCAAGAGGAGCAGTATTTATAAGAATGGCTTTACTTACCTGTCTTATGGATAGAACAACAAGAGTAATGGATGTCGTTTAGCTAGATGTGTGGAATAGGTGGGGTATTTAATAAATCAAAAGATGAATCTGTTGAACCTCAGATTCTTGTAAATATGGCTGCTATTCAAAGCCATCGTGGACCGGACGGTTTTGGATATAAATTATCAGATGATGCTTCTGTAGGATTCTGTCATGCGAGATTATCAATAATAGATTTAAATGAAAATCGAGCTAAACAGCCTTTTGTTGGAGGTGAAGAAAATCATATTCTGATGGCACATAACGGTGAATTTTATGACTTTCAGAGAATCAGGGCTGATCTTGTTGCTCAGGGCGTAAGCTTTTCTTCAAAAAGTGATTCGGAAATATTGCTTAGACTTTATGAGAAATATGGTATTGATGAATCATTATCTTATCTGCGTGGAGAATTTGCCTTTTCATTGTTTGATGCAGAACAGGATTGTCTTTATCTTGTAAGAGATCGATTTGGGATTAAACCTCAATACTGGATTGAGACAGAAAATTCCTTAATATTTGGCTCTGAATTAAAGGTATTGTTTGCCCATCCATCAGTTGAAAGAAAATTTACGGGTGAAGGACTGGTTCATCAACTAATGCAGGTTATGGTACCTGGTTCTACTGCATTTGCCGGTGTTAAACAAGTTAAACCTGGATATATCCTTAAGGTCAAAAGGGTAAATAATAAATTTCAAATAACAGAGGAAAAGTTCTGGGATATAAATTTCCCAAAGAAAAACACTTATGAAAGAGATAAAAGTGAAAAATATTTTATTGAAAATATTAGAAAAGAATTATTGAGAGCAGTTGAATTAAGAATGGTCGCTGATGTCCCGGTCGGCTGTTATTTATCCGGTGGAATTGATAGTTGCTCAATTTTGGGATTGGCTTCTGCCATAAGTCAAAAATCAGTAAAGGCATTCACGATTGGTTTCAGTGATGAAAGATATGATGAAACTTCCATAGCAAAAGAGATGGCTGTTGCCACTAATGCTGATCATGAGATTTTAAAAATAAATGGAGATGATCTGTATGGGAATTTTGAAAAGGTTCTATGGTTTACAGAAAGATCTATTTATAACACCCTTGCAATTGCCAAATACCTTATGAGTAAAAGAGTGAATGAGCTCGACTATAAGGTCGTTATGACAGGAGAGGGTTCAGATGAATTGTTTGGTGGCTATCCTGCTTTTAGAAAAGATATGTATACCTATGGGGTCGGAATTTCTAATTCAGAATCTAAGAATCTTAAAGAAAACCTAGAAAATTCAAATGATATTTTCAAGGGAGCGATGCTAGCTAATGAAGAGATAAGTAATCAATCTTTCAGGGAGTTTTTAGGATTTACGCCAAGTTGCCTTCAACCTTGGCTTGCATGTGAAACTTATGCAAAAAGTCTAGTCTCAAGTAAATATAAAGAGATAACTGAAGATTATGATCCTGGGGCGGCAATTTTTGGAGAACTTGATCTTGAACAGCTAAAAGATAGATACGCAATTGATCAGGCGCAGTACGTTTGGATAAAAACTATGCTTGAAGGCCAAATTCTCACATGGGGTGGAGATAGAGTGGATATGTCAAATTCAATGGAAGCCAGACCTGCATTTTTAGATCATCACCTAGCTGAAGCTGCTGTTGCTGTCCCACCTGAATTGAGGATAAAAGACAATGTAGAGAAGTATGTTTTAAGAGAAGCCATGTCAGGATTGCTGCCTGAATCATTATATAAACGTGAAAAGTTTCCTTTTATGGCTCCCCCTTCCCATGCAGATAAAGATAATTTAAGTTCAATGCAGGAAGTTGTGAATGAATTTTTAAGTACTGAGAGGATAAGAGAATTTGGAATCTTGGATGAAACAGAAGTAAATAATTTGCTGAATAAATTTTTTAGTTCAGAGCTTGATGCCTCAGAAAAAGTACAATTGGATGCAATAATCAATCATCTTTTAAGCGTTCAGATCTTATATAAGATTTTTATAATTGAGGATATCCCGGATAAGGCTCAAAAGATGGCTGATAATTTGGGCTGGAGAGTTTGAATTCTTTTCTAAAATTAATTTCTTAAAAGGTGTAAACCAATACAGGTTTTATTTGAAAAATAAGAGATTTTAAATAGGTTTAAGTAATACAAGTATGAGCTATAGCACTGGGTTAAATATCCTAGAGCCACAGGTAATAAATAGGGAGAGAATCCAAGACTTGATAAATTCTTTTTCTTCAATCGGAGCTTCTGAGAATGGTTCTGTTTCAAGAAGAGGTTTTTCTAATGAAGATATATATGCAAGAAATTTTTTTATGAAAACCCTTAAGGACTTAGGTTTAAAAATAAGAATAGATACTGCCGGAAATATTATTGCAAGATTAGATGGACATAATAATAATTTGCCACCCATTGTTACTGGATCTCATCTCGACACTGTACCAAAGGGAGGTAAGTACGACGGCACTTTAGGAGTGATTGCAGGAATTGAAATTGCTTTTTTCCTTCAGGAAAATGACATTAAATTAAATAGACCCTTTGAAATAATTGTCTTTGCTGATGAAGAATCGACAATGATTGGCTGTAAGGGCTTTACAGGTAATTTATCTCTAAACGAAGAAGATTTTATTACCGGTAATTCCTGTTCAATAATTGATAATCTTTCTCGGATTGGTGGAAATTGGCTAAAAATTGGCAGTGCGGCAAGAAGTAAAAAAGATATATTCGCTTTTCTTGAATTACATGTTGAACAGGGAAAGGTCCTTGAAGATGGTGGTTTGGACATCGGAATTGTTAATGGAATAGTAGGTCAAAAGAGAATAACCGTTAAAGTTATAGGTCAGGCAAATCATGCAGGAACTACACCGATGTCAAATAGAAATGACGCACTTTTGGCCGCCTCTAAAATTATTGTTGGCATTGAACAGATAGCTAAAACTACTTCTGAAAGTGCAGTTGCCACAGTTGGTAAATTGAAATTACATCCTAATGCGGCAAATGTTATTCCCGGAGAAGCAGTATTTACTATAGATATGAGAGATTTGGATGAAGACGTAATTGGGAAAATGAGTTTAAGAATTGAGAATCTATGCTCAGAAATTCAAGAAGTTACTGGATGCGTAGTACAGATAGAACCTCAATTTGAAGTGATTCCCACTAAGTCATGCGCTAAATTAGTGAGCTCTTCATTTCATGAATCTGAAAAGTTGGGATTTAAAACTGGAATATTACCAAGCAAAGCAAGTCATGACTCACAAGAAATAGGAAGGATCTGTCCTATGGTTATGATCTTTGTCCCAAGCAGGAATGGTCTGAGTCATTCCTACAAGGAATATACTTCTCTAGATCAATGTGCTAAAGGTATTGAGGTTTTATTAAACACAATATTTACCATCGATAAGAATTTTTTAGACAAGCCTCTAATGATGTAAATGACATTTTCAATTATTGGTTTTGATCCTTTAAAAAATAGATTTGGTGTTGCAGTTTCTTCTTGCCATATAGCTGTTGGTTCAACAGTTTCATTCGTTAGATCACAGGTTGGTGCTGTTGCAACTCAAGGGCAAACTAATCCCTATTTAGGATTAAGAAGTCTTGAGTCACTCCAATCCTGCTCTGATTCAAAAATTGTTTTGGAAGATTTGATTAAAGAAGATTTTGGCAGGGAAAAAAGGCAGGTTCATTTAATTGATAAGTATGGGAGAAGCTCATGCTGGACTGGTCAAGAATGTTTTCAAATAAGCGGACATATAAGTGGAGAAAACTTTTCTGTAGCTGGCAATTTTCTAGAGAATATTGAAGTTCTTGAGGTGATGGCTGATGTTTTTAAACAAAGTGATCCAGATACTAAATTAGGGAAAAGACTACTTGAGGCTCTTAATGCAGGAGAAAATATAGGTGGAGATAGACGAAGCCCCCGTTCGACTTCAAGTGCTCTAAAAGTTAGTGGAGAACTAGGCTTCCCCCTTTTAGATCTGAGAGTTGATTATCATGATTCCGCTGTAGATGAACTAATTAGAATTTATAGACATAGTCAAAGTGCATGGGCACAGGAATGGAGAGACTCAATGAATGACTTGCCTGAAATGAATATGAAACGAGAATTCAGAGTGGCATAAATTTTAAAGACTTTGTTTATAAGTTCAGAATCCAATATTCGTAAGAAATTTTTAGTCTGGTGACTTTTAATATTTACTTTTATCCAATACTTACGTATTTTTTACCTTTTTTAATTTCTTGCTTAACAAAAAGTCTGGCCCAATTGTCTACTTCAAGAATATCCTCCAATTCGGGACTTAAATTCAAGTTCTCCATATGTGACTCACAGGCTTTACTTATAAATGTTGGAATTTCTTGAAAAGAAATTTTTTCTTTAAGGAATTGTTCAACAGCCATTTCATTAGCAGCATTTAAGACTGCAGGCATAGTCCCAGAAGATTTTCCTGCGGCATATGCAAGTCCCATGCAGGGATATTTAAACTTGTCTGGCTCTTTAAAAGTTAGTTTTCCAATTTCACTTAGGTTTAATCTTTTCCAATTTGTTTTAAATCTTTCAGGCCAACTCATCGCATATAAAATAGGTAGCTTCATATCTGGCCAACCTAATTGAGCTAATACTGAAGAATCTTCCATCTCAATCATTGAATGAATAATACTTTGAGGGTGGATAACAATTTCGATATTTTCGTAAGAGGTCCCAAATAAATAATGAGCTTCTATAACTTCTAAGCCTTTATTCATAAGAGTTGCAGAATCTACAGTTATTTTTTTTCCCATATCCCAATTAGGATGAGAAGTCGCATCTTCCACTGTGACATGCTTTAAATCCTCAACGGCCCAATCTCTGAAAGCACCACCAGAAGCTGTTAAGTGTATCGCTTTTAAACCCTTAGGCATCTCTCCTGTTGAAAAATCTGCATTTTCAAAATTAGGTAATCCTTGTAAACATTGAAAGATAGCAGAGTGTTCTGAATCAGCAGGTAAAAGCCTACTATTATTTTTCTTTAATGCAGGAATAACAATTGGCCCTGCCGCAATTAAAGTTTCTTTGTTAGCAAGTGCAATATTTTTCCCTGCATTAATTGCTGACATTGTTGGAATTAAGCCTGCACAGCCTACTATTCCGGTGACCACAGTATCTGCCTTGTCCCATGCTGCAACTGCGTTAATCCCCTCCTTTCCACCTAAAACCATGGGAGCACTATCCAAATCTAAG
>CACGKI010000030.1 GCA_902573565.1 uncultured Prochlorococcus sp.
GATGAAGCGATGGAGGCTGATAGAGGTTCAAACAAAATAGGGACAACAGGTCGTGGGATTGGCCCAACTTATGCGGATAAATCACAAAGAAATGGCATTAGGATAAGAGACTTGCTCAATAAGGAAAGGCTAAGTGATGTGATCGAAATTCCATTAAGAGAAAAAAATGGTCTATTAGAAAAAATCTATGGCATTAAACCACTTAAATTAGAAGATATTGTTGAAGAATATCTTGACTATGGGGAAAGATTATCAAAGCATGTTGTTGACTGTACGAGAACTATCCATGCAGCCTCAAAAAACAAGAAGAATATTCTTTTCGAAGGTGCTCAAGGGACTCTACTTGACTTAGATCATGGGACTTATCCTTTTGTTACCTCATCAAACCCTATATCAGGAGGGGCATGTATTGGGGCTGGAGTGGGTCCAACTTTAATTGATAGAGTCATAGGTGTCGCAAAAGCTTATACCACAAGAGTAGGTGAAGGGCCATTCCCAACTGAATTACAAGGAAGTATTAATGATCAACTCTGTGATAGAGGCAGTGAATTTGGAACCACTACTGGGAGAAGGAGAAGATGTGGGTGGTTTGATGGAGTTATTGGTAAATATGCTGTATCTGTAAATGGTCTTGATTGTTTAGCCGTTACGAAACTTGATGTGTTAGATGAATTAGATGAGATTCAAGTTTGCATTGCATATGATCTCGATGGAGAGGAAATAGACTACTTCCCTACAAATTCAGATGACTTAAAAAAATGTAAGCCAATCTTCAAAAAATTAAAAGGTTGGCAATGTTCAACTGCAGATTGCAGAAAACTATCTGATCTCCCTGAGAATGCTATGAATTATCTAAGATTTTTAGCTGAGTTAATGGAGGTTCCAATTGCCATTGTTTCGTTGGGGGCGAATAGAGATCAAACTATAGTTATTGAAGACCCAATACATGGTCCTAAAAGAGCACTGCTAAGATAATTTAGTTCCAAATTAATGAAGGAATCCTTTAGACATTTCGAACATAAAAAAGTTGATCTCATTGGTCTGGGCAACGCAATAGTAGATATTATTGTAAATATTGAGGATGAGTTTCTTGAGATAAATAATCTGGATAAAGGATCAATGAATCTAATTAATTCTGAGGAATCTCAGAGATTGTTAGAAAATTGCAAAGTGATCAAACAAATTTCAGGTGGGTCCTCAGCAAATACAGTTGTTTCTTTAGCAGAATTAGGCAATCATGTGCAGTTTATAGGCAGAGTGAAAAATGATCAATTTGGGAATTTCTTTTCTGACGATATAAAAAAAAGTAAAACTATTTTTAATACATCACCAACTATTGAAGGTGCTCCAACAGCTCATTCAATCATTTTGATTACACCTGATGCACAAAGAACTATGTGCACTTACCTAGGAGCATCTGTAGAGTTTGAACCAAAAGACATTGACTTTACTGTAATTAAGGAAAGTAAATACTTATATTTAGAAGGATATTTATGGGACAGCGAATTAGCTAAAAAAGCTTTTATTAAAGCCGCTCAAATTGCAAAACAATCTAATACAAAAATAATCCTTTCTTTGTCTGATTCATTTTGTGTAGATAGACATCGTGAGAGTTTCTTGGAATTAATTTATGAATACGTAGATGTTGTTTTTTGTAATGAATCAGAGGTGTTAAGTCTATTTAAAAAAGATAAATTAGCAAGCTGCCAAGAAGACCTATCTTCCTTATGTGAATTAGTCATAGTAACTCTTGGAAGCAATGGTTCTCTCATAGTTAACAAAAATAATGTTGAAATAATTGAGTCAATAACCAAAGGCAAGATTATTGATACTACAGGAGCGGGAGATATCTATGCGGGAGGATTTATCCATGGATTAATAAACAATTGTTCCCTCAAAAAATGCGGAGAGATGGCTTCAATTTGTGCGGGTCAAATAATTACGCAATTAGGATCTAGATCGGATATTGATCTTAAAGAGTTAATAAAATAGATTTAATCAAATAGTCTTATTCAACCAATCATAATATTTCATCTCGGCATTGTATTTTTTGTAAATAATTTGAGGGACATCATATGTGGAATTTTTATTTACGAAATCAATTAAACAATCTTTAAATTCTAGTTTACTTTTTATTGCGATTTCAAACTCTTTAGTTTCTTCAATATCATCATCCCACTTATAAATTGAAAAAATTTGCTTTATCGAAACACAAGCTGCAAGTTTATTTTGTATTAGTAATTTAGCCATTCTCAAAGCATTTGCTTTACTTGATTCAGTTGTGATCATAACTATTACTTCCATAATGAATTAAAAATCAATACTTTTTAATTATGTGATTTATCAAATTGTGATATTGATCAAAAGAATAAGAATAATCATTTTTAACTTTTGGCCTTTTAACCAAAAATAACTTCATGTTACTTCCATAAACTATACTCTCCCAGTTTTTCTGAGAATAACTTCCAGATTCTCTGCATAAAACATAATCTATCTCCCAAAAATCACAAAGTTTTTTTTCTAAAATGCTTTTATTATTTTTACTCGGTTCAAGTATCGCTATGTTTGAATTTTTAATACATGATCCAAAAGCTTTAGTTATACTTTCATAAGTTGGAAGTACCCTTGTAAATACATTTGCTTTACAATTCATATAATAATTAGCTGTATCGTTGAGGAATCTTGATCCTATTGCAAGAAGAATATTCTTATTCTCAATCTCAACGTTATTTATATCCTTTAAATCATCAATATAAAAAAAATTATTAGTGTTATTTATTAGAGATTTCCTCTCAAATAGTAAAAGAGGTGTATTAATCTCTTTACATGCATTTTTAAGATTATTAGAAATTATTACGGCAAACGGATGAGTAGCATCGACAACGCATGTGATTTTATTTTTATTTATGAAATTAATTATTTGATCTTTATTATTTAATTTACCCGTAATGATATGTAACTTTGGATTCTCAATATAAGCTTGCCCTGCTTTATAAGTTAAAACACTTGCAAAGACTGAATAATTAAGTTCAAGAAGCCTACTAGCTATTACAGGTCCATCCGAAGTTCCTGATAGGATCCAAACATTTTTATAGCAATTTCCTTGATTCTGCATCAGTATGTCTTTAATTAAATAGTAAGTAATGAATCATTGTTTAATTCAGGCGGTCATTAATAGCGCTCCCCAAATGAGGTATACCAAAGAAAACCAAACTCCAATTGCAGAAATGATTGTTAATTTTAAAGGATTACGTAGTGAAGATCCAACCAGAGATCTCAAGATCATAGGATGGGGAAATATTGCCCAAGAAATGGTAGATGAACTAAAGGAGGGGCAAAATATTGTTATTGAAGGACGTCTAAAGATGAATTCTGTCACTAGAAAAGACGGAACGAAAGAAAAACAACCAGAACTAACAGCTTCAAAAATTCATCAAATATCGCCAGTTGATGTTATTAAGTCTGATCAAAAAGAAAATAATGATTCATTTGAAAAAAAAGAAAGCACCAAAAATTCCAGTTGGGATAGTTCACCTTTAGTACCTGAAGTTGACGAAATACCTTTTTAAATCAAATATCAACATTATTTTCTTGAACACTTATAATTAGTTTGCTTATTTTTCTTTCAAGTGCGGCAAGTTCGCTTCTAATTTCTGCCCATTTACCCTTATCAAGATTTTCTAATAGCCAAGCTCTATCTTGATCAAGTTTAAAAATTAAATCACCTTGATTTGCAGTATTAGGATCTTGCATAATACTTGTTAGACCATTTAAAACTCATTCTACTAAATCAAAATGAAGAAATACCTATCGCCTGGAAACTTAATCGTAACCGCTGGAGGTATTTTAGCTTTTGTTGGAATGACTGCTTATTTTACAGACTCAGTAAATTTAAGTGTACCTACTTTTTTTTATGGAGTACCTATTTTTTTAATTGGATTAGGTTTAAAGACTTCCGAAATACCTCCTGTAGAGTTGTTTGACAAGACAAATTTTGCAAGAAATAAATTTAATAGACCAAAAGAATTAACAGCACTAGTTAAAGATGTTACAAGATGGAGATATGGGATAAAAGCTCATCTTGAATCGTCATTAGAATCTTTAAATTTGTGGGACGAGGATAATCCCCCTCAATTAAGAGAAATAGAAGAAATTACAAAGGAAGAGAAAAATGGTCTCAGAATGCGTTTCGAATTAAACGCTGTCCCTCTAGAAAAATGGATTGAGAAACAAGAACGATTAAACAGGTTTTTCGTCAAAGGGCTTGAATCAGAATTTATTATCGACGATAATAAAAAAGAATTTGATTTTATTCTCTTTTATTGAATATAGGGATATATTTGTAAAAACCTAATTTCTCAATTCAATAAAGTTTTAATGAATTTTAATAATGAATGATTCTCAAAGAGTATCAATATTAAGCGAAGCACTGCCATATATACAAAGTTTCTCAGGTAGAAAAATTGTTATCAAGTATGGTGGTTCTGTTATGGAGGATAATAATTTAAAAAATGCTTTTTTTAGAGACATAGCACTTTTATCAACCGTTGGGGTTTGTCCGGTAGTAATTCATGGAGGTGGACCCGAGATTAATAATTGGTTAAAGAAATTAGAAATATCTCCTAAATTCGAAAATGGATTAAGAATTACTGATCAAAAAACAATGGAAATTGTCGAGATGGTCCTAATGGGTAGAGTTAACAAACAAATTGTAAAAGGCATTAATAAAACTGGATCCCTAGCTGTGGGAATATCAGGTCTTGATGGGAACTTGATTCAATCTAGAGAACTAGGAGATGGAAGCCATGGGTTAGTGGGGGAGGTTACAAAAATCAATCCTGAAATATTAGATCCTCTTATTTCTAAGGGATATATCCCTATTATTTCTAGTATTGGATCAACCTTGGAGGGTATTTCCCACAACATCAATGCAGATTTTGTTGCTGGAGAAATTGCTGCTGCAATAAATGCAGAAAAACTTATTCTTCTTACTGATACTCAAGGGATTTTAAAAGAAAAAGATAACAAAAATAGTCTTGTTGAAAAAACGAATCTCAAAGAGGCGAGAGATTTTATTGATAAAAAAATTGTTACTGAAGGTATGATTCCAAAAACAGAATGCTGTATAAGAGCTTTAGCACAAGGAGTAAAAGCAGCTCACATAATTGATGGGAGAATAGAACATTCATTACTTCTTGAAATTTTTACAAATTCCGGAATAGGTACAATGATAGTCGCCTAACCCATGAAAACTTATGAGCAAGTTTTAGAAACAGTAGAATTTGCTTTAGCTAAAGGAGAGTATCATTTTTGTATTGAATTTCTTTTGCCCATAATCGAATCTTTTCCTTTATCAAGCAAAGAGGGGGTAAATTTAAGAACAATCTTAATTACTGCTCTTTGTGGTATCAATAAAAAGGAGGAGGCTAAAAGATTCTGTAAAGAGCTTCTAAAATCTTACGATAATAAGACGAGAGAAAATGCCAAATATTTGATGGAAGTTATAGACTCTCCTGACATTAAAAAGCCAGAAAATTGGAATGTAGAGTTTGAACACGACACATCACTCAATAAAAAATCTCTTAACTCACTGCGCAAAAAAAGAGAAGTATTGAAGAAAAAAAAATTCATTAATGTAACTGAGACTCCAACTGGTGAAACAAAACCCTTTCAGAAAGGCTTTTCACTGATCATTTTTTTAATACTATTATTATTAATTCCACTTTTAAGCGGCTGCGTTAAAGTTGA
>CACGKI010000031.1 GCA_902573565.1 uncultured Prochlorococcus sp.
TCTTTAATGATTTTTGTTTCCATTCTTTTTAGAGACCTCAAAATAAAGTTTCTCTTGTTACTTAAAGGAAGAAAATTATTAAAAGAATTAATAAGAACAATATGAGTTGCTTCTTTTAAAATTTTTTTTGGCATTAAATGAAAACCAAATGAATGGCATAAAGTCATTCTGATTTCTTTTTTAGATTCGCTTTTAATCCATTTTGCTTGATAATTATTTGTCGAAAAATAGCCCCTTTCATTATCTTGCCAATGCCAATTATTATTTAAAAAATCAACTTTATAATCATCCCAGAAATATTTATTTAGTCCCCACCCATGTTGAGTAATAATTTGTTTCATTTGAAATCTTTTAATACTGCAATGAAATTATTTAGCAGATTAAAATCTAAGTTTTTTCGTATTGTTATTCTGATTCTTGATTGCCCCTCTGGAACAGTTGGAGGTCTTATCGCAATTGCTAAAAACCCATTTTCTTCGAGATATTTTTGTAGATAAATTGCTTTCTCTTCCTGCCCAACAATAATTGATAAAATGTGAGAATCTCCCTGAACTGGAAAACTAAAATTTTTAATAATTTCATCTTTCCATACATTCGCAGAAGATAACAAATCATTACCCCATTCTTTATTTTCTAAAATTTTTTTTAAACCTTCTAGTGCCCCAGCAGCCAAAGATGGCGCAAGTGCGGTTGTATACCTAAATGCACCACTTGTTTGAATAAGATATTCTCCAATTTCTGAATTGGAAGCTATGAAAGCCCCACCGCTGCCAAATGCTTTGCCAAAAGTTCCAGTAATCATAGTTATATCTGAACGATAATTAAAACTTAAACCCCTGCCTTCAGGGCCCAAGATCCCAATTGCATGAGCTTCGTCAACTAATAATTGAACACTATTTTTTTTGCAAATTTCCGTTATTTCTCTGAGCGGAGCAATTGATCCCTCCATGCTATAAAGAGATTCAACAACAACTAAAATGGAATTTTTTGTGGGGTTAGATTTAATAATTTTATCTTCTAAATCTTTTAAATTATTATGTGAGAATCGAACTAGTTTTGCTTGAGCAGCTTTGACCCCAACCAATAAAGAGTTATGGATCAATTTATCTGCTATTACGATACTATTTCTGTTTGCTAAAGCCTGGATAGCGGCTATATTTGCTTGGAAACCGCTTGGGAAAAGTAATACTTTCTCTTGATCAAGCCACTTGGCAAGTTCTGTTTCTAATGATTTATGTATTGGTCTTGAACCTGTAATAAACCTAGAGCTCCCTGAACCAAGGCCTTCTGACAGGCTTATTTCGTAAGCAGCCTTTATTAAATCCTTGTCCCTACTTAATCCAAAATAATCATTACTGCATAAGTCTATAAGTTTTTTATTTTGCGAATTTAAACTTAGAAGTTCGAATGGTTTTTTACCTAAAGAAAATGTTTTTAATTTACGGATTCTATTTTTTGGAATTTTTATTTTTTTCATTTTGGCAAAATAAAATATGGTGGATTTAATTAAAAAGATTTAGATTTACTATTAAAGTTTGCAAGGTATTTTTTGTTTATTAATATCTATATAGATCATATATTAAGAAGTTAACTCATCATCTCTTCAATCACAATTATTGCTTAATTTAGAGGAATATTTCCCCTTTCCCCTAGATGATTTCCAATTAGAAGCAATACGAGCTATTAATAGCGGAAATTCTGTTGTTTTAACGGCACCAACAGGTTCGGGTAAAACATTGATAGGTGAATTTGCTATATATAGAGGCTTATCTCATGACAGCAGAGTTTTTTATACAACACCTTTAAAGGCCCTATCAAACCAAAAGTTTAGAGATTTTGCTAATCAATATGGTGAGAATAAAGTTGGTCTTTTAACTGGAGATATAAGCATAAATAGAGAAGCACCAATCTTAGTCATGACGACTGAGATTTTTAGGAACATGCTTTATGGCGAAGTTGATGAATTTGATGATCCCTTAGAAAATTTAGAATCTGTAATTCTTGATGAATGTCATTATATGAATGACCCCCAAAGAGGTACAGTTTGGGAAGAAACTATAATCCATTGCCCTGCTAGAACTCAAATAATAGCTTTATCAGCAACAATAGCCAATGCAGATCAATTGCAAAATTGGATAGAAAAAGTTCATGGCCCCACAGTACTAATTAATAGTGATAAGAGACCAGTACCACTTGATTTTATTTTTTGTAGTATTAAAGGCCTCCATCCACTTTTAAATAATAAGGGCAATGGAATTCATCCAAACTGTAAGATTTGGAGAGCTCCTAAAGGGCAGAAAATAAGAGGAAAAGTGGGCAGGATAATGCAACCAAAGTCTCCCTCAATTGGCTTTGTGATCTCAAAACTAGCTGAACGAAATATGTTGCCAGCAATTTATTTTATTTTTAGTAGAAGAGGATGTGACAAGGCTATTGAGAATATAAAAGATTTAACTTTAGTAAGTTATTCGGAAGCAAGTATGATATCCCAAAAATTAGATATTTATCTTAAAAATAATCAGGAAGCAATTAAAGATAAATTTCAATGCGAGGCATTAAAACGCGGTATTGCATCCCATCATGCTGGATTATTGCCTGCATGGAAAGAATTGGTTGAGGAATTATTTCAGCAAGGTTTAATAAAAGTTGTTTTTGCAACTGAAACTCTTGCTGCAGGAATAAATATGCCCGCAAGAACAACTGTTATTTCTTCTTTATCAAAAAGGACAGAAGATGGTCATAGATTATTATTTAGCAGTGAATTTTTGCAAATGTCAGGAAGAGCTGGAAGAAGAGGAAAAGATACCCAGGGATATGTTGTTACATTACAAACAAGATTCGAAGGTGCCAAAGAAGCAAGTGCACTGGCTATAAGCAAACCAAATGCTTTAGAAAGTCAATTCACTCCAAGCTATGGAATGGTACTTAATCTTTTACAAAGTTATACTTTAGAGAAGTCTAAAGAATTAATCAAAAGAAGTTTCGGTAGTTTTTTATATTTAGGTGAATCATCAGGTGAGAATATAATTCTTGAAAATTTAGATAAGGATTTAATTGAGTTAAAAAAAATTACATCTAACGTTTCATGGAAAGATTTTGATGCATACGAAAAGTTGAAAAATCGTCTTAAAGAAGAGAGAAGACTCTTGAAAATTTTAGAAAAACAATCAGCGGAAAAATTATCAGAAGAGATAACCAATGCACTTCCATATATTAAAGATGGAAGCCTAATTTCAATCAAAGCTCCACAAATTAAAAGAAAAATTGTTCCAGGATTAATTTGTAAAAAAATATATGAATCCCAAAAAATTAAAAGTTTATTGTGTTTGACAATTGATAATTTATTTATTCTTATAAAACCCTCATACATAGTAAGTATTTTTAATGATTTGGATGCAATTGATGTCTTAGGACTTGAAGTGCCAAAGATGTATTTTTCTGGAGAGGTATTTAGGGGAGATGATATGTCCCAGTGTTATGCGGATCGAATTTTAGAAGTTTCTAAAAAAAATGATTTACAAACTCCACAATATGATTTGTCAACGGAAGTTATGGCACAAAAGCAACAAATTAATAATTTAGAAGAAACAGTTACTGTTCATCCTGCACACAGATTTGGAGACTCCAAGAAATTAAAGAAATATAGAAAAAGAATTATTGATGTTGAACAAGAAATAAATATTAGAAAAAAACTTCTTGAGGATAAAGAAAATCATAACTGGAGAACTTTTACTGATTTGATTAAAATTTTGAATCATTTTGGTTGTTTAAATGATTTGGAATTGACAGAAATTGGACAAACAGTTGGTGCAATAAGAAGTGAAAATGAATTATGGATTGGTCTTGTTTTAGTTAGTGGTTATTTAGACGATTTAGATCCTCCTGAGTTAGCTGCAATTATTCAAGCTATATGTGTTGATGTAAGGAGGCCTAATCTTTGGTGTAATTTCAAGCCTTCTTTAAAGGTAATAGATGTTTTTAATGAATTAGATGGTTTAAGAAAATTAGTCTCTTTTCAACAAAATAAGTTTCATATTGAAATTCCTATCTATTTAGAAACAGAGTTGACTGGAATTATTTCTGAATGGGCAAGAGGAAAAAAATGGAAAGATTTGGTTTTTAATACTTCATTAGACGAAGGTGATGTAGTGAGGATTATTAGAAGATCAATTGATGTCCTTTCTCAAGTGCAATACTGTATTGGTGTTAGTAATAAATTAAAAAGCAAAGCTAAGCTAGCATTAAAAGCTATTAATCGTTTTCCTGTTTCTGAATCTAATGATCTTATAAAAGTCTCTGAAGACATTAATCCTGCAACAAAAAGAATTGACAATAATTTTTAAATTTTTTTAATCAAATCATTGAATTGATATTCATTGCTTCATCAAATTCATCTTCGTTTAAATAACCTAATTTAATTGTTGCCTCTTTTAAATTTAATGATTCTTTGAAGGCAAGGTTTGCAATTTCAGCTGCTTTTTCATAACCAACTTTTGGTACTATGGCTGTAACCAACATTAGTGAATTTTCCAAATTTAACTTCATTCTCTTTTGATTAGGTTCCATCCCATCAACTAATTTTATTCTGAAGTTTTCTATTACATTTTTAAGTAATTTTAAACTTGTGAGAATATTAAATCCAATAAGAGGCTTATATTCATTCATCTGTAAAGTGCCGCTAGAATTTGCCATTGAGACTGCATATTCAAGACCCATTATCTGAGTACAAACCATTGATAAAGCTTCGCATTGAGTTGGATTCACTTTACCCGGCATAATAGAACTTCCAGGTTCATTTTGAGGAATAATTAGTTCATATATTCCTGATCTTGGACCAGAAGATAGAATTTTTATATCATTTGAAATTTTAAATAATGCACCTGCTAATATTTTTATCTGACTCATTACTTGAGCAAGACGATCATGCGAGGCCATGATAGAAAAATTATTTTTTGATTTATAGAACATTAGATTAGTATCATCTGAAATTGATTTTATAGACTCTTCAATAAATCCTTTTGGACAATTAATCCCTGTACCAACCGCAGTTCCTCCCAGAGGTAAGAAATACAATTCATTCAGACTCATAATAATTGCATTCTCAGCATCTTTAAGTTGCTCTGACCATCCTGATATTTCTTGCCCAAAAGTAAGGGGAACTGCATCTTGAAAATGGGTTCTTCCTATCTTTATAAGGTCTTTCCATTCTTCACTTTTTTTATCAAGGACCTTAGTAAGTTCTCTGATCGTTGGAACTAAATTTTTGATTATTTCATTAACAACAGATATTTGAATAGCAGCAGGAAAAGTGTCATTAGTTGATTGGGATTTATTTACATCATCATTCGGATGAATTGGTTCATGACTACCAAGCTCTGAATTAGTTTTTAAAGCTGCAATATTTGAAATTACCTCATTTACATTCATATTTGTTTGCGTACCACTACCTGTTTGC
>CACGKI010000032.1 GCA_902573565.1 uncultured Prochlorococcus sp.
TGGATAGTAACAAACTAATTTTAAAACCAGGATTAGAGGGGGTCCCAGTTACTAATTCATCTATTTGTGATATTGACGGCAATAAAGGCAAACTATTATACAGAGGTTACTCCATTGAGGAACTATCCAAAAAAAGCAGTTTTCTAGAAACCGCTTACCTATTGATTTGGGGTGAATTGCCCACTGCTATTCAACTTAGAGATTTTGAACAAGAAGTTCAGATGCATCGAAGGTTAAGTTTTCGAGTCAGAGATATGATGAAATGTTTCCCTGCTACAGGTCATCCTATGGACGCTCTTCAATCTAGTGCGGCTTCTTTGGGGCTCTTTTATTCACGTAGAGCAATAGATGATCCTAATTACATCTATAACGCAGTAATAAGACTAATAGCAAAAATACCCACGATGATTGCTGCTTTTCAACTTATTAGAAAGGGACAAGACCCAATTCAACCTCGTGATGATTTAACTTACTCATCAAATTTTCTTTACATGCTGACTGAAAAAGAACAAGATCCTATAGCTGCAAAAGTTTTTGATAGATGTTTAATCTTACATGCCGAACATAGTTTAAACGCTAGTACATTTAGCGCTAGAGTTACTGCTAGTACGCTTACAGACCCATATGCTGTAATCGCATCTGCAGTAGGAACCCTTGCTGGCCCACTTCATGGCGGAGCAAATGAAGATGTGATTGCAATGTTAGAAGAAATCAAAACTCCAGAAAATGCTGCTTCTTTTTTAGATAACGCGATAAAAAATAAAAGTAAGATTATGGGCTTTGGTCACAGAGAATATAAAGTCAAAGATCCAAGAGCAATAATTCTTCAAAAACTCGCAGAAGAGCTTTTTATTAGATTTGGAGCAGATGAAATGTATGAAGTTGCTAAATCACTTGAAGAAGAGGCAATACCAAGACTTGGACCTAAGGGTATATTCCCTAACGTGGACTTTTATTCTGGTCTTGTTTATAGAAAACTTGGTATTCCTCGTGATTTATTTACTCCAATTTTTGCCATATCTAGAGTTGCTGGTTGGTTAGCACATTGGAGAGAGCAACTTGGAGCAAACAGAATTTTTAGACCATCTCAAATCTATACTGGTTCAGCACCAAGAGATTGGATCAGTCTAGAAAATAGAGAATAATATTTGTAGCTTTTCATAAAAAACACACATATTGTTTGTGAAGAGTTAATGTATTAGGTAAATAGCATAAAAATTTTGGAATACGGATTAGACCTCGAATATAGTTTTAATGAATTTTTAAAAGGTTTTGGCCTTTCTAGTGAAATTGCGCATATAATTTGGCTCCCTCTACCTATGCTTTTGGTTTTAGTAGCTGCAGTTGTTGGCGTTTTAGTAACAGTTTGGCTTGAAAGAAAAATATCTGCTGCTGCTCAACAAAGAATTGGACCAGAATATGCGGGAGCTCTTGGCGTCCTCCAACCAATCGCAGATGGTCTTAAGTTACTGGTCAAAGAGGATATTATTCCTGCTAAAGCGGATGGAATTCTTTTCACTGCAGGACCTATTTTAGTTCTTGTCCCAGTAATTCTCTCATGGCTAGTAGTTCCTTTTGGACAAAACCTTTTAATAAGTAACGTTGGTATTGGAATTTTCCTATGGATCGCTTTAAGTAGTATCCAGCCAATTGGACTTCTTATGAGTGGATATGCATCAAATAATAAATATTCCTTACTAGGAGGATTACGAGCAGCAGCTCAATCAATAAGTTACGAAATACCTTTGGCTTTATCTGTACTAGCTATTGTTCTAATGACAAATTCTCTAAGTACTATTGACATCGTTAACCAACAAAGTAGTGCTGGAATCCTAAGTTGGAATATTTGGAGGCAACCAGTCGGTTTTATAGTCTTTTGGATTTGTGCTCTTGCAGAATGCGAAAGACTTCCATTTGATTTACCTGAAGCCGAAGAAGAATTAGTTGCGGGATATCAAACTGAATATGCGGGTATGAAATTCGCATTGTTCTACCTCGGTAGTTACATTAATTTAATACTTTCAGCATTATTGGTATCCATACTTTATTTGGGAGGATGGGGTTTTCCTATTCCAGTTGAATTAATAGCTAATCTCCTCAAATTGCCCATTAATTCGCCGTTAATACAAGTTTTCACTGCATCAATTGGAATTGTAATGACTGTATTAAAAGCATATCTTTTAGTTTTCATTGCAATACTTCTACGTTGGACAACTCCTAGGGTAAGAATAGATCAACTTTTAGATTTAGGATGGAAGTTTCTTCTTCCAATTTCTCTTGCTAATCTTTTGATAACTGCAGGATTAAAACTTGCTTTTCCACAATTCTTTGGTGGTTAAATTTAAGTAAAAATACTTAAATTTAAAATTAATCCACTAAAATAGAATTACTAAGTAAATTTTTCAAAATGAACAATTTTCTTCAACAAATAAATAGCTATATCAAAGAAGCATTTAATGCTGGTAAATATCTATATAATGGTTTATCTGTAACTTTTGATCATCTTCGAAGAAGACCTGTTACTGTTCAATATCCATATGAAAAATTAATACCTTCTGAAAGATATAGAGGAAGGATACATTATGAATTCGATAAATGTATTGCTTGTGAAGTTTGTGTGAGAGTTTGCCCCATAAATTTGCCAGTGGTTGATTGGGTAATGAATAAAGAAACTAAAAAAAAGGAACTGAGAAATTACTCAATAGATTTCGGGGTTTGTATATTTTGTGGAAACTGTGTTGAATATTGCCCAACTAATTGTCTATCGATGACCGAAGAATATGAATTAGCTACTTTCGACAGGCACAATCTTAATTTTGATAATGTAGCACTTGGTAGACTACCTACAAATGTCACAACGGACCCTTCAGTAAAACCTCTGAGAGAACTGGCCTACCTTCCAAAAGGTGTCATGGATCCACATGAAATCCCAGCTTCAGAGCCCAGAGCTGGTAAATTACCTGAAGAAGTCTATGATTGGATGAGGCCTGAATCCGATGAAAATAAAGATAAAACTCCTAATTCAGTTAATTAATTTCCATTAATTTATGTCCATCGCAATAACAACACAATTTATTTGTTTCATAGTTCTATCTTTAATTGTCCTTATTGGAGCAGTTGGCGTTGTATTGCTGGAAAGTATTGTTTATTCAGCCTTTCTCCTTGGGGGAGTTTTCATGAGCGTTGCAGGCCTATATCTTCTTTTAAATGCAAGTTTTGTTGCTGCAGCACAAGTTTTAGTTTACGTGGGTGCAGTCAATGTATTAATTATTTTTGCAATAATGCTGGTTAATAAAAAAGAAGATTTAAAGCCTATCAATGATATTAAATCAAGAAGAATCATATCAACATCGATATGTCTAACACTACTTAGTCTTTTAATTAGAGTTGATTTGACCAATGTATGGAGCCTATCAAATCCTCAAAACTCTATAAGAGAAGAATCAACTATCAGGATTGGTGAGCATCTATTTAGTGATTATTTACTCCCATTTGAAGTAGCTTCAGTTTTACTTTTAATGGCAATGATTGGGGCTATTGTTTTAGCTCGAAGAGATGTAATGAGCAAAGATATTTCGACAGGATTACCTGTTGATCAAGAGCTAATTGAAAAATCACCAGAACCATTACTTACAAATAAAAATTAACTTTTCAACTTTCTTATGATGAATTTAGAATCAATTCCTATTCAAGCTTTTTTGATAGTATCTTCAGCACTATTTTGCATTGGTATTTGGGGATTACTAAACAGCAGAAATGCAGTCAGAGTACTTATGAGCATTGAATTAATGCTCAATGCGGTAAATATAAACTTGATGACTTTTTCTTCCTATATTGATAATAATTTAATTCAAGGACAAGTTTTTACAATTTTTGTGATTACTGTTGCTGCCGCAGAAGCAGCTGTTGGTTTAGCTATATTGTTATCTCTTTACAGGAATAGGGTAACTGTAGATATGGAAAGTTTTAATTTATTAAAATGGTAAAAGCATTAAATGAAACTTTCATTAGTGCTCATTATATATCGTTCAGAAAGCTCCATAGCTTTAGAGGCATCTAAATTCTGTGAAGAAGTTCTCAAAGCTAAAAATATTAAATCAATAAGGATAGAAAGCGATTTTCATAAAGATCAATTTGAAAAATATCTTAATAACTTAGAATTTCAGCCAAATATTGGAATCGTTCTTGGTGGGGATGGAACCTTTCTAAAATGTGCAAATGCATTAACGACTTATGATATTCCTTTATTGAGCATTAATATTGGTGGTAATTTAGGTTTTCTTACTCAAGAAAAAGATTTTTTATTTGACAAATCATTTATTGAAATCCTCGAAAACGAAGAATATATAATTGATTTTCGGAATAGATTAAATTGTGATGTTTGTATAAGTGAAGAAGGTCCTGAAGAAAAAATCATAAAAAGCTATGACGCATTAAATGATTTTTATTTCAAATCTGTTGAAGAAGATATTTCTCCTACCAACCAAATACAAATTGAAATCGACGATGAGAAAGTAAATGAATATAAGGGGGATGGATTGATTATATCTACATCTACTGGTTCAACAGCATACTCAATGGCTGCGGGTGGTCCAATAGTTCATCCAAGTATAGATGCAATGATAATTAACCCTATATGCCCAATGAGTTTAGCTAGTAGACCAATAGTTATACCTAATGCAAGTAAAGTAATCATTAAACCAGTCACGAAAAGTAAAGGAGAAATTAAATTATGGAGAGACGGTTCAAAATGTATGACTATTAAGGAAAATTACTACTGCAAGATTAAAAAAGGAAACTCACCCTGCAAAATAATAAAGTTTAAAAAAAGCGCTAACTATTACAATACGTTGATAAAAAAACTAGATTGGAAAGGCGATTTATCTCTAAAAAATTTACTTTAAATGGCCTTAGAAATAGAAAGAAGATTTCTTATAAAAAATGAAAACTGGAAAAAATTCATTACAAAAAAAATCTTAATTCAACAAGGATACCTATCAAAAAAATTTAGACGATTGGATTATTAGAATAAGATTCACAGGCAAAGATTATAAAA
>CACGKI010000033.1 GCA_902573565.1 uncultured Prochlorococcus sp.
GAAAGGCATGATATCAGTAACTTCACCACCTGGGCCTATTCCATAGCCAAACATTGCAACGTGTGGCATACAGATTAAACCTTGCTCCCACATTGGTTTATCAAAAGTAAAATGATTAACCTCAAAGAGCATCATTGCTCCCGCCCAAAAGACTATTAGTCCAGAGTGAGCAATGTGAGCTCCTAATAAACGTCCAGATAAATTGATTAATCTAGCGTTACCTACATACCAGGCATAACCAGTTTCCTCAATACTTTGGTTTGGAGCTCTTAATAAATTATTAAAGGGCGTTTCCACGTGGAAGAACCTCCTCAGGGAATACAAAGTTTTCGTGTGGTTGATCCACAGAAGACATCCATGCTCGCATACCTTCGTTCAAAAGTATATTTTTTGTATAGAAAGTTTCAAATTCTGGATCTTCTGCTGCACGGATTTCTTGGCTTACGAAATCATAAGCTCTTAGGTTTAGTGCTAAGCCGACAATACCAATTGAAGATGTCCACATACCCATAACAGGTACAAATAGCATCAAGAAATGTAAGAAACGCTTGTTTGAGAAAGCAATACCGAAGATTTGACTCCAGAATCTATTCGCTGTAATCATTGAATAAGTTTCTTCTTCTTGAGTTGGGTCAAAAGCTCTAAATGTTGAACTTTGAACCTTACCATCTGTATAAATACTTGTATCTTCATACAAAGTATTTTGTACTGTAGCTCCATGGATAGCGCATAGAAGAGCACCACCAAGAATTCCAGCAACACCCATCATGTGAAATGGATTTAAAGTAATATTGTGAAAACCTTGAATGAACAGAATGTAACGGAAGATTGCTGCAACACCGAATGAAGGTGCGAAGAACCAACTATGCTGTCCTAAAGGATAAATAAGGAAAATACTTGTAAATACTGCAATTACTGCTGAGAATGCTAATGCGTTGTATGGTCTAATTCCAACAAGACCAGCAATTTCAAACTGACGAAGCATAAAACCAATAAGGCCAAATACTCCATGTAATGCAACGAAGTTCCAAAGTCCACCAAGCTGTAGCCATCTTACGAAGCTACCTTGGGCTTCAGGACCCCATAAAAATAGAAGACTGTGTCCCATGGCATCACCAGGGGTACTTACAGCTGCTGTTAAAAAGTTACAACCTTCAAGGTATGAGCTTGCAACTCCATGTGTGTACCAAGAGGTAACAAATGTTGTTCCGACGAACCAACCACCTATAGCAAGATATGCACAAGGAAGTAGAAGTAATCCGGACCAACCAATAAATACAAAGCGGTCGCGCTTCAACCAATCATCGAGGACATCAAACCATCCTCTTTGTGGGGCGCTACCAACTGCGATCGTCATGAGAAATCGTTTTTAGCTTCGGGATACGCAGTGACTGTAACAAAGATTGAGAGTAATGTGGGGAAATATTTGTATATCTGAAATGCCTTGTAAAGCTTTCCTGACTTTTTTATTAAAAATTAGGTAAGAATACTCCCTTAGTTTGTTAAATTATCTGAATTAGGCTCTAAAAAAAGATAAAAATGAATTCAGACCTCACGTCATTCGATAAAATCGAACAAAAAATTGGTGGATCAAGAAAAATTTCAAATTACATTATTGGAGGAATGTTGACTATAGGAGGTATTGGTTTTCTTTTGGCCTCTATATCTAGCTACACAGGAAGAGATTTATTACCTTTAGGAAATCCTTCAACTTTGTTATTTATCCCTCAAGGAATAATAATGGGGGCATACGGAGTAATAGCTAATTTATTAAATTTTTACTTGTGGTATCTGGTTTACATAAATTTTGGTTCAGGAAGTAATTATTTCGATAAATCCTCAAAATCTGTAGAAATAAAAAGAAAGGGATTATTTAAAGATGTTGAAGTTAAATTAAATTTTGATGAAATTAAATCTGTTAAGTTGGATATAAGTGAGGGATTTAATCCTAGAAGAAGAATTGCTTTAGTATTAAAAGGTAGAAAAAAACCTCTCCCTTTAAGCGGAGCAGGTGAACTTAAACCTCTGCTTGAAGTTGAAGAAGAGGGAGCCAAGCTTGCTAGATTTTTGAATGTTAATTTGGAGGGTTTAAAATAAAAAAAAATTATTTATTAAAAGCAATACCTTTCATTCAGTGTTTGCTCTTAGTTTCAGCATGTAGTTTTAAAAAAGAAATTAATTCATCTTATTATTGTAAAAAACTTAAATTAAACTGTGTTCAAGGTAATAAATTAGTCTACTTTAAAACTTCAAAAGGGGATTTTGAGGTTAAACTATTTGGAATTAATAATCCGGTAACGGTATCAAATTTTCTAGAAAACATAAGCAAGAATGTTTACGTAAATCAAAAATTTTATAAGGTAATAAATTATCCTCAACTAAAGTTTATACATGGAGGTGTTAATCCAGAAAATAAAGTTTATTATGAACAAAATCAAACCCTTAATAAGACAAATCCTTCAATACCATTAGAAATAAAATTCAAAGGAGAAAACAAACCAAGATACAATTATCAAATAAAAAATCCTACTGAAGCAGAAAATTTATCTAATACTTTTGAGAGTGGTTCAATAGCTATGGTTAAGAGCGGTAAAAATAACTCTTCCTCTACAGAATTCTTTTTTGTAACTAATAAAATTCCTGAAATAGATGGAAGATATTCAATTTTTGGAAAAATTGTTAAAGGATTAGATGTCCTTGAAAAAATTAAAGAAGAAGACTTTATAAAAGAAGTTAAGTTATCTAATTTAGATTTCTAGAGAATATTTGTTGATCTTTAACATTTCTGTATTAACTCCTGAAGAGCGTTTAAGAGCTACCTTGCCAGTTCTTGCTATTTCAAGAATGCCATATGGTTCTAGTAATTTCTCTAAAGCAACCAATTTCCCAGGATCTCCAACAACTTCTAATGTTAAGGCTATATCTGAGACGTCTACAACTTTTGCACGAAATATCTGAACTATATCAAGGATATTACTTCTTGTATCTTCTTTGGATGAAACTTTTAGTAGCATCAACTCCCTTTCAACAGCTGCAAGATTAGTAAAATCCACCACTCCAAGAACATTAAACAATTTATTAAGTTGCTTCGTCATTTGTTGCAGAGTTTCATCATCACCTTCTACAACCATGGTTAACCTTGAAATACCTTTAGATTCTGCAGGGCCAACTGCAAGACTATCTATGTTGAATCCCCTTCTAGCAAAGAGACCTGAGATTCTACTCAAAGCTCCAGATTCATCTTCAACAAGAACTGATAATGTATGTTTCATATTTTAAAAGGATTTTAAATCTCTAATCCATTCATAAGAGATTTTATTAAATACCGAAGGATCTTCATCATGGATACAATGCCCTGAATTGGATACTATTTTTAATTTTACCCATCTATGGAAATTTGCAATCTTTTTACCAACAAATAAAGGTATGAAATTATCTTTTTCTCCCCAAATCAATAAAAAAGGAACTTTTTTTGAGGCACTAAGTTTTCTTAAAAGGTAAGAAGCTCTAAATTTTTCATCTCTTGACGACATTCCAACACACATTGCCCTTAAGGCCCTTGCTGAAGTTCTCCTTAAAACAGGTTTTGTTACCAAATCTATTAATTCGCCGTCAATATTATCTTTTTTAAAATAGGCCGAATTTAGACCCAGTTTAATAACCCCAAATTTTGTTATTAAAAATAAAATAATCTCCAAAGGGAAAAATATGAAAAATATTTTGATGAATCTATCTTGAAATTTTTTAAATAATGATTTATTTGTAATCGACTTTTTTTTCTCTTGAATTTGATCTGGTAAAGGAGATGCAATAACTGTTGAAATCTGGTCTTCTAATAAAACAGCGCATGTTAAAGCAACTAGTGATCCAAGGGAATTACCAATAAGAATGACTTTCCCGGAATTCTTTGGCCTTATCACCTGTGCGATAAAGTCTTTCACTTGATTACACCAAATCTCATTATTTAATCTTCCTATTTGTCTTATCCCAGGTTGATCCGAATCCCCAAAACCTATTAAATCAAGTGAATATGAAGCACAATTCCTTTTCGCGAAATATTCTAAATTATTTCTCCAATGTTTTCGATTAGCACCAAATCCGTGGAGAAAGATAACTGGAATTTCATTTTCTTCGCCAGTAACACTCCAACAAATTTTAAAACCATTCCAATTCCAGAAATTAGGAAAGTTAATACTTTTTTCTTTAAAATTATTAATCATATTATTAAAAAATTTTCAAGATATTTGCATTATCTACTTTTTTCACAAATAAATGTATATTGAATGTAAATTATAGTAATCATTAAATTTTAATATGGCTAAAGAAATTTTTAGTATTGCGGCAGTTTTTTGGATACTAATACCAATAGGATTAGTCGGTGGTGCATTATTATTAAAGTTTCAGGGAGATTGATTCTCACGAATTCATAACAAATTGAGTTATGGTCTACAGGTTAAGTAAATCTTAAATATGAAGATTCTTTTAGTAGGAGCAACAGGTACACTTGGTAGGCAAATAGCAAAGCAAGCTATTGAAGTTGGACATGAAGTAAGATGCTTTGTAAGAAATCCAAGAAAAGCCTCCTTCCTACAAGAGTGGGGTTGTGAACTAACGAAAGGTAATTTATTAAATTCTTCCGATATTGAATACGCGTTACAAAATATTGAAGTTGTCATTGATGCGG
>CACGKI010000034.1 GCA_902573565.1 uncultured Prochlorococcus sp.
ATTATGCGGACTAAATCCTCGTGGAGATATGAACCTTAGCCCGCTTTAAAAAAATAGCAATAAAAAAATATAAATACAATAAACTTATTATTTACCTTTTATCTAAAATTGAAATATTAAAACTAAAAAATCTAAATGACAGTTAGTGAATTGAATGAAGATACACAAGATCAAATATTTGATCTTCTTGAAAATCTTCAACAAATAGAGAAACTTAAAAATAAAGACATGCGTATTTTACTTGATAAAATAGTTAGAAAATATGGAGGAAAAGTAGTTAACAAATGAAAAATTTATTGATTCAACTATTTATTGTTATAGCTTTACCATCAGCTGTTATTAGTTCTCATTTAAATAAACAGAAAGAACTTATAGTTACTTCAGAAAGTACTAAAGAATCTATCGAGTTTGCAAAGTACCTTAGAGATAATGGTGTTGTTAAATATTCAGCATACTGGTGTCCTAATTGCCTTAATCAAAGTGAACTATTTGGTAAGCAAGCTTATAAGGAACTTAATGTAGTTGAATGTGCAAGAGATGGTATAAATAGTCAAACTCAATTATGTATTGATAAAGAAATTAAAGGTTTTCCGACATGGGAAATAAATGGAAAACTATTTTTAGGCGTACTATCATTGAGTGAATTATCTAAGTTGACCGGATACTAAAATTAATGATCAAGTAAGAAAATTAATAGTTAGATGAAGTACTTGTTATTTACTATATTAAAAGTTATTTCTTGAGCTTCCTTCATACATCCTTCCGCAGGATATCTAATTACCTTTTTAGATATTGCACCAACACCTATAGCAACTATCCCAATTCCTAATATTACTTTGGATCTTTTGCTCACAAGAAGAGATTTCATTTGAATTTTGGGTTTATTAAATAATAGAAATTTTGATATTTGTTACGTGGATTTCCAATACATTAATGGTAACAACCCACAGAATGAAAAGAAGTTGTTGGAATGTGGCATGAGGCAGCCAAGATAAAAACTAAATTTGATAGATACGAAATGATTTAATTATTTTTCTCGTTCAATCTGCTCAGGGTTTGCAAGTCACCAAAAACTAAATTACTTTTTAGCTCCATCAACAAATTCTGGAGCCGCTGGTTTTTCCAGTTTTCTAATGAACAATTTTGAGAATTACTTTTTTTATCCACTCCTTGCATCTTGAATAGTTTCTAGCCTTGAACCTAATATAACTATCTTACTTTATCTTTTTTAAAAACTCCCATAAATAATCTTCATTGAATTAATACTTTGAGATGGCTTAGTAATATGCTCAAATGTTTTGAACAATTTTATTCGATTTATTGGCTTATTTATCAAAGTAAACTCTTCCATTATTCTCAATAAAGTTTATGTTCTTTCAATTGGAGCCATTGTTAATCCTTTGCTGAGAAGTTGCTCATGATATAGCTCTGCCTGTTCAAGACTACCTCTCCATACCTCTGCTAAACCTGCCTTGTCTACTTTGATTGTTAGATCCCATGCTCTTTTTTCACTCATTCCTGGGATGATTGTAATGAGACAATTTGCGACATGTTGAAAAGTATTAAAACTATCGTCAAGAACTATTACTCTTGCTTCTGGATATTTTGCTTTAGAAATCTTTAGATTTAAGGCTGTACTCGGTGAATTTAACATTATTATTATTTCTATTTATGGTCTTTTAAAAATTTTACCTAAGCTGTTTAAACGATAAGTATTGAAAATGTCTCGAGCGTGACTTGAACACGCGACCTGCGGGCTATGAATCCGCCGCTCTAACCAGCTGAGCTACCGAGACCTGGAAATATTGTAAGACATTGTTAGTACTTAATTACCATTTTGAAAATTTATTTGTTTATGAGCCTCATATATAGCAATTCCACATGCTACAGAAAGATTTAGACTCCTAACTCCTTTCTGATTTTTATTTCCATTTTGTAAATTTGGCATAAATATTGATATTAAAAAGTCGCTTTTATCAATAATGCAATCGGGCAATCCTGAATCTTCTCTCCCAAACAGCAAAATATCTTCTTTCTGAAATTTAAAATCCTTTAAATATATACCATTTTTTTTACTAAAAGAAATTATTCTTTTTGTTGTTTTTGACGCCAAAAATTTATCATAATTCTCATACTTATTAACAGTAACAAGAGGCCAATAGTCTAATCCTGCTCTTTTTAAATATTTATCTTCTAGTTTAAAACCTAATGGCTCTATAAGATTTAAAGGTATATTAAACGCAGCACATGATCTGGCAATATTACCAGTATTTTGAGGGATCCTAGGTTCAAAAAGAGCGACTTCCAATTTTAAATAGGTATTTCTATACTTATTTCATCTATTTTGATAGCTCTGCCATTTATCGCCAGCCAATTATTTTTTGATATTTGGGTTATTCTTTTTTGAAGCTCGCCAATTCTCTCAATATAAGTATTACCAATTTTATATTCAGAGACCAGACTCCAACCTACTTGTTCCCCAACAATAATTGTAGTGCTTTTTCTTTTCATTAAAAGACTTATAAGTAAATGCATTTTCGTTGACCATTCAGTATCTTCTTTCTCAATACTTTCCATAACAAATCCGCCAATAGAATCTATTAACAATGGACCACCTTCCTTACTTAATGTACTCAATAGATCTGTCGTTTCTATTACTTTCCAATCTTTTGGTCTCCTTTTTCGATGTAACTTAATTTTTTCTTGCCATTCTTTATCATCAAGATTGTTTTCAGATAAAGCAATATAAGATATATTTTTTATTCCTTTTGCCAAGTGTTCTGCTAATTCACTTTTACCACTCTTTGTTCCTCCTGTAATAAAAATAATGTGAGATATACTACTTCTGATAATAAAATCCTTTGCATTCATAAATTCTCTATTATTTAGAGAAATACCACCATGTAGCTAAGGGAATAATTGTGGCAGCTATTAACAAACCAATAACTATATAAGTAGCAGTTGAACTCTCAGTATCTTTTGATCTCATAGTGTTAAAATTTGGATCCACTACGGGATTGTCAATAGATGAAGGCTGACTTTTCTCATAATTTATAATTGTCTTTTGTTGTGTAATACCAAAAAATCTATTTATACCACTAATTTCTTTTGCGTATGTAGTCGAAGGAATAAGAATAAAAATTAACCCAGTGACTATAATTGAAAGTATATATTTATTGATGTTAAGGTTCATTTTGAGCAGTTTTGATTAATTATATATTAAAAACAATATGTTTGAGTAATTTTAAATGTACTAAACAATATAATATTTGCATAATTTAAATAGAATTAACATATTTAATATATGGGATTCAATGGAAAATCATTAATATTAATCGGTGCAATACTCTTTATTTTTCAGATAGCAAATTTCATTTCAATAGAAACAATTACTCCTGAGCTTGAAAGAGCACAAGTATTAGCAGCAATAGCTTCATTAATTATTATTTTGATAGGTTTTCTATTTAAACAATTTGAACCTTTAGCTGGAGAGAAAGCTGATTTAAAAGGAGAAAATAAGTTCCTCTTCGATAGAAACATGCCGGATGAAGTTATTGATGAACTTGCTTGGGGTTCTGAAGCGATATTAACTTCTACAGCAGCAGCAGCAATATTAATTCACAATGATGGCGCAAATGTATTAAGAAGAGGAATTACTTCAAGTAATGATTTTAAACCTGGGGAAACTTGTCTGAGATCTACAAAAGATATGAAATTAATATCATTGGCGAACACTAAATTTTATCCTGGTAGAGATGAATTTTTTAATTTTTGTGCCGATATTCCATCTATATTAGTTGTACCTATAAATAATAAGGCTTTTATATTGATAGGAGGCTGGAGTGCTAAATGTTTCACTAAGTCTGATGAAAAATGGATAAATAATTGGTCGAAAAAAATTAACAATATTTTTTCAAAAAATAAAATTTAAAAATAAATTATTGATTTAACTCTTTTATCTTTTGCTTTA
>CACGKI010000035.1 GCA_902573565.1 uncultured Prochlorococcus sp.
GTGAAATGTGCTAGTCCAACTAATCTAGCTTGAACAATTGAAAGTGCAACTGGCTTATCTCTCCAGCCAACAAGGTTAGCAATTGGAGTACGCTGATGTGCCCAAACTAATGTTTCAATTAACTCTTGCCAGTAACCACGCCATGAAATTAGGAACATGAAACCTGTAGCCCAAACTAAGTGACCGAATAGGAACATCCAAGCCCAAGGAGATAGAGAATTTACTCCAAATGGATTATATCCATTAATAAGTTGAGCAGAGTTTAACCAGAGATAATCTCTAAACCAACCCATTAGATAAGTTCCTGATTCGTTAAATTGTGCTACGTTACCCTGCCAAATTGCTAGGTGTTTCCAATGCCAGTAGAAAGTTACCCAAGCTAGTAAATTTAATGCCCAAAACATAGCTAAGTACATAGCGTCCCATGATGAACTATCACAAGTACCTCCACGTCCCGGTCCATCGCAAGGGAAAGCATAACCTAAATCTTTCTTATCAGGAATTAATTTTGTTCCTCTAGCATCAAGTGCACCTTTGATAAGGATTAAAGCGGTTGTATGAAGACCTAAAGCGATAGCATGGTGAACTAAGAAATCTGCAGGACCAATAGGTAAGAAAGCACTTAATGCATCTTGTCTATTAATCAGATCCATCCAGTAATGATTACCAGGTAGCGAATTAGCAGCAAGACTTGCTGAACTTGTCGGATCAGATAATAGAGCATTAAAGCCGTACATCATCTTACCTTGAGCAGCTTGAACAAATTGAGCAAATACTGGCTCAATTAGGATTTGCTTTTCTGGATTACCAAAAGCTACAACAACATCGTTATGAACATAAATTCCAAGAGTATGGAATCCAAGCAACATTGTTACCCAACTAAGATGACTTATCAAAGCTTCCTTTGTTCCAAGAACTCTTGCTAATACATTATCTTTATTTAATTCTGGATCGTAATCTCTAACAAAGAAAATAGCACCGTGTGCAAAAGCACCAACCATCAAAAACATTGCTATGTACTGATGATGACTATATAAAGCAGATTGTGTAGTGTAGTCCCTTGCAATGAAAGCATAAGAAGGAAGTGCACCCATATGTTGCGCCACTAGAGATGTTGCTACACCAAGTGATGCTAATGCTAGTCCAAGTTGGAAATGTAATGAGTTATTTACAGTTTCATATATTCCATCGTGGTTAATTCCAAAACTACCTTTATGAGGGTCATTAGGGTGTCTTGTATTATGAGCTTCTGTAATTTCTTTGAGGCTATGACCAATACCGAAGGTATTTCTATACATATGACCAGCAATTACGAAAACTGTTCCAATCGCGATATGATGATGCGCAATGTCAGTAAGCCATAATGCTTCACTTTGAGGGTGAAGACCACCTAAGAAAGTAAAGATTGCTGTACCAGCTCCCTCAGCTGTTCCAAACACCTGATCTAGAGAATCAGGATTTTGGGCATATGCTCCCCAGTTTAAAGTAAAGAAAGGAGCTAGTCCTGCTGGGTGTGGAAGTACTGTTAACCAGTTATCCCACCCTACATGCTGACCTCTTGATTCAGGTATAGCAACATGGACCAAATGACCTGTCCAAGCAATACTACTAAAACCAAATAAAACAGCTAAATGATGATTTAATCTTGATTCTGCATTTTTAAACCAAGCTAGAGAAGGTCTAAATTTTGGCTGTAAGTGTAACCAACCTGCAAATAGAGTCCAACAAGCCAAAATACTCATGAATATTGAAGCTTGGAAGAGCTGCTCATTAGTTCTCATTCCAATTGTGTACCACCAATGGTAGAGACCTGAGTAAGCTATGTTTACTGGACCACTAGCTCCAGCTTGTGTCATTGCTTCTGTGATACCAGATCCAAAATGTGGGTCCCAAATAGCATGAGCAATAGGACGAACGTGAGTTGGATCAAGTACAAACTGCTCGAAGTTACCTTGCCACGCGATATGAAATAAGTTACCAGCTACCCAGAGAGCGATTATTGCTAGATGACCAAAATGTGTGGAGAAAAGCTTCTGATAAAGCTTTTCTTCGGTCATACCATCATGACTTTCAAAGTCGTGAGCGGTAGCTATTCCGTACCATATTCGTCGGGTTGTAGGGTCCTGAGCTAGACCCTGGTTAAATGATGGAAATTTTGTTGCCATTGAATTAAAAAGGTGAAGTTCAGGTAATTAGCCCAGGCCGAAAAGGCGAGCATGGAAGAAGGCCCATGTGGTAGCAATACCACCTACAAGGAAGTGTGTTACACCTACTGCTCTACCCTGGGTGATAGATAAAGCTCTTGGTTGAATGGTTGGAGCAACTTTAAGTTTGTTATGGGCCCAAACAATTGATTCGAATAATTCTTGCCAATATCCCCTTCCACTAAAGAGGAACATTAAACTAAATGCCCATATGAAGTGAGCTCCTAAGAACATCAAACCATACATGCTTATTGATTGACCATAACTTGTTAATACTTGCGAAGCTTGCGCCCAAAGGAAATCTCTTAACCAACCATTGATTGTAATGGCACTTTGTGCGAAGTTACCACCAGTAAGTCCCCAAACATCACTCTGCATTTTCCAAGAGAAGTGGAAAATTACTATTGATAAACAGTTATACATCCAGAAAAGGGCTAAGAAAACGTGGTCCCATGAAGAAACTTGACATGTACCACCTCTTCCAGGTCCATCACAAGGGAATCTAAATCCTAAAGAAGCTTTATCTGGGATTAACCTTGAACTTCTTGCATAAAGTACTCCTTTGAGAAGTATCAAAACAGTTACGTGAATTTGGAAAGCATGAATATGATGAATCATTAAATCAGCTGTCCCTAATGGAATTGGAGCTATAGCAACCTTTCCACCCACTTCTACTAAACTTCCATTAAAAACTTCACTTAAAGCTTTGTGAGGTAAAGCTTCTGCAGTACCTGCTAAAAGAGAAGTTCCAACAGCAGATGCTTGAATGCTCTGTACCCATTGAGCAAAAATTGGCTGAAGTTGGATTGCAGAATCACTAAACATATCTTGAGGTCTACCCAAAGCCCTCATAGTGTCGTTGTGAATGTAGAGTCCAAAGCTATGGAATCCTAACCACATACATACCCAGTTCAAGTGACTGATTAAGGCATCTCTTGCTTTAAGGATTCTGTCTAATACGTTATCAATATGTTTTGCTGGATCATAATCTCTAACCATTGCAATTCCAGCATGGGCGCCTGCACCGACTATGAATAATCCACCTATCCACATGTGATGAGTAAATAACCCAAGAACTGTCATGTAGTCAGTAGCTATATATGGATATGGAGGCATCGCATACATATGATGAGATACAAGTATGCTTATTGATCCAAGCATTGCAAGGTTTACTGCAAGCTGGGCGTGTCTACTTTCTGCCATGAACTCAAAAAGACCTTGATGACCTTTAGGAGCAGGAAATAATATTGGGTCTCCTTGCTGTGAATCTAATATTTCTTTCATACTATGACCAATACCGTAATTGGTCCTATACATATGACCACCAATGATTGCTATTACACCAAAAGCTAGGTGATGATGTGAAACATCAGTCATCCATAAACTTCCTGTCACAGGGTTAAGTCCACCTTTGAAGGTAAGGAAATCTGAGAAAGCTAACCAGTTTAAACTAAAGAAATTACCTGTACCACTTGCTAATCCCGGAAATATCTGACCGATGATTTGTGGATCACAGAGTTGATGCGGCATAGGCATATCTGCAATAGTTGCTATTTCTTTACCATTGATTACTAAAGGAGAGCCTGCATCAATTGCATCTAAGAGAGCTGCAGTAGGGGCTCCAATATGAATACAATGACCAGCCCATGCTAAAGATCCTAAACCTACTAAACCAGCTATATGGTGGTTAAGCATAGACTCAATATCTTGGAACCACTCCATTTTTGGAGCTGCTTTATGGTAATGAAAAATTCCAGCATGA
>CACGKI010000036.1 GCA_902573565.1 uncultured Prochlorococcus sp.
ATAAAATTTTTGAAACTGGAAGACAATTCGTTGATGGAGTATCTGGCGCTAGGCCAGGTAAAAGAAGGAACTCGGATTTTCAAGGAATAACAAGTAAGAGTGTTAAAAAAGTAGGAAGATGGGTATCTGAAAAAGTGGATTTATTTTTTGATGAAGAAAATGATGATTGGAATGATAATAATTTTTACGATGATAGCAGTGATATTAAGACATTTACTAGAGAATCAAATTCATATGAATCTACTAATATGAATTCAAAAAGACCTTTAGAAGCAATATCTTTAAGGCAACCAAAAAATTTACAGACAAGTACACAAAAAAAATTACCTTATGGGAAAGAGATTGAAGAAGAAGAATGGCCAGATGAAATGGATTTTACAGTTCAAAGATGGCAAAGAGACTCAGAAAAAGAGAATAATTCATCAAGAGATCAATTCATCCAAAGAGGTCAATCAAAATCAAGAAATTTGCCTAGATCAAGAAGAAGAAGAGTATAGTTTCGCAAATTCTTGAATTCCTGAAGAACCTAGTAAGGTTTCTAAATGTGGATTAAAAACTTCTCTTATAATTGTTAAGGGTTTTTTGTCTCGAAAAAATCTGTAATTTCTTGACCAGAAGGGACCTTTAAAGCAAAATTGATCTTCTAACCATTTTGCATTGACAAGTGAAATACGATCAACTTCTCTAAATAATTCTGATCTGTCTTGTGTCAAATTCTTCCAAATTGGCTCTTCTTTGGCTTTTAAATTTTCACTCACTTGTTCTGCATTCCACCAACTTTCTGCCCATGCTAGGTTTTTATTATTGCTTTTGATCCATACTTGTCTTCTAATTAAAGGGCCATTTAACTGATTCAATTCTGAAGGGCCCTCTTGAGTGGATAGAGGATCTAACTGCATTGAAATTAATTTAATTTTTGTCTCTTTATTAGTTAAAAGTTGCAGATGTCTAGTTGGACTTCCATCCCCAAGCAGCATTAATTTCCATGGACCAGATATTTTTGGTAGTGAATTCTTCACTAAAAAATTTGAGGCTTTTTCTTCCCATAAAATTTTTGGTGAGTTAAAAAGTTTATTATTCAGTGCTCTGACGGAGTGCTTTTAAGATGATAACTTTTTTTCAGCAAAAATATTTGCCTTATCTTTTTTTATCTCTCTTATTTTTAACCAAACAAGTAAAGCAGTTAAATCAGCTTTGCTAACCCCAGGAATTTTTGAAGCATCACCAAAATTTTTTGGCTTTATCTTATTCAAATTTTCTCTAGCTTCTAAAGATAATGTATCTATCTTTTCATAATTTATTTCTTGAGGCAGAGATTTACAGCTTTGACGATTTATTTGTTCAATGTTGTTTTTTTGTCTTTTAAGATAACCCTCGTATTTAATATCTATTTCAACACCTTCCTGTATTGAAGAAGCTATATTTTTTTCAGTCAAATTATATTTAATTAAATCTGTATAATGAAAGTTTGGTCTTTTTAAGAGTTCTTTCAAAGTCGTTGAGCCTTTGATTTTTGATCCCGTGGCTAATTCTAGTTTTTTTGCTATTTCGTCCGTGTTTTTTAAACGAGTGTTTTTTAATCTTAATTTCTCTTCTTCAAGGAGTTTCATTTTTTCTTGATAGACCGACCATCTTTTCTCATCAATTAGCCCTATTTCATAACCTAATGGGGTTAATCGCCTATCTGCATTATCTCCTCTAAGGGTCAACCTGTATTCACTCCTACTAGTAAGAACTCTATATGGTTCTTTGAGATCTTTGGTAATTAAATCATTGATCATTGTTCCTATATAGCTGCTTTCTCTAGTGAAGATTATTGGATCTTTTTTGTTTAGTTTTCTTGTCGCATTCACTCCGGCTACTAATCCTTGTGCTGCTGCTTCTTCATAACCAGTAGTTCCATTAATTTGTCCAGCGCTAAATAAATATTCAATTTCTTTCGTTTCGAGTGATGTTTGGAGTTGTGTTGCAGGTATATAGTCATACTCAACAGCATAAGCTGGTCGCAACATTTTACATGCATTTAATCCAGGTAAGGTTCTTAGAAGTTCTAACTGAATATTTTCAGGTAAACCTGTAGAGAATCCTTGAACATATATTTCAGGGGTATTAATTCCTTCTGGTTCTAAGAAAATTTGATGTGATTCTTTATCAGCAAATTTAACGATTTTATCTTCAATTGATGGACAATATCTTGGCCCCTTACTATCAATAAAACCGCCATAAATGGGAGTTAAATGTAAATTGTTTCGAATTAGTTGATGTGTTTTGGTAGTTGTTCTTGTGATATGACAACTAACTTGGGGCATATTATTTTTGATATCTGGATCAAACGAAAAATATTTATTTGCTGCTGTACTTGGTTGAATATCTAATTCATCAAAAATGATACTTCTTTTATCAACTCTTGCTGGAGTTCCAGTTTTTAAACGTTCTGTTTTGATACCAATTTCATGTAAATTTTGAGTAAGACCTTTTGCTGCTTGTTCGCCTGATCTACCAGCTGACATTGATTTATTTCCTATCCATATTCTCCCTTCTAAGAACGTACCAGCTGTGATGATAACTGATCTTGCTGAATAATAACTACCAAAGTAAGTCCTTACACCCTTTATTCTTTTTTTTACGATTTTTTTTGAGTTCAATCCAATTTCTTCAGTTTCTGCAATATCCAGTTCAGTAATCATTGCTTCTTTTAAAGATAAATTATCTGTATTTTGTAGTATTTCAATCATCTTTTTTGAGTATTCTCTTTTATCTGTTTGAGCTCTTAATGCCCATACAGCTGGGCCTCTACTTGCATTTAATATTCTTTTTTGTATAGCTGTCTCATCAGCTAATTTACCAATAATTCCACCTAATGCATCAACTTCATGTACCAACTGACTTTTTGCTGGCCCGCCAACTGCAGGGTTGCAAGGTTGCCAGGCAATCCTATCTAAATTGATTGTAAATAAGGCTGTAGAAAATCCTAATTTTGCTGTTGTTATAGCTGCTTCGCATCCTGCATGCCCTCCTCCAATAACGATGATGTCAAAAGATTCATTTGTTGAGTGATGATCTTGCATTTTAGGATCGATTTAATTAGCTAAATTCCTAAATCTCGTAAATTGAGGTTCAAATAATAATTTAACAGTTCCTACGGGTCCATTTCTATGTTTAGTGACAATGATTTCTGTAATTCCTCTATCTTCAGTCTCTGGATTATAGTATTCATCTCTATAAATCATTAATACTAAATCTGCGTCTTGTTCAATAGATCCTGATTCTCTTAGATCGCTTAACATTGGCCTTTTGTTAGTTCTAGACTCTACTCCTCTACTAAGTTGAGATAAAGCTACTACTGGTACTTTTAATTCTCTGGCCATGCTTTTAAGACCTCTTGTTATTCGTGAAAGTTCTTGCACTCTATTATCAG
>CACGKI010000037.1 GCA_902573565.1 uncultured Prochlorococcus sp.
TTCATTAGAAATAGACGTTGCTAAAAGTAAATTTCAAGAAGTTCTTGAAGCTTATGAACATTTAAATAATAGTAATTTAAGGAAAATATATGATGACAAACTAAAAGAAAACTCTAGAAGTAAAAATAATACTAACGTTTTAAATAATTTAGTAATCGATTCTAATAATCAAAATTTAATAGGAAATAGAAGACCTTTTTCGAATGGAGAATTGTTTTCGTTGTTTCTTTTAATTATCACAATTTCTATAAGTTTAATTTGTTCAATTTTTATTGCTTCTTTTGCTGGAAAAGAATTAGATACAATTCCCCTTTGGCTAATTAAATAATTTTTTAAAAAAGTCTGTGAATCCCTCTAAAAAACCTATCAATCAAAATTCACTGCAATCATTAGAATTATGGCTAACTGATTTAGGTGCTGTGAAGGATATTAATAATCCATCTAAATGGTATCTGTTACTTTCAAATTGGAATGCAACTATTTTTTTTGAACAAGAAGATTTAAGTGTTATCTGGGAAAGTGAAGGACAAGAAACTAAAAGACTATTTTCCTATTGCATTAATAGAGAAGATGTGGAGAATGCAATACTGCAGGGACCTTAAATTTCTATCTAAAGATTTTCTAAGATTTGCCTTATTATCCAGTAACTTTTTTCTAATTGATCATCGGTTATACAGAGAGGTGGCAAGAGATAAATAACATTCCCGAGGGGTCTAATAAATAAACCTTGCTCCATTGCAAGACTCTTTATTTCTTTCCCAATATTATTGAAATAACCTTTTTTGTTCCCAATATCTAAATCGAAGGCAGCAATTGTACCGGATACCCTTATTTTTTTTATATAGGGTAAGTTTTGAAATTTATTTAAGTGAGATAAATGTTTTTCTTCAAATGAAAGGTATTTGTGTGGTTCTTTTTCTAATAAATCAAGACTAGCGTTTGCCGCAGCACAACCTAAAGGATTAGCAGTAAAACTATGTCCATGCCAAAAAGTTTTTCTTGGGGATTCATCAATAAAGGATTGAAAAATTTTTTCTTTACATAGAGTTATTCCCATTGGTAAAAATCCACCAGTTAAGCCTTTTGAAATACTTATTAAATCGGGAACGATTTTTGCCTTTTGAAACGCAAAAAGACTTCCACATCTTCCAAACCCAGTCAAAACTTCATCAGCAATTAGCAAACAATTATTATTGTTTATAATCTCTGAAACTTTTTTTATAAACTGAGGCCTAACCATATTCATTCCTCCTGCTCCTTGAACAAGTGGCTCGAGGATTACTGCAACTGTGGGAGTTTTAAGTAGAGTTTCTAATTTTTGGATCGCCTCATTTTCTTTATTTTCAACTTCTTCATCGTTCATCCAAGTTGAAGGCCAGGGGACTCTCCTAACTGGGAACATAAGATTATCGAAATTCTCATTAAAAATATTTCTTTCACCTAAAGCCATTGCTCCAAATGTATCGCCATGATAGGCGCCATCAAAAGCTACTATTTGAGTTCTTGTCTCTCCTCTATTTTGCCATGATTGGAATGCAATTTTTAAAGCGACTTCCACAGCAGTAGAACCGTTATCAGAAAAGAATAATCGTTCTAGTTTTGTTAATTCACTAAGCCTTTCCGCCAATTTTTTTGCCTGTGGATGTAAAAAATCAGCAAATATAACTTGCTCAAGTTTTTTTGATTGATTGAAAATGGCATCTGCAATGTATTGGTTACTATGTCCATGAAGAGTTACCCACCAACTACTGATTGCATCTATTAGCTCTTTTTTAGGATTTTTAGTAAATAGGAGTGCATCTTGACCATGAGTTACTTCTATTTGCGGTTTGCTTTTATTGATTTGTGTAAAAGGTGGCCAAATATTTGGGTGCCAATCTTGAATTGGAGTTTTTGAATCCAAAGATTTCATTTAACTTATTTTTGAGTTTAAAAGTGAGATCAACTTATTCTTGATTTCTAGTTCTTTCCATAGTATATCTAAATTGTTTGAGTCCATTTTTTCGATGTAAGGAAATTCAGCAATTAACGGAATACCACTAAAATCAACTAAAGTTCTTGGATTATCTAGGTTTTTTTCACCATTGACTACTAAACCTAAGATCTCAATATTTCTGCGTTTTAAGGCCTCAATACTAAGCAGGGTATGGTTAAGAGTGCCAAGTGAGCTCTTACATACAAGTATTACGGGAAGATCCCATTGTTTTATTTGATCTATTTGCAAAAAATTGCGTGTTATTGGAACCATTAATCCACCTGCAGTTTCTACAATCAATGGGCCATTTACTTTTGGCAATCTCAACATGTCAAAGTTAATAATTTTTTGATCTATTTCAGCAGCCCAATGAGGAGAAAGAGGTTTTGTAAACACATAAGCTTCTTTAATGATTTTCTCTTTGCTTACTTGTGCAAGTTTTTCAACAGTTTGACTATCAGTTTGCGATTCAATACCACTTTGAATAGGCTTCCAATAAAAGGAATTTAATCCTTTTACGAAAAAAGAACTTATTAAAGTTTTCCCAATATCGGTATCTGTTCCACAAATTATAAATTTGAAAATACTCTCCTGACTACTCATAATTTCTTTATGATTTGAATCTCAATGTGCCATGAAAGGTTCACTGTATTATTGTAATTCTTTGACCAGAACTTTTGAATTTCTTTTAACTCTCTCACTGTTTTGCGTTTACAATTTGTTGATTGTGCTCCAACATTTTTAATGCTTCTAAAAAGCTTATATACATCTTCAAAGTTTTCTAGATAATTAAACTTTTCTGAATAATATATTTCAGTTGATTTAAAATCTTTTAATAATTCTTTAGAGCAAACGAAATTCAGACCACTATATTCAATATCAGTTTTTCTACAAGTATCTTTCCATTCAGGAAAACAATCATTTGTTGGATACGAAATTATTAAAAAACCTCCAGGCATTAATTTGCTAAACCAATTTCTTATTACCTTGTCTGGTTTTTTTAACCAATGTATGCAAAAGTTAGATGTTAATAGAGAACAATTATTGATTTCATGAGGTAAATCATTATTTAAATCCCATAAAATTTTTTTACTAGATAATTTATTTTCAAGAAGCATTTTTTTGCTGAAATCAATTCTGGATACTTTTTGGGAAGGAAATTTTTTTTCTATTTCATCTGCTAATAGTCCTGGTCCTGATCCTAGATCTATCCATTCACCTTTTTTTTTGGGATTTAGTTCTTTGATAAATTGAACAATCTTTTTTGCAAAAAATTTCTGAACATTTGAATGCTCTGAATACCGATATGCAGCATCATTGAAATTATTTTTTATTTTTTCATTCCACTTTTTGCTATCCATTTCAATCATTCAGG
>CACGKI010000038.1 GCA_902573565.1 uncultured Prochlorococcus sp.
AATAGGCAATATGTAATAAAGGATAAATTTTTATTTATTACGGTCTTGAAAAAATCAAAGTATGCAGTTGAAACAAAAAACCTATCAATAAGCTGGGGAAAAGTTAATGTGCTCAATCAACTAAATTTTGAACTTAATGATGGAGAGAAATTAGCTATTGTTGGCCCCTCAGGCTCAGGGAAATCGACAATTTTAAAAATATTAGCAGGACTCATTTTACCTAATAAAGGAGAATTAAAAATATTTGGTGAGAAACAAACCTATTTGAGATTAGATCAAAATAATCCACCGGATGTAAGACTAGTGTTTCAAAACCCAGCATTATTGGGATCTTTAACTATAGAAGAAAATGTAGGTTTTCTTCTTAGAAAAAACAAAAAATTATCAAAGAAGTATATCCATGAGGTCGTATGTGAATGTTTAGCTGAGGTAGGGTTATTTAATGTTGAGCAAAAACTTCCGAATGAATTAAGCGGAGGTATGCAAAAAAGAGTTAGTTTTGCTAGAGCATTAATTACAGATCAAACTATTAATGCAAAGACTAGACCTTTGTTACTTTTTGATGAACCGACTGCAGGTCTTGATCCCATAGCCTCGACAAGAATCGAAGATCTTATTAATAAGACAAATGATAAAGCCAACGGATCGTCTATTGTAGTTAGCCATGTTCTTAGTACTATAGAGAGGACCTCTGATAAAGTTTTAATGCTTTACGGAGGCAAATTTAGATGGGCAGGTTCTACTGATGAATTTAAAGAGACTAATAATCCCTATGTATTCCAATTTAGGAATGGAAAACTTGATGGTCCAATGCAACCTAAAGAAATTTAAAAATTATGCGTAGAAGTTTACGAGATTCAATAGTTGGATTTTCCTTATTTGGAGGAATTTTAATATTTACGTTTTTTTCTTTTTGGCTTAGAGGAGTAAGATTATCCTCAAAAAATTGGCACCTTTTTGCTCAATTCAATAACGCAAGCGGCTTATCAAAAAAATCTCCAGTGACCTATAGAGGAATTTTAGTAGGATCAATAGAGGATATTTCATTTACTAATGAATCAATTAAAGCAAAAATAGTTTTAGATAACCCTGAAATTATTCTTCCTAAGCCAGCATTTGCGAGGGTAGTAACAAATTCTTTCCTTGGAGGAGATGTACAAGTAGCACTAGAATCTAGTGAAAAGACAATTCCTAAAAATATCGAAAAGCCTACATCTGAAAAATGTGATTCCAAATTAATTATTTGCCAAGGCGATACTATAACCGGTAAACAGCTATCAAGCCTCTCAAATATAACAAGTAAATTAAGTCAAATTTTAAAAGAGTCATCTCAAGAAAACCTAATTGAGAACATACTGAACTCAATTGATCAATTTGACAGAACACAAGAAAACCTAGATGAACTAATTTTTTTATCTAAGAAAGAAATAATAAGAATTGAACCATTAATAACAGAAATAACAATTGCGGCTAATCATTTAAATAACATTTTGTCTAACATAGATGATCAAGAAACTCTTGATGACATTAAATATACAATTAGTGCGGCTAGATCTATTTCAAGCAAAGTTAGTGATATGAGTGGTGGTTTTGAAAAATTAACTAAAGATAAAGAATTAACAAAAGCTATAAGGGATTTAACTATTGGGCTTTCAAAATTCCTTAATGAAATTTACCCATAATTAATATTAGAATTCATTAATCGCATTTAAAGCCATAGCTGCAATTGCTTTATCTGTAGCTTTAGGCAATTGTACATATTTACCTTGAGCTGCCTCTGCTAATTCTTTACCAAAGCCACTTGCAATAAATTTTCTTTCTGTATCAATTATTAAAAGTTTTATCCCAAGCATGGGGTATTTTGCCGCTATATCAAGAACTTCTTGCTTTAAATTGACATTTTCATTATCTGATTCTTCAGCCTCATTTTGTCCTAGAGATAATCCTAATGGAACATTTCCTCTCCCATCAGTAATCCCCACAACAATAACTTGACCAATATCTCCAGTAGAAAGGGCATTTTTTGCAACTTTCGCTGATTGTGTTAGGCCATGAGCTAAAGGCGATCCGCCTCCGCAAGGCATTGTTTCAAGCCTTCTTTTTGCTGCAGTAATAGATCTTGTTGGGGGCAAAAGGACTTCTGCTTGATTACCTCTAAAGGGAATGAGTGCAACTTCATCTCTATTCTCATAAGCCTCTGTTAAAAGTCTGATAACTGCACCCTTAGCACTTTGCATTCTATTAAGTGCCATAGAACCACTTGCATCAACCAGAAAAATAACTAAAGCACCCGCCTTTTTTTGGAGAAGCTTGGCCCTAAAATCATTTTCTTCAATAACTATTGATTTATTAGGGTTCCTTAATCTTCTGGATTTTTGGTAAGGAGCTGCAGCTCGAAGAGTTGCATCTACAGCAATTCTTTTTACTTTACCTCTTGGAATAATGGGTTTTACATATCTTCCTCTGTTATCACTAAATATCACAGATCTACTTCCACTATTTCCAGCTTTTGCTTTAGCTGATGAAAAAAGTAATAAATCAGGATCAACCATGCATGCCTCTGGATCTAATATGAATTCTTCAGGTATTTCTGGAGAAGATTCTTCTTCTCCATTAGAATTATCTTTTTCTTGTTCTTGATTATCCTCATTTTCATTAGCCTCAGGATCAGATTCATCATTATTTGATTGAGGTGGTGGAGGGGGGCTCTGATCCTCCGGCGGTGGTGGTTGAATATCATCATCTTCAGGTGGAATTTGCATTGCTCGTGGAAGAATAACTAATCTTACTGCCACTTTTAGATCCTCAGAATTTACATTTTCATCGCCTCTAAGAGCTGCATTTGCCTTAGCAACTTTCACTGCAAATAATTCTGATCTATGCCCCTCTACACCGCCTCTCAGAGCTTCATTCACTAAATAGGTTATTTGCTCTTTTGTAATCTTTACATCCTTTAACCATTGCCTTGCCAAAATTAGTTGTGTGGATAAATTATCAGATTCTTCAGACCACTTTTCTGAAAATTTAATATTATTTTCGGCGTGTGATAAAACAGATTTTGTAATCTCAACTCTTTGAGCATTATCAATAGATTGATCTGCGGAAAGCACAATCGCAAAACGATCTAAAACATGATCTCTTAAAGCACCTTCTTCTGGATTATAAGTTGCTATTAAAAGTGACTTACAAGGATGAGAAAGGCTTAAACCATCTCTCTCAATGTTATTTTTCT
>CACGKI010000039.1 GCA_902573565.1 uncultured Prochlorococcus sp.
CTCTAAAATTCAAAGTTTGGAAAGATAAAAAAATATTGGTACCTATTCCTCCAATCCCAAAAAGTCCTAAAATCACAGTACTTCTTATTGAACACTCTAATCGATATAAACCAAAGTTTTTAAATGTATTTATTATTGGATTCCATATTAAAGTTAGTAAAGAAGAAAATTTAGGTGCATTTATTTGATTTATAGATTCAAAACTTTTGTAGTCAATAGTTTCTAATTGTTCAGCAAAAACTTTTGAATTTACAGCAATATAAGGTATACATATAGCTATTATTCCTATCGAAAAATTTATTCCATATATTTGCATTAATATTATTCCCCAAACCACTTCGTGTATAGATCTAATTATTGTTAGAAATAACCTTATTATGCGGAAAAAAAAATTTGGAATATTAAAGATTTTATAAAAAATATTTGAGGAAATTATTCCAAAAATTGCTCCAAAAATAATACTTACTAACCAACTAAAAAAACCAATTAAAATAGTTTCATTTAATCGCTTAATTACGGTAATAATAATTTCATTATCGATCTTGGGATTAAATGCAGAAATTAAGAATTCTTGGAATAATTTAAATCCTCCAAAATGAATATTGTTTATTAATTGGTACCCTAGAGGTATGCATACCAAAATTGGAAGAAAAGATAATGATATATAGTTTAATTTTAATTTGTTCAACTAATTAATATATTTTCTCTAAATGAATCTTCTTTAAGTTATTTCTTTTGATATTGAAAAAAATTTTACCATCTCTTATTCCAATAACTTTATCGAAATCGTTCAGCAAATCTAATCTATGTAATGCAACTAATGCCGTCTTTGGGGATTTTTTTGTTTTATTTTTGTCTATATTTTCTAGCAGAAGGTTTTTAATTGTTGTTATCAATTTGGGATCTAGATTATTAAAAGGCTCATCTGCAAGTAATATATTTGATTCTTGAATTAATGATCTAGCTATAGCCACCCTTTGTTTCTGCCCCCCAGATAGTTTTCTGATTTTTTTGTCGTAAATAGAGTTATGAAGTCTACATAATTTCATATATTTATGCGCCTTCTTAAAAGAACTTATATTTAGTAAATTTTTAAAAGCGAAATAAAAATTGTTTTCTGCTAGTAGTCCACAATTAACATTTTGTTCTGCAGAGAGATCTTCTATTAATCTTAAATCTTGCCATATAGTTGTTATTTTACTTTTCTGCTTTCTATCTAATTCCTCGATACTTTCATTGAATAATTTAACCTCACCTTGAGTTGGCTTTATAGTGCCATTAAGTACTGATATAAGTGTAGTTTTTCCTGAACCACTTTTACCTAAAAGTGCAATTTTTTCCCCAGAATTTATTTTTAAATTTATTTTATTTAGGATCAGATCATTTTTGTATTTATAAGATATATTTTCTAATTCTAAGACAGTATTATTCATCTAATTTTATTTAATTTCCTCCCGATTTTCTCTATATTTTTATATTGTTTTGATTCTGCCTTTATAAATCTTTTTGCATTGAACATATCTAATATCTGTTTATGTGATTTTTGCTTTATATCTAGATTTAGAATTACTGATTTAAGTTCTTTTGTAAACCCTTCCCCGAATCTATTTTCAAGATCACCTTGAGCTAGCCAATGATAGTCTACATATTCTGGTGTGATCCAGAATAATTCTAAATTACTTGTTCTTTTGGGATTATTTTTAAGATTGTTTTCCCAAACCTGTTTATTTAAAGCTCCAGCATCAAATGCCCCACTATTAACTAAAGCTATAGTGGCATCATGACTCCCACTAAAACCTGCTTTTTTTCCTTTAAAATGTTTAATTTCTACCCCTGCTTGATTTAAAAAATATTCTGGCATTAATCTTCCAGAAGTTGAGTTTTCAGAGCCAAAAGTAAATCTTAAATTCTTTAGTTTTTTAAGTCCTTTAATGTTTGAAATTGAGTTAAGTTCTAAATTTTTGTTTACTATAAAAACACTTTTAAATTCCTTATCGATATCTCTTTGAGCTATGACAATTGAATTAGGTGTTTGTAATCTTGCTTGAACTCCTGATAAACCGCCAAACCAAACTAAATCTAAATCTTTAGTTCTAAAACCAGTTACTGCTGCAATATAATTAATAACAGGAATGTATTTAACTTCTACATCAAGTTCTTTGGATAATTCTTTTGAAAATAAATTAAATCTTTTGTCCAAAACATCTTGGTTTTGATCAGGTATTGCTCCAACTTTTAAAACTTTGGGATTTGAAAATACAGGTGATGAAAAAACAGAAAATAATAGATATGAGCTTAGTAGGAAATTCTTTAAATTAATCATAACTTATTTAAATTAATATTTTTCAGAGATTGCTTTTTCAAGCCTCTTTAGTCCATCTTTTATTTTAATTTCTGAAGCTGCACAAGATATTCTTATACATTGATCAGCTCCAAAAGCTTTTCCAGGGACAACAACTAATCCGTAATCTTGAAGAGCTTTATTGCAGAAATCAACAGAAGTAATTGAGGAGTTGGGTAATTTTGGAAATGCGTAAAATGCTCCGTTAGGTTCTTCAATATAAATCCCATTTATATTATTAAGGCCCTCATAGAGAAGTCTTCTTCTTTGATCATAATGGCTATTTATCATTGAGAAAAACTCATTATTAATTTTTAAAGCCTCTAAAGCACCTTTTTGAACAAAAGAGCAAACATTACTTGTACTTTGACTTTGTAATGCTGAGGATGCTTTGATTACATCTTTGGGACCTACTAAATAACCTATCCTCCAGCCAGTCATAGCCCATCCTTTCGCAAACCCATTTATTATAAAAATTCTATCTTTTAAGTCATTTGCTAATGAAGATAAACTGTAGTGTTTAAATTCTTTTTTAAGGATTAGTTCGTAAATCTCATCAGATAGAATATTTATATTTGGATTTTCTCTAGCTAAATCGGCAATTTGTAATAATTCTTCCTTTGACATAACTCTTCCAGTAGGGTTATTAGGAGAATTAATAATTATAAATTTAGTTTTTGAAGAGATTTTAGACTTCAAATCTTCTATATTTATTTTGAATCCATCTTCTGCACAAGAATTTGTAAAAATTGGCTTCCCACCCGCCAATCTAACCATCTGGGGATAACTTAACCAATATGGAGAAGGAATAATAACTTCGTCTCCAGTATTTAACAATA
>CACGKI010000040.1 GCA_902573565.1 uncultured Prochlorococcus sp.
AAAATAAAGTTTTTGAAAATTGAGGTTTTAAAATTATGTCTTTTATAAGTCTTCTTTGGGTTCTTTTACTTGGTAGTTTATTAGGCCTCGAGTTAATTGGAAAAGTTCCTCCTACTCTACACACACCTCTAATGAGTGGAGCAAATGCAATTTCGGGCATAACAATGCTTGCAGCCTTGACTTTAATTGTAAAAGCAGAAGGTAACGTACCACTTTTAATCATTGGTTCAGTTTCTCTTGGATTTGCTCTTTTCAACGTTGTAGGCGGTTTCTTTGTAACTGATCGAATGCTCGCGATGTTTAGTCGTAAACCTTCAAATAAGAAGTAATTTTTAAAATGAATCTACCTGTAATCATTAAATTCGTTATTGACCTTCTAGCAGTACTTTTACTGGCTTTGGGAATAAAAGGATTGTCAAAAGTAAAATCAGCAAGGGACGCCAATAGATTAGCTGCATTTGCAATGTCGCTATCAGTAGTAGGATTACTTTCCTATTATTTAGGCACTTCTGGAATTGCTATTCAGTCCTGGATTTGGATAATAATTGGATCAATTATAGGTAGTTTATTCGGAGCAATTCTTGCAAAAAAAGTACCTATGACCTCCATGCCTGAAACAGTGGCATTGTTCAATGGTTGTGGAGGAATGTCATCACTTTTGGTGGCCTTAGGAGTAGCTATTTTCCCTATTTCTAATAGTGTAGAAAATCTTGATTTTTTTTAAGTCACTGATCAACGAAGTTTCAATATCTGTTTCTATATTTGTTGGTGCCATAACTTTCACAGGTTCAATTGTGGCGATGGCAAAGTTACAGGGTTGGTTGTCAACTCCAGGATGGACTCAGAGCAAAGTTAGACATTTTGTAAATATTGTTTTTGCAGTTGCTTCCTTGATAGCCTTTTTTGATTTGATAAACGGCAATACAAGTTCTATTTGGCTTTTAGTTGTAGTTTCTTCTTTATTAGGTATTGGAGTTACTTTGGTGGAGCTGATATGCCAGTCGTTATATCTTTATTAAATAGCTATTCAGGGATTGCAGCAGCAGCAGCAGGTTTCGTTGTAGATAGTCAGCTTTTGATAGTAGCAGGCGCAATGGTTGGAGCGGCAGGTCTAATACTTACTCAAGTAATGTGCAAGGGTATGAATAGATCATTGGTATCAGTTCTTTTTGGAGGATCTTTATCGGCACAAAGTACAGCCTCTTCTGGTTCAGGAGAATATACAAATATAACTTCTTGCAGTGTTGAAGAATGCGCATTGACTTTAGAGGCAGCCAACAAGGTAATCATTGTTCCTGGTTATGGTCTGGCAGTAGCTCAAGCTCAACATACTTTAAGGGAAGTGACAAAGAAACTAGAGCAAAATGGTATTGAAGTTGTTTACGCAATTCATCCTGTAGCAGGGAGGATGCCTGGACATATGAATGTACTTTTAGCTGAAGCAGATGTTCCTTACGAACAACTTAAAGAGATGGATGTTGTAAATCCTGATTTTCCAGCAACGGATGTTGTTTTAGTTTTAGGAGCAAATGATGTGGTTAATCCTCAGGCTAAAAATGATAGCTCTTCTCCTTTATATGGCATGCCAGTTCTTGATGTGCAGGAAGCAAGAACGGTATTTGTAATTAAACGTGGTATGAATGCAGGTTACTCCGGAATAAAAAATGATTTATTTGATCTGCCAAATACCTCAATGGTCTTTGGTGATGCAAAAAAGGTACTGAATGATTTGATTGGAGAATTAAAGGATCTTGGAGTTGGGGAGAAATAATAGTATATCTTTTAGTTTTTCAGATTACGTAAAAAATAAGCCATTTCGAGAAGTCTTACCTTGGATAGGTGGCGACTTACAAACTTTGAGAGATACTTTTGTTATTGATTTTGGTAAATCAAAAAAAAATAAAAAAATATTCTTTCCGATAAATAAAATTCTTTCTAAAAAATTTGAATGTGATTATCTTTTAGGTTTTTTAGAGTTACCTGAAAACTTAAACTCACTTAGGGCTTTTGTCATAGTTACACATGGTTTAGGGGGATCAACTAAACGGTTTGGTTTAAGAAGAATATCTAGGAAATTGGCAAATAATGGTTTTGGAGTTCTTAAATTAAATCTAAGAGGATCTGGATCAGCGAGATATTTAGCTAAAGGAAATTATTGTGCTAGATGCTCCAGTGATGTTATTTCAGCAATTAATTATTTTAAAAAATTGATTAATTTAGAGTTCAAAGATCTTATGAAAAGGAATAATAATCTTCCGATTTACGGAGTTGGATTATCTTTAGGCGGAACTATTCTTTTAAATGCCTGCCTAGATTACGATGAAAACAAAGGAGAAAAACTTTTAGATGGCCTTGCCTGCGTGAGTACCCCATTAGATTTATCTTCATGCAGTCTCTGTATTGAAAAACCTAGAAATTCTATCTACCAAAAATGGTTACTTCACCGCTTAAAGAATCAGTTATGGGAGGGATTTAATGATGAAGGCAAACTCCTTGATAACGAGAAATTAAGAATAAAAATTAGAAATTTAAAAAGTATAAGAGAATTTGATCAGAAATTTACAGCTCCTTGTTGGGGATTTAATTCTTTAGAGGATTATTATATTAAAGCTTCTCCAATATTTAGAATCCAAAACTCAATAAAAAAATTACCTCCAATGCTTTTTATTCATGCCAAGGATGATCCCTGGGTTCCATATAAGGATACTTTGAATTTAAGAAAAGAATCTATTGATAAAATCACTATTTTTATAACTGAAAAAGGAGGTCATAATGGTTTTCATTCGATTAATGGCTGCTGGTCAGACGAAGTCGTAAAGAACTGGTTTATGAGTATCTAGGACTATTAAAAAATGGTGTTTTTTTGAAAATCCATTTTTCTATTGGCTTACCGTTAATAATATGTGAGGTAAAAATTTCAGAAATTTTTTCTGGAGAAACTTTCTCATACCAAATACCATCAGGCCAAATAAGAAGAATTGGGCCATTCTTACATACCCTTAAACAGTCAGCTTTTGATCTTAATATATAAACGTTTTTTGTAGAGGGATCATTCTCAAATTT
>CACGKI010000041.1 GCA_902573565.1 uncultured Prochlorococcus sp.
TTAAGAGAACAAAATGAAAAAAATAAAAATAAACTATTTTCTGGTGTTGCTGCTTCAGTTGACTGTAATAGTAGGTGGGTTTCTCTTGATCCTTTTAGAGGAACTATTGCTGCAGTTGCAGAATCTGCAAGAAATGTAAGCTGTGTTGGAGCTGAACCAGTTGCAATTACAAATAACTTGAATTTTTCTTCTCCAGATACTGAAATAGGATATTGGCAACTTTCATCTGCATGTAAAGGTATTTCTGAAGCCTGCAAAGCTTTAGAAACTCCAGTTACAGGAGGAAATGTTTCTCTATATAATGAATCAAAAAATGAACTTAATGAAATAACTCCTATTAATCCTACTCCTGTTATTGGAATGGTTGGAAAGATAGATAATGCTGAAAAAGCAATAAGTAGTAAATGGAAAAATTTAGATGATCAAATCTGGTTAATTGGCTCATATAAATCAGAAACAACAATTGCAGCCAGTTCTTATTTAGAATATTTTCATGGAGAAATTTCTGGTCGTCCTCCAAAAATAGATCTGCAGGATGAAAAGTATTGCCAGAGTTTTTTAAGAAGTGCTATTTTAAAACGCTTTGTAGTTTCTTCTCACGATATCAGCGATGGAGGATTAGCTATAGCTTTAGCAGAGTGCTGTATTTTGTCTTCAAAAGGGGCAACTATTGAATTACAGAAAGATATTAATAGAGATGATAATTTGTTGTTTGCGGAAGGCGGTTCTAGAATAATTTTTTCAATAGATAAAATTAAAGAAAAAGAGTGGCTTAATTATTTAAAAACACTTGAAATAAATTCTAGATCTAGTGTTTACGTTAAAAAAATAGGATATGTTTCTAGTGAAACTCTTAAAATAAAAGTTGAAGATAAAAATATTTGCAATATATGGGTTGAGGAATTAGCCGAAAAATTTAATAATAGTATTTCAGATCACTTTTAAAATGAAAAAAATTTCAACTATAAAAAACTTTTTAGAAAATAAGTTATGTGTGGAATAGTTGGAATTGTTTCTTCAGATGACGTAAATCAACAAATTTACGATAGTCTTTTGCTTTTACAGCATAGAGGGCAAGACTCAACAGGTATAGCTACTATGGAAAATACAATTTTTCATATACATAAGGCTAAGGGTCAAGTCAATACTGCCTATAGAACTCGAGATATGAGGAATTTGGTCGGTAAAATCGGATTAGGTCATGTTAGGTATGCAACAAAGGGATCAGCAGAAAGTGTAGAGGAAGCACAGCCTTTCTACGTTAACGCTCCTTATGGAATTGTTTTGATACATAATGGAAATTTGACGAATACTAGAGATTTAGAAAAACAATTATTTAATATTGATAAGCGACATACAAATTCTTCAAGTGATACTGAAATGCTGTTAAATATATTTGCGACAGAGTTGCAAGAACAGATTCATAAACAAGAATTAGAACCGGATATTATTTTTGATGCTGTTAACTCTTTACATAAAAGAATTCAAGGTTCATATGCTTCAATTGCTTTGATCTCAGGACATGGATTATTAGCATTTAGAGATCCTTTTGGAATTAGACCTTTAGTGATAGGAAAACGACTTTCATTAATTACAAAAAAAGAAGAGTGGATGGTTGCTAGCGAATCTCTTGTGCTTGAGAATAATGATTATCAAGTAGTTAGAGATGTAGAGCCTGGAGAAGCAATTTTTATTAATCTAAATGGCGAGTTTTTTTCTAAGCAATGCTCTGAAAATCCAATGTTATATCCCTGTGCTTTTGAGTATGTTTATTTAGCTAGGCCGGATTCAATTATGAATGGAATTTCTGTTTATAAAGCTCGTCTAAAAATGGGAGATTATTTGGCGGAAACTATAAAGCAAACAATAAATTTAGGTGATGTTGATGTTGTAATGCCTATCCCTGATTCTTCTCGTCCTGCTGCTATGCAAGTTGCAAGACAGCTAGGAATTGAATATAGAGAAGGTTTTTTTAAAAATAGATATGTTGGTAGAACATTCATAATGCCTGGTCAGCAAAAACGTAAGAAATCTGTAAGACAAAAATTAAATGCTATGAGTGCAGAGTTTAAAAATAAAAATGTATTAATTGTCGATGACTCCATAGTTAGAGGTACTACTTCAAAAGAAATTGTGCAGATGGCTAAAGATGCCGGCGCAAATAAAGTTTTTTTCACATCAGCAGCACCTCCAGTTCGTTTTCCTCATGTTTATGGAATTAATATGCCTAATAGAGATGAATTAATAGCACACGATAGAACAATAAGTGAAATTGCTGATGAACTTAAAATTGATAATCTTGTTTATCAAAGTGTTGAAAATTTACGCAAATCAATAATAAGTGATTCCGTCATAAAAGATTTAGAGATGAGTTGCTTTACTGGTTCTTACGTTACTGGGACGGTAAATCAAGAGTATTTAAATTGGGTTGAAAATGAATATAAATCTTAGTTAAGAAAGTTTTCAAGTCGAAAACAATTTTCAAGATATTCTTCCTTATCTAATTTTAAAAAGTCAATTAAAAAGTTCGTTTTATAAGATTTGAAATCTAATTTATCTAAATCCAACCTAGCAGATTTATTTTTATTGGTTTCAATATCAAGAAAA
>CACGKI010000042.1 GCA_902573565.1 uncultured Prochlorococcus sp.
AAAGTGGGCGCCAATAATTTGCTATTTATCAATTGGCAGCTCTCTATTTAGTTTAGCCTTGCAATGGACTAATCCAGTAAATAGTGCTTTTCTTGGTTCTTTTAATTCGGATAATTTAGCAATCGCTTTTAGAGCAATAATAGCTTTATCAACCTTAGTTTCTTTACTCATAAGCTGGCGTTATACAGAACAAAGTGGGAGCCCTATTGGGGAGTTCGCAGCCATAGTTCTATCGGCAACTCTTGGAGCAATGCTTTTGTGTGGATCTACTGACCTTATTAGTGTATTTATATCTCTTGAGACTTTATCTGTAGCGAGCTATTTACTCTCTGGTTATCTCAAGAGAGATCCAAGAAGTTCAGAAGCAGCTTTAAAATACTTGCTTGTTGGGTCAGCTGCTGCTGCAGTCTATTTGTATGGCTCCTCTTTTCTTTATGGATTAAGTGGTTCAACAAACTTAGCAACGATTGGTTTAGAGATTATAAACAAACCCTCTTTCATCACTTCTTTAGCTCTCGTATTTGTATTATCCACTGTTGCTTTTAAAATCGCTGCAGTTCCCTTTCATCAATGGACTCCTGATGTTTATGAAGGATCACCTACACCTGTGGTTGCTTTTTTATCTGTTGGTTCAAAGACAGCAGGTTTTGCATTTGCGATAAGAATATTAAGCACTACTTTTTCTTCATTCGATGATGAATGGAAACTTTTATTCACTATCTTGGCCATATTGAGCATGGCTCTTGGAAATGTTGTAGCTCTAGCTCAAACCTCAATGAAAAGGATGCTAGCTTACAGTTCTATTGGTCAAGCAGGATTTGTAATGATTGGAATAGTATCTGGTACACAAGATGGTTTATCAGCTGCTGTTTTATATTTGGCTGCATATTTATTTATGAATTTGGGAGCATTTTCATGTGTAATACTTTTCTCATTGAGAACTGGTTCTGACAGAATTCTTGATTACTCTGGACTTTACCAAAAGGATCCTCTCATTACATTAGGATTAAGTCTTTGTCTTCTATCTCTTGGAGGTTTACCTCCAATGTTAGGATTTTTTGGAAAGATCTATTTGTTTTTTGCAGGTTGGGCAAATCATCAATATCTATTAGTAATTGTTGGATTAGTAACTTCAGTTATATCTATTTATTACTACATTTCAGTAATTAAGATGATGGTAGTTAAAGAACCACAGGAAGCTTCTGAAATAGTAAAATCATATCCTGAAATTAATTGGGGAATTGTAGGATTACCTCCCTTAAGAATTGCACTTTATACTTGCGTGGCGGTAACTGCTCTTGGAGGAATTCTATCTAATCCTCTTTTTAAATTAGCCAATACAGCAGTTTCAGAAACTCCTTTTTTACAAGATATCATTGCTACAGCAAACAATATTTCCTAGAAGAATTTTTCAATAAATGCTTAAGAAAGTCGCAAGTTTAGAAAATATATCCAAAACATATGGGAAAGAAGATCTAACTGTTAACGCCTTAGATAGCATAAACTTAGAAATTTATAAGGGTGATTATTTGGCTGTAATGGGAGCTAGTGGTTCAGGCAAAAGTACAGCAATGAATATTATTGGATGTCTAGATAGACCATCTGAAGGTGTTTATAAACTAAATGGTATCCCTGTTGGGAATTTATGTGATGATGAGCTAGCGGAAATACGTAATCAAAAATTAGGTTTTGTTTTTCAACAATTTCATCTTCTTTCAGATGCAACTGCACTTGAAAACGTAATTTTGCCTATGATTTATGCTGGTATTGAGCCTGAGCAAAGATTAGAAAGAGGTAAGAATGCCTTAAAAAAAGTTGGCCTCTCAGAAAGAATGAATAATCGCCCAAACCAATTATCTGGAGGACAGCAACAACGAGTTGCTATTGCGAGGGCTATTATCAATAATCCTTCAATATTATTGGCAGACGAACCTACTGGAGCATTAGATTCAAAAACAACTGAAGATGTTTTAGATCTTTTTGACAAACTTCATAAGTCTGGAATAACGATAGTTTTAGTTACGCACGAAGATGAAGTTGCAAATCGGGCAAAAAAAATAGCCAAATTTAAGGATGGAAGAATAGTTGAATTAAAAGTTAATTAACTTCAAAACCTTCTAATTATTTTTAATTGAGTTTCATTTTCAATTCTTAAATTCCCATTCGAATCAATATCCTTAATTTTCCATGTATGAGGACAATAACCACTAGGTAAAAATCTTTTAGTTAAAAACTTATTTGCAGATTTAATTACATATTCTTTTTTGTTATTACATTCAACTGAATCATGAAAAGCTTTAAGAACTTTAGCTGTCCAATA
>CACGKI010000043.1 GCA_902573565.1 uncultured Prochlorococcus sp.
CGCAGAAGGATATTTGGTTAAAAGGATAATGGAATTTATTATTGATAAAGGCATCCATAAAAAAATCTCTACTAATGAGACAGGATAGTAAAATAGCTTATATAAAAGAGGTATTTTTATAAGTAAATATTTTGGCCATATAAGATATTTATATGTAGTTATATTTTTTGAATAATAATTACTTGTTGTTGCAATAATACATTTAGTACCAAAATTAGAACTGAAATATTCTAAATAATTTATTAATCTTTTACCAGTTCCAGTATTATTTGGTGGAGTTAGGATTGCAGTTGCAATTAAAGTATTTTTTGCATTATGAATATTCTTTTTTTTCATAAATTATTTTTTTGTTTCTGATCATTTTTATTTTTCATATATTATTTTTTAAGGCTTTCTTGCCAAATCAAAGTATTTACAACTGGCCATAATATCATCATATGCGACAAATATGCATCAGATTCAGACAAATTAATATGTTCATCGAAAAGGTTACTTAATTTATCAATGTCATAAATATTTTCTTCACCAATAGATCTACAGATTCTCAATGCATATTCCTTAATTTCATAATTAATCCATTTATGTGCAGGTGCATTCCAACCAGTTTTTTTAATTCTACACCTAGTCTCATCGGGTAAAATTCCTCTCATAGATTCCCGTAAAAGAACCTTTGTAATACCATCCTTAATTTTAAATTTTCCTTCAACAGAAAACATAAACTTTACTAATCTTTTATCCAAAAAAGGGAGAACATTAATTATTCCAAAAGAACTACCGTTCCTATCTTGAGCCCTTAAACAGCATGGAAGTGTCTCTGTTGTTAAATCCTGCCAAGTTCTATTTTTTAAATATGAATTAAATGAATTATTCATTCTTGGTTTAAAATTGAAATCATTGAAAAAAGAATTCAATAAAAATTTATATTTTTCTAATCTTTCATTATCAGGCAAACATTTACCACTAATAGAAGAATCTGTTAGAAGATTAATTAAATGATTTGCTTTTTGAGCATTTTTCCTAAATACATGATGGTCATGATAATGAGACCATTTTGCAATCTCAAAATCTAAAGATTTATCATTATTAAATTTAAGATCAGCAAAATGAAATGGGAAATACTCATACTCTCCTGCATTTAATTCATCTCCACCTAATCCTCCAAAAAGAACCTTTATATTATCTTTTTTCACAGCCTTAAGTAATTCATAATGCGACAGCCAAGTAGCAGTGGCTATAGGTTCATTATGTAACTCTATAATTTGTTGAATTTTTGTAATTAAATCTACTGAGTCATTTAGAACAACTTTTCTCCAATCAGAAACATAACCATCAAGAATAGTTTTAATATCATTCCTCTCATCATAAGTTGGGTCACTATACAAAGAGCTATAACAAATTTGTGGCTTATTTCTAATATTAACTGCACATGCAAGTACCGAACTACTATCCATGCCTCCAGAGAGAGTAAATGCAATCTCTTCATCTGAAAAACGATTTAATCTTATTCTTGTTGCATCCATCAATAAATATCTATAGTACTCTGCTAGCTCATTGCCAGAAAGGTTAGTTTCTGAATTAAAATCAAATTCCCAGTATTTTTCTTTTTCTAAAATTTTTTCATAATTAAATTTCATAAAAGTATTTGCCTCTAATTGAAAAATATTTTCATAAGGTGATTCATCAGGATTATTATCAATCATTCTGTAATGCATAGAACCATATCTAAGCAAATAGTTTTTGTTAATTTTTCTTTTGAAATTTGTGAGAGAAAAAATGCCTGATGGTTGAGAAGAAACAACCCATCCCTCTCCATACTTTGAATAATATAAAGGTCTCTGTCCAAATGGATCTCTGGCTATATAAAAATGATTCTCATTTTTTGGTATCCATATAATAGAGAAGTCACCATTTATTTCACTTAATGCTTTTTTAATACCAAATTTTGAAATTCTCTCGGCAATAATAATACCATCACTTTTTTCTTTCAGATTTAAGATACTTTTTTGTTCTTTGATATCATAAATCAAACCATCTATTAGCAGAATGCCTGCTTCATGCCTATATATCCCGCCTGGGCCATCAAGTGAAATCCCAATAAAACCTTTATCGATTTTTTGAAAATCTTTTATGCCAAAGTAATCAGAAATAGATTTTCGAATTTCCGAAGATTCAATTTTAGAAGGATTCAAAATAGCAGAAATTCTTGTCATTAGTTTTCTTTGATTGCCAAAATAAAATTCCAATAATGTGGATAGTCGATTACCATTTCCGGCACCCCATTAGTTCTTATATCCTTAATATAATG
>CACGKI010000044.1 GCA_902573565.1 uncultured Prochlorococcus sp.
CGAGGGACTCCAAGAATTGCTTTGAGGTTACTAAGACGAGTAAGGGATTATGCTCAAGTCGTAAAAAAAACGAATCTAATCTCCGCGAATTTAATAAAAAAAGCTTTAAATTCATATCATATTGATGAAAAAGGGTTGGATTCTTTAGATAGGCAATATTTATCTTTTCTAAACCAAAATAATAATATGCCCACTGGCCTAGATTCAATCGCAGCCGGATTGGGTGATGATTCTTCAATGTTAGAATCTGTAGTTGAGCCATATCTAATCCAAATTGGTTTTCTAAAGAGAACTCCTAGAGGAAGATTGCTGACTGCTTTAGGGAAAAAGTACATTGATCAAAAAAATGATAACTTTTAAAAAAGTTAAAGTTTGCTTTCTTGGATCTGGCTCTAATTTACCTCTTAATCTTGCCACATAAACATCTACAACTCTTAAATCTGCTGCTCTACGAGGAGGATAACCCCATAACTGTTCTAAAATTTCAGCTCTAGGAACAACTTTACCAGGCTCGTCAAATAATAATTCTAGAAGACTAAATTCAGTATAAGTGAGGCTAATTCTTTCTCCAGCTCTAGAAACTTGTCTGCGGTTAGTATCAACTACTAAACTTCCAAATTTCATAACCCCTTTACCAGATGGAACCTCTTTAGTTTCGGTAACAGATACTGTAGGTCCCATTCTTCTCAAAATAGTTGCTATCCTGGCTTCTAACTCTTTAGGGCTGAATGGTTTTGATAAGTAATCATCAGCTCCTAAATCCAAACCTGCTACTCTCTCTGAGATCGCTTCGAGAGCAGTTAAAAATATTATTGGCACAACTGATTCAGCTCTTATTCTTCGGCACACTGCAAATCCGTCCATTTTTGGGAGCATAACATCAAGCACTATCAAATCTGGAGAATCTCTGTGAAAAGATTCTAGAGCTTCCTCACCGTTTGTAGCTGAATAAACTTGATATCCCGCTAGTTGAAGTCTTGTAACTAATACCTTCAAAACTGCTGGTTCATCATCAACAACTAAAATTCTTGCTTTTGACATAGTTAAAATAGTTTTCCAGATATTTCAAAGCAAAGATTTATTGCATTGAATTTTCATTCTAACAATTAAAAATATAACATTAAGAACCCTCAAAGAGATACATTATAGATTTTCAAAAAATTTTTATTAATTTAAGAATATGCATTTATCAAAAAATTTTATTATTTTACAAAATTTATTATTGTGCTTTTCTCCTTTTGAGATTGAAAGATTTTCAAAAGTTGTGAACAAATTAAAGGAGCAAAGAAACCTGTAAGAAAAACTTCAGCCAAGATAATTTGAATACTGGGAATAAAAAGTAGAAAAGTACTATCTGAAAAATTTTTAAACAAAATTTGCAAAAAATACAAAGTTCCACATAAAAAACTTCCTAAAGAACAAATTAGACCATACCTAAAATGTCCCACCAAAAAATTACTATGAATTTTAATTCTCCCGAACCAAACCCCACATAAAATTAAACCTGGTATTTGTGTGAAATTACTATTTAGAGTTAAAGAATCCAAAATTAAACCTAAAAACAAACCAAATATTAGTCCCTTCATTGATCCATTAATCATTGACCAAGGCAACAACCAAAACAAAGGCCAATATGGCTGAACACCCAAAAAACTAAGCCAATTAGGGTGCCACAAAAAAATAATTGGAATAAAAATAAATAAAACTATAGATAATTTTTTAGAAAAGAATTTGTTCATTAAATTTTTATTTTAAAATTTGCACCCAGTCAATTACGTGAGGTTTTGCCAAAAGTGATATTTTTGCAGTTTTTTTTGATTTAAATGGCTGATCCACAGACTGAACAATTCCTATTGGGATATTTGGAGGTAATAAAGTACTCGCAGGAGAAGATGAGACAAAATCTCCAACTTGTATATCAGCATCTTTTGAATAAAGTATTAAAGTAGGATAATCATTCCCTAAACCAACAAGTAATCCATTAATTTGAACTCTATCAACCCATACGCCTACCTTACTTTCTGGGGAGGTTAATAATGAAA
>CACGKI010000045.1 GCA_902573565.1 uncultured Prochlorococcus sp.
ACTATGTAGTGAAAACTAATATCTAATGAAATTAAAAAATATTGTTCCATGCATATTCCTTTTTATTGGGACTGCAGTTTTACAAAAACCTTCTTTTGCTGAAGAAAAGATTGAAGTTGTACCTCTTATTCAAAGCTCAGAAGGACTAAGTGGAAAAAAATTTAATTACCCTGATGGTAAGCCTGAATTAAGACTCTTAAAAGTAAAAATTCCAGCTGGATTGGAAACTCCAATTCATACACATCCTTCTCCAATGTTGATCCATGTCACTAGAGGAAGATTGAAGCATGTGAGAGGTGAAGAAATTAATTTCTTTAAAGCAGGTGATGCTTTTATAGAGAGTAATAATGGAAGTGCCCACTATGTAAAAAATGTTGGGAAGAAGCCAGCTATACTTCATGTGGGAGTTGTATCAGTAGTTGGAATGCCTACGGCAATAAATAAATAAGATTTCTATAAGGTGTTTAATCTGCATTTGTAAGATTCAATTTTTATGATGAACAGCTGTAGTGAGATACTCCTCCATAGTTAAAATATTGGCTTGGCCTTAGTTGATTATATTTTTGATCTATTTCTGAGGATTGCTCTATATATGGATTTCTAAAAACATCCTGTAACTCCTTTATTTTGGTGTAATTTCCTTTTTCGGCCTCTTCATATGCAGGAACGATCATCCATTCTCGCCAAGTATAAACTGGGTTAAGAGATTTCATTGAAGCTGATTTCGCTTTAAAATCTACTTCATTCTTCAAGATTGATTGCCAGTTTTTAAGCCAGACTTCCCATTTAATCTTGAGCTCATCATTAATTGGTAAATAAAAACTGTCTTTTAAAGAATCCAAGTTATCAGGTATGTCAGAAAGTTTACGGAACATAATTGTATAGTCTGCTTTTGAAATGACCATAAGATTAAACAATTCATTAATAAGAGGTCCGTTGTAATGCTCTAAACCAAGTTTGTTCGCCCACATTTTCTTCAACTCTTTGTTCATCAATTCTGAAAAATCCTTTTCGATTTGGTCTAACTTTTCTTGATCTTGTTCGCTTTCTGAAAGTAAAGGACTGAGAGAAGAACAAAATGTTTTAAAATTAATTGCCGCAGCAGAAGGTTGGTTGAAAAATGAGAAATGTTCACCGCCACCTGTCCATGGTTGAAATCTTGGATCAAATAATTCACAGAATCCAAAGGGTCCGTAATCTAAGGTATAGCCCCCAGCAGCACAATTATCACTATTGAAGTTGCCCTGGCAATAACCAACTCGCATCCAATTGGCTATAAGTGATATGAGTCTCGATCTATATAAAGAAGCCAGTTTTATTACCTTACTTTCAAGTGAAATCTCATATTCAATTTCATCTTTATAGTTTCTGTCAATGAGATGTTGTACGATCATCTTTAGTTCATTAAGGGCCTGATCATGAGCATTATTACGAACTCTTCTAGCAAAAAGTTCAATCTGGCCAACACGTAAAAAAGATGGCGCGACCCTTGTAGTAATTGCCGCTTGATTATCAATCATGATGTCAGGTTCAAAATACTTAGACCCTTTGGAATACCATGGCCTTCTAACTACTTCTGACCGTGAGACATAAAGTGTTAAAGATCTTGAGGTTGGGATTCCCAAGGCATCCATTAATTCCTGTGCAAGAAATTCTCTAACGCTAGAACGTAATACAGCCCTACCATCTGCACCTCTACAGTATGGAGTTGGACCTCCACCTTTTAGTTGCATCTCCATTCTTTTCCTATTGAATAAACCTTCAAAAACAGAAATTGCTCTACCATCGCCATATCCATTACCAGTACCAAAGGGACATTGTTGGGTATATTCAGTCCCGTAAATTGATAATGCATAACCCGTTGCCCAACCAACAGGACTCATTGGATAATGGGCAACAGACATATCACCTGAGAAAAAACGACAAAAATTCTTGTCTTTAGTAAGATCTGAGCTTAGTCCTAGTTCTTTAAAAAGTTTCTTGCTATGTGAGATATATTGTGGTTCTGGAATGGCAGTTGGTAAAACTGGTACGT